>JAVVDU010000006.1:45292-83072 GCA_032251515.1 Gemmatimonadota bacterium
ATCGGAGGTCCCGTGCAGGAACGGATCCTGGAGCTGTTCCGAGATCACTTCGGCGTCGAGCCGGACGCCGTCCTGCCGATGGCGGGCGACGGGTCGTCGCGCCGGTACCGCCGGCTTCGCGCTCCGGGCGTGGGGACGGTCATCGGCGCGCACGGGCCCGACGCGGAGGAGAACCGCGCCTTTCTCTCGTTCTCGTCCGCCTTCCGAACGGCCGGATTCCCAGTTCCGGACATCTTCGTCGCCGATGAGGCGAGGGGCGTGTGGCTGGAGGAGGACCTCGGCGACACGACCCTGTTCGGGGCGCTGGAGGAGGCACGGGCGGCGGGGGAGGGCTTTCCCGAATCGGTCCTCCCGGCCTACGAACGGGTGGTGGACTGGCTGCCCCGCTTCCAGCTCGACGGGCACCGGGTGGTCGACTACGCGGTGGCCTGTCCGCGCGGCGCGTTCGACGAGCAGTCCATCCTCTGGGACCTCAATTACTTCAAGTACCACTTCTGCAAGCTCGCCGGCGTGCCGTTTCACGAGGCCCGGCTCGAGGCGGACTTCGGGCGGCTGTGCGCCTTCCTGCTCGAGGCGGATTCCGACCACTTCCTGTACCGGGACTTCCAGTCCCGAAACGTGATGCTGCGCGACGGAGAGCCTTGGTTCCTCGACTACCAGGGCGGCCGGCGGGGAGCGCTCGCCTACGACATCGCGTCGCTGCTCTACGACGCGAAGGCGGACCTGCCCGAGACGGTCCGCGGGAGGCTCCTGGACCGCTACCTGGGCCGGCTCGCGGAGCGGGATGCCGTCCGCCCGGAGGAGTTCCTGCGGCACTTCCCGGGATTCGTGCTCGTCCGCATCCTGCAGGCCCTCGGCGCCTACGGATACCGCGGCTTCTTCGAGCGGAAGCCGCACTTCCTGCGCAGCGTTCCGTTCGCGGCGCGGAACCTGGAGGCGATCCTGGCCGGGGGCCTTCCCGTGAGCCTGCCGGAGCTGGAGCGCGTCCTGTCCGACATCGCGCGGCGCTTCGCGCACCGCCGGCCCGGGCCGGATCCCGACCCCGGGCGGCTGACCGTGACGGTGGTCAGCTTCAGCTACCGCCGCGGCTATCCGGACGACGTCGGAGGTCACGGAGGCGGCTTCGTGTTCGACTGCCGGGCGCTGCCGAACCCGGGCCGCGAGGAGCGGTATCGCGCGTGCACCGGACGCGACCCGGAGGTGGCCGCGTACCTGGAGCGGGCCGAGGAGACGCGACCGTTCCGGGAGCGCACGCGGGGACTCGTCGAGGACCAGGTCCGTACCTACCTGGAGCGGGGATTCAGCTCCCTCACCGTCGCGTTCGGCTGCACGGGCGGGCAGCACCGGTCGGTGTTCTTCGCGGAGCGGCTCGCCGGGGACCTGCGGCGCGCGTTTCCGGAAGTCGAGGTGCGGCTGCACCACCGAGAGGAGCCGTTCTGGCCGTGACGGGGGCGGTGGATGCGCCGGTGCAGGGGGGCGGGGGGCTGGACGCGCTCGTGTTCGCCGCCGGTCTCGGGCGGCGCCTCCGCCCGTTGACCCTCGAGACGCCGAAGGCCCTCGTCGACGTGGGCGGCGTGACGATGCTCGAGAGGACCGTGCGCCGCCTCGCCGCCGCCGGGGCGGAGCGGATCGTGGTGAACGCGCACGCGCACCTCGCCCGGGTGGCGGACGAAGTCGATCGGCTGGCGGCTCTCATGCGGAGCGCCCCGACGACCCGGCCGGGCGCCGAGCCCGCCGAGCTCATGCTGTCCCCGGAGCCCGCGCGTCCTCTCGAGACGGGCGGCGGCCTGCGCCTGGCGGCGCCCCTGCTGCACGGCGACCGGCCGATCCTCCTGCACAACGTGGACGTCCTGACCGGCTTCGACCTGCGGGCGCTGGTGGCCGCGCACCGGGCCGACGACGGACGGCTCGCCACCTTGGCCGTACACGAGCGCCGAGCGTCCCGCCTCCTCGCCTTCGACCCGCTGGGGCTGTGCGCCCGCGTCCACGCGGACGGGGGACGCGAGGACACGGCGCGGGCGCCGCGCGGCCCCGTGCGGCGGCTGGCCTTCACCGGCGTGCACGTCGTGTCGCCGCGGATCCTCGGGCTGCTGTCGGGCGAGAAGGAGGTCTTCTCGATCGTGGACGCCTACCTGCACCTCGCGGCGGCCGGCGAGCGGATCGCTCCCTTCGACGCCGGGACGGCCGCGTGGTGGGAGATCGGGACGCCGGAACGGCTGGCCGCGGCCCGCCGCGCCCATCCGCGACCGGCCTCAGGGTGAGGCCGGGGCCTCCAGGGGCGACCAGGCGACCCCGTCGGGACGGGGCCCGGCTTCGAGCAGACGCAGCACCTCGCCCGTCTCGAGGTCGATCAGCGCCACCCGGTCGACCGCGCTGAGCGACAGGAAGGCCGTCCGCCCGTCGTCCGCCACCGCGATGCCCTGCGGACCGCCGCCCGGAAACGTGATGGCGTGCCGAACCGTGCGCTCCGCGCGGTCGACGACGATCAACTGGTCGCTTCCGTAGTCGGGCACCAGCACGTGGCGGGCATCGGGCGTCACCAGGGTGCGGTAGGGACGTCCCATGTCTTCGAGCACGATCTCCACGTCGCCGCTGGCGGGCTCCGCCACGCCGACCGACCGGGCCGCGTTGCTGCCGAACCACACTTCGACGCCGTCGGGGGTGACGCCGATCGCCTCGGGCTGTGGCGGCACGGCGAGGAACTGGACCGGCCGGCCCGCCGCCAGGTCGATGCCGGTCAGGGATGCATCGCCCAGGTTGCTCGTCCAGACGCGGCCCGCGGGCGCTGCCAGCGCGAGCATGTGGCTGCCGTCCTGCTCCGTCGGCAGGGCCTGCACGATGTCGCCGGTCTCGATGTCGACGCGCACCACGTGGCCGGAAGACTCGGAGGTCACGAGGGCCTCGCGGTCCCCCGGCAGGAAGGCGATGCCGTGTGGTCGCCGGTGCTCACCCAGGCGGATGGTGCGGCGCAGGGTCCCGTCCGCCACGTCGATCACCGCCAGGCGGTCACCCGGCACGCGGCCGCCGTACACCGTCACGACGGCGGTCGACCCGTCCGCGGACACCACGACCTCGTGCGGGCCCTCTCCCACGGGAATCTCCGCCAGGGTCCGGCCGGTGGCGACGTCCAGCAGCGTCGCGCTGGCGCCCGCCTTGTTCACCACCACGAGGGTCCCGCCCGGGCCCTCGGCCTCCCGGGCTCGCGCGGCGGATGCCTCCTGGGCCCGTGCGGAGGGCACCGAGGAGGCGGCCGCGGCCACAGCTAGGACGGCGAAGGCCGGGGCGAGCCGGCGGGCAGGCGGGCGACGGTGCGGCACGGGGGCCTCCTGTGCAGGGGTCGATCGGGACGTACGGGCCGGTCGGGACGAAATACTGCCGCGCCCCGCCGCCGGTTCCCCCGCCCCGCCGCCGGCTGCGCGACCGGGGGCGCCGGGGCGACGGCGCCTCAGGCGGCGTCGGGCGGCGGGTCGTCCGGCTCCGGCCCCGGCGCGTCCGGGGCGAACGTCCGGCGGATCCGGATCGCCTCGTCCCGGAACAGGAAGGGGACCCGAACCTCCACGCCCCGGGACGTGCCTCCCGCGAACCCCGGGCCGAAGATGCCGGTCTCCGGACCGGACAGGACGGCCGGGATGTCGGCGGCGCGGAGCGCCTCGAGCAGGACCTCGGCCTCCCAGCGGGCCGCGAAGCGGGCGAGGACCTCCCAGCCGGCCGGCTCGCTCATCGCCGTGGCCCCCGGCGCGGCGTGTCCCGCAGCCCCGTCGCGCAGTTGACCTTCCACGCGGCCGCCTGGACGCGCGCGTCGAGCGGTCCGCGTCCCTCGCCCGCGGGCAGGATCGCGCGTCCCGCCCCGACGAGCCGGTCGCCGCGCCGCCGCAGGGCGATGCCGGCCCGCACCCGCCGGTCCGACCAGACGAGCCACAGCGTGTCGCCGCGAGGAAACCAGCGCAGCGAGGCCGCGAGTGCCGCGTCGGCGGGGCCGGCTACGGGGACGGCCCGGTAGGTGCGCTCCTCGCGCCGCCACTCGTCGATCGAGTCGGGCAGCAGCAGCAGCCGGTCCGGCAACGCGAGCAGGGGCGGCAGCGCCGCATCCGCGTCCTCGGCCGCCGAGTCGGCGAACGTCCAGGCGCCGGCATCCAGCTCCCAGCAGCCGACCAGCTCCGGGAGCGCGAGCGGAGCCGGCGCCGCGTCGGAGGACGTCTCTCCGCCCGGGCGGAGGGTCAGCCGCCGCGCCACCTGCAGCGCGGCGAGCACCACCAGGCCGGCGAGCAGGGCGGGCAGGAGGCGCCGCACCGGCCCCGGCCCCGTGTGCCGGGTCAGCGGGGACACCCCGTCACTCCCACTCGATCGTGCCGGGAGGCTTGGAGGTGACGTCCAGGGCGACGGCGTTCACCCCGGCGAGCGCGAGCAGCGATCGGCGAAGCTCTTCGCGGAGCGCCGGCGGAAGCTGGACCGGCGTGGCGGTCATGGCGCGTCGCGACCGGATCGGCCGGATCACCACGAGCTCTCCGCCATCGCCCGCCAGGTCGAGCGGTACCAGCACCGTGGGGCACTGCCACACCTCGTCGTACAGTCCGTGCCGTCGCAGCCCCTGCATGACGAGGTGGTCGGCCTCGCGGAGCACGTCGAGGCGCGGCCGGGTGACCGTGGCCGCCAGCGGGACCGCCGTCGCCGGAGGTGTCGGGGACAGGTTCCAGATGCAGCGGTTGATGCCGGGAACCTCGGCCGTGAACGTCGACGCGGCCTGCAGCAGCGTCTCCCAGGCGGCCTCGCCGGTCAGCAGCACCGGACGCTCGTAGGCGCGCAGGTCGGCCTTCACCCCCACGGACCGGATCGGCAGCGCATCCGCCTCCACTCCGAACCGGCGGCCCAGCTCCGAGACGAGCGGCGCGATCTCCTCGAGCCCGTCCTCGTCCGTCCGCCCGGCGGAGCAGAGGAGTCGCACCCCGAGCCCCGGGCCGGGGAAGGGGTGGCGCCACACGAGCTCCCGCGGGATGCCGAGCTTCTCGCCCAGCTCGCGCACTTCCACCTTGTAGAGGTCGGCCAGCGGCTCGACGACCCGGCCCGCGGCGATCCACTCCTCGATCACCGGCACCCGGTTGTGGTGGGTCTTGATCGTGTCGGCCCGCTTCGTCCCGCCCGTCTCGATCGTGTCGGGGTAGATCGTCCCCTGGCCCAGCAGGTGCTCCTCCACCCCGAGGCGGCGCGCCTCGTCCTCGAAGACGGCGACGAACGTGTCGCCGATCGCCCGCCGCTTCGCCTCGGGCTCGATGAGCCCCGCGAGGGCGGACAGGAACCGGTCACCGGCATCCACGAAGTGGACGTGGGACCCGAGGCCGAGGTCGTGGAAGAACCGCAGGACCGCGGCGCTCTCGTCCTTGCGCATCAGCCCGTTGTCGATGTGCAGCAGGTCGATCCGCTCCGGCCCGAGGGCGCGGGCCAGGAGCGTCGCCGCCACGGTGGAATCCACGCCGCCGGACGCGAGCAGGAACACGGAGCGGTCTCCCACCTGCGTCCGCAGGCGCTCGATCTCCTC
This sequence comes from Gemmatimonadota bacterium, assembly GCA_032251515.1. Lineage (GTDB taxonomy): Bacteria > Gemmatimonadota > Gemmatimonadetes > Palauibacterales > Palauibacteraceae > Carthagonibacter. Next base: position 50,826 of record JAVVDU010000006.1, read on the forward strand.
CTCCAGGAACCGCTCCATGGTCCACGTGGGCCGGCAGCCGCAGATGCCGAACACGAAGTTCGCGATCATCTCGGTGCCGTGCTCCGTGTCGTCCACCTCCGGGTGGAACTGGAACCCGTAGCGTCGCAGCGAATCCGATCCGATCGCCGCGTAGCGGTGCGGCGCGCCGCCGTCCCCGGTGTCGCTCCATCCGAGCTCCTCGAACTCCGGGCCCACGGAGGCCACGCTGTCGTAGTGGCTCATCCACACGCGCTCGGCCGGCCCGAGCCCGGCGAACAGGGGGTGCTCGCCGGTGAGATGGAGGTCGGCCCGCCCCCACTGGCGGCCGCCGTGGACCACCGCACCGCCGTAGTGCTTCGCGATCTCCTGGTGGCCGAAGCAGAAGCCGAGGATCGGCATGTCCAGGTCGTAGATCTCGCGCGTGTAGTCCGAGTCCTCGCCCCGGGAGGCGAGACTCGGGCTTCCCGAGAGGATGATCCCACGACAGGCCGCGAAGGCCGCGACGGAATCCTCGGGCTGCCGGATGTCGGCCCGGACGCCGAGGCGCCGGACGCGCGTGGCGATGAGGTGTGCGTACTGGCCGCCGAAGTCCACGACGGCGATCGAATCATGCGACATGGGACGGTCCGAATTCCTCTGCGAGGGGAGCGTATCGTCTCCGGTCGGGAATACGAAAGCGGCGCGGGCCGGGCAAGGGCCGGGGGCCGGGCAAGGGACGCCGGCCCGGGCGTCAGTCGATCCGGTACAGGGCGGCGCGGCGGCGACCCGACTCGACCAGCCGGGCGCCGAACTGCGGCCCGGGAAGGAACGGCGCGCGGCGGAGCGCCGGGGCCAGCGGATGGAGCCCGTCCGCCGACACGCGCAGGTCGCAGTCCCGGCCGGCGAGTCCGGCCGCCGTCTCGAGCTCGTAGCGGTGCGGAACCCGGTCCGCCTCCCAGTAGACGACGGTCTCCGCCGGGTCGCGGGGCAGCGGGCCGCGGGCTCCTCCCGGCGTGCAGACCAGATCGAGGCGCAGCGACAGGTCCGCGAGCGTGAAGGCGCGAGTCCCGCTGCGGAACACGCGCACCGAGACCGAACCCGTCCGGCCCGATCCGTCGCCCCAGGAGCCGAGCAGGATGCGTCCCGGTCCGCCGGCGGCCGCGGGCAGGGCCGGCGCGGAATCGGCGGGCACGGCCGCGAGCCACCAGCGGGCCGCGGCCCGTCGTCGGGGGGGAGCGTCGCCGAACCGCGCCGAGTCTGCGACCAGGAGCTCGAGACCCGACACGAGCCAGTCGCGAAACTCCGGGTTGGCGCGCAGCAGCGCGTCCACCGAGGGGTCGGCCCCGGCGAGATCGGCCGCACGCAGCGGCTCGAGAAACGACGGCACCTCCACCCCGTCGCCTCGCACCGGGTCGAGCAGGAACAGGAACTCGAGTCCGTCGCGCAGTCCCTGCCACCGCTCCGTGCGCACCGCGCCGCCCGGCAGCGCCGCGGTCCGGGCCGCCACGCGGTCCCGGTGCCGGCTCTCCACGCCGGCCAGCCACGCGTCGAGCGTGTCGCGGGGAAGCCACCGTCCTCCCAGCGAAACCGCGCGGATCCCACGCGTATTGCCGATCCGCTCCAGGGGATCGGCCGCGAGCAGGACGAAGTCCGCCAGGCGGCCCGGCGCGACGACGCCCAGACTGTCGGTGGCCTCCAGGAAGCGGGCGGCCGTCCACGTGGCCGCCTGCAGGGCCGCGAGGGGGGACAGTCCCGCCTCCACGAGGTTCTCGAGCTCGTCGTGCAGGCTGAAACCCGGGAACGTGAAGGCGATCGTCGGATGGAAGTCGGTGCCGGCCAGGACGGGGACGCCCGAAGCCGCCATGACGCCGACCACCTCGCGGAGACGCCGCAGCCGGCGCGCGCGAAGCTCCCAGTCGCGGGCCGCGAAGGCGCGCGTCTCGTCGTAGTTGAACGGTCCCCAGAACGAGCGGGCCCGCGGGTCCACGTAGGCGAGGCGCGGATCCTCCGCGGCGAACGGGTCGCGCAGCCGGAACACGCCCTCGAACGCGGTGAGGGTCGGAACCAGGTGGACGCCCTCGCGCGCGAGCACCTCCGCCAGGGCCCGACAGCGGTCGGCGTCCTGTGTTTCCAGCAGCCGCCCGAACCAGGCCCGGTCGGTGCGGACGTCCGTGCGGCCCGCCGCGCGCGCGTCCAGGAAACGGACCTCGTCGGCCAGCAGCCGGTCCTCGTCGATCGAGCAGCCCTCCAGGATCCCGTACAGGTGCTCGATGGCGGCGTGCCCGGCGCGCGCCGCATCGGCGGCGCGCACGGCGGCCGGAACGTGGCCGGCCACCCGCAGTCCGACCTCGCGCGCCCGGTCGACGACCGCCCGGTACAGGGCGGGCGGCAGGGAGGTGTAGACCTTGATGAAGTCGGCGCCGCCGGCGCGCAGGGAGTCGACGGCACGGACCGCCTCGGCCGTCGAGGTCACGGCGATGAGGTTCGGGTAGTACGGCACGGGACCGTCCACGATGCCCCCGGGCGACAGCAGGCGCGGCATCGCCGTGCCCCGGAACCGCCGCTGCCGCTCGACCCGGGCGATGCCCTCGAGGGTGCCCCACATGTCCCGGAGGCCGGTCACGCCGTTGGCGAGCAGCAGCGGAAACGCCGTCTCCGGGTCGGGCTCCCACCAGTCGGCGGCGGTCCCGCCCGCGCCGGGCAGGGCGTGTCCGTGCATGTCCCACAGCCCGGGAATCACGTACCCGCCGCCGCCGTCGATCGTGGCGAGCCCGTCCGGCTCCCGCGGGCGTCCGGCCGGACCGGGCGTGGAGTCGAGGGAGGCGATGCGGCCATCGACCACCGTGACGGCCCGGTCGCGCAGGCGCGTCCCGTCGCGGACGTCGATCACCGTCACGTTCACCAGCCGGAAGGAGCGTGCCGGGTCGGGTGCCGCGACGGCGGTCGGCGGGTCGCGGTGCTCCTGCTGGGCGGACGCGGGCGGGGCCGCGGCGAGCGTGCCGCCGACCGCGAGGAAGCCGACGGCCGCGAGCCCGGCTGCCCCGCACCCGACCCGCGCCGGCGGAGCGGCACGACGGCTGCGGGGGCGGCTGCCCATGCCCACTCCTTCCTTCTCTCCCGGGTCCCCTCCGTCGCGGCCTGTCATCGACGACAGGGTAGGGGCCCGCAGGGATCACGGAAAGGCCCGCACGGCGCCGTTGCGGGAGGGTCGGGGGCGCCGTATCGTTGCCCCCGTCGTTTCCACCCCAGGCGCTGGTCGACGGCCGCGAAAGGCGTTGCGATGGCGTCCCCGTACCGTACCCTGCATGGCGTTCTCCGAGGCGGCGCGGTCCTTCTCGTGGCGCTGTCGGCTCTCACCCTCCTGCGCGGCCCGACCCGGCTCCCGGCCCAGACCGCGCCCGCCGTCCCTGACGTGACGTTCGACGGCGAGATCCGGCAGCGGGGCGAGTGGGACGCCCGGACCGCCGAGGAGGGGGACGACGCCGCGGTGCTGTCGCGTGTCCGGCTGGGGGCCCTCGTGAGCTGGGAGGACTGGCTGCGGGCCTACGCCCAGGTACAGGACTCCCGGGCGTGGGGCGAGGAGACGAACACGCTGACCGACGCGAGCGCGGACCGTCTCGACCTCCACCAGGGCTGGGTCGAGATCGGCCGGGAGGACGGTCCGCGGGTCCGGCTGGGCCGCCAGCGCGTGATCCTGGCGGACGAGCGGCTCGTGGGGGCGGTCGGCTGGACGAACACCGGCCGGGTGTTCGACGGCGTTCGCGTCCGCGGGGCGGGCGGCGGCTTCGACTGGTCGGCCTTCTGGTTCAACGTCGGGGAGCGGGACGCGCTCGTGGCGACGGGTCTCGATCCGCAGGGCAACGAGGGCGAGGACGAGGACGGGTGGCTGGCGGGCGGCTTCGCGGCCCGGACGTTCGGGCCGGTGACGGCAGAGCTCACGGCGCTGGTGGACCGGAACGCCGTGACCGACGAGTCGTGGACGGTGAACCTGCGCCTGCACGGCCGGCGTGCCCCGTTCCTGTACGAGGGGGCGGGGGCCGTACAGCTGGGTCCCGATCGCGAGGCGTGGTTCCTCAGCGGGCGGGCCGGCGTCACGGCGGGACGCGGCACGTTCTCGGCCCAGGTCGACGTGCTCTCGGGAGACGAGACGCCCGGCGCGGGAGATGACGAGGCCTTCAACACCCTGTACGCGACGAACCACAAGTTCTACGGGTACATGGATCTCCTGCTCGACATCCCCGGTCAGCTCGACCGCGCCGGCCTCATCGACGGGATCCTGCGGGCTTCCCTCGACACGGGCCGCGCGACGACCGTCCGCCTCGACCTGCACCGGTTCTGGACGGCGGAGGAGCGACTCGCCCGGCGCTCGCTGGGCACGGAGCTCGACGTGGTGGGCACGTGGCGGCCCGCCGCGCCCCTGCGGCTGGAGGGCGGAATCGGGCTGTTCGCTCCCGAGGAGCTCGCTTCCGGGCTCCTTCCGGCCTTCGCCGCGGACGACGATGTCGTCTACTGGGGGTACCTGCAGATGACCCTGGCCTGGCCCGGGGGGCGGGGATCGTGAGCGGCGAGGGACGGCCCGGCGGTGCGGCCGACCGTCGGTCGCGCGGCGGCTCCGCGGGATTCGCGGTCCTCGCGGCGCTGATCGGGATCGCGGCGGGCACGGCCGGCTTCACCTTCGTGTACGGCCACGGTGGCTCGTACCTGCACGACGACCCGGCCGCCTGCGTGAACTGCCACATCATGGACCCGCAGTTCGACGGATGGCTGCGGGGCAGCCACCGGTCGGTCGCGACGTGCAACGACTGCCACACCCCGAAGCCGCTGGTGGCGAAGTACGTGACCAAGGCGCGGAACGGCTTCTGGCACTCGTTCCACTTCACGCGGGGCGACTTCGAGGAGCCGATCCGCATCAAGCCGTCCAACCGCGCGGTGACCCAGGCCCGCTGCCGCAGCTGCCATGGGGACGTCGTGGCGATGATGGAGCCGGCGGCGCTGGCGCCCGTCGACTGCCTGCGCTGCCACGCGACGGTCGGACACGCGGACTGATGCGACGGAGCGGCCCGCGCGCGGCGCGCGGGACCGGGAACCTGGAGAGGACGACACGATGAGCGACAAGCGCGCCCCATCCTTCCGGAACCTGACGCTGGTGGGCCTCGTGGCCGCCTTCGCGGCGGTCGCGGCCCTGGCCCTGCTTCTCAACATCTTCGAGCGCAAGCAGGAGGCCCGGACCCCCTTCTTCCAGGTCGCCGAGGTCACCGACACGACCGAGGACCCGGCCGTGTGGGGGCAGAACTTCCCGAAGCAGTACGAGCGCTACCTCCGCACGGCGGACCAGGTGCGGACGCGCTTCGGGGGCAGCGAGGCGGTGCCGCGAACGCCGACCGAGGCGGATCCGCGCTCGGTCGTCGCGCAGTCGAAGATCGAGGAGGACACGCGGCTGAAGACGATGTGGGCGGGCTACGCCTTCGCGCGGGACTTCCGCGAGGAGCGGGGGCATGCCTACATGCTCGAGGACCAGACGTTCACCGAGCGCCAGGCGGTGGGACAGCCCGGCACCTGCCTGAACTGCCACGCCTCCCTGGCCGTGGTCTACCGGCAGGTGGGAGACGGCGACATGACGCTCGGCTTCGAGCGCCTGAACGCGATGCCCTACGAGGAGGCGCGAAGGCACGCGGACCGGGCCATCGCCTGCGTGGACTGCCACGAGCCGGTGACGATGCGGCTTCGCGTCACGCGGCCGGCCTTCCTGGAGGGGATCCGGGCCTGGAAGGCGGCCGTCGAGGGGATCGAGGACTACGATCCGAACCGGGACGCCACGCGGCAGGAGATGCGCTCCTTCGTGTGCGGGCAGTGCCACGTGGAATACTACTTCCGGGGCGAGGGGAAGCGTCTCACGTACCCGTGGACGAACGGGATGCGCGCCGACGACATCTACGAGTACTACCAGGAGATCGGGTTCAAGGACTGGACGCACGCGATCACGGGCGCCCCGGTCCTCAAGGCCCAGCACCCGGAGTTCGAGATGTGGAACCAGGGCGTCCATGCCCGCGGCGGCGTCGCATGCGCGGACTGCCACATGCCCTACCTGCGCAGCGGCGCGCAGAAGATCAGCGATCACCACGTCCGCAGCCCCCTGCTGTCGATCGACAACGCCTGCCGAACCTGCCACCCGGTGGAATCGGAGGAGCTGAAGCAGCGGGCGGAGCGGATCCAGGTGAACACGGCCCGCCTGCGGGACCAGGCGCTCGATGCCCTCGTCGACCTGATCGAGGACATCGGCGCGGAGCGGGAGAACGGCCGGTCGGACGCGGGCTTCGAAGCGGCCGTGGAGATGCAGCGCCGCGCCCAGTTCTACATCGACTTCGTGGAGGCCGAGAACAGCATGGGCTTCCACGCCCCGCAGGAGGCGGCGCGCGTCCTGGGCGAGGCGATCAACTATGCCCGGCAGGGACAGGTGGCGCTCCACGCGCCGGACTTCTCGCCCCGCATCGTGCCCCGGCCCTCCGAGGACCGGTACTCGGTCGCAGCCGCCGGCGACTGAGCGTTCAGCCCTCCCCGTCCGGCGGGGAGGGCTGCGAGGGCGAGCTGTCCAGGCGCGGCGGCTCGTCCACGTCGCCGCTTCCCAGCCCCAGGTCGCGGAACCGGCGGACCGCGGGCATCAGCCGCCGTTCGAGCGAGCCCGTGGCGGCGTTGTAGGCCTTCACGGAACGCTCGAGGTGTTTGCCGACATCGCCGTATAGAGATATGAACTTACCGATGCGCGAGAAGAGCTCGCTGCCCTCGGCGGCGATCTTCATCGCGTTGTCGGTGATCTCCTGCTGCTGCCACCCGAACGCCACGGCCTTGAGCAGCGCGTACAGGTTCACGGGCGAGCACACCAGCACCTTCCGCTCGGTGGCGTACTCGAACAGGTTCGCGTCCTCCTGGAACGCCGCCCCCAGGCAGGCCTCGTTGGGAACGAACATCACCACGAACCCGGGTGTGGCCGCGAATTGCTCCCAGTAGGCCTTCTGGCTCAGCTCGCGCACGCGTGCCCGCAGAGCCTGCGCGTGCGCGGCGAGGTGGCGGCGGCGCGCATCGTCGTCTTCCGTCTCCATCGCCGAGAGGTAGGCGTCGAGCGGCACCTTCGCGTCCACGGGGAGGATGCCGCCGCCGGGCAGCCGCACGATGAGGTCGGGCCGGCCGTCCCCGCCCTCGCCCGTCTGCTCGTCGAAGTCCACGTGGCGCTCCAGTCCCGCCATCTCCACCACGCGCCGCAGCTGGACCTCGCCCCAGCGGCCGCGGGCCGTGGGCGACTTCAGGGCGGCGCGCAGGTTCGTTGTGCTCTCGTGGAGCTGCCGGTGCGTCTCCTTCAGGTCGCGGAGCTGGGCCTGCATGGCGGAGTAGGCGCCCTCGCGCCGCTTCTCGAGCTCGCGGACGTGCTCGTCGAGGCTCCTGAGCTTTTCCTGCAGCGGCCCGATGAGCCCCTGCATTCCTTCCTTGGCCTGCGCCGTGTAGCTCTCCGCGTTGCGGCGCAGCGTCTGGCCGGCGAGCGCCTCGAACGCCTCGCGCAGGCGCCGCTCCGCTTCCTCGCTCCACGTCAGCTTGTCCGCGTCGGCGGCCCGGGCCTGGCGGAGCGCCGCGATCTCCTCCCGCAGCCCGGAGGCCTCCCGCTCGCGGGTTTCGGCCAGCGTCCGCAGCTCCGCCGCCGCTGCCGTACGGGCCCTCTGCCACCAGACGAGCCCGAACATCAGGCCGAGGAGAAAGGCGAGGCCGGCGACGAGCGCGAGGACGACGGGATCGATCATGTGCCTTCCTTCTTCCTGTCTGACGGGTGGAGGTCCAGGGGCGGCACGGGGCACGGCCCGCCTTTCCGAAACCTACCGTCCCCCACCGACGGAGGACACCGACCCGCGGCCCGGCTCCGGGGTAGGGAACGGGACGCACGAGATCCGGCCCCCGTCCGCGGGAGACCGCCCGATGCACATCTTCGGCACGCACGACGCGAACACGCTCGCCCAGCTCGAGGACGTCGCCCGCGGCGCGGTGCGGGTCGCCCTGATGGCCGACGGACACCTCGGCTTCGTGATGCCGATCGGCGGCGTGGCGGCGTACGACGACCGGGTGTCGGTCGTCGGCGTGGGATTCGACATCGCGTGCGGGAACGCCGCGATCCGTACCGACCTGGCCCTCGCCGACCTCGGGCCGCAGGGTGCGGAGCGAGAGCGCACCCTGCAGGGCCTCGCGGACGAGATCGCCGCCACGATCAGCTTCGGGCTCGGGCGCACGAACCGATCCGACGATGCCCCCGTCGATCACCCGCTGTTCGACGACCCGGCCTGGGAGGCCGTGCCCGCGCCCTTCCGGGAGAAACTGCGCGACCGGGCCCGGGCCCAGCTGGGGACCGTCGGGAGCGGCAACCACTACGTCGACGTGTTCGCGGACGAACGAGACGCGGTCTGGGTCGGGGTCCACTTCGGCAGCCGCGGCTTCGGGCACGCCGTGGCATCCGGCTTCCTGGCCCTCGGGCAGGACCGGCCCTGGGGAACGCGGGTCCCGGAGGCCGAGGTGGTGCTGCCGCTCGATGCGCCGCTCGGGCAGGACTACTGGGCCCTGATGACGCTCGCCGGGCGATACGCGTACGCGGGGCGGGAGTGGGTCGCCCGGAAGGTGGTCGGGCTGCTGGGCGCGCGCGAGCGGGAGCTCGTGCACAACCACCACAACTTCGCGTGGCGTGAGACGCACGACGGCCGCGAGTGGATCGTGGTGCGCAAGGGCGCCACGCCGGCGTTTCCCGGGCAGGAGGGCTTCGTGGGCGGCTCGATGGGCGACGACGCGGTGATCCTCCGCGGCGCCGCGCCGGACGAAGGCAGCGAGGCGGCCGGGCTGCAGCGGCGGTCCCTGTTCTCCACGGTGCACGGGGCGGGCCGCGTGATGAGCCGCACGGCGGCGCGCGGCAAGGTGCGCCGCCGCACCGGCGAGGTGGTCCGCCCGGGCCGGGTCACGCCGGAGATGATGCAGGACTGGGTGCGCCGGAAGGGGGTCGTGCTGCGGGGCGGCGGACTGGACGAGAGCCCGCACGTGTATCGCCGCCTGCCGGACGTGCTCGCCGCGCAGGGACCGACCATCGAGGTCCTGCACGTCCTGCGGCCGCTCGTCGTGGTCATGGCGGGGCCCGACGTCTGGGACCCCTACCGCGACTGAGCCGGCCGCGGGGCCGGCGTCCCCTCCCCCCGGGCCGCGCGCCCCGTCACGCCTCCGCCCGGGCCGCGCGCCCCGTCACGCCTCCGCCGCCCGCGTGCGGGCCACGGTGATCGTCTCCAGGCCGTGGGCCCGGGGCCCCGTCTCCTCGCGGCGCAGCATCCAGGAGAAAAAGAAGCCGAGGAAGCCGAGCACCGAGAAGATCCACATCCCCGGCGCGTAGCCGCCCGGGTTCGCGGGTCCGGCGCCCGCGAGGTCGTTCGCCCAGCCGATCGCCACGTTGAACCCGAACAGGCCGATGTTCTGGACCATCGTCATCAGCCCGTAGGCGGTTCCGAGACGCGCCTCGCGGACGAGGTAGGCGACCGACGGCCACATCACCGCGGGGACGAGCGAGAAGGCGACGCCCATGGTGGCCATGGGGGCCCACAGCGGAAGCTCGGTGTAGGCCATCACCAGGTAGACGGGGACGAGCAGCAGGGAGCCCCCCATCATGAACAGCGAGCGCCGCCCCACGCGGTCCACCCAGAGGCCGAACAGGGGCGTGAAGATCATCGAGAACAGCGTGATGATGCTGGACAGGAAGCCGGCGTGCTCGCGGCTCGCCCCGTGCGCGTCCTGGAAGTACTTGATGGCGAACGTCTGGAACGGGAAGATGGCCGAGTAGAAGGTCACGCACAGGAGCACGACCCACAGGTAGGAGCGCGGGAAGGCGAACAGCTCGGACCACTGCACCCGGTCCGTGTCACCGGCCTCGCCGAGGTCGTAGCGCCGCTCCGCCCGGTTCTCGAGAACCCAGTACATCAGCGCGCCCAGCACGCAGAACGTGGCGAAGCCGACCGCCAGGAGCAGCGGGGCCTGCCAGTCGTCGTACGCCGGGCGCGCCCAGGTGGGGGAGTTCAGCGCCAGGTACGAACCGAGGCGCGCGATCGTCAGGTTCACGCCGAACGCGAAGCTCAGCTCGCGTCCCTTGAACCAGCGGGCGATCCCCACGGTCACCGACACGATCAGGGACTCGGCGCCCAGCCCGAACACCAGGCGGCCCGCGGCCATGACGAGGAACCGGTCGGTGGCGGCCGTGACCATCGCGCCCAGGAAGCAGAGCGCTCCGAACAGGACGGTGGCGCGCTTCACGCCGATCCGGTCGATGATGATCCCGCCCACCAGCACCATCAGCACGTTGGGCAGGCTGTAGATCGCGTTCAGCGTGCCGATGTTCCGGTCCGAGAACCCGAGCTGGTCGCGCAGCAGGTCGGCGACCGGGCTGATCGCGTCGTACGCGTAGTAGTTCCCGAACATCGCCAGGCTGATCACGACGAGGACCACCCAGCGGAACACGGCGGGTGGACGCGAGGGCGCCAGGGATACGGTGGCGCCGGCGGGACCGTCGGTCGGGTCGTGGCTCATGGCTCGGGACGGATCGGAGGATCGGGCGCCGCGCGCGGCGGGGCGGACGCCGGGCAGAGTAGGCCGGCGGACGCGGTCCGGCCAGAGCCGGAAGGCCGGCGGCGCCCCCGCGGGTGCCGCCGGCGGGCCGGCCGGCGTATGTTGCGCGGGCGCGGCCCGGATGTCCGGCCGCGCGGCCCGTGAAGCCCGCGCATCCATCTCGTCCCGGCACGAACGCATGCGGATCCTGCACTTCTACCGCACCCCCGCTCTCGCCGAGCCGGCCCGGCGGTCGCTGCTCGCTCGCGCCCGGGACGAGGCCGTCCCGGGCCTGCTGGACCTCGCCACGGAGCACTGTTTCCACGTGGGCGTGGCGGCGCCGCCCGGTCCGGCGGGGCTGGAGGTCCTTCACTGGCTGCTGGCCGAGACGTTCGAGCCTGCGGCCTTCGGCCCTCGCAGCTTCCTCGCGGAGCCGGCGCCCGGCCCGGAGACGCTCGGCCCGGCGCGGGAGATCGTCGAGGTCGGCCCGCGGCTCGCCTTCACCACCGCGTGGTCGACGAACGCCGTGGCCGTGTGTCACGCCTGCGGTCTGCCGGAGGTGCGGCGCATCGAGCGCTCCCGGCGCTACCGCCTGCTGCTGCGCGGGCCGCTGTCGCCGGCGGAGCGCTCCGCCTTCCTGGCCCTCGTGCACGACCGGATGACGGAATGCCCGTATGCGGGCCCGCTGACGAGCTTCGCGCCGGATGCCCGTCCGGCGCCCGTGCGGCGGATCCCGCTCCGTTCCGGGGGGCGGGAGGAGCTGGAGCGGGTGAACCGGGAGCTGGGCCTGGCGTTCGACGAGCGCGACCTGGCCTACTACCTGGAGCTGTTCCGCGACCGGCTGCGCCGGGATCCCACCGACGTGGAGCTGTTCGACGTGGCGCAGTCGAACAGCGAGCACTCGCGGCACTGGTTCTTCAAGGGCCGGCTGGTGGTGGACGGCGAGGAGCGCCCCCGGTCCCTGATGGAGGTCCTGCGCGCCCCCCTCGAGGCGGACCCCCGCAACAGCGTGATCGCGTTCCGGGACAACTCGAGCGCCATCCGGGGCTTCCGGGTGCCGACGGTCCTGCCGCGAGCGCCCGGCGCGCCGTCGCCCTTCGTGGCGGACGAACCGCTGTACCACCTCCTGTTCACGGCCGAGACGCACAACTTCCCCAGCGGAGTCGCCCCGTTCCCGGGCGCGGAGACGGGGGCGGGAGGGCGGATTCGCGACGTCCACGCCACGGGCCGGGGCAGCCTGGTGGTGGCCGGCACGGCGGGGTACGCGGTGGGCGACCTCCGGATTCCCGGCGCGCTGCGGCCGTGGGAAGACGAGACGGCGCGTCGCCCCGAGAACCTCGCACCCCCGCTCGAGATCCTCCTCCGCGCCTCCGACGGAGCGTCCGACTACGGGAACAAGTTCGGCGAGCCGCTCGTCCAGGGGTTCGCCCGCGGCTTCGCCCAGCGCCTGCCCGACGGCGAGCGCCGGGCGTGGCTGAAGCCGATCATGTTCAGCGGTGGCATCGGGCAGATCGACGCCCGGCACGTCGAGAAGGGCCGGCCCGAGCCGGGGATGGCGGTGGTGAAGATCGGCGGCCCGGCCTACCGGATCGGCCTCGGGGGCGGCGCCGCGTCCAGCATGGTGCAGGGCGAGAACCTGGCGGAGCTCGACTTCCACGCCGTGCAACGCGGCGACGCGGAGATGGAGCAGAAGGTGAACCGCGTGCTGCGCGCCTGCGTCGAGCTCGGCGAGGCGAATCCGATCGTGTCGATCCACGACCAGGGCGCCGGCGGGAACTGCAACGTCCTGAAGGAGATCGTGGATCCCGAGGGCGCGGTGATCGAGGTCCGGGCGATCCCGGTCGGCGACGAGACGCTCAGCGTGCTGGAGATCTGGGGCGCCGAGTACCAGGAGAACGACGCCCTCCTGCTGCGGCCGGAGGACGAGGCGCGGTTCGACGCCCTGTGTGCGCGCGAAAAGGTGCCGTGGGCCGTGGTGGGGCGGGTCACGGGAGACGGCCGGATCGTCCTGCACGACGCGGCCGATGGGTCCCGGCCGGTGGACCTGGCGCTGCAGGACGTGCTGGGCGACATGCCGGCCAAGCGGTTCGAGCTGACGCGCCGGACGCCGCGACGGAAGCCGCTCCGCCTTCCCGCGGGTCTCGGCGTGGACGAGGCCCTGGACCGCGTGCTGCGCCTCGTGTCGGTCGGCTCGAAGCGCTTCCTCACGACCAAGGTCGACCGGAGCGTGACCGGCCTGGTGGCCCGCCAGCAGACGGCCGGCCCGCTCCAGCTCACGGTGGCCGACGTGGCGGTCATCGCCCAGGGCCACTTCGGGGTGACGGGCGGGGCCACCGCGATCGGCGAGCAACCCTTGAAGTCGCTTCTGGACCCGGCGGCGATGGCCCGCCTGTGCGTGGGCGAGGCCCTCACGAACCTCGTGTGGGCGCCGATCACGGACCTGCGTGACGTGAAGTGCTCGGGAAACTGGATGTGGGCCGCCAAGCTGCCGGGCGAAGGCGCGGCCCTGGCCGACGCGGTGGACGCGCTCGCCGGGTCGCTCGCGGCGCTCGGGATCGCGATCGACGGAGGCAAGGACTCCCTGTCCATGGCGGCGCTGGCTCCCGGGCCGGACGGGGCGCCCGAAACCGTGAAGTCCCCCGGGACGCTGGTGCTGAGCGCCTACGCGCCCTGCCCGGACATCACCCGCACCGTGACCCCCGACCTCGCGCGGCCCGGCCGGGGCCGCCTCCTGTTCGTCGACCTCGCGCGGGGCGCCCACCGGCTCGGCGGCTCGGCGCTCGCGCAGTGCTTCGGCCAGGTGGGCGACGAAGTGCCCGACCTGGAGGACCCGGACCTCGTGGCCCGGGCCTTCGGCGTCGTGCAGGGTCTCATCCGCGAGGATCGCGTGGCGGCGGGCCACGACCGGAGCGACGGCGGCCTGGTGGTGACGCTGCTGGAGATGGCGTTCGCCGGAAACGTCGGCGTCGCGGTCGACCTGCCCGACGATCCGGACGACGCGCTGCCGGCGCTGTTCGCCGAGGAGCTGGGACTCGTGCTGGAGGTCGACGAGGCGGACCTGGACGTCGCGCTGGCCGCCTTCGCGGACGCCGAGGTGCCCTGCCTCGAGATCGGCCGGGTGACCGAGGACCCCGGCGTGTCGATCCGCCTGTCAGGCGAAGCTGTGCTGCGGGCCGACCTGCGCGACCTCCGGGACGCCTGGGAGGCGACGAGCTTCGCGCTGGACGCGCTGCAGGCCGACCCGGAGCTCGTGGACGAGGAGCGCCGCGGGCTGCGCGCCCGGCGCGCGCCGCGCTGGGAGGCGCCGTTCGCCGAGGCCCTCGCCGTCCCGGAGATCCTCGCTCCCGGGGCGCGTCCGGCGGTGGCGGTCCTGCGGGAGGAGGGATCGAACTCCGACCGCGAGATGGCGTCGGCGTTCCACGCGGCCGGCTTGGAGCCCTGGGACGTCACGATGACCGACCTCCTGGCGGGCCGGACCACGCTGGAGCGGTTCCGGGGCATCGCGTTCGTCGGCGGGTTCTCGTTCGCCGACGTCCTCGACTCCGCCAAGGGCTGGGCCGGCGTGATCCGCTTCCACCCGGAAGTGGCGGCGCAGTTCGAGGCATTCCGCGCGCGCCCCGACACGTTCAGCCTCGGGGTGTGCAACGGCTGCCAGCTGTCCGCGCTGCTCGGGTGGGTACCGTGGCGGGGGATCGAGATGCACCGCCAGCCCCGCTTCGTGCGGAACGCCTCGGGGCGCTTCGAGTCCCGTTTCGTCACGGTCCGGGTGGAGCCGGGCCCGGCGGTGCTGCTGCGCGGGCTGGAGGGCGCGACGCTCGGCATCTGGAGCGTGCACGGGGAAGGGCGCGCCCACTTCCCGGACCCGGAGATCCTGGAGCGCGTGCAGGCGGAGGGACTCGCTCCGGTCCGGTACGCAGGCGACGACGGCCGGGCGACCGGGCGCTACCCGTTCAACCCGAACGGGTCGCCGGGCGGCATCGCGGCCCTGTGCTCGGCGGACGGGAGGCACCTGGCGATCATGCCGCACCCCGAGCGGGCCTTCCGGTTGTGGCAGTGGCCGTGGCTGCCGCGGGATGTCGCCGCGCGGATGCGGGAGGCTGCCGGGCGAGGGGAGGCGGCGTCATCTCCGTGGCTGCAGGTGTTTCGGAACGCCCGGGAATGGTGCGACCAGACCGCGTGACGGGCGCGTGACGGGAACGTGGAAACCGCCGCGAAATGCGGCGGATCGACGCAATCTGACAGACCGGCGTGGGTCCGGGCGGAAGGTCATTTCCGCGCCGATCCGCGTCCGTCGGCAGTGCGGCCTCGCCGATCGGAGACGGCGCCGCGGCGAGGGCCGCGACGGCGGCGGGGACGGGACGGGCGTCCCGCCCCCGCGCGTGTCGCCGCTCCGGGTCGGTGTCCGGTCAGGCCCCGATCAGAGCCCGAGCGGGAACGCGACGCCGCCCATGAACTGGAAGGCGCGGTTCTTCACGTCGTCTTCGGAGCCGGTCGTGTCGTCCAGGTCCGCCAGGCCGAGCACGTAGCGGGCGTCGAGCACGATGTCGAAGCCACCCACCCCGATATTCACGCCCGCGCCGCCCAGCACGCCGAAGTCCGTGGACTTCGTGTCGATGCCGAATTCGTCGCAGTCGAGGTTCACCGAGACTCCGCCCTCGTCGCCGCTGACGTCGCAGCTCGCCTCGAAGGCGACGGCGGGACCCGCGAAGATCCGCGGCTCGATGGGGCTGCCGACCAGCGGGAAGCGCACGCCGAACAGAACCGGCACCTCGATGTAGTCGAGCTCGAGCTCGGCGGTGAAGCCCTCCACCGGGTCCGAGAACTCGGCGCCCTTCTGCGAGTACAGGACCTCCGGCTGGACGAAGAAACGCTCGCCGAGGCCGATCGTCAGGAACGCGCCGCCGACGAGGCCGGTGCTCGTCTCGGTGTCCACTTCGTCCGCCGGGTCGGCCGCGTCGACGTCCAGGTCCGTGATGGCGAGACCGCCCTTGACGCCGATGGCCAGGTCCTGGGCGAGGCCCGTCGCCGGCAGCGACAGGGCCGCCGCGAGAAGGATCGCGAGTACGAACGGGATCTTGCGCATGGCTGTGATGCTCCTTCGGCCCGTCGGGGGCCTTGGTGTGTTCGCGGTGAGCGGGACGTGCCGGGCGCCGCCCGGCGCCGCGCCGATGCGCACGAGACGTGCCGCGGTGCGGTCCCCGCGGCGGCCCCGGTGCCACGGGCCGCGTTGACACCTTCGCCGCCCTCTCCTATGTTCGCGTCCGGAAACACGGAAGCGGGGGCGGGAGGCCCCCCACCTTTCGGCGTCGCGCCGCTGGCGTGCACTGCTGCCGGGTCAGGAATGAATCGGACGCGCGCTTCCCGCGGGAGGTGCGCCGCCGCGCGTTCCCGCCCGCCCGGCCCCGCCGCGCCGGGCGTTTTTCGTTCCGCCTCCCGGCCGGCCCCGGGCCGTGCCGGACGGGAGGACGCTGGGAGCGGCCCCGGAAGAGGTGATGTGAGTCAGGAAGAACTGCGCGTAAACGAGCGGATCCGGATCAGTCCCGTCAGGCTCATCGGCGAGGACGGCGAACAGGTGGGGATCGTACCGACCGACGAGGCGCGGTCGCTGGCGGCGGAAAGGGGGCTGGACCTCGTCGAGGTCGCTCCGAACTCCCGTCCCCCCGTCTGCCGCATCATGGATTACGGGAAGTACAAGTACGAGCAGGCGCGGAAGGCGAAGGAAGCGAAGAAGCGGCAGCACACGATCACCGTCAAGGAGATCAAGATGCGGCCGAAGATCGAGGAGCACGACTACGGGTTCAAGCTGCGCCACGCCCGGCGGTTCCTCGAGGAGGGCGACAAGGTGAAGTTCACCCTGCGGTTCCGTGGCCGGGAGATGACGCACCCCGAGCTGGGCGAGCGGGTCCTGAACCGGATCAAGGACGAGCTCGCGGAGCTGGTGACGGTGGAGTCGGACATCCGCATGGAGGGGCGTCAGATGTCGATGCTGGTCGCGCCCCGCGGGTAGCGGCCGGACGGACCCGGACAGTTCACGGAGGACGTAGAGCGATGCCGAAGCAGAAGACGAACCGCTCGGCGGCGAAGCGCTTCACCCGCACCGGCGGGGGACGCTACAAGCGCCGCAAGGCGTATCACAGCCACATCCTGACGAAGAAGAGCCCGAAGCGGAAGCGGAACCTCCGGAAGGCGACGCTGGTCGCCAAGGCGGACGTGCGCCGCGTCAAGCGGCTCCTGGCGGGCGGCTGAGGGACGCAGGGGCCGCAAAAGGGAACGGGCCCGTCCGCGCGTGCGGCCGGGGAATGACGACGCGCGATCCACGGACGTGCGGGAACGATACAGGTCCGCCCGCGGGCGTGACGGAAGGAGAGGGGAACGATGCCGCGAGCCACGAGCAGCGTCGCCCGGAACAAGCGGAAGAAGAAGGTCCTCAAGGAGGCGCGCGGCCAGTTCGGGGCGCGCTCCAAGCTGTACCGCACGGCGAAGAACGCGGTCGAGCGGGGCTGGGCGTATTCCTACCGGGATCGCCGGCGCCGCAAGCGGGATTTCCGGCGCCTGTGGATCGCCCGGATCAACGCCGGTGCGAGACAGCACGACCTGTCCTACTCCCGCTTCATCGCGGGACTCCGCCAGGCCGGCGTGGAACTGAACCGCAAGGCGCTGGCCGATCTCGCCGTGCGGGAGCCCGACGCGTTCGCGGAGCTGGCGCGGATCGCCCGGGAGCACGCGAACTGACCGCCGCCTGACGTCGCGATGGCGATCGACGGCGCGGCCCTGCGCGGGCGACTCGAGACGATCGGATCGGATGGCCGGCAGGCCATCGCGTCCGCCACGGGCGCCGCGGCCCTCGAGGATGTCCGCATCCGGTTTCTCGGGCGCGGAGGCCTGCTGGGCGAGGCGCTGGGATCTTTGCGCGACGTGGAGCCCTCCGAGCGTCCCGAGACCGGCCGGGTAGCCAACCGGGTCAAGCGGGAGCTGGAGGCGGCCCTCGAGGACCGCCTGGCGGCGCTCCGCACCGGCGAGGACACGGCCGAGCGGGCGGACCTCACGCTGCCGGGGCGCCGGCAGTGGGCGGGCGGTCTCCATCCCGTCACGCAGGTGATCGACGAGATCTGCGCCATTTTCCGCGAGATCGGATTCACGGTCGCCACGGGGCCGGAGGTCGAGACGGACTGGCACAACTTTACCGCCCTGAACATCCCGCTCGATCACCCGGCCGCGGACATGCACGACACGTTCTACCTGGACGAGGGGCTGCTCCTCCGCACGCACACGTCGCCGGTGCAGGCCCGGGTGATGCTCGAGCATTCGCCTCCGATCCGGATCCTCGCGCCCGGCCTGGTGTTCCGGCGCGACCCCTGGGATGCCTCGCACGCGCCCGCGTTCGAGCAGATCGAGGGGCTCGCGGTGGACGAGGGGATCGACTTCATCGAGTTCCGGGCCGCCATCGACTTCTTCGTTCACCGCTTCTTCGGCCCGGCGACCCGCACGCGGTTCCGTCCCTCGTACTTTCCGTTCACCGAGCCCTCGGCCGAGGTGGACGTGACGTGCTTTCTGTGCGACGGGTTCGGGTGCCCGACGTGCAAGCAGACGGGCTGGGTGGAGATCATGGGGAGCGGAATGGTGAACCCGGCCGTTTTCGAGGCGGTGGGCGTGGATCCGGAGCGCTACACCGGCTACGCCTTCGGGATGGGCCCGGCCCGCATCGCGATGCTGCGCTGGCGGATCCCCGACATCCGCCTGCTCTACGAGGGTGACGTCGGGTTCCTCGCGCAGTTCGCCTGAGGCCGCGGTGGAGATCGGAGTCGGCTGGCTGAAGGACCTCGTCCCCGGGCTCGAGGGCACCCCTCGCGAGCTCGCGGACCGCCTGAGCCTGCGCGCGATTCCCGTGGACAGGGTCGTTCCCGTCGGGGAGGGGCTCGGCGGGATCCTCGTGGCGCGCGTGCTCGAGGCCGGGCCGCACCCCGACGCGGACCGGCTGACCCTGTGCCGCGTCGACGCGGGAGGGGCGGAGCCCGTGGACGTCGTGTGCGGCGCCCCCAACGTGGAGACCCGGGCGTTCTATCCCTACATCCCGCCGGGGGCGACGCTTCCCGGCGGCATGCGGATCGAGTCGCGGCGGATCCGCGGGCGGATGAGCCACGGCATGTTGTGCTCCGAGAAGGAGCTGGGACTGGGCCGGGACGCGGCGGGCATCCTGCGGCTGGACGGGGAGTTCCGCCCCGGCGAGCCGTTCGCGGCGCGGCTGGGGCTGCCCGACGCCCGCCTGGAGCTCGATCTCACGCCGAACCGCATCGACCTCGCCTGTCACGTCGGCGTGGCCCGCGAGTTCGTGCGGGACGGGTCGGGGGCGCTGTCGCTTCCCACGTTCGAGGCAGAGGTTCCCGCGCCGCGGTGGGCGGAGGACCGTCGCTCGGCCGGCGGCGACGGCCTGACGATCTCGATCGACGATCCGGAGCGCTGTTCCCGTTACCTCGGCGCGCTGATCCGCGGGGTCAGGGTCGGCCCGTCGCCCGCGTGGCTGCAGGCCCGCCTGCGCAGCGTGGGGGCGCGCCCGATCAACAACGTGGTGGACGCGACGAACTACGTGCTCCTCGAGCTGAACCAGCCGCTGCACGCCTTCGACCTGGCGAAGATCGGGGGCGGCTCCGTGCGCGTGCGCGCGGCCCGCGACGGCGAGGTCCTGCGCACCCTGGACGGGGTGGAGCGGCGCCTCGGCCCTCAGGCGACGGTGATCGCCGACGCCGACTCGCCGATCGCCCTCGCCGGCGTGATGGGAGGCGAGGAGAGCGAGGTGGGAGCGGAGACGACCGACGTGCTGCTCGAGTGCGCCGCCTTCGACCCCCGCCACACCCGGCACACGGCCCGCGGCACCGGCCTGGCCACCGATGCATCGTACCGGTTCGAGCGCGGCATCGACGAGCGGGGCCTGGAAGTGGCGCTGGACCGCTGCATACGCCTGATCGTGGCGACGGCCGGAGGCGAGTCGGATCCGACCCGGATCCGCGTCGGTCGGCCGGCCCCGCGCCGGCGCGTGGTCGGCGTGCGCCCCGGCCGCGTGCGCCAGGTGCTGGGGCTGCGGCTGTCGGCCGACCAGGTCACGTCGCTTCTCGCGCCGCTCGGGTTCGAGCCGGCACCGCGCGAGGCCGGTGACGCCGAGGGTGGCGAGGCGTCCCGCCCGCTGCCCCTGCTGGTCCCGGGATGGCGGGGGGACGTGAGCACGGAAGCCGACCTGCTCGAGGAGATCGCCCGCACCTACGGGTACGAGGCGTTTCCCGACGAGTCGCGCCGCTTCCGTCCCGGAACCGTTCCGACGAGCCGGGACGCGGGGCGTGCGGCGCGAACACGCACCATGCTGGCCGCGCTGGGACTCTTCGAAGCCCGGAGCGTGGCGTTCGCGTCGGAGGAACGGACGGGGCCCGGCCGCGTCGCGCTGCTCCGACCCTTGTCGGCGGCCGAGGGGTTCCTCCGCACCGACCTGGTGCCGGGGCTGCTCGACCGCCTCGCGCACAACTGGTCCCGCGGCCGCCGCGACGTGCGGCTGTTCGAGATCGGGACGGTGTTCGGGCGGCGGGCAGAGGGGGCCTCCGATGGCGAGCCGCCGGTCGCGGAGGAGCGCCGGATCGCCTTCCTGCTGACCGGAGCCGCCCGGCCCGCACACTGGTCCGGGCCCGTTCCGGACGTCGACCTGTGGGACTGCCGGGGCGTGGCCGAGGAAATCTGCGAGCGGCTCCTGGACGGCGCCGTCCTGCGTCCGGCGGAGGAGGAGCCGACGCCGCGGGAGTCCGACGACGCCCTGTCGTTCGGCACCGCGTCCTGGCTGAGCGCGGCGGCGTTCCGGCTGGAGGCGGCGGGGTCGAACGGCGATTCCGGCGCCCTGATCGGCGTCGCCGGCCTCGTCCGGGCGGACGCGCTGGACATCCCGCCGTGGGCCGGGCCGGTGTTCGCGGGGGAGCTTCGGCTGGCGGCGGTGGCGGCGCGGCGTCCCGCGGCGCCCTTCCGGCCGCTGCCGCAGTTTCCGCCCGTCACGCGCGACCTGGCGGTGGTGGTGTCCGCGGAGGTACCGTCGGACGGGGTGCGGGCGGCGATTCGCGACGCGGCGCCCGGAGAGCTTCGCTCGCTCTCCCTGTTCGACGTGTTCGAGGGCGAGAGCCTCGCGGAGGGAACGAGGAGCCTCGCCTGGCGCCTCGAGTTCCGCGCACCGGACCGCACGCTCACCGACGACGAGGTCGACGCGGGAGTGGAGCGGATCGTACGCCGCCTGAAGGAGGAATTCGATGCCCGCATCCGTGCCTCCTGATCGGCCCGACCTGGAGACCGCGGTCGACGGCCTGGAGAGGGCCATCGGCCTGCTGCTGGCCGAACTCGCGGCGGCACGGAGCCGGGCCGATCGGGCAGAGGAGCGGCAGCGCCGCCTCGAGACCACCTTCGCCCGCTCGCGTGTGGACGCGGAGGACCCGGCTTCCCTCGAACGGCGCCTGCGGGAGCTCTCGGAGGAGAACGCCCGCCTGCGGGCCGTCCTCCAGGAGGCCAGGGAGCGCGCGGAGCGCATTCGCGGCCGGCTCGTGGTGATCGAAGACGAGACGGGAGGCACGGGTCGATGACGGGTGAAGAGGGACCGGTGCGGGTCACGATCTTCGGCGAGGAATACGCGATCCGGTCGGACAAGGGCGAGGAGTACACCCGCGCCTGCGCGAAGCACGTGGACGACCTGATCCAGGAGGCGCACGTGCGGGGCAAGGTCGCCGAGCCGCACAAGGCGGCGATTCTCGCGGCGATGCAGCTCACCGATCAGTTGTTCCGCAATCGTGCCGCACACCAGGGACAGTCGCGCCGGCTCGCGGAGCGGCTCGCGGGTCTGCGCGCCCGGATCGAGGAGGCGATCGCGCCGGATCCGGCGGGGGACGTCTCGGCGCAGGGGACGCTCGTTCCCCCGGATCCGGAATCCTGACGGGGCGCCCGGGCCGCGTCCTTGCGGCCCCGCGGGGGGGCGGACAGTTTGACTCATTCGGTCCGCGCGGCCGGGCACCGGCAGATCATTCGTGACGGTTACGGCATAGATTCCCACAGGATCGGGAGGGACGGTCCTCGTGACGTCCCGTGCCGGCGGCCGGCGGACCGGGCAGGTGCGCCGGCCGCCGTGCATCGGTAAGGAGCGGGGCGCCGAGTCCCCTTTCGCATAGAGAGATGGAGGCGTGGGCATGGAACTTCTCTCCCTGGGCCTGGCGGTTCTCGTCGGCGCAGCGGGCCTCGCCGCCGGCCGCTGGCTGGAGCGCCGCGGGGCGGCCCGGACGCGCGGCAGCGCCGAGGCGCAGGCGGAGGCGATCCGGGATGCGGCCGCGCGCGAGGCGGAGGCGATCCGCGAGGCCGCCCGGACCGAGGCGGACACGCTCCGGCGGTCGGCCGAGCTCGCCGGCAAGGAAGAGGGATTCCGGCTGCGCGATGAGCAGCTCCGGGAAGTGGACGAGCGGCGCCAGGAGCTCGAGAAGCTCGAGAAGCGCATCGCCGACCGCGAAGAGACGCTCGAGCGGAAGCTGGACGCGCTGGACCAGCGCCAGGAGAGGGTCAACGCGCGCGAGGAGTCGCTGCTCCGGCGGGAGCAGGGGCTGGAGACGGAGCGGGCCGAGCTGGTCGAGGCCCGGGCCGACCTGCAGCGCCGGCTCGAGAAGCTGGCCGGCTTCTCGGCCGACGAGGCCCGGGCGGAGCTGATGAGCCGCATCGAGGAAGAGGCGAAGGCGGACGCCGCCCAGAGCGTCCGGGAGATCCGCGAGCGCACCCGTCGCGAGGCGGAGCGGGAGGCGAAGAAGATCATCGCCATGGCCGTGCAGCGGATGGCGGTCGACCACTCCTCCGAGATCACCGTGTCGGTGGTGCCGCTGCCGTCGGACGACATGAAGGGCCGCATCATCGGCCGGGAAGGGAGGAACATCCGTTCCTTCGAGCACGCCACGGGCGTCGACGTCGTGGTGGACGACACGCCGGAGGCCGTGATCCTGTCGAGCTTCGACCCGATCCGCCGGGAGATCGCGAAGATCGCCATGGAGCGGCTGGTCGCGGACGGGCGGATCCATCCCGGCCGCATCGAGGAGGTCGTCGAGAAGGCGGCCGAGGACATCCGGACGGAGATGCGGGAGGCGGCCGAGCAGGTGCTCCACGAGCTCGGGATTCACGGTCTCCCCTCCCATCTCGTCGAGGTGCTCGGGAACCTCCGCTTCCGCACGTCTTACGGGCAGAACCAGCTGGCCCACTCACGGGAGGTGGCGCTGCTGGCCGGCAACATGGCCGCGGAGCTGGGGCTCGACGTGGAGCGCACGCGACGCATGGCCCTCCTGCACGACATCGGAAAGGGCCTCACGCACGAGCAGGAAGGCAGCCACGTCGAGATCGGACACGAGCTGTGCCGGCGCCACGGGGAGTCGGAGGAGGTGCTGAACGCGATCCGGGCGCACCACGGCGACGAGCCCGCCCGCTATCCCGAGACCTTCCTCGTCATGGCGGCCGACGCGATCTCGGGGGCCCGCCCGGGGGCGCGGCGGGAGTCGTTCGAGCATTACGTCAAGCGACTCGAGAAGCTCGAGGAGATTGCCCGCTCCTACGCGGGCGTGGCGAAGGTGTACGCCATCCAGGCCGGCCGCGAGATCCGCATCCTGGTGATGCCCGAGAAGATCACCGACGAGGAGATGGCGGAGCTCAGCGACCGGACCGCCCGCCGCATCGAGGAGGAGCTGCAGTACCCGGGCCAGATCAAGGTCGTGGTCGTACGCGAGACGCGTGCGGTGAATTTCGCCCGTTGATGCCGGTGGCGGACCGCCGCCGGCCCGCATGAAACCGGAGGGAGCATGTCCGCGAAGATCATAGATGGAAACGAGATCGCCACCGCCGTGCGCGCGGAAGTCAAGGACGAGGCGGAGCGCCTGGCGACGCGCGGGATCGAGCCCTGCCTGGCCGTGATGCTGGTGGGCGACGATCCGGCCTCCCGCGTGTACGTCGGCATGAAGGAGAAGAAGTGCGCCGAGGTGGGAATCCGGAACCTCGACGAGCGCCTCCCGGCCGACACGCCGCAGGACGAGATCGTGGCGATCCTCGACCGCTGGAACGCCGACCCGGACGTGCACGGAATCCTCGTGCAGCTCCCGCTGCCGGGCCACGTGGACGAGCGCACCGTCACCGAGCGCATCCGTCCGGAGAAGGACGTGGACGGCTTCCACCCGGTGAACGTAGGGCGGATGTCGGCGGGAGACCCGGACGCGTTCCGGCCCTGCACGCCGCACGGCGTCCAGGTCATGCTGAAGCACATCGGCTGGGACCCGGCCGGCCGCCACGCCGTCGTGGTGGGCCGCTCGAACATCGTGGGGCGCCCCATGGCCACGATCCTGTCGCAGAAGGAGCCGTACGCGAACGCGACCGTCACGGTGGCCCACAGCCGCTCGCACGACCTCGCCGGCGTCTGCCGGCTGGCCGACCTTCTGGTGGTCGCCGTGGGGCGGCCCGAGTCGGTCACCGGGGACATGGTGCGCGACGGGGCCGTCGTGATCGACGTGGGCGTGAACCGGGTCGACGATCCATCCCGCGACAGGGGGTATCGCCTGGTCGGGGACGTCGCCTTCGACGAGGCGAAGGAGAAGGCCTCGTGGATCACTCCCGTGCCCGGCGGCGTCGGCCCGATGACGATCGCCATGCTGCTGCGCAACACCGTCACGGCCGCCGCCCGGTCGGCCGGCGACGCCTGACGGGGCGGGCGTGACGGGCGCCGCGCCCGGCGCCACGCCGGAGTCGGCGATCCCGGTCTCCGCGCTGAACGCGGCGGCCCGCCGGGTGATCGAGGAATCGTTCGGGCCGCTGTGGGTCACGGGGGAGGTGACGAACTGGCGGCCGCACTCCTCCGGCCACCGGTGGTTCTCCCTGCGGGACGCCGACGCCCAGCTTCCCGCCGTGATGTGGCGCTCGGACGTGGCGCGGCTCCCCGCCGAGCCGGAGGAGGGGATGGCCGTGCAGGCCTTCGGCGCGCCGACGCTGTACGAGGCCCGCGGCCAGTACCAGTTCGTCGTGCGCCGTCTCGAGGCGGCCGGCGAGGGCCTGTGGCGGCTCGCGTTCGAGCGGCTGCGCCGCCGGCTGGCGGAGGAGGGGCTTCTCGATCCGGCCCGCCGTCGGCCCATCCCGCGGGTACCACGCACCGTGGGCGTGGCGACCTCCCGCTCCGGCGCGGCCCTGCGAGACGTGGTGGCGGTGATCCGGCGGCGGGCTCCGTGGACACGCATTCTCGTGTCGGACTGCCGGGTCCAGGGCGAGGGGGCGGCGCGGGACATCGTGGCGGCCCTCGCCCGGCTGGTGCGCGACGGCACCAGCGACGTGATCGTGGTCACGCGCGGAGGCGGCTCCACGGAGGACCTGTGGGCGTTCAACGACGAGATGCTGGCCCGCGAGATCGCCGCCTCGCCCGTACCGGTCGTGTCCGCGGTGGGTCACGAGGTCGACGTCACGATCTCGGACCTCGTGGCCGACCTCCGCGCCCCGACCCCTTCGGCCGCGGCGGAGGCCGTGACGTCGGAGGAAGGTGAGCTGCGGACCGTGTTGCGGGAGGGGGCCGCCGGCCTGGTGGCCGGACTGCGCGAGCGGACCCGCCGGGGGGAGGACCGACTCCAGGGCCTCGCCGGCCGCCTGGTGGCGGCGTGGGAGCGCGCCCATGCCGAGCGCCGATCGCGGATCGAACTGGCGGGCGGACGGCTGCACGCGCTCAGCCCGCTCGCCACGCTGGCGCGCGGCTTCGCGATCGCGCTGGATCCCGAAGGCCGGACCCTGCGGAGGACCGAGGAGTTTCCGCCCGGCCGCGGGTTCCGCCTCCGCGTGTCGGACGGCACGATTCCGGCGATCGCCGTGGATACAGGGGAGAGAACATGAGCCGGGACGCGGAAGGACCGGGCTTCGAGGCGCTCGTGAAGGAGCTCGAGGAGACCGTGCGCGCCCTCGAGCGGGACGAGATGGACCTCGACGAGGCGCTCGCCCTGTTCGAGTCCGGCGTGCGTCGCCTGCGGGAGGCCGGCCGGCTCCTCGACGAGGCCCGCGGGCGCGTCGAGGAACTGATCGAGACGGCGTCCGGCGACCTCGAGACCCTCGGGTGGGAGGAAGACCCGGAGGGGGCGGACGGTCCCGGGGACGGTTCGTGAGCGCGACCGCCGAACCGGTCGCCGTGACGGAGCGCCGGGCGGAAGTCGAGGCGGCTCTCGTGCGATTCCTGGACGATCGGCTGTCCGGGGTGCCCGCGGGAGCGGCGGCCCCCATCCGGTATGCCGTGCTCAGCCCGGGCAAGCGGGTGCGGCCGCTTCTCCTCATCGCATCGTACCGCGCCGCCCGGTGCGCGCTGGGCCGCCCGCCCGCCGCCGGCGACGCGGTGGCGGACCTGGCCTGCAGCGTGGAGCTCGTGCACGCGTATTCTTTGGTGCACGACGACCTTCCCTGCATGGACGATGACGTCCTGCGCCGGGGCCGGCCGACGGCTCACGTCCAGTTCGGCGCCGCGGCCGCCCTGCTGGCCGGCGCCGCGCTGATGCCGCTCGCCGTGGAGGCGATCCTTTGCGCCGCCGTGCCGCTGGGACTGACGGACGGAACGGTCCGTCGCCTGGTCGGCTGCCTGTGCGCCGCGTCGGGCGCCACGGGCATGGTGGGAGGGCAGCTCCTGGACCTCGAGGCGGAGGGACGGGAGGTGACGGCGGAGGGACTCGAAGCGATCCACTCGGGCAAGACGGCCCGACTGATCGCCGCCTCCGTCGCGATGGGAGGCATCGCGGCGGGACTCCCGCCGGGCGAGGACGGAACCGCGCGTCTCGAGCGCTTCGGGCTCCGCCTCGGTCTCGCCTTCCAGGCGATCGACGATATCCTGGACCTGCGGGGCGATACGCGGGAGCTCGGCAAGGAGCAGGGGCGGGATGCCGCGCTCCGGAAGGCGACCTACCCGGGGATCTTCGGACTCGAGGAGGCCGAGCGGATCGGACGCGAGCTGGCGGGATCGGCCGAGCGCGAGCTGGACGGCCTGCCTGCCGCCGAGGAGCTGCGGCTGCTCGTGCGGTACATCATCGACAGGAGGCACTGAAGTGCGGCTCGGCGTACTGGGACACACCGGACAGGCGGGATTGCCGGACGCCCTGCGCCGGCTCGCGCGCTGCGCGGCCGACCTGGGCGCGGAGCTCTTCCTGGCGGAGGATCTCCGCCGGCTGCGCGCCGCGGACGGCGGCCCCCTGCTCGAAGGCGCGTCGCTGCGCGATCACCTCGACGCGATCGACGTGCTCGTGACCCTCGGGGGCGATGGGACGCTGCTGCGCGGCGCCCGTCTCGCCGGGCCGCTCGACCGGCCCGTGCTCGGGGTGAACCTCGGCCACCTGGGATTCCTTACGGCGGCGCCGGCGGATCTCCTCGAGGAAGCGCTGCGCCGCTGGGTCGAGGGGGACACGACCGAGGAGCGCCGGCTGGCCCTCGACGTGGAGATCCTGCGTGCCGGCGCCGCGCCGGCGGAGAGCGGCCGCGAGGCGGGATCGTCCCGGGAGTACGCCCTCA
The DNA here is from genome assembly GCA_032251515.1 of Gemmatimonadota bacterium. GTDB lineage: Bacteria > Gemmatimonadota > Gemmatimonadetes > Palauibacterales > Palauibacteraceae > Carthagonibacter. Next base: position 77,955 of record JAVVDU010000006.1, read on the forward strand.
ACGATGCCGTGGTGCACAAGGGGGGCTTCGCCCGCCTGATCCGGATGCGGGTCTGGGTGGAGGACGAGGAGATCGGCCAGTACAGCGCCGACGGCATCGTGATCGCCACGGCCACAGGCTCGACGGCCTACAGCCTCTCGGCCGGCGGCCCCATCCTGGTACCGTCGCTCGACGCCCTGGTGGCGAGCCCCGTGTGCCCCCACACCCTGGCCGTGCGGCCCGTCGTCGTGCCGGCCGATGCGCCCATCACGGTGGAGATCACGAGCGACACGCAGGACGGAGATGTCCTGCTGACCGTCGACGGCCAGCCGGGCGGAGGACTCGGATCGGGCGACCGGGTCCGCATCTCGAAATCACATCATCTGATACGTCTCATCCGTTTGCCGGAACACAACTTCTTCTATGTCATGAGACAGAAGCTCCGGTGGGGGGATGTACGGCCGAGCGGCCGCGGTTGACGGACCGGTGAATCCGATGGGGCACTGAGAGCCGTGCTTCGCGAGCTGCGGATCCGAAACTTCGCCGTCATCGAGGAGCTCCGCGTGGAGCTCGGTCCGGGCCTCACCGTGCTGAGCGGGGAGACCGGGGCGGGAAAGTCCATCATCGTGGGGGCCCTGTCCCTGCTGCTGGGCGAGCGCGCCTCCGCCGACCTGATCCGCGGCGGCGAGGAGCGTGCCGTCGTGGAGGGGACGTTCGACGTGCCGGCCGACGAGGAGTGGCGCGCCCGCTGCGACGAGGCGGGGCTCGACCTCTCCGAGGGCTGGATCCTCCTGCGCCGCGAGGTCCAGCGGGAGGGCCGGAACCGCGCGTGGGTGAACGGCACCCCGGCGACGGCCGGGCTGGTCGGCGAACTCGGAGGGGCGCTGGTCGACCTGCACGGCCAGCACGAGCACCAGGCGCTGCTGCGGCGCGGTCCGCAGCGGCGGATCCTCGACGCGTGGGCCGGCGCCGAAGCGGCGGCCGCGCGGGTGCGGGAGGCATGGGAGGCCCGCCGGGACGCGGCGGATGCCCTGGAGCGGGAGCGCCGCCGCGGGGCGGAGCGCCGCGCCCGGGCCGAGGTCCTCGCCCCGCGGGCGGCCGAGCTGGAGGGGCTGCGGGTCGGGGACGGGGAGGTGGAGCGCCTGGAGGCGTCCATCCGGCGGCTCGAGCACTCCGAGGAGCTTCTGGGCCTGTCGGCGGGACTGTACGACGCCGTGTACGGGAGCGAGACCTCTCTCGTGGACCGGCTCGGAGAGCTGCGCCGGGCCCTGGAGCGGCTGGCGGCGGTGGACCCGGACACGGCCGAGCTCGGGTCCCTGCACGAGTCCGCCCGCGTCACCCTGGAGGAGCTGGGCCGGCGACTGGCGGACTACCGCGCCTCGGTGGAGCACGATCCCGCCCGCCTCGCCTCGCTCCGCGAGCGTCACGACCTCCTGCTGCGCGCGGCGCGGAAGTTCGGCACGGCGCCCGCGGAGCTGGCGCGGGAGGCCCGCGCGGCCCGCGCGGAGCTGGATGCGCTGCGCGAGGCCGACTCGGCGGGCGCGAAGCTGGAGTCGGACCTGGCGGACCGGACCGCCGAGCTGCACGCCGCGGCCGCCGCCCTGACGGTGGCCCGGACCGGCGCCGCCAGCCGCCTGGAGGCCGAGGTCGGGCGTCTGCTGCCGGACCTCGGGTTTCCGGACGGCCGATTCGTCGTGTGGCTCGGGCCGCTGCCCGAGCCCGGCCCGGACGGGGCGGAGGCGGTCGAGTTCCTCGTCGGGCTGAACGCGGGCTTCGATCCCGCCCCCCTGGCGCGCGTCGCCTCGGGGGGCGAGCTGAGCCGCGTGATGCTGGCCTTGAAGACCACCCTGGCCGAGGTGGACGACGTGCCGTGCCTCGTGTTCGACGAGATCGACGCGGGCATCGGCGGGCGGGTGGCGCACCGGGTGGCGGGGCGCCTCGCGGCCGTGGCGGCCGGACGGCAGGTGTTCGCGATCACGCACCTGCCCCAGATCGCCGCCGCGGCCGATCGGCACCTGCGGGTCGAGAAGGGGGAGCGGGACGGGCGGGCCGTGACCCGGCTCGTACCGCTGGAAGGCGAGGAGCGGGTAGAGGAGATCGCACGGATGCTGGGCGGCGATCCCGAGCGCGACGTCTCCCGCCGGCACGCCCGCGAGCTCCTGGACGCCGTCGCGGCCGGGGATGACTCCGGAATCAGCTCCCGAGCACCCCGATCGGGACGCGGAAGCTGAGGCTGAACACGTCGGAGTCGGGGGTGAGGCCACCGTCACCCGCGATCGAGGTCTGCCAGATGAAGGCCGCCTCGATGGGCAGACGGGCGAGCCCTGCGGCCCGGCGCGGGCTCGTCCGGTAATAGACGCCGATTCCGAGGCGGTGCCGCTCCTCCTCGGTCCGCACCGACAGGGGTGACGGGTCGGGGGCGCCCTGGGCCGTGAACGTGTCCTCGTCCTTGCTCTCCCACAGGTACTCCAGGCCCAGCCCGACCGTCTCGTCGAGACGCAGGCGGGGGGACACGCGCACGGCGAAGCGGTCGCCGAGGTCGCGCGACACGACGCGCTGCTGCCCGGCGAACGCGAAAGGGCGGCCCGCCGGCGCGATCCGGACCTCGAGGTCGTCCTCGAGCTGCCAGGTCCGCCGCACGGCGGCGACGAGCCACAGCAGCGAGCCGACCTGCACGTCCTGCCAGACGGCGACCTCGACGTCCGTCTGCCCGTCGCTCACGGGAAGCTGGAGGAAGGTCGTCGGAACGAGGTTCGGGTCCGCGTCGGCCGACGCCGTGGGCAGGCGCACCCGCGCTCCCACCGTGGTGCGCAGCCGGAGACCGGAGCCTCGCAGGTCGGGCTCCCGCGTCCGGCGGTACGGGCCCTCGGCGGGGCGGGGCACCGATCCGAACGTGTCGAGCAGCTTGAGCCGCAGGCCGATCTCCACATCGCCCGTCGACCAGCCCCGGTCCACGTCGCCCAGCGGATCCCCCTGGATCGGGGGGGCGGCGAGCAGTGCCGAGAGGCCGTTCGGCCCGGCGGAGTCGGGCAGTGGCAGTTCCGGCAGCGCGAGCCCGAAGCTCTCGAAGCCCGCCGCGAGCTCCCCCCAGGTCGCCGCCATGCCGGCGCCCGCCGGGGACGGGGCGGTGGGCAGGAGCGTCCCGGCGTCGACCCGGTCCTGCAGGGCGGTCGTGAAGGCGCCGGAGCGGTCCAGGAGCTCGGTCGCGAAGGCCTCCTGGGCCGGATCCAGGCCGCCGCCGGCCACCAGCGCCTCCAGGTCGGACCTCGCCGCCGCGGCGGGCCCGAACAGGCCGTCCGGGTTCGGAAGCGCCACGGCGGCCGGAACGAACCGGGCCGTGGACCCGTCGAACCGGAAGTCGGTCTTCACCCGTCCCTGCACGAGGGGCAGGGCGGCGTCCAGGGACAGGCGCCCGAACAGGCCCACCGACAGGGCGAAGGCGACGGACCGCACCTCCTTGTCGATCGTCCCGAACTCCAGGGACCCGAGCGCCAGATCCGCGGCCGTCACCGAGTCGTAGCCAAGGGCGGCGGCATCCCGGTTCACGTCGGCGAGCAGGGGATCGAGACCCGGGAACAGGCGGCCCGCCAGCGGCCCGTCGAAGTCCGAGAACAGGGGCTCGCTGGATCCGCCGTCGGGCCCCGATCCGTCTTCGGTGAATTGCTCGTTCCAGTGTGCAAAAGAGGGAACGACCTCCAGCCACACGATGCCGTGTCCGGGCACCCGGGCGTCCTCGTCGCGCGGCGCGGCCTGGGCATACGCGGCGGGCGGACGGGTGCCCAGCGCGAGCACGGCCACGTACCCGGCGCCGGCGACGGCGGACCGGAGGGGAGACGGGAGACCTCGCATGGCGGCTCCGGGACGGATTCGAGCGAGCGGCGGACCCGCGAATATGGACGGTCCGGCGGAGGCCGCACAAGACGCCCGGGCGCGCCCGGAAGGCCTTTCCCCGTCCGCCGCCGAACCTTACAATCTCTGCGGCCCCGCCCCCCCGGCGGGAGCGACGGCGCCGTGGCCGAGTGGTTAGGCAGGGGCCTGCAAAGCCCCCTACTCCGGTTCGAATCCGGACGGCGCCTCTGGAGGCACGCCGCGGCCGCGCGCGGCACGGCGCGTCCTGCTGCCCGCCTCTTTTCCCGGAAGGCACCACGTGCGCCAGATCCTGTCGCTCGACAACGTCCTCGCCCTCCTGCTGCTGTTCGCTCCGGCCGCACTCGTCATGGACCACGCGTTGGGGCTGGGCGGCACACCCGTCTTCGTGGCGGCCGCCCTCTCGATCATTCCCCTGGCGGGCTGGATGGGGAGGGCCACGGAACGCCTCGCCGAGCACGTCGGCGCGGGCGTGGGAGGGCTGCTGAACGCGACGTTCGGCAACGCCGCGGAGCTGATCATCGCGGTGCTGGCCCTGCGGGCCGGCCTGCAGGACGTGGTGAAGGCGTCGCTCACGGGGTCGATCATCGGCAACATCCTGCTCGTGTTCGGGCTCAGCGCCCTCGCGGGTGGCCTGCGCCATCCGCCCGTCCAGCGGTTCAACCGCACGGCCGCGAGCCTCGGCGCCACCATGCTCGTCCTCAGCGCGATCGGGCTGGTGATCCCCGCGATCTTCCATGCCCTCGCCGGTGACGGCCACGGGCCGGCCGAGCGGAACCTGAGCCTCGACATCTCCGTCGTCCTGATGCTGACTTACGTCCTGAGCCTCGTGTTCAGTCTCCGGACGCACTCGCACCTCTACCTCGGCGCGTCGCACGATCCGGAGGGAGAGGGTCGCGCGGGAGCGGACGGCGGGGAAGGACGTCATCCGCGGAGCTCGGCGGGCCGGGCCCTCGGACTCCTCGCGCTCTCGGCCGCGGCGGTCGGCGTGATGTCGGAGGTGATGGTCGGCAGTCTCGAGCAGGCGGCGCACGAGCTCGGCATGACGGAGGTCTTCGTGGGCGTGTTCCTCGTGGCCCTGGTGGGAAATGCCGCGGAGCACTCCACGGCGGTGCTCGTCGCGCTCAAGGACAAGATGGACCTCGCGGTGAACATCGCCGTCGGATCGTCGATCCAGATCGCGCTGTTCGTCGCGCCGCTGCTCGTGTTCCTGAGCTACATCGTCGGCCCGGAGCCCATGGACCTGCGCTTCACCGGGCTGGAGGTGGTCGC
>JAVVDU010000007.1:0-35096 GCA_032251515.1 Gemmatimonadota bacterium
CGCCGGGGCTGAACGGCGACCGGCACGACATCGACATGTGCATCTCGTTCGACGAACTGGAGAAGGTGTTCGAACGGACGGACGTGCACCCCCTGGCCGAATCCGTCACCCTGCAGCGGATCCCGCCCGAGCGACGGCGCCACCTGTCGCTGGCCGGCGGTCTGCCACGGGCCGTGCTGGAGGACCAGCGGCAGACGTCCCGGCGGTTCAAGAAGGAGCGGGGCCTCGGCACGCTCCCCGCGGTGGCCCGCGCCGTCCTCGAGGACGAAACCTCGCTCGGCTTCGTCGACATACTCCCGTTCGACGGGAACCTCGGACACCCGGCCTACGGACCGCCGGAGGACCTGTTCTGGCGCAAGGACGTGGCGGAGTTGATGGAACCGCCCCGCTCCGACGAACCCGTGGTGGAGGGGTCCTTCGTGCCGAGCCTGGATATCACGTTCGAGCCGGCACTGGACGACTCCGATCCGGCGGACCCCGCCGAGGTGCAGCGGATCCTCGATCTCATCGGTACGACCCCCGACGGTCGTCACTGGAACACCGGCTCCTGCGGTCACGAGACCTGCGTGGAGTTCGCGACCGCCGTGGCGCGCGGCCGCAGCACGTTGTCGCTGTGCCCGATCTACCTGGCGCGCCAGTTCGAGAGAGCCTCACGGGACGCCCTGCACGACGGCCTGACGGGTGTGTTCACGTACCGTGTCCTGGTCGAGCGCCTGGAGCAGGAGCTGTCGCGCGCCAGCCGCACCGGCGCCTCAATCGCGCTGATATTCGTGGACCTGGATGGCTTCAAGCCGGTGAACGACACGCACGGCCACGGTCTCGGCAACAAGATCCTGGTCGGAATCGCCCGGATCCTGCAGGACGCGGTGCGCAGCACCGACATCGTGTGTCGCTACGGCGGCGACGAGTTCGTGCTCATCCTCGTGAATCCCGATCGCCAGGGCGTGGCGCGCGTGGCGGAGGAGATCCGGCGCGCCGGGGAGGCCTTCACCGTGGAGACGGGAACCGGAGAGGCGGGGGTTACGCTGAGTATAGGCGTGGCATATCATTCCGGAGTCACGCGGTCGAGTCCCACGCGCGAAGAGCTCATGGAGGAGGCGGACGCCGCCCTCTACGTAGCCAAGGCGCAGGGAGGTAACACCGTGCATCCGACGCTCGGAGGACAGCTCGTTTCATGAATCCTGAAGAAGCGGAAGCCAAGGCCGTCGTCGGACTCGACCCGTGGGGTCTGCGGCGGATCGAGAAGCTCCTCGTCGACCTGGACGGCGTGGGATCGCTGAAGATCGTGCCCGATGGCCACGGCGGCATCGAGGAGATCCACGTCCTCACGAGCTCCACCCTGTCTCCCAAGCAGATCGTCAGGAACATCGAGTCGGCGCTGCTCGCTCACTTCGGCCTGCAGGTGGATCACCGGAAGATTTCCGTGGCCCGCCTGCGCAGCCCCGAGATCTCGCAGCAGCCGGCGGGGTCCGGCGACCTCCCGGTCGGCGCACCGGAGCCGGAGGTCGCCCCGGCGGCCGCCGAGCGACGGACGGTCCTGAAGTCTCTCCACATCGACCGGGCTACCGGCCAGCGAGTGACCTGCCGGGTCGAGCTCGATGATGCCGGGACCACGCACGCCGGAGAAGCCGAGGGCCCGGACTTCGAGAAGAGCCGCCTGGAGGTTGCGGGACAGGCCGTACTCGAGGCGCTGCAGCTCTGTTGTTCGGAAGGCGTGAACCTCGCGCTGCAGAGCGTCTCACGAGTCGAATCGCAGGGACACGCCTACGTGGTCGCGGCCGTCGGCGCCGCCGAAGGACGGCGTGGCATCACGCTCGCCGGAATCGCACACGTGACGGATTCTCCCGAGGAGGCCGCCGTCCTGGCATGCCTCCACGCCACCAACCGCTGGCTCGCCGCGCGCTGAGCGCGTTCAGCGGCGAAGGACCCTGAGGCTTGCGGCGCTTGGGGTAGGGCGGTTTCTTTGTGGTTGAACTAAGCCACTGTGCCTGTTTCCCCTAATCGAGTAGCTTTCTTTTTTCACACACTCGCAGCCTCAGTGCGGGAGGGTGTTGCCCCCGGGCCCTAGCAGAACCAAGCAAGGCGAGCGGAGAGGGACCTCCGAGCGAAGCTGAAGCATACCCAATAGCGGTGGGGTATGACTTTCATGCGAAAGGGGGTATCCGATTATGTTCCTTCTTAGCCTTCTCTTTGGCGGAACGCTAAGGTTCTAACCCTGCGAGGGCCACGGGGGCCCATTCCTTATGACTGGGAATAAGCGCGCCAAGGAGATTACCGGCGTCACGACTGTCTTGGCGATTCTACTTCTCGCAACAGTCTTCCTGCGGTACCCACCTTCATTCTCGTCAGATTTCCTAATTGCCTATCTTACTTTGATGGGCCTCGGGATTATTGCCACCCTGCTACATCTCCGCTTCTCCTCTGCCGGCTACACATCCTCAATGGACTTCGTCCCAGAACTTGGAGCAATCCTCCTTCTTGGACCATCTGGTGCGCTTCTAGTCACCGTCGGTTCTGAGTTAGTATCAGGTTTCTTTCTTGAGAGGCAGAAACCTGTATACAAGAAGCTTTTCAACACATCCCAGCTCGTCCTCGCAGTTGGCTTGGCGAGTATAGCGTATGTACAACTAGGCGGCGTCTCAAGCTTGACATCCCTCTCATTTCAAGCGGTATTAGCGCCTTTTGTTGTTTCTGTACTGGTGTACTTCGCCGTCAATACCGGAACCGTGTCCTATATTGTCTCTGCCTATGAAAGCGCCCCTTTTCTCGCAACATGGCGACAACTAACCGGGGGTTTGATCGTCTTCGACTTAACGATGAGCTCTCTCGCTTTTGCCCTAGCCTGGTTCTATGTTCAGGTAGACAATCCCGTCTTTGTATTTGCAGCAATTATCCCATTAATAGGCCTTCGCTATTCTTACGGCACTAACTTCGAATTGCAACGTCTTAATCAAGACCTCCTACGCTTGATGGTTAAGACTATTGAGGCTCAGGATCCATATACATCTGGACACTCGCTTCGGGTCGCAGCGATGGCACGTGTGATCGGTGAATCACTCGGGCTTCGCGGTAAGCAACTTCGCAACCTAGAAAATGCAGCATTACTACACGACCTTGGCAAGATTGATGTTGCCTATTCGGAGATACTCCGCCAAAAGGGACCTCTCACTCCCGAACAGCGCCAGCTTATCAGGGAGCACCCGCAGCGCGGTGTTGACATTGTACGATCGGTGCGAAGTATACCCGAGGAGGTGTTGGCATTTATCCGGCATCACCATGAGCGCTGGGATGGTGAAGGATATCCAGATGGGTTGGCGGGGAAGTCAATCCCTTTGGGGGCTCGCATTATAATGGTGTGCGATACGATCGATGCCATGGCTACTGCGCGTCCATACAGGGAACCGCTTCCGGTCACTGTCGTTCGTGACGAATTGATTAAGAATGCAGGTACACAGTTTGATGAACGTGTGGTCAGGCAGGTTCTGGCTCTCAACATTGTGGACGAGTTAGAGACTCGCCCCGTATCATATAATCACGGAGCATAAGACGCAGAACCGTGACTTGTATCCTGTGTCGCACACTCAGCGCCTAAGCCCCACGAGTCGAATCATACCATCGTCTTAGGCGATAGGGAAACCAGGCTAAGGAGTGGTCGCGCATTTGTTCTTTAAGGTCGTCGGGTGGTTGGCGTCGTCGGTCGAGAAACAAGGCCTCAACGCACCGTAGTTTTAAACCACTTGATCGATCCAAGCGTCCCAGCCGTTCTAAGGCTTCCGTTAGGCGTTTACGGCCCGCCCGGGTATCCCGGTCCAAGTACGCGTGCAACCATTCAAGGTGGTAGATCTCTTGAGCGCCTGGCTGTTCGGCAGCCGAGGTGGCGGAGAGTCTGTCGATTCTTTCCTGGGCTTCGCTTCTGTCGCCGCGTTGAAGCAGAATAAGCGCCAACCACGCGTCGATCTGGGGAAGGAACTCCTCAGCGGCAGCCTGCCGCGCCATCTGCTCAGTGGCCAGAAAGGTTTCCTCAGCGTCGCGGGAACGGCCTTGATAGAACTGCGCCGTAGCACGGTTCAACTTCGTGAGGAGTGCCACGTCGATGGGATCAGAAAGGGACTTCTGCACCGTCTCAACACTCGAGAGGTATTCCTCGCACTTGTCCCACTGCCCGCTCTCCATAGCACAGCAGGCAAGGTTGTTCCAAGCCGATGTCAGCGTCAGCAACTCGTGATTCTTGCGCGCCCGCCTCTCGATCGTTCGAAATATGTGTGTGGCCTGATCCCACTTAGCCAGACGTGTCGCAACCAGCCCGTTCAGGTGCTCGAGTCTCGATGCCCAAGTCTCCTGTAGGTCGGAAGCAAAGCCTTCGGCATGTCGAAGATAGGTCTCAGCTTGCCGTACATCTACGAAGAACAGGCTGTAGGCGGCATTACAGGTTAGAACGCTGACACGAGCCTCTCTTGTGAGCGATTCGTCCTTCCACAGTTCGCCGTCGCCACTAAGCTTGCTGAGGTTCTCAGAGATCTCTCTTGCTGCGACTGAATCACGCTGGCGAATAGCGACCTTCAATTGCCAGAAGAGGGCCTCCGCCGTGGCGAGCACCTGAGTCGACTCGCTCGTGGCCGATCGGGCATCGGCATGGATCTCTTGGAGTGTCTGCTTGCTTATCTCCCACCGCGAACCCTCCGTAGAGCACTCCACCATCCGCAACTTCAACCGAATCACGTCTTCCGCGGGCAGGTCCGGCTCGAGCCTCAGCAGCTCGTTGAAGTGCTCGCGGGCTGACTCGAGGCGGGCGCTCTTCAGCTCCGACTCCGCCAGGATCCGCAGGGCGGCGAGGTCCTCGTCGGGTGTTGCGGCGGCGCTGCGGGCAAGCTCGGCCATGGACACCGCTTCGGTGTGACCTCCCGATGCGGCGGCCTGGGTGGCCGCAGCGAGGGCGTAGCCGTAGGCTTTTCGCTTCTCGTCGCCGCGGAAGTAGTGCCGCGCGAGAAGCCCGGGTTCCGTGTCGGGCTCCTCTTCGAGAAGCCGGGCGGCCCGCAGATGCAGCGCGGTCCGCCGCATGCCCGTCATCTCCGTGTAGACGTACTCCCGCATCAGGTCGTTGACGAAGTCGAGATGAGAGTCTCCGTCGATCAGGAGTCCCTTCGAGTAGAGATCCGCGCTCTCGTCGGCTGCCTCGTCCAGCTCCAGGCCCGCCACCTTCGAGACCAGTCGCGGTGTGGCGTGCCGCTCCAACACGGCCACCGACTGCAGGAGTCGCGATCCGGACTGGCGGACGTTCCGGAAGCGCACGGCCAGCAGGTCGCGCACGCTTTCGTCGTTCAGCGGCTCCCAGTCCTCCATGTCGGGAGTCCACTCGCCGGCCGTCACGGCGGTCATCAGGAGCGCGAGGGCGTAGAACGGATTGCCGGACGCGAGCCGCTGGGCGATCCCCACCACGGGGTGGTGCTCCATCTCGGGCCGCGTACCGACGAGGAGCTCCCGCACGTGTCCGCGCGACAGGGGCTGGAGGCGGATCTCGACCGTCGAGTTGCTGTCGTGCGGCGATGCGACGGGGATGCGCTCCGGCAGCGGGCCGTACCGCGAGGCCCGCACGGAGGCCACGAGCAGGAACGGCGCCTTCGCGAGGCGCCGTCCGACGTAGTGCAGCAAGCCGGCCGACGTGTCGTCGATCCAGTGGGCATCATCGATGATCCAGACGATCGGCTTCCTTTCGGCGGCCAGCCCCATCAGGTGGGAGACCTCTTCGTACAGGCGCCGACGCCACGCGCTGGGGTCCACGCCTTCGTCCTCGGGGATCGAGGCCACGGGAAAGTCCGGCAGCATGTACCCGAGTCGGGCGAAAGGCTTCGCCGCCTCCGGCGTGACGAGCAGCTCCGAGGCGATCGGGCCGATGGCCTCCACGATCGGACCGTAGGGCAGCTCCTGCTCGGCGGGAAAGCAGCGGCTCTCGATGAGCCTGACGTCCTCGACGGTCAGGCTGCGCTTGAATTCGCGCAGGAGCCGGGATTTTCCGATGCCGGCCTCCCCGGTCACCAGGATGGCGCTGACGGTCGATTCGCGGAGCGAGGTCGCGGCCTGCTGCAGCAGCTCGAACTCGGCGGACCGGCCGACCAACGGACCCTCGGGCTCGTCGGAGGCCACCTCCGTCGTCCGGGCCTCGGGATTCCTGCGGAGCCGGTCCACGAAGTCCCGCATCGCGTCGGACATCCCTCCGGAGACTTCCTCGAGCAGGGTCTTCTCGACGGACTCGAAGTGCGTGATGGCGCCCTGCCGGTCACCCTGCAGCCAGAGAGCCCGCATCAGGGCGAGGTGGGCTCCTTCATCGAGGGGCGACGCGTCGACGAGGCGGAGGGCGGCCGTACACATGTGTGCCCAGTTCCCGGTGGTCTCGCACTCGGCCACGTAGTTTCGCAGTGCGACCTCGAAGACCCGGCGCAGCTGGGTCCGCTGCGACTCGAGCCACTGGTCGAACTCGGGCGTCGCGACGCCGACGAGACCGTCGGCGAAGGGGCCCTTGTAGAGCCCGATGGCCTCGGCGAGCCGTCCCTCGTGGAAGGCTTGCTGAAACTGCAGGGCATCGAGAGTGACCTGCTTCGGATCCGCGACGACGCTCTTCCTGCGGTCGGTTCGTATGGCTCCGTCCAGCTTCCGCCCGAGATCGTAGAAGGCCTGGCTGAGCGAATGCCGGGCCCGCTCCGCGGTCGTCGTCCAGAAAAGCTGTACCAGGCGCCCCCGTGTGAAGGCGCGGCCCTCGGCGAAAGCCAGGTACAGGAGGAGCGCCACGTGCTTCTTGGAGCGGAGCGTGATGGGCTCTCCGCCCGGATGCCTCAGTTCGACCCCGCCGAGACTTTGAATCTCCACCATGGGCGCCTCGCTCCTGTCCCTCTCACCGTTGGCGTCCGTGCCGTGCCGGGCCCCAAAGAATACCCGGGATTATCATCAGATTATCATCACGAGCGATGATATGCGTCGTGGCACGGCTTCGCGGCGCGTGTCCGAACCGTCCGGGGGCGGGGCCCATCTTGGATCCCGGCGGGGACCGGCGTAGCTTCCCCCGCCGACACCGGGGGCGTCGGGGACAGGTGGGGCAGGCCCGTCGAAGGGCCCGCATCGAGGGGACTCGCAGCGCAGGAGACGCGGCAGACATGAGGACGGAGGGTCGGACACCTGGCCTGCGTGGCGCGGGAGGCGTACGGAGAGCGGCGATGATGCGGAACGCCAAGGGATGCGCGACCGCGCGCGGATGGCGCTGGACGAAGGCGGCCGTCGTGGCGCTCCTGGGCCTGGCATGCACGGATACGCGGCAACCCGGGGACGCGGGCTTCCCTCCCGTCGCGGAGACCTCCGTCGCATGGGCCCAGCACGATTCGGTGGCCCTGCATTCCTGGATGCCCCTGGAGGTGAAGGCCGAATCGGGTACGGCCGCGTGGATCGCCGACGCGGCTCTAGGGGGCGTCCTGCGTTTCGCCCCCGGAGCCGAGGACTACCGGCAGATGGGCATGTTCGAGAATCCGCCGGAGGAGATGACCCGTCCCGTCAAGCTCGCCTTCTCGAGACAGTTCGGGCTGTTCGTCTATGACCTGGAGGCGCGGGAAGTGCAGGTCTACAGTCCGGGCGGGCAGCCGCTGCGCACCTTCGACCCCGGCTTCCAGCCCGCGCGCATGGAGCTGACGAGCCACCCGATCGGTCTCATCATGGCACACCTGCAGCGAGACGCGGATTCCGTGGCTCGACTGGTGGTGGTCCACATGGACCTCCGGGGCGCGCAGACGGATACGCTTCTCTCCCCGGGCTCCCGGGGTCCCGCGGCGCTCTGGGACGTTCCCGCCCGCGGCGACTCGCTCTCGCTGGCCCCCTCCGAGGCCGGGATGTGGGCGTATTCCAAGGCCATCTCGGACACCGTCTTCGAGATCTCGGCGCAGGGTGAGGGCCGGCGGATCGTCCTGCGCCCTCAGGACCGGGACGCGCTGGGGATCCTGGCCGACCTGGACCGGGACATCCTGTGGGTCGTCCGTCCGGATCCCGAGGCGACGGCCGCCGCCGAGGAGAAGGGACTCGCGGTGCCGCCGTCCTATCGGTACTCGGCCTACGACATCTCCCGTTCCGGGGACGAAGCCGCGACCGTGCGCGACGCGGCGTTTCTCGGTGAGCGCCGCACCCCGGAGGGGTTCGAGCCGCGGGCCGCGGCCGAGGGCATCGTCATCGGCTGGATGCCCGGGACGCCCTACCCGAACCTGGCCGGCGTGGACATGCGCGTGAGTGGGCCGGGCCGGTAGTCAGATCCCCTGCCGGGACACCCGGTCGTAGAGCCGCGCGATCGTCTCGATCCCCTTGTGGTAGACGGACATGTCCATCCATTCGTTCGGCGCGTGGGCGTTCCCGCCCGGAGGCGCGAAGCCGAGCAACAGCACCGGACCGTCGAAGATCTCCTCGAACAGCGGCACGATCGGGATCGATCCGCCCTCCCGCACGTACACGGGCGCCCGCCCGAACGAATCCTCCAGCGCCGCCGCGGCCGCCTCGAACAGCGGGCTGTCCGGGTCGGCGGCCCACGGCCGGCCGCCGTGTGACCTCTCCACGCGAACGTGTACGCCGCGGGGCGCGAGGGAGCGCACGTGCCGCGCGAACAGGTCGGCGATCTCGTCGGGATCCTGGTCCGGGACGAGTCGCATCGACACCTTGGCGCGCGCCGTGGCCGGCAGCACGGTCTTCGCCCCCTCGCCCGTGAACCCGGAGATCATCCCGTTCACGTCGAGCGTGGGCCGATACCACAGCCGCTCGAGCGTGGAGAAGCCTGCCTCACCGTCGAGGGCGGGCGCACCGGTCTCGGCCCGGAACTCCTCTTCGTCGAACGGCAGGTCGCGCACGGCCGCACGCTCGGCGTCGGTCATCGGGCGTACCCGGTCGTAGAAGCCGGGCACGGTCACGCGGCCCTCGTCGTCGCGCAGGCGGGAGAGCATTCCTGCCAGGGCGAGCGCCGGGTTCACCACGGCGCCGCCGTAGCTGCCGGAGTGGAGGTCGCCGGCCGGCCCGTCCACGAACACCTCGAGGTAGGCGAGCCCCCGCAGGCCCGTCCCGATCGAGGGGATGTCGAGGCCGAGCATCCCGGTGTCGCTGATCACCACGGCGTCGCAGGCGAGGCGGCGGGAGTGCTCGCGGAGGAATCCCTCCAGGTGCGTGCTGCCGATCTCCTCCTCGCCCTCGAACACGAACTTCACGTTGACCGGCATCCCGACGCCGGTCCGCAGGCGCGCCTCCAGGGCCTTGATGTGCATGTGCACCTGGCCTTTGTCGTCGTTCGCGCCGCGCGCGTACAGCCGGCCGTCCCGCATCGTGGGCTCGAAGGGCGGGGTGGTCCACAGCTCCTCGGGGTCCACCGGCTGCACGTCGTAGTGGCCGTAGACCAGCAGGGTCGGGAGGTCGGGATTCACCACGTGCTCGGCCACCACGAACGGATTGCCGTCGGTCGAAATCACCTCGACCGACTCCACCCCGATGCGCTCGATCCGCTCCGCCAGCCACTCGGCGCAGTGCCGGACGTCCTTCGCGTACCGGCTCTCGGTGCTCACGCTCGGGATGCGGAGGAACTCGCGCAGCTCCTGCTCGAACGCCTCGCCTTGCTCCTGGAGGTATTTCGACAGTGTGCTCATGGCTTCGCTTTCCATTCGTTGTTGCGGCGGTCGATGTCCGGGTAGTAGTGCTCCGGGTCGACGTGCACGGCGCCGACGTCCCCGTCGAACGGGAGCGTGCGCGTCGCGGTCCGCGTCCCCGCCCACACGGAGGCGGGCCACACGTGGACGGCGCGGGACCCGTCCGCTCCCTCCAGGTGAATCTCGACGGGCATCACGCCGTCCCGCCGGTTCTCCACCGTGACCTCGACTCCGCCGGCGACGGGCCGGACGGAGGCGAGGGCCTGGTCCAGCGTCGCGGTCTCGTAGAACCACGGCTGCCAGAACCAGTCCAGGTCGGTGCCGGCCGCTTCCTCGAACATCCGGAAGAAGTCCCACGGCGTCGGGTGGCGGAAGGCCCACGTGCGGGCGTACTCGCGGTAGACCGCGTCGAACCGCTCCTCGCCCATCACGTGGCGCAGCGTGTGCATCAGCGACCCGGGCTTGCTGTACGCGGCCACCGACCGGCCGAACGGGTTCTCGGCGTAGTCGGTGTGTTGCATGATCGGCACCTCCATCTCCATGCGCGCTGCCTGGAGGTAGCCGTTCATCGACCCGAAGCGGCCCTGCGAGGTGTCGAACAGGTCGTCCATGGCGAGGGCGGTGTTGAAGGTCGTGAGGCCCTCGTCCATCCAGGCATACGCCATCTCCTTGGTACCGACGATCATCGGCATCCAGAAGTGGCTCAGCTCGTGGATCACCACGCCGGCGAGGCCGCGACCCGATGCCTGCCAGGTGATGAAGGTGAGCATCGGGTACTCCATGCCGTTCACCTGCGGCGGGCCCATGGCGGCGGTGGCTTGCGGGTACGGGTAGGGAAGAATGTAGTCGGAGAAGAACTCGATCGCGTGCTTCGCGTAGAGCGTGGCATCCGCCCACGCCTCCACGTCGGGATCGAACACGTTCTGGATCAGGACCCGCCCCCGGGGCCCGCCCGTCTCCGCGCCGGTGACGTGCCAGACGTAGCGGTTCGAGGCGGCCCAGGCGAAATCGCGCACGCTGTCGGCGACGAAGCGCCACGTGAGCCTGCCGTCGCCGCCGGTGCGGGTGGCGCGGCCGGCTTCGCGGTCTGCGGCCGACACGACGGCCACGACGGTGTCGAGCGCCGGCGCGCCGGCCAGGGCGGCGGCCTGCTCCGGCCGGAGGACCTCCTCGGGGTTGGCGAGATCGCCCGTCCCGACGGCCACCCAGCCAGCGGGCAGGTCGAGCTCGACCTCGAAGCGACCGTAGCCGACGTAGAACTCCCCGTTCCCGAGGTAGGGGCTGCGGTCCCAGCCCCAGATGTCGTCGTACACCGCGACCTGCGGGTACCACTGGGCCACGTTGAACACCTCGTGGTCGAGGTGGCCTGCCCGGAAGCCCCCGCCGCCCGAGACGGTGAACCCCCAGTCCACCTCGAGCGTCACGGAGTCGCCCGGCGCCACGGGATCGGCGAACTGGACGGTGGCGAGCGTCCCGTCGATCCGGTATCCCGCTCCCTCGGGACGCACGAAGCGGCCGTCCTCGAACCGGGGCGCGGGAAGCGTGTCCAGCGCCGTGCCCGCGAGGGCGATCCGCGCGATGTCCATCCCCCCGGTCAGGGTCACGGCGCGGTTCCGGGCCACGCCCTCCGCGAACACGTTCTGATAGAGGTGCAGGACCAGCGACCCGACCTCGTCCGGACTCCCGTTGTGCCAGGTGATCGCGGCGCTTCCCGTCACCCGGGCCGTCTCCGGGTCGAGCGCGGCGCGGATCCGGTAGTCGGTGCGAGGCTGCCACCAGGCGGGGCCGGGGCGGCCGTCGGGCGAGCGGGTGCCCCGTTCCACCGCGGCCTCGTAGCGGGACGGGGGACGGACCGGCAGGTAGACGGGAGCGTCCGACACGAGACCGGCCCCGTCGAGCGCCGAAGCCGGGGCGGCGCCCGCGGCCGGAGACAGGTGCGCGTCGGACTCCTGCCCCCGGGCGGGCGCACCTGCCGCGGCGGCGCTCGCGAGCGCCACGAGGGCCACCGCGATGCGCCGGAGCCCGGGTCGTGGGCCGTGCCGCCGGGGAATCGTTCCACACGTTCGGTCCATCCTCAGCATCCGTCCCATCCGTTCCATCCGTCCCATCCTTCCCATCGTTCAGCCTGCCGCGTCTTCCCAGTCGGTCCAGGAGAGCAGGGGCAGGATCTGGTGTTTTCCCTCGTGGCGCCAGTCGGCGGGCGGCCAGGCCAGCCTGCCGAGCGGCGCGACGCGGCTCGTCCCCAGCGCGGCCGCGCCCTCGGCCAGCTCGGCGAGCCCCCGGTCGCCCGCCGTTCCGATCGCCTGGATGCGCCGCTCCAGCGGGGCGAGCAGCGCGAGCAGGGCCGCTACATCGGGCACGGCGTGCACCCACACGGTGCGCGGCAGGGCCGTGGACGCGATGCCCGGCTCGCCCCCGGCGAGGACCGTCCAGGAGAGGTCCTCCGGCCCGAACACCCGCCCGGGCGAGGCGCCCTGCGCCAGTCCCGCGAACTCCGCCTCGGCCCGCACGGCGCGGATCCGCACCGCCTCGTCGGAGGACAGCGGGGGCGGCGGGCGGCGGGCGGCCTCGGCGGCCAGCGCTTCGGCCACGGCCGCCCCGGCGTCCAGGGCGTCGCCGCCCACCACGAACACGAGACGCGGGGAGACGCAGCCCCGCTGTTCGTAGGCGCACACGTCCCGCGCGAGGGCCGCGGCGGTGCCGGGCGGCGCATCGGGCAGCAGGACGGCGATGCCCGTGCGGGGCCCGTAAACGAGGAGGTCGGCGGCCGCGCCGACGCGGGCGCGCACGCCGGCGACGGCCTCCGCGCCGCCGTACACGACCACGGTGCCGGCGCGCGCGCTCCAGGCCTCCCAGGCCGGCGCGGCTTCGTCCGCGGGCCACCACGTCACGGCGACCGTCCGGCCGAGCAGCGGATCCTCCTGCGCCAGCAGGCGCGCGAACAGGGCGGGAAGGCCGGGCTCGCGAGCCGAGACGCGGGCCAGCAGGCCGGAGCGGGCGAGCAGGCCGCGCAGCAGGGCCGTGACGCCCACGCCGGGCACGTTGCCCGACAGGACGAGGAACTGCAGGGGAGCCCCGAGGGCGCGGCGACGACGGCCGGGCCGATCCGGATCCGGCCGGAAGGCATCCAGCACCGCGGGGTCGCCGAGCTCGCGCTCCAGCAGGTCCGCGAGCGCGTCGCGCCGCCACACCTCGGCCATGTCCCGCAGGGTCCGCCCGGAGGCCGCGGCGCTCCAGCCCAGCTCGCGGCCGAGGACGTCGGCGGCCTCGCGCCCGGCCGGGTCCCCCGGATCGGCGAGGCGGCCCGCGGCGCGTGACGCGGCGTCGAGGACCTCGGCGAGGCGGCGCTCCCGCCGGGCCTCGAGGGCGGCGGCGCGGACCTCGCTGGCCACGTGTATCGCCTGCGCGGTGGTCAGGCGCGGGGCCCGGACCCGTCCGCCCGTCTCCGTCGTGGCCTCGTACTCGCCCGCCACGGCCTCGGAATCGAGGCCCGGCAGGTGCCAGCAACGACCGGACGGTGGATCGGGCCGTTTCGCTGAGGCCGGTCCTGCCCGTCCCGCGGCCGGCGGCTCAGGCATCCTGCCGCTCCTGGGCCGCCAGCAGCTCGGCCGTGGCCAGCGAGCAGCCGCGCGGCGGCGCCCCGGGAGTGCGCCCCAGCCACCGCACCGTCCCATCCTCCACTACGCCGCGGTCCTCCGTCAGGACGGCGAGGACGGACCCGGCGTTGGCGAGGTCCCAGTGGCAGAGGATCCCCTCCTCCCCGTCCGGGCGCGGCGCGAGCGACACGGGGTCCAGCGCCGCGGTCCGCAGCCACGGCGGGCCGTGCAGGAGGCCGGGGCCCCGACCGCGGGCGTAGCGCTGCGACAGGAGCTCGGTCATCCCGAACTCGTTCACCGCCCGGTCGGCGTCGAGACCGAGCGCGGGAAGGAGACAGTCCAGCACCGCGTCGCGGTCGAGGCCGGCGCGCCCCTTCGTCCCGCCCGTATCCATCACCAGCGACCCCGGCGGGAGGGGTGGCCCGCCGGTCGCGCCTTCCCGCCGATCCGCCCAGGCGGCCAGTGCGAGGGTCGTGCCGAGCACCGCGACGGGCGACCCGTCGGCGGTGGCCGCGGCGAGGGCCGCAGCGAGCGCAGCCCAGTCGATGCCCTCCGCGCCGGCGAGACACCGGGACCCGGGGGCGCCGAACGCCTGCCGCACGTCCTCCAGCATCCAGCTCAGCGACGAGTGCGGCGCCGCGGTCGGCGGCGGCACGAGGGTCAGGATCCGCACGGGGGGCGCGCCGGCGAGCACGAACCGCCGGAAGGCGGCGCGCAGCGAGGTGCGGTACAGGCCCGGATCGAGGACGAGGTGCCGGCCGCGCCGCGCCGCGCCGCCGGTGGTGCCGCTCGTGAGGAAGGTCAGGGCCGCCGCGTCCGTCGGTCCCGCCACCAGGTCGACGGCCCGGAAGGCCGCGGTCGGCACCGGGGGCACGTCGCGCCACGAGCGGACGGTGCCCGGCCCGGCGCCGCGGGCGCGGCACCAGGCGCGGTACGGGGCGTTCGTCTCGAACTGGAGCGCGAAGGCGCGGAGGGCGAGCTCATCGAACCGGCCGTCGGGCCAGGGAGCGCCGTCCCACGTCGTGAAGGCCTCCTTCAAGTCGGCGGCGAGCGACGGGAATCCGCCGGGGGCGGCGGCCCGCGTCACGGCGTCGCCAGCGTGCCGGAGCGGATCTCTCCCTTCCGCACCCACTCGACCGCCACGGGACTGCCGGCCGCCGCCACGATGGCGCGGCGCAGGTCGTCCACGGACCGGATCCCACTGCCCCCGGCCCGCACGATCACGTCGCCGCCCCGCAACCCGAGCATCGCGGCCGGCGTTCCCGGGATCACCCGGAGGACGAGCAGTCCCGCCTCCGCTCCCTCGAAGTACTCCGCCAGGTCCGCGTCCAGCGTCCGGAACTCGGCGCCGGCGAGCCGCCGGCCCGGCGCGAGGAGGGACTCGAGCTCCGGGGACGCCGGCGGCGCGAGCCCTTCCGCACCACCCATCCGCCCCGCACGCGCCGGCCATCCCCCGGTGCCCTCGTCCGGTTCCCCGCCCCGGACCGTCCGCCGTCCCGCTTCCCTGCGCCCCGTATCGAAGCTCACGAGACTGTCGATCCGGATACGCGCGACCCGCATCGCCTTCTCCCGTGCCTCGACGAGTCGCTCGGCGAGCTCGCGGTTCGCGACCACGAAACCGGATGGGAGCGGCGGAAGATCCCGGCCGTCTTCCCCTCCGTCCGACACGTGGATGCGGACCCGTCCCTCGCCGTCCTCGCCCACGAACACGACCCGCGATCCCGGCGGGGCGAGCGAGTCGATGCGCACGGTGAACGCGAGGGAATCCGGCGACCCCGGGAGCCGGAAGGCGAACGTCCCGGCGCGCCCGCCCGGGCCCGGCGCCTGCCGTTCGAAGCGCAGGAAGCCGCCCGGCAGTCGCTCCTCCGGCGTCACCCGCAGGTCGAGGCGTGCTTCATCGCGCACGACGGTGACGGTCACGTCCCGCCCGGGCTGCAGGTCCGCCAGCGCCTTCCGGCCCTCCGGGCCGTCGAGCGACGCGCCGTCCACGGCCAGGATCCGGTCGCCGGGACGCATCCCGGCCCGCTCCCCCGGACCGCCCGGCAGGAGAGACAGGACCTGCCGCCCCGCCTCGCAGCCGGGCGCCCCGGGAGCGCAGGCGGGCGCCAGGTAGACGCCGATCCGGGCGCGGGGATGCCCCTCGACGATCCACTCCCAGGTCGGCGGCGGCGGAGCCGGACGCGCGGCGCGTGGCGCGGGCGGACGGGCGGGCGCCTCGGCTTCCTGCGCGGTCAGGGGCGCGGCCAGTGGTCCGGCCCCGCCCGCGAGCCCCGCCGCCAGGGCCAGCGCGCCCGCGGCGGCCGTGCGCCGCCACATCCCTGCGGGTCTCCACATCCCGGACATCCTCGGCACCCCGCTCAGTACTCCGCCGCCGTAAACCGCAGCGTGCGGTCCAGTTCTCCGGCCATCCGGTCGCGCCTGTCCACCACGTCGAACAGGAAGTTGTTGAGCACCGGGTCGGCCGGGGCCTGGCGCAGCGCCTCGCGCGACGCCTCGACCAGGGCGTCCAGCTCCATCAGCCGCTCCGCCATGCGGGCCGGGTCTCCCTCCGCCCCCGGACCGAGCGTCTCGTCCCGCAGTGCCTCCAGCTCCGCCACGGTCCGCAGGTACCCCTCCGCCCCGCCGGCGTCGGCCAGGGCCTGCGTGGTGGCGACCGGTTCTTCCGCCGCCGCCAGCGGGCCATCGTCGGCGCCGGTGCCGGCGCCGGTCCCGCCGGGGCCGAGCGACCGGCCCACCACGAGCCCCGCCGCGAACAGGCCGACCACCGCCGCTGCCCACAGCGGGCGGACCCCGCCCGGAAAGGCGAGGACCCGCGCGCGCGGCGCCGTCCGGTGGACGCGCGCATCCCCGGGCGGTCGGCCGCGCGAGCCGGACGCGGCCGCCCGACCCGCCTCGCCCTCCTCGCCGCCGAGTGCCCGCTCGAGACGCCGCCAGCCGTCCGCCGGGGCGTCGAGGTCGGGCAGGGCCGAGAGGGCCATGCGCATGCGGCTCATCCGCTCGTACTCGCTCGCGCACGCCTGGCAGGCCGCGAGGTGCGCCTCGCCGCCCTCCACGCTCCCCGGTTCGTCCAGCAGGAGCGAGATCCGCTCCGGGCTCAGGTGCTCAGACATGTCGTTCCGCCCCTTCCGTCGTCTCCAGCTCTACGACCTCGGTCCGTCTCCCGGCCGGCTCCAGCAGGTCCCGCATCCGGGCCCGGGCCTTGTGCAGCTGCGACTTCGAGGTTCCCACGGTCACCCCGAGCCGCTGGGCGATCTCCTCGTGCGTCCACCCCTCGACGTCGTGCAGCACCAGCACCCGCCGGTACCCCTCCGGCAGCCGGTCGATGGCGCGCTCCAGCACGCGCTGCGTCAGCATCGCGCCGTCCCCGGGCGACCGCTGCGCCGGCGCCGGCGCCCCCTGTTCCACCTCCGGGCGGCGGCCGGAGCGGCGCAGCGCGTTCAGCGCCGTGTTCACCGCCAGCCGGTGCATCCAGGTGCCGAACGCGGCATCGCCCCGGAACGTGCCCAGCCGGTCGAAGGCGCGGAGCCACGCGTCGTGCGCGACGTCCTCCGCGGCGTGGTCGTCGCCCACCAGCCGGCGGACGACCGAAAAGACCCGCCCCGCGTGCGCCGCGTACAACTCGCCCATCGCGCCGCGGTCGCCCGCGCACGCCCGCTCGAGGAGCCGCGCCTCGTTCACCGGCCGATCGTCGCGTCGTTCATGGTCGTCATGGAGTTGGACGCATCCCGGGCGCCGCCGGTTGCCCGGCGTCAGGCGCCGCTCGGGGCCCCCGCGGTGCCGAGACGGCGGATCAGGGGCGGAGCGGCGAGAAAGGCCGTGACGGCGAACAGGACTCCGGCCGCGGCGTCCACGCCGTAGTGGAAGCGCCCGTAGACCGTGCCCAGCGTGAGCGCCACCGCGAACGGCGACAGAAGCCAGAAGGCGCGCCGGTTCACGGCGCCCGCGGCGAGCCAGGCCGACAGCGTCGCCGCGACGTGCGAGCTGGGAAAGGCGGTGCCCTTGGAGGAGCCGGACTCGAGGATCGTGTGCACGAGCGCGAACACGGCTCCCTGCGAGGGCGGGCCGGTAATCTTCGGGAAGTCGTAGCGCGGTCCCGCCACGGGGAACACGGCGAAGCACAGGTAGCACAGGAAGAAGCCGAGGGCCGTGGTGAACGCGGCGCGCTCGAGTCCGTCGCGGCCGCCGGCCGTCCACGCCGACCACAGCGCGGCCGGCACCACGAGGTAGTATGACACGTACCCTGCGTGGAGCGTCTCGGACAGCCACAGCGACGGAAACCAGTCGCTCGCCGCCACGCTGAGCTGCACGCCGAACAGCGCGCGTTCCCAGCCCTGGACGAACGCATCGTGATATCCTGGAAACAGGAGCTGGTTGAGGGTGGCGAGCTCCATGTACAGGAGCGGCGTCACCGCCACCGGCCACGCGATGCGCAGGAAGGCGGGAAAGGCCCGCCGCGGCGCGGGCAGGCGGGAGAGCGCCAGGATCCCGGCGATGGCGACCGCGTGCAGGCCGGCGAGCAGGACGCCCGCCGGCGCGGCGGACACCAGGGCGAGCAGCCCGGTGGCGGCGAGGTAGGCCGCGGCCAGGATGTCGCCCGCGAGGAGCCCGCCCCCCGGACGCGCGGCGGCCACCGGGGCGGCCACCGGGTCGAGGGCTCCGGCCAGGCCGTGCCCCGGCGCCACCTGCCTCGCCGTCCCGCCGCCTGCCGTCGCGGCCGTCCGCCGCTTCAACCCTTCAGCCATCCCGCCTCCCGGTACCACTCCGCCGTCTCCACGATGCCGTCCCGCAGACCGACGTGCGGCGTCCAGCCCAGGTGGCGCTCCGCCGGCTCGAGGTCGCAGGTCCAGGCGAGCCGCGTCAGGTCGTTCGCCTGGCGGCGGTCGAAGGTGGGAGTCCTTCCCGTCGCCACCGCCGCGGCCTCCGCCACCGCCCCCGCGGCGCGGAACACGCCCCCGGGCAGCCGCAGGAGCCGGACCCGGCCCCCCACCGCGGCGGCGAGGGCCGAGGCCACGTCCCGCCAGCCGACGATCGCGGGGCCGGCCACCGCCAGCGGCCCCGGGTCCTCGCCCGGAGCGTCGATCGCCCGCAGGATCGCCGCGGCGACGTCGGAGACGTGGACCGGCTGCAGCCGCCCCGCGCCCGGCGGGGCCACGAGGATACCCAGCCGCGCGAGGCGGAACAGCGGCAGCAGGTCCTTCTCCCGCGGGCCGTAGATCCCGCCCGGCCGCAGGACGCGCGTCGTCAGCTCCGATCCCGCCACCGCGTCCGCGAGGCGACGCTCCGCCTCGCGCTTGCTCGCCCCGTACGGACTCACCGGGCCGCGCGCCCCGTCGGGGCCACGCGCCGCGAGGCTGCTCACGAACACGAAGCGCTCCACGCCCCCGGCGGCTGCCCGTGCGGCGATCCGCTCCGTCCCCTCGGCGTTCACGGCGAAGTAGTCCGCCTCCCGGCGGGCCCGCGTCACGCCCGCCGCGTGTACCACCAGCCGGGCGCCCTGCAGGGCCTCGCCCAGGGAGTCGGCCGAGCGCAGGTCGGTCTCCACGACCTCGACGGGCAGGCCACTCAGGCGGCTCGTGTCGCTCGTCGCCCGGACGGTGCAGCGCACCCGCAGGCCGGCCCGGCACAGGGCCTCGGCGACGTGGCTGCCGAGGAATCCCGTGCCGCCGGTCAGGAGCACGGTGCGGCCGTCGGCCTTTTCACTGGACACGGGTCGCGGTGGGCGGATGGGAGCCGGTTTCACAGCGGACGGTCGTAGACGCGGTAGCGTTTGTAGGCCCGCGCCCCGATGCGCTCGAGCGGCTTCAGCATGGACAGGTTGTCCTCCAGGACCCACGAGAACTCGCCGGACTCCACGCCGCGCGCCGTTCCGTGCCGGAAGATCGCCATGATGAGCAGGCTGTCGATCCCCTGGCCCCGCTCCTCCGGCAGCACCCCCAGCGTCAGCACGCGCGCGAAGTCGATGCCGCGGAGGTGCCAGAGGATCTTCAGGAGCCCGAACGGGAACAGCCGCCCCCGGGCGTGCCGCAGGGCCCGGTTGTAGTCGAGCAGCCAGAGCGTGAAGCCCACGGGCGCGCCGCCCCGTTCGGCGAACAGCACCTGCTCGGGCACGCGGGCCAGCAGCCGCTTCAGCTCCTTCGCCATGTGGGCGATCTCGGCGTCCGTCATCGGGACGAAGCCCCAGTTCCTCTCCCAGCTGCGGTTGTACAGCTCCCGGACCCGCTCGAGCTCGGCCTCGAAGTCCCTCATCCGCAGGGGCCGGATCGTCACGCCGAGGCGTTCGGAGAGACGGCGCTCCATCTGGACGAGCCGGTCGGGGGGCACGTTCGAGTCCAGCGTGAAGGCCAGGAGGTCCTTCGCCTTCGTGAACCCCGCCCCCTCGACCAGGTCGACGTACCAGGGCGGGTTCCACGGCATCATCACCGCCGGGGGCCGCCCGAACCCTTCCACCAGCAGGCCCACTTCCTCGTTGGTCGAGAACGACGCCGGGCCGCGCATCGTGTCGAGCCCCCGCTCGCGCAGCCAGGCCCCCGCGGCGTCGAACAGGGCGGCGGCCACCGCGGGATCGTCCTCGCAGGCGAAGAAGCCGAAGAAGCCGGTCCGGTCGTCGTGGAACGCCGTGTGGTTACGGTTGTGGATCGCCGCGATGCGGCCGGCGGGCCGTCCGTCCGCGTATGCCACGAACGGCCGGACCTCGGAGTGCTCGTGGAACGGGTGCGCGCGCGGATCGAACATCTTCCGCACGTCGTGCAGCAGGGGCGCCACGAAGTCCGGGTCGTCGCCGTGCAGGCGTCCGGGCAGGTGGAGGAAGTCCCGGAAGGCGGAGCGGCCCTCGGCCGGCTCGACGCGGACGCCGGCGCCGGGCCTCGCAGGCCCGCCGCTCACACGACGCCGAACTGCTTGCCGACCCGCTCGAGGGTCTCGAGCACGAAGTCGAGCTGCTCGTCCGTGTGCGTGGCCATGAAGCTGGTGCGCAGCCGGCAGCGTCCCTCGGGGACGGCGGGCGGGACGACCGGGTTCGTGAACAGTCCCGCGTCGAACACCGCCCGCCACATCTGGAACGTCTTGTCCATCGGCCCGATCAGGATCGGGATGATCGGCGTCTCCGTGCACCCGATCTCGAAGCCGATGCCGCGAAGCTCGCGCTGCATGCGGCGGGTGTTCGCCCACAGGCGCTCGCGGCGCTCCGGCTCGGTCCGGATGATCTCGAGAGCCGCGAGGACCGTGGCCACCGCGGCCGGCGGCATGCTGGCGCTGAAGATCAGGGCTCGCGCGTGGAAGCGGAGGTACTCGATCACGACGGCGTCTCCGGCCACGAAGCCGCCGATCGAAGCGAGCGACTTCGAAAACGTGCCCGTGATGAGGTCCACCTCGTCGGTGAGCCCGAAGTGCGCCGCCGTCCCCTCGCCGCTCGGGCCGAGGACGCCCAGGGAGTGCGCGTCGTCCACCAGCAGGGCCGCGTCGTAGCGCTGCACGATCGGCACGAGGGCGGGAAGGTTCGCGATGTCGCCCTCCATGCTGTACACGCCGTCGATCGCCACCAGCTTGCCCCGCTCGGCGTCCGTCGCCGCGAGCAGCTTCTCGAGATGGCCGTAGTCCTCGTGCCGGAAGCGCTCGATCGTCCCGAACCCGAGTCGGGCCCCGTCCTGGATGCAGGCGTGGTCGAGCTTGTCGAGGTAGACGGTGTCACCGCGCGCGATCAGCGCGCCGATCGTGCCGAGGTTCGTCTGGTACCCGGTGCTGAAGACGAGCGCGGCCTCCTTGCCGGTGAACGCCGCCAGCTCCTCCTCGAGACGGTCGTGCAGGTCGATGTTCCCGTTCAGGAAGCGGCTGCCCGTGTTCCCGCTGCCGTACGTCTCCAGGGCCTTACGCGAGGCCTCGAGGATCCGCGGGTCGTGCGTCAGCCCCATGTAGTTGTTGGAGCCGATCATCACCTTCGTGTGGCCGTCGATCACGACCTCGGTGTCGCGCGACTCGGTGATCTTCTGGAAGTACGGATTCAGACCCGCCTTCCGCAGGTCCCGGACCGTTGTGAAGGCGGCGCACTTGTCGAACAGGTGCATGCGGTTCGACCTCTCGAGGGGATACTGGGGGCGGATCGACGCCTCGCGGCGGCGCCCCATGCCGACCCGCCAAGCTACCCCGGGTTTCCGGAGGCGGCAAGGAAAAGGGGCCGCGGGCGGAGCGTGTCGGGGCGCGTCGGAACGTGTTGACGAAGTGATGACGGTCCCGGCGTATCTCCTGGGGCGGTGATCGCCGGAGAGTCGCGGGAGAAAGGAGCCGGATATGGAGGCTGCCGGGACGGAGGCGCGGCCGGGGCGATCCGCGAAGTCCGCCGAGGAGGCGTGGGTCGCGGAAACCCTGGCGCTCACGCTTCGTTCGCTGTCGCTGCTGTGCGCGGCGGCGGCGGAGAGCCCCACCCGCGCGGCGCTGCGGGCCGTCCGCGACCTGGCCGACCACGCCGAGCTGTGGTCGGAGATCGGGGACGGGAAGCCGGAGCGGGCATGCGCGATGCGCGTCCGGCCGCAACGGGCGGTCCTCGAGACCTCCGCCCTCCTGACGCGACTCCTCGCCGGCCTCGGCGGTCGCCTGCGCCACCCCGGCGTGCCGCTCGGGCCCGAGGCGCGGCGGATGGCGCTCGCCTGCGCGGCCGACTTCGATCGCCGCGCCAGGCCGGCGGAGGGGCTGCTGCGGAACGCCGAGCGGGCGGGCGGCGCGCGCGACGTGCAGCGGATGCGCGAGAGGCTCCCGTCCCTGCGCGAGTTCGCGTCGCCGCTGCGGCCGGATCGCCGGGTCCCGGAGCGGGACGCGACCGGCGACGCGCCGCGGGATGCACCTTGCCGCGGGAAGGGCCGGCGGGCATCCTCCGCGGCGTGATTGCAGCCACCAGATCGATCCTGCTCGGTGCGGCCGTGCTCGTGGCGGCCGCGGGCTGTGCGACCGGCGGCGCTCCCGCTTCGCCGGCCGCCGGGCCCGGCCCCGCGGGCGCCGCGCGGCCCGCGGACGCGGCGGTCCCGGCGGATTCGGCCCGCGCGGCGGAGACCGCGGATGCGGCGGAGTCACCGCCCACGCTGCGCGATCTCGCGGCGCGGGCCCGCGCGCGGGTGGCCCGTCCCCCGGGACGTCCCATCCTGCCCTTCGGCGTGGCCTGGAGCCCGGAGCCCCGGGAGGGAGCGGCGTTCGCGGTCCGCATTCTCCAGCGCCCCTCGGGCCGCGAGCCGGCGTCGGTGGAGGGGGAGTTCGCCGGCCTGCCAGTCCGGTTCGCGCCCTGGGACGGCCAGTGGCTGGGGCTCGCCGCCGCCCCGATCGGGCGGGCGGGCGAGGAGGATCTCGTCCTGCGCTTCGCGTTCGCCGACGGGTCGGAGCGCGAGCAGCGGGTTCCCGTTCGCGTGGCGGACCGGACCTTCGCGTCCACCCGCCTCCGCGTGGCGCCGAAGTACGCCTCGCCGCCGGCCGCGGAGCTCGAGCGGATCGCGGCGGAGCGCGAGCTCGTGCGCGCCGTGCTCGATACCGCCGGGCCGGACTGGCTGTTCGACGAGCCGTTCCGGGCCCCGCGGCCGCTCGACGTGACGAGCCCGTTCGGGGTGGAGCGGCTGTTCAACGGCGAACTGCAGAGCCGTCACACCGGCCTGGACCTGCGCGGCGCGACGGGGACTCCCGTGCGGGCGGCGGCCCGGGGCAGGGTCGTGATCGCCCGGGACCTCTATTTCTCGGGCAACGGCGTGTACGTGGATCACGGACGCGGCGTCTACACCGGCTACTTCCACCTGTCGCGGATCCTCGTGAAGGAAGGGGACATCGTCGTCCCCGGCCAGGTCGTCGGCGAGGTAGGCGCCACCGGCCGGGTCACCGGCCCCCACCTGCACTGGTCCCTGTGGGTCTCGGGACAGGCTCTCGACCCGTCCAGCCTCCTCCAGCTCGAGCTTCCCGGGGACGGCACGGGCTGACTCCGCCCCTCGCTCGCTTGCCGGGCCCCGTGGCGCGGGACAGTATGCAGTCCGATCCGTTCCCGTATTCCGTGGCATGGTGGCAATGACGAAGATCGCGCTCGTACTCGGTGGTGGCGTTTCCCTGGGCTCGTACATCGCGGGCACCGTGACGGAGATCCTCCGCGCACTCGCCTCCGGCGGCCCGGCCGGCCCCGTCCGCCTGCAGGTGATCACCGGCACGTCGGCGGGCGCCCTGAACGCCGCCCTCGCCGCGCGCGCCCTGACCGTGAACCCGGGCGTGGCGCCGTGGCTGGAGAAGGCGTGGGTCGACGGCGCCGACGCGGCCTGGCTGCTGAACCCCGGGCGGCGTGCGCGCGCCGGAGTCCTCGACCCCACGGTGCTCGAGGACCTCACCCGCGCACTGATCGCCGGGGGCCCGGCCTCCGACGACGCGCCCTCTTCGGCCGTCGGCGACCCACTGCGCGTCGGGGTCACGCTGGCCAGCCTGCACGGTGTCCGCTACGACTTCCGCTACGGGTTCCTGAACGACCCGGAGCGCGCCTTCGGCACGCGACGGTACGCCGACGCCATGGACTTCGAGATCCGTCCGGGCGCCGCGGCGGACCCGGCGTGGGAGCGGCTGCGCGAGGCCGCGCTCGCCTCCGCCGCGTTCCCCTTCGCCTTCCCTCCGCGCCGGATCCTGCGGCGGCAGGACGAGTACCCGGGCGGCCGTCTGCCCGGCGGCGCCGGGCGGGAGACGGAGATGTGGTACGTGGACGGCGGGCTGTTCGACGCCACCCCGCTCGGTCTCGCGAAGGACCTCGTCGAGCGGGACGCCGCGCACCGCGGCGCGGACTGGCGCTACGTCCTCGTCGAGCCGACCCTGCGCGCGAGCGGCGACGGCCGGAGCACGCGGGCGGGGGCGCCGGAGTCGGTGGCCGCGCTCGCGGCCGACCTCACGCGGGCCGTGCTCGGCCAGAGCGCCGCGCAGGATTGGATCCGCGCGAACCGGATGAACGCGCGTCTCGAGATCCTGCACGCCCTCCTCGAACGGCTGCCCGAGATGGACGACCGGCTGACCGACCCCGACGACGTCGTGCTCGGCCGCTACGTGGGCGACCTCGCCGAGCGAGTGGCCGAGATGCACGTGGCCGCGGCGCCGACCGGCGGCGGGGAGCGCGGCGCCGATCCCGTGGTCGACGTCCTCGACCGCGACATCGAGCGGATCGAGGCCGACCCGCGCTACGCGGACGTTCTCGCCTCGGCAGGCTCCCGGCCCGGACGGTCCCGGCTCGCCAAGCTGATCTACGTCCTCGAGTCGGCGAGCGGCTTGCGGGACAAGGACGTACTGCCGCTCTATCTCGTGGCGCCGTCCTCGGACGACGAACTGGCGGGCGACTACCTGGGCGGGTTCGGCGGCTTCCTGCACCGCGAGTGGCGCGCCCACGACTTCCGCGCCGGACGTAGCGACGCGCGCCGGCTCCTCTCCGGCGGGCTGGCGGAGGTGTTCCCCTCCTACCGGCCCGGACCCGACCCCGAGTACGAGGTCGAGCCCGTCGAGCCGACGTGGGCGTCCGTGCCCGGCGACGCGAAGCGGCGGCTGGAGGGAGCGCTGGCGGCGGAGGCGGAGCGGCTGGTAGCCGAGGTGCGGCCCGGCCCGGTAGGTGCGGCGTTCGCCTGGGCGTGGAAGCCCGTGGTGCGGCGCTGGCTCGCCCAGCGGGCCCTGCAGGCGATCGCCTCGGCGTCCTGAGGTAGCTCAGCCGCCCCCGGCCCCGGCTTCGAAGGCGCGGATCCGCCCCGCGAACGCGGAGGCGAGCACCGTGTACGGGCTCGCCAGGTAGACCTTCCCCGGTCCGCTGCGGCCCGGGAAGTTCCGGTTGATCGAGCTCACCGTCACCTGGTCGGGCGAGCGGCTGATCCCCGGTCCGGCGTTGATGCAGGCGCCGCACCCGGGCGCCAGGACGCGGATCCCGGCCCCGGTGAACAGGTCGTGCCACCCCTTCTCGACGGCCCAGCGCTCCACGTCGACGGACCCGTACTGGAGCCACGCCTCCACTCCGTCCGCCACCCGCCCGCCCTGGGCGGCGAAGTGCTCGACGACCCGCGCCGCCATGGCCACGTCCTCCCGCTTCGCGCCCGTGCAGGAACCGGCGTACACGATGTCGACCGGCACGTCGCCCAGTTCGGCCAGCGGGACGCCGTGCCCGGGATCGCCCGGCGTGGCGACCATGGGACCGAGCGCGTCCGCGTCGATTTCCATCGTCCACTCCCACTCGGCGTCCGGATCGCTCGCGAGGTCGCGCACCAGTCGCTCCGCCTCGGACCGTTCCATGCCGCGGCGCTCCACGAGGAAATCGGCGGTGTGCGCGTCGGGAGCGACGATGCCGGTGAAGCCGCCGATCTCGGCGACCATGTTCGTCAGGGTGGCGCGCTCGTCCACGCCCAGGGCCTCCACCGCCTCGCCGGCGAACTCGAGGATCTTCCCGATCGCCTCGCCGCCGCGCACGTAGGGGTGGCGGAGGATCTCCAGGATCAGGTCCTTGGCCGTCACGCCAGGCCGCAGTCGCCCGTCCACCCGGACGCGCACCGATGGCGGAACGCGGAGGCGCACGTCGCGCGTCGCCCAGCTGTTGACGATCGCCGTGGTGCCCACGCCGAACGCCACGCAGCCGATCGCGCCGGAGTGCGGGGTGTGCGAGTCGCTGCCGACGATCACCTGCCCGGGGAGGGCGTACGTGTCGAGCATCATCACGTGGCAGATCGTCTCGCTGCCCGTCCGGTCGGGAAGCTCCCCGTGCAGCCGGACCCCCTGCGCGGCGGCGAACTCCCGCTGGCGGTCGTGCAGCGCGTGCGCCGCGTCGAGCAGGCCCGCCCGCTTCTTCTCCTCGGAGATCACCTGGTCGAGGAACGCGAGGTGGTCGCGGAAGAACAGGACGCTGTCGCGTTCGGCGATGGGCGCGTCCGGCCCGGCCCACTCCTCCCAGAACGTGGAGGCCATGGGAGTCACGTACTCGTGGCTGAACCGGAGGTCGCAGCGCACGAACCCCTCGTCGCCCGGCCGCACCGCGGGCACGCCCACCTCGCCGGCCGCCAGGTCCTTCACCCAGCGGCTCGCGAGGATCTTCTCGGCCAGGGTCATGGGACGGTCCGGTGGCGTCGGCACGGCTGGTACCTGGACGAGGCCCCGGCGGCGGGCCACGGCGTAGTCCAGCAGGCCGCCGAACTCGATGATGTCCCGCTCGATGCGGCCCGCGTCGCCGATGAACGTCTCGAGGGGGATTTCCTCGCCGGCCCGGATGCGGTCGAGGACGGAGAAGTCCGTGGTCGTGAGAACCCCCAGGTTCTGGCAGTTCTCGCGGTAGATCCGCTCGATGTTCTCGGCCACGACCACGCGGATGCCCGCGGCGCGCTCGGCGTACGGCGACGCCTCGCGGCTCGAGCCCTTCCCCCGCCGGCGCCCGGACACGGAGGCGACGAATCCGCCCCGGCGCACGTCGTCCCGGCCGATCGGCTGCTCGCCCCCGCAGCGCAGGCCCACGTAGGGATAGCGGCCCAGGGTCTCGTCGAAGTAGTAGCAGACCCAGGCGGGGGTGATCTCGTCGGTGCTGATGTCGTCGCGCAGCGGGATGGATGGATTCCAGTCGAGGTCCTCGCCGGCGAGCTGGCGCCGGATGAGCTCCGGGTCCTCGGTGAGGAACAGGATGCGCCCGGCGAGCCGCACGGTGTCGGGCCGGCGGCGCACCTCGCGCGTCAGCAGCACATCGGACATGGTCGAACCCCCACTTCGAGTCGCCCCGCACCGGGCCGCACCCCGCACCGGCCGGCGGGCGGGCTGACGGCCTTCCGGCCGCGGGGGGGGCGGAATCTATGCGTCCCGTCCGGCCCGGGCGAGGCGCCCCCGGCGAGGCCCCGCCGGTCGGTCCGGCGCCGAACCCGACCGGCTCGCCCGGGCCCGCGGACTCCCCTAGCTTCGATGCGGACGGGCTTCCCGGGAACCCCCGGAGCCCACCGATCCGTTCCCGCAGCGAAGGCGGTCCGATGACGTCTCCCCGCGCCGCACCGCGCGGCCCGCTCGTGTACCGCGATCCGGCCCGGACGGCGTGGCGCGTCTCCGGCGCCGGGGCGGCTCGCGCCCTGCACGGGCTCCTCACCAACGACATCCTCGCCCCGGCGCCGGGCGCGGCCATCTCGTGTCTCGTCCTCGATCCGCGCGGCCGGACGCTGGCGGACGTGCGCGTCCTGAAGGGGGAGGCCGGGCTCGTGCTCGACCTGCCGGCGGCCGCCGCCGAAGCGCTGGCGGCGCACTTCGCCCGGTATCTGCCGCCCCGCCTGGCCCGGACGGAACCGCTGGAGGGGGCCGTGCTGGTCCGCGTCCTCGGTCCGGAGGCGGACGCCGCGGCCCGGGAGGCGGTCGGCGCGGGCGATGGCCCGGAGCCAGGCCGCTTCGTGCCGTTCGGGGGCGGGGGGACGGACCACGGGCCGGGCGGGGCCGCGAGCGCGGGGACCCCTGACCGCCCGCAGGCCGCCGGGGCCGCGGATGATGCCGCGGGCCCGGCCGGGTTCCTCGTCGGGCGGTGGCCGGACGAGGGCGGGGGCATCGACGTGCTTCTCCTCCGCGCCGCCGACGCCGGGCAGCGGCTGGAGCGGGCCGCGGCGGCGCGGGGCGGCGGGCCCCTGGACGACGATGCCTGGGAGGCGTGGCGCATCGAGCGGGGGATCCCGGAGTTCGGTCGCGACTTCGATGCGGCGAACCTGCCCCAGGAGACCGGGCTCGCGGCGCGGACCGTCAGCTTCGAGAAGGGCTGTTACACGGGCCAGGAAGTCGTGGCCCGCATCCACTACCGCGGCCACGTGAACCGCCACCTGCGCGGGCTGCGCTTCCCCGCCGGCGCAGCTCCCCCGGTCGGCGCTTCCATGTATCTCGGCGAAAAGGAGATCGGCCGCGTCACCTCGACGGCGCGTTCGCCCTCCCTCGGCCCGATCGGCCTCGGCATGGTGCGCCGGGAGGTCGCGCCCGGCGACTGCGTGGGGCTCGCCCCGGGCGGTCCGGCGGACATCGAAGTGGTCGAATTTCCCTTTACATCGGCGTAAAGCGACAGCGTCGCCGTTTGAACTTTGCCGCGGCCGCGCCTATGTTCGCGGATCGGTGGCGGTTTCGGGCCACGCGTGGGCGACGTTCCCCGCACCGGGTCCCGGGACGGCGAGGCACGACCTCCAGCGCGGGTGAGGCGCCCTGAAATCCATCGGCAGGCAGGAGATGCTGGACCTGCACCGCTTCATGGTGCTGACCCGGACGCTGGAGGAACGGCTGGAAGTCCTGTTCAAGCAGGGCCACATCGTCGGCGGGCTGTACCGCAGCCTCGGCCAGGAGGCCACGGCGGTGGGCAGCGCCTTCGCCCTGGAGGAGGGCGACTGGCTCGCCCCGTCGATCCGGGACATGGGCGCGCTGTTCGTGCGCGGCCTGGCGCCCGAGGAGATGCTGCGGCAGTACACGGCCCGCGGCACCTCCCTGTGCGCGGGAAAGGACAACACGACGCATTTCACCGTCCCGGAGCTCGGCCTGCTCGGCCCGATCAGCCCGCTCGGCACCCAGCTCTGCGTGCTGAACGGCGTGGCGTTCGCGTTCCGGCGACGCGGCACGGACCGGGTCTGCCTGACCTACCAGGGAGAGGGCGCGAGCCGCACGGGAGCCTCGCACGAGGGGTTCGCGATGGCCGCCGCCCTCGACCTTCCCGTCGTGATCGTGCTCGAGCACAACCGCTGGTCGTTCGGCACGCGCAGCGACCGGGCCGCGGCGGTGGAAGACTGGGCGCACACGGCGGTGGCGTACGGGCTGCCCGCGCGGAGCGTGGACGGCAACGACGTTCTCGAGGTGTGGGAGGCGACGGGCGAGGCCGTCTCCCGGGCCCGCTCCGGCGGTGGACCCGGCGTGGTGGTGGCCGAGACGTACCGCATGCTGGGCCACGCGCAGCACGACGCCCAGCGCTACGTGCCGGCGGAGGAGTTGGAGGAGTGGCGGGCGCGCGACCCGATCCGGAGATTCGAGAAGGTGCTGCTGGACGAGGGCTTCCTGTCGCAGGCGGGCATCGAGGAGGTACACGCCGACGTGACCGCGGAGGTCGCCGCGGCGGCGGAGCGGGCGCTGGACGAGCCGTATCCCGTCCCCGAGGAGGCACGGACGCGGGTGTACGCCGATCCCGGCGACGATCCCCCGATTCCGTGGACGCGCACCGATCCCGTGGCGGGCGACTATCTGGGAGGTGCCGCGTGAGCGGATCCGATCCGGCCGGCCCGTCGCCGCCGCGCCCCGTCCCGTCGCCGGCCGATGACGCCGCGCGGGCCGCGGGCGCGCAGACGCCCCTCGTCGAGGTCACCTACCTCGAGGCGATCCGCGAGGCGATGCGGGCGGAGATGCGCCGCGACGACCGCGTGTTCCTGCTCGGCGAGGACATCGGCGTGTACGGCGGCGCGTTCAAGATCACCGAGGGGTTCCTGGAGGAGTTCGGCCCGGACCGGGTGATCGACACGCCGATCAGCGAGGCAGCGATCGTGGGAGCCGCGATCGGCGCGGCGCACATGGGCCTGCGGCCGGTGGCCGAGATGCAGTTCATCGACTTCATCGCCCCGGCGTTCGACATGATCGTGAACTTCGCGGCGAAGTCCCGCTACCGGACGGGAATCGGGGCCGGGCTGGTGATCCGCGGCCCGTGCGGCGGCGGCGCCCGTTCGGGCCCCTTCCACTCGCAGAACGTGGAGTCGTACTTCGCCAACGTGCCCGGCCTGAAGATGGTCGCGCCGGCGACGGCCCGGGACGCCGCCGGGCTGCTCATCGCGGCGATCCGCGACCCGGATCCCGTGCTCTACTTCGAGCACAAGTTCCTGTACCGCCGGGTGAAAGAGGCGCTGCCGCCGGGCGACGAGATCGTGGTGCCGCTCGGACGGGCGCGCACGCACCGGCCCGGCGACGCCCTGACCATCGTCACGTGGGGCGCCATGGTCTGGAAGTGCGCCGCCGCCGCCGACCGGATCGCGGCGGAGGACGGGGCCGAGTGCGAGGTCATCGACCTCCGCTCGCTGCGGCCGCTGGATGCAGACGCGATCGTGAACGGCGTGCGGCGGACGGGGCGGCTCCTCGTGGTGCACGAGGCCCCCGGGTTCGGGGGGCTGGCCGGCGAGATCTGCGCCCAGGTCAACGAGCGGGCGTTCGAGTGGCTCGACGCGCCCGTGCGGCGCGTCACGGCGCTGGACACCCCCGTCCCGTTCGCTCCGACGCTCGAAGACTGGTTCCTGCCGCAGGAAGAGGACATCGTGGCGGCCGCCCGCTGGCTGCTCGCCTACTGACACGAGCCACCCGGAAGAGGATACGGACATGGCCAAGGTCGACGTGATCATGCCCCAGATGGGAGAGTCCATCGCCGAGGGCACCCTGACGAAGTGGCTCAAGAAGGTGGGCGACCAGGTGGAGCGGGACGAGGACCTGTTCGAGATCTCCACCGACAAGGTCGACGCGGACATCCCGTCTCCGCAGAGCGGCACGCTGGTGGAGATCCTCGTCGAGGAGGGCGAGACGGTGGAGGTGAACGCCGTCGTCGCCCGCATCGACACCGAGGGCGGCGCGGCCGACGCCGAAGGCTCGGCGGGAACGGACGAGGAGGAGCCGGAGCCCGCGGAAGCCGCGGCGGACGGAGGGGCCGGTGCGGCGGACGCGGATGCCGCCGTCGGGAAAGGCGACGGCGAACCGGCCGACCGCGAGGAGCGGCTCCGCACCCGCAGCACGCCGCTCGTCCGGAAGATCGCCGCGGAGCACGACGTCGACATCTCCGAGGTCGAGGGGAGCGGGATCGCCGGACGCGTGACGCGCGACGACATCCTCGCCCACATCGAGGCGCGCGCGAAGGGCGAGGCGCCCGCGGCGAAGCGGGCGGGCGCCCCGGCCGACGCCCCCGCGCCCGAGAAGGCCGCGCAGGAGAAGCCCGCCGCCGCGCCGGCCGAGGCGGCTCGTCCCGGCACGATGCGCGTGCCGATCCACGGCGCGACACTCGACATCCGGATCCCCCAGGTGCCGGTCCGCGAGGGCGACCGCGTCGAGGAAATGAGCCGCGTCCGGCTCCGCACGATGGAGCACATGCTCATGTCGAAGCGGATCTCGGCGCACGTCACGTCGGTGAACGAGATCGACTTCGAGCGGGTCGTGGCGCTCCGCCGGAAGCTGAAGCCGAAGTTCGAGGAGCAGGGCGTGAAGCTCACCTACGGCCCGTTCATCATGAAGGCCGTGGTCGAGGGCCTGCTCGCCTACCCCATCCTGAACGCGTCGGTGGACGGGACGCGCATCGTCTATCACCGCGACGTGAACCTCGGGATCGCGGTGGCGGTGAACGACGGCAAGGAGCTCATCGTCCCGGTGCTGCGCAACGCCGACCGGCTGTCGCTGCTCGGCCTCGCGCAGGGTGCGAACGAGCTCGCCGAGAAGGCGCGCTCCAAGACGCTCGACTTCGACGACATCCAGGGCGGCTCGTTCACGATCACCAACGTCGGGGTCTTCGGGAACCTGTTCGGGACTCCGATCGTGAACCAGCCGCAGGTGGCGATCCTCGGGACGGGCGTGATCGAGAAGCGTCCCGTCGTGGCGCAGGACGCGCACGGCAACGACGTGATCGCGATCCGGCACATGTCCTACTTCGGGCTCAGCTACGACCACCGCGTGGTGGACGGCGCGATGGCGGCCTTCTTCCTGAACAAGGTGAAGGAAGTGCTGGAGAACTTCCCGGAGGAAGGCGTCTGAGACGCTCCCGCGCCGTGATGTGATCGCGGCCCGCGGGGCATGGGTCTCGGCCGCGGGCCGCGGGACGGGACCGGCCGCGGGGCCGCGGAAACTTCAGTCGGGGAGGCCGCGCCGGGCGAGCGCTGCGAACAGGAGAGGCACCGACGCCCGCGCCTGGCCCCGGTACAGCGGGTCGAAGGCGAACAACACGACGCGGCCGCGCCCCAGAGGCACCTCCAGCGCGGCGGTGGCGCCCGCCAGATGCGACTCGCCGTGCACCCAGCCCGACAGCACGGTGGGGCGGGCCCCGAAGCGGGCGATCACCCGGGCTCCCGACCCGGGCCGCCGCTGCAGGGCGTACGGCCCGTTCAGCCACGCGGCCAGGCGACGCGGCGTTCCGGCCGCCACCGCGGCGGCGGAGTCCACGGCGAGCGACACGATGGCGCCCGGCGCGAGGAAGTCCTCGTCCGGCAGGTCACGCAGCGGCTGGTCCACCGGAAGCCCGAGCGCCTGGATCGCGAAATCCGTCGCTCCGCCGATCGCCACGAGCGTGCCGCCGCCCTCGACGTAACTCCGCAGCGCCCGCGCCCCCTCCCCAGCCAGCCCGCCGGTGTAGGCGGGCGGCTGCTCGCCGGGCTGCCAGCCCTCGGCGAGGGCGTTCGCGGCGATCGAGGGCAACAGGATCGCCGTCCAATCCCGCGGCAGCCCTCCCGTCACCAGGTCCTCGTCGCGCAGGACGGCGTACGGCACGCCAGCCCGGTCGAACCACCAGCGTGCCCAGCCCTCGTTCTCCGCCGGCACCCACGGCCTGTACAGTCCGATCAGGGTCCCGGCTTCCGCGGCCAGCATCTCCGCGCGGCGGCGTGGCCGGTCGGTCTCTCGCACCGGTTCGGCGGGAACTGCCGGAACCGCGGCGAGCGGCACGGCCTCCGCCCCCAGCAGCAGGGCGAGCGTGTGCGCGGTGCTCCACCCGTACGGCGGCACCGGCGTCGCGTCCGGCCCCCGACCATCGAATGCGGGCGGATACGGCTTCGGCGCCAGGAGGACCTGCGCGAAGGCGGCGTACGGCTGCCGCATCGGGACCAGGTAGGTGCCGGCGGGGAACCCCCGGCCGGCGGCGCGGAAGGCCTCGGCGCTGCGCTCCACCTCGACGCCACCGGTCACCAGCGCATCCACGAGCGCCTCGACCGCCCCGGAGTCGTGCGCCGCGGGCGGGATCGCCCAGGCAGCGGGCCGACCCGGCCGGCCGGCCACGGCCCGCTCGCCCACGGCGACGAAGGTGCGCAGCCAGTCCGTGCGCCGCCCGCTCGCCTCGCGGAGGACGGCCAGGGAGGCCGCCTCCATCATCGACAGCGCGTCGGCCAGCGTCCACTCCCCCCCGGGCCATGGGCGGGGGAAGTTCCACGAGGCCCTCTTCGGGTCGTAGCCTCGACCCGCCTCCAGCTGCTCGAACGGCACCGTCACGGGGGTGGCCAGGCGGGCCGAAGCGGTCTCGCTGAGGATCCGCACCGCGCCGTGGTACAGCGGCCAGGCGCGGCCCGGGTCCCAGGCGTCGAAGTCGCCCGCCACCAGCACGCCGCTCCGTCCCTCCCGCAGGAGCGACCACGCCACGGCCGTGCCCAGCGCGTTCGTCGCGCCGACGAGGAGCGGGTCGACGTTCGGCTCGATGGGGTCGATCCACGGCGGCAGGAAGAGCCGGCTCGCGTGCGTGCCCTGCTGGTGCACGTCGTGCACGATGTGCGGCCGCCACGCGAGGTGGACCCGCTCGACGACGGCGCGCGTCTCGGCCAGCGTGAACGCGTACCAGTCACGGTTGTTGTCGTGGCCGGCGTAGTGATGGTAGAGGAAGGGGGGCGGCGACCCCTCCCAGGGCATGTCGATCGTCGCTCGGTACCAGTCCGCCACCAGGTCCGTCCCGTCGGGGTTCAGGGACGGAACCACGAGGACCACCGTCTCGTCGAGGATCCGCTGGACGTCAGGGGCATCGGAGGAGGCGAGCCGGTACGCGAGACGCACCGGAAGCAGCGAGCCCGCCACCTCGGTCGAGTGCAGCCCGGCGGTCACGGCCACCACCAGCCGCCCGCGCCGCACCAGGTCCGCCCGTTCCTCCGCGTCGCGGATCCGCCGGGGATCGGCGAGGCGCGCCTGGATCTCCCGCAGCTCCTCGAGCCGCTCCAGGTTCCGCGGACTGCTGATCGTCAGGAGCGTGAGCGGCCGGTCCAGGGTCGAGCGTCCGATCGTGTCCAGCACGATCCGGTCGCTCGCCGCCGCCAGCGTGTCGAGATAGGCCGAGATCGCGCCCCAGTCGGCGAGCCGACGCGGTTCGCCGGGCTGAAAGCCGAGAACGTCTTCCGGGAGAGGAAGGGGACGGTCCGCCGCGGCCCGCTGGGGCGGTGCCTCCTGGCCCCGGGCCGCCGGGGGCGCCACGACGGCAGCGGCCAGCGCCAGCCACGCCAGGAAGGCCCGTGTGGCCCGCGACGGGCCGAAGGACGAGGCGCCGGCCGGCCGGCCGCGGTCCTCGCCCGCCCTCACGCCCCGCCCCCCACCCCGAAGAGCGCCGGGATTTCGGCGAGGGAGGCCACGATGCGGTCGGGACGCAACTCCTCGGGCGTCCGCTCCGGGCTTGTGGCCGCGGCACCCTTGCCCGTCCGGACCTGCACGGTCATGGTGCCGGCGCGACGCCCGCCGCGCACGTCGCTCTCGGCGTCGTCTCCCACCACCGCCAGCTGGTCCACCGGCAGTCCGAGATCGGCCGCCGCCATCGCGAAGAACGTCGGCGCTGGTTTTCCGACGAGCACGGCCTCCACGCCCGCGGCGTACTCGAGCGCCGCCACGAAGGGGCCCGCATCGAGCGTCGGCCCGCCGTCGGAGATCCAGTACCGGTTGCGGTGGATCGCGACGAGCCGCGCCCCCGCCCGCAGGGCGAGAAAGGCCCGGTTCAGGCGATCGAAATCGAAGGCCCGGCCCAGGTCTCCGACCAGCACGACCTCGGCGGCCGTGTCCGGCTCCGGGGTCCCGTCCGTCTCCGCGGCCTCGTCGGTGAGCTCGAATTCCGCCAGGTCGTCGCACGTCGCATCCGGAACCAGCGCGCACACCCTCCGGATGCCCTCGCCCCGCAGCCAGCGCGCCGCCGCCGCCGGAGCCGTCAGGATCTCGTCCGCGC
>JAVVDU010000007.1:35196-82788 GCA_032251515.1 Gemmatimonadota bacterium
TCGCCCCGCAGCCAGCGCGCCGCCGCCGCCGGAGCCGTCAGGATCTCGTCCGCGCGCGTCCGCAGTCCCATCGCGGCCAGCGCCTCGACGATGTCGGCCCGCGAGCGACGACTCGTGTTCGTGGTGAACAGGAAGGGAACCTCCACGTCGCGCAGCCTCCGGATGGCGGCGGCCGCGCCGGGCACCAGGGCCCCGCCTTCGTACACGGTTCCATCCAGGTCGATCAGGAGGCCCCGAGGGGTCCTCACGCAGGCTCCTCCGCTGTGTGTCCGCGTGTCCGCCGCTTTCAGCCGACCACCCATCGCCCGGGGCCCGGCTCCGCCGGTTCGCGCCGGGACCGTGGCCGCGACTTGTGGCGGGCCGCTCCGCCCCGAATCTTCGGCCGGGTTCGCCTCCACGCCAGTAGCGGGTTCGTCCAGACCCCATGCCTCCGGGAGGATCCGGTGCCCCATCTCGAGCCCTTCCGCGCCCTGCGCTACGGATCTTCCGCCGGTCCGCTCGACGGCCTGCTCGCCCCCCCCTACGACGTCATCGACGAGCAGGAGGCGGCGCGCCTGCGAGCGCGGAGTCCGTGGAACGCGGTGCGCCTCGTACTCCCCGAGGGCGAGGCCCCGGCCCGCTACGAGACGGCCGCGCGGCGCCTCGAGGAGTGGGAGAGCGACGGCATTCTGGTACGGGACCAAGTCCCATCCGTAACGCTCGTCCGTCAGCGGTTCACGGCGCCGGAGGGTCCGTCGCAACGCCTGGCGCTGTTCGCCGCCCTGCGGCTCGAATCGTACGGATCCGGCGGCGTGGTGCCCCACGAGCGTACCCACTCCGGCCCGCGACGTGACCGGCTCGCCCTCACCCTGGCCACCCGCGCGCAGCTCTCGCCGGTGTTCTTCGCGGCCCACGATCTCGACGGAGCCCTCCTCGAGGGCCTGCAGGACGCGCTGGACGACGCGGCCGGCGGCTCGGCCGCTCAGGTGGTCCGGGCCGAGGCGCCCGACGGAACGGTTCACGAGGTCCGCACGCTGTCGGGGGACGCCGCACGGGCCGTATGCGATGCCGCGGGCGCCGGCCCCCTGCTCATCGCCGACGGGCACCACCGCTACGAGACCGCCCTGGAAGTGGCGCGATCGCATGCGGCCGGCCTCCCCGGCGCCGACCGCGTTCTCGCCTGCGTGGTCAGCGGCGGTGACCCCGGCCTGCGGATTCGCGCGACGCACCGCTGCATCCCGGCACCGCCGCCCGGCGGTGGTTCGTGGACGGAGCGCCTCGCGGCAAGGTTCGCGCTCCGTTTCCTTCCCGACGGCGACGGCGATGCGGGCCGCGCCGGGATGTCCGCCGGAGTCGCAGCCGCCGTGGCCGCGGCGGCCGCGGACCGGGCCGCCCGGACCGGTTCTCTGGTGGTACTGACCGGCGGGCGGGCGGCGGTGCTCTCACCATCGCAGGAGGCGAAGAAGGGAGGCGCCGGGGCAGCCGCGAGCTGGGATGGGCTGGACGACGTCGACGCCGCGGTGCCCGGCATCGTCTTCGACCGGCTCGTCGTCGAGGGAATCCTCGGCCGGGACGCCGACGAGGCCGCGCGGGACGGGCTCCTCTCCTACCACCGTGTGCCGGAGGAAGGCGCTCGCGCCGCGGGTGACGAGGGAGCCCTGTTCCTGCTTCCCCCCGCCGGACTGGAGGCCATCCGCGCCGTCACGGCGCTCGGCCGGCGCCTGCCGCCCAAGTCCACCTATTTCGAGCCGAAGGTGCCCTCCGGGCTGCTGTTTCGCCCGCTCGCGGAGGACTGAACCGGCCGCGCGAGCGGGCCGCGCGGCGCCGGAACGTCGCTCAGCTCCCGCCGTCACCCTCCGGCCGGATCGCCTCCAGCGATTCGATCGCCAGGCCCGCCACCCGGCGCAGCGCCGAACGGCGCGTAAGGAAGAGGTCCGCCCCGCGCGACAGGGCCGTGGCCAGCTGGATGGCGCGCTCCGTCCCGCCGCCGAGCTGCGCCCGCGCCTGTGCCGCCTGCCGGGCGATCCGGGCGCTGACCGGCACGACCTCCAGGCCGGGGATCCCGGGCAGCAGGCGTTCGATGCGCTCCGCGGTCGCGGCGTCACCCCGCCGGTACGCCTCCGCCACGAGCTGGTACAGGGTGAGCGCGGACGTCTGGGCCCGCAGCTCCTCCGCCTCCAGCGCGGCGAACAACGGGCGCGTCACCGCGAGGGCGGGCGGCCAGGAGACGGCGTGCAGCGCGAACACCCCGGCGTCGACGTGCACCAGCGAGCGACCGCGCAGCGGCTCGGGCAGCACCCCGGCTTCACTCACCGCGGACCTCCGGCCACAATTCGGCATCGCCATCGCTTCGGCCTGAAGAATCGGCGAGGATTCCCTCCAACTCGACGGCCGGCTCTTCCCCCAGGCGGCGCATCTCGATCACGCCGCCCTCGCGGATCGTCACGGCCAGGCGGTCTCCAGGGCGAAGTCCGAGGGCCTCGCGGGCGGCTCGCGGCACGACGATCTGGTTCTTGCTGCTCATCTTCACGGTGACGGCCATCGGCGCCTCCCAGGCTTTACGTGTGTACTTTACACGCGGGAGGCAGCGCTGTCGAGGGGAGGTGCCGGGCCGGAACCGGCGCCGTCTCGGAAACGGCACCGGTTCAGAAAAGACTGAATATGAAGACGGCGTAGCAACCCAGGAGGAGCCCCCCTTCGGCACGGTCGACGCGCGCGCCCGTGTAGGCCAGGGGCAGGAGAAGGATGCAGAAGGCGAGAGCCGGAAGGACCTCGGAGAACAGCGCGGCGCTGGGCAGCCCGAAGGGCCTCGCCAGGGCGGCTGCACCGAGCACGAGGCCGAGGTTGAAGATGTTGGAGCCGATCACGTTACCGATCGCGATGTCACCCAGCCCGCGAACCGCGGCGGCGAGAGTCGAGGCGAGCTCCGGGAGCGACGTGCCCACGGCCACCAGCGTCGCTCCGATCACCGACTCGGGCACGTTGAAGTGGGTGGCGATCCGGACGGCGGAGTCCACGAGCCATTCCGCCCCGAGCAACAGAAGCGCCAGACCCGCCACGATCCGCATCCAGTTCAACCAGGCACGGCGCCCCCCGGGATCGCCCTTGGTGCGCGCCACGTCGAGATCGGCCCGCAGCAGCTCCCGGTCGCGCATTCCCCAGCGGATGGCGTACGCGATGTAGAGCATGAAGCCGCCGAGCAGGAAGATGCCGTCGATCCGGTCCATCCGCTCGTTGAGCGCGAACATGACGACGATGGCCAGCACGAGCACCATCAGCGGTCCCTCGCGACGCAGCAGCCGGCGGTGGACGTCGATCGGCCTCATCATCGCGCCGATGCCGATGATGAGGCCGACGTTCGCCACGGTGGAGCCCATGACGTTCCCCACCGCGAGACCTCCCTGGCCGCGGAGCGCCGCGGCCACGGTCACGACGAGCTCCGGCGCCGAGGTCCCGAAGGCGACGATCGTCAGCCCCACGAGAAGCGGGCTCACCCCGCGCTGCGAGGCGACCCGGGATGCCCCGGTTACCAGCCAGTCGGCTCCGAGGGTGAGCGCCGTCAGGCCGACGGCGAACAGCACCAGTTGCAGCGCCAAGACCCCTCCCTGCCTCTCAGCCCTCGCGCGCCGCCGGTGCGCTGCGGAAACCGTGTGGAAAACCTGTCCGGGCCGACCCCGTGCCCGTCAGCCGATGCGAGCTCCGGTGTCGCCTTCCCGCCTCATATGGTACGACACAACTACTTGTATCGCAACTATATGTGGCGTGTGCTGCCCGCGATCAACCTCGCGGGCCGGCCGCGGCCGCGGACTTCTCCCCAATGCCCTGCCGCGCCGCCGGTTCCGCCTTCATCTGCGTGCCCATGTGCAGCTGTCCATCCACGTGTCCGCCCTCGTCCAGTTTGACCCGCCGGCTGCGGATGTCGCCCTGGATCCGGCAGGTCGCCTGCAGCTCCACCCGGCTCTCGGCCGTGATCGAGCCGTTCACCCGGCCCGCCACGATCGCGTCCTGCGTAGAAACGTCGCCCACCACGAGGCCGTCCTTGCCGACGACCACGCTCTTGGCCGCCTTGACCGCCCCCTCCACCGTGCCCTCGATGCGGACCGTGCCGTCGCTCTCGCAGTCGCCCACGATCTTCATCCCCGGACCGATGATGGAGACGACGTCGCCCACCTCGCGGGGCGCCCCGTCCTCCCTGTTCCTCGCCATCGCGTCCCTCTCCTGTCCCCTGCGGTCAAGCTCAGAGTCGGCCCGTCACCCACGGAAGCGGGTCGACGGGCTCGCCGTTCCTCTCGATCTCCAGATGCAGATGTGGTGCCGTCGAGCGGCCGGTGTTCCCGGACAGCGCGATGACGTCCCCCGCTTCCACTTCGTCGCCCGGCGCGACCAGCACCCATGACGCGTGCGCGTACAGCGAGCGTACGCCATCTCCGTGCTCGAGCCGCACGAAGCGGCCGTACTCTCGATCCTCGCCCGCCTCCACCACGCGCCCGGCTCCAGATGCGCGAATGTAGGACCCGGACGGTACGGCGATGTCGAGACCCCGGTGCAGCGTCGCCCCGGCCGCCGAATCCCCGAACGTCCGCGTGACGAACCCCGATTCCACGAGCGGCCACAGGGCGGGTCGCCCGGTGTCGGACCCGTCGGCCGGCGCCGACCGCTGCCCTCCCGGCTCCACCGCGGGAAGGAGAATGTCCCGGGCGGAAGGCAGCACTTCGCCGCTCATCAC
The DNA here is from genome assembly GCA_032251515.1 of Gemmatimonadota bacterium. Taxonomy (GTDB): domain Bacteria; phylum Gemmatimonadota; class Gemmatimonadetes; order Palauibacterales; family Palauibacteraceae; genus Carthagonibacter. The sequence goes on from JAVVDU010000007.1 coordinate 39,902, forward strand.
GGCGCGCAGGCGCGCGTAGGAGGCCTCGAGCTGCTCCAGGGTCGCCGCGAGCCGGGCGACTTTCAGCGCCTCCCCGTGCAGCGAGTCGATCCGCGCTTCGAGCGCGGCGATCTGGGCCGGCCGCTCCCGCAGGGCGCTCCACCGGCCCGCGGCGGCCGCGGCGGCGAGCACCGCCAGGACGGCCACGACCCCCAGCAGGATCCGGCCGCGCGTGAGGGCGAAGCGGTGCGAGTCCACATCGTCCGGCCGCACCACGAGGATCGTCCAGCGAGCGCCACCGTGGCTCATGCGTCCCCTGCGTCCCCGAACAGTTCGCGGCTCGCTTCCTCGTCCAGCACGGCCCGGACGATCCGCTCGAACTCCTCCGCGTCGTGGAACGGGACCCGCACCTCACCGGACTCCCGGCCGCGCAGACGCACCCGGACGCCCGTGCCCAGCGCGCGGGACAGCAGCGTCTCGGCCCGGCGTGCCACCGGGTCGGCGCGTCCGGCTTCCCCCCGCCCCTTCCGCGCCCCCTTCCGCCCCGTACCATCCTTCATGGCCCGGGCCTTCCGCTCCGCGTCCCGGACCGACAGGTCGGAGGCGACGATCTCCCGCGCCAGCCGGAGCCGCGCCTCCTCGTCATCCACCGCGAGCACGGCCCGGGCGTGGCCGGCCGACATGGCGCCGGAAGCGAGCAGTTCCCGCACCTCGCCGGGAAGCGTGAGCAGTCGGAGGCTGTTCGCCACCGTGGAGCGGTTCCGGCCGACCCGCCGTGCGACGCGGGACTGCGTGAGACCGAATCCGTCTATAAGTTGTTGATAAGCAACGGCTTCCTCGATTGGGTTGAGCCCTTCGCGCTGCAGGTTCTCCACCAGCGCGAGGAGGAGCATCTGTTCGTCGCTCAGCTCCCGGACGATCGCCGGCGCCTGCGTCCATTCGAGACGCTGCAGGGCGCGCAGCCGCCGCTCCCCCGCCACCAGTTCGTACCCCCTGCCGGCGGGACGCACGACGATGGGCTGGAGGAGGCCGTTCTCCCGGATCGACGCCTCCAACTCGCCGAGGGTCGTCTCGTCGAACTCCCGTCGCGGCTGGAATGGGTTCGACCGCACCGCCGAGACATCCACCTCCCGCACGGGCTGGTCGCCGCGCGCTTCCGTTTCCTCGAGGATGTCCCCGAGGAGCGCTCCCAGGCCCTTACCGAGCCGGCTCCTGGACTCAGGCAACGCTGGTCCTCCTCTTCCGCTCGTCCCGTCGCACGATCTCGGAGGCGAGGCTGAGGTATCCGCGTGCCCCGGTCGAGAGGACGTCGTACATGGCGATCGGCTGGCCGAAGCTCGGGGCCTCGGCGAGTCGGACGTTCCGGGGGATCGAGGTCCGGAACACCTTGGCGCCGAAGTACTCCTCCGCCTCCCCCTTCACCTGTTTCGAGAGGTTGAGGCGGGAGTCGTACATCGTCAGGAGAACTCCCTCGATCGCGAGCTCGCGGTTCAGGTTCCGCTGCACGATGCGCACCGTGTTCAGCAACTGGCTCAACCCCTCCAGCGCGTAGAACTCGCACTGGATCGGGATAAGGACCGAGTGCGCCGCCACGAGCGCGTTCAGGGTCAGGAGCCCCAGGGAAGGGGGAGAGTCGATGAGGATGTAGTCGTACGCGTCGTGGAGGGGCTCGAGTGCGGTCCGGAGCACGTGCTCCCGGTTTTCCCGCCCGATCAGCTCGATCTCGGCCCCCGCCAGGTCGCGGCTCGCCGGGACCACGTCCAGCATCGGGAAGTGCACGTGGCGGCGCATCGCCTCCGGGACCGGAAGGCCGTCCACGAGGCAGTCGTAGATGTCGGGCCGCGCCGGGTCCTGGGCGATTCCGAGGCCGCTCGTCGCATTGCTCTGCGGGTCCGAATCGACGACCAGCGTGCGCTTCTCCGCGACGGCCAGGGAGGCCCCGAGGTTGATCGCGGTCGTGGTCTTTCCCACCCCGCCCTTCTGGTTCGCGATGGCGATGACACGTCCCATCGATCGGCGCCGTCCTGACTTGAGAGACCTGGAGCCCTGCCCCGGACCGGCGGGGCGTGGTCCGCCGGCCGTGCCGCCGGGCCCGGGAGCGGACCTCCGGCGGAGGGGCCGGCAATATACGCGCGGGCCGGGCGCGCGCCAACGAAATCCGCGCCCATGCCAGCCGGATGCCCGGAATATGCGCGCGCGCCGGTCCGCGCGTCCGAAACCGGTCGCCGCCGCCCCGGGAATGTTTCACGTGAAACACCCCTGCTCACTCGGGCGGGGACGTCCCTTCCCGGTGTGGAGGCACCGCGCAGGCCCCCGGCCTCGCATCCCGGGGCGCGTCTCGGCGCCCGTCCGGGGGGGCAGCCCGGCGCCGCAGCTCCACCAGCAGATTCTGCAGATCGGCCGGTGAGATTCCGGGGATTCGTGACGCCTGCCCGAGATTTCCGGGTCGCACCCGGGCCAGCTTCTCCCGGGCCTCCGTGGAGAGCGAGCGGAACTCACCGTACGGCGCATCGGCCGGCAACGGGTGCGCTTCCCGGGCGCGCAGGGCACGGGCCCGCTCCCGGTCCCGCTCGACATAGCCGGCGTATTTCGTCTCCATCTCCACGACCGTCCAGGCGTCCGGTTCGATCCCGGGATCCTCCAGCGGGCCATCCGGCCCGAACAGGCCGTCCAGCGATACTTCCGGGCGCCGCAGGAAGCGCTCCAGCGGCTGCACCTCTTCGATCGGGGTGCCGCCCCTCGCCTCCAGCCAGGCGTTCACCTCCACCGGGCGCGCCCGTCCGTCCGCCACCCAGGCGCGGGCGCGCTCGATCTCCTCCGCGTGTTCTTCCCAGCGGCGGCGCTCCGCGTCGCTATACAGCCCGAGTTTCGCGCCCACGGGTCCGAGGCGCTGCAGGCAGTTGTCCTGGCGCAGCAGGAGGCGGAACTCCGCCCGGGACGTGAACAGCCGGTAGGGTTCATCCACGCCTCGCGTCACCAGGTCGTCAACCAGCACACCCAGGAACGCCTCGTCACGGGCGGGCACCCACGGCTCCCGGCCGAGCGCCCGCAGGGCCGCGTTCAGGCCCGCCATCACGCCCTGGCCCGCCGCCTCTTCGTATCCCGTCGTCCCGTTCACCTGTCCGGCCAGCCACAGGCCCGGAAGGGTCCGCGACTCGAGAGTCCGCTCCAGATTCTCGGGCGGCAGGTAGTCGTATTCGATGGCGTATCCCGGCTGGGTCATCCGGGCGTCCGCGAGCCCGGGAACGAGACGCAGGAATTGCCGCTGCACGTCGGCGGGCAGCGAGGTCGAGAGGCCGTTCACGTACAGCTCGTGCGTCTCGAGGCCCTCGGGCTCGAGGAACACCTGGTGACGCCCGGCGTCGGGGAACTTCACGACCTTGTCCTCGACGGACGGACAGTAGCGCGGCCCGCGCGACGCGATCCCGCCGCCGTACAGGGCGGAACGCTCCAGGTTGCGGCGCACCACGTCCACCACGTCCGGGCCCGCCGACCCGATCCAGCAGGGCCGGGCCGGGAGCCGCGAGGCCCGTTCCCAGTGCGAGAACCGTGCGTCCCCGGCCTCGCCCTCCTGCCGTTCGAGGCGCGAGAAATCCACCGATCGACCGTCCACCCGGGGCGGCGTGCCCGTCTTGAAGCGGCGCACTCCCGGCTCGATCTCGGCGAGCTGCTCCGCCAGGCCGACCACCGCGGCGTCCCCGGCACGCCCGGCCGCGATGCGCGTATCCAGGCCCAGGTGGATCGCCCCGCGCAGGAACGTGCCCGCCGTGAGGACCACGGAGCGCGCGGCGAACCGGCTCCCCTCGGTCGTTTCGATGCCCGTCACTCGACCCGCTTCGATGCGCAGGCGGTCGACGGTAGCCTGGTACAGCTCGATCCGCTCCTGCTCCTCGAGGAGTCGCCGGACCTCCCGCGCATAGAGCCCCCGGTCGCACTGGGCCCGCGGCGCCCACACCGCCGGGCCCTTCGACCGGTTCAACATGCGGAAGTGCAGGGTCGTGCGGTCGGCGGCCCGGCCCATTACGCCGCCCAGCGCGTCCACCTCGCGCGCCACCGTACCCTTGGCGACTCCGCCGATGGCCGGATTGCAGGAGAGCTGGCCGACCCGCGACAGGAAGGAGGTCACGAGCAGGACACGCGCCCCGGCCCGGGCGGCAGCCGTCGCCGCCTCGCATCCGGCGTGGCCGCCGCCGACCACGATCACGTCGAACGTGCGCTCACGTCCCATGTGGTGTATTGTCATTATGTTACACGATCCCATACGCCTGCCGGGCCGTTCGTGTGCGCCGGTCCGAACTCCCTTCCGGCGCGCGGCGGCCCCGGGGGACGAGACCCGAAGATAGGAGGATCGGGCCGATGGAAGAAACGGGAACGATCCGGGCTGGATTCCGGATCACGGGCCGCGTGCAGGGCGTCGGCTTCCGCTGGTGGACGGTGCGGACCGCGACCTCCCTCGACCTCCGCGGCACCGTGCGCAACCGTCGCGATGGTTCGGTCGAGGTCCTCGCCGCGGGCCCGCCCGACGCCATGGAACGCCTGGAGGAAGCTCTCCGCCGCGGCCCGCCGGCCGCCCGCGTGGACGCGGTGCAGCGCCGCACGCTGGACGCCGCGGATCCGGGGTTTACTCCGCCGCCGGACTTTCGCGCCATCCGTTGACGGCACCTTTCCGCACAGCGGGTGTATGCCCGTGCGTTCGCTGACCCCCCGAAGAAGGAAAGGTCCATGATCGAGCTCCCCGACGTCGAGCGGATGATCGACGCCTTCGCCGGGTACGCCACCGGAAAGACCGTCTCCGCCGTCCTGATCGATGACGATGAAGCCGTACAGATCGACCCCGAGCTGAGCGAGGAGAAGATCCGCGGGCACGCGATCGACACGATCGAGCGCCACGGACGCTACATCGTCGTGCGCTTCCGCTCCGGCGCCAACCTCGTCTTCCACATGGGGAGCGAGGGCCGGATCTTCCTGGAGTCCCAGACGACGCCGCCCGACGAGCACAGCAAGATCCGCCTGCAGTTCGCGGCGGGACGAGAGCTGCGCTACGCCTCCGCGGGAGACGAGGGCGAGATCCACCTCGTGGACGGTGAGGACTTCAGCGGCCTCGGCACCTTCGAGAAGCTGGGTCTCGACCCGCTGAGCGACGAGCTGACGGCCGAGACGTTCATCGCGCTCGTCCGCGACAAGCCGCGCTCCACGCTGAAGGGCGTCCTGCTGAACCAGGAGATCGTGGCGGGCATCGGGAACGAATACGCCGACGAGATCTGCTTCCAGGCGGGCTACCGCCCCGACCTGCGGATCCGCGACATGCAGGACGAGCAGCTCGTCCGCGTGCACCGCTACCTGCGGCGCGTCCTGCGGCGCGCCACCCTGCACTGGCAGGCCGCGCACGCCGACCCGGGCTGGCTGATCAACCGGCGGACGTCGGGGGCCTGCTGCCCGCGCTGCGCGAGCAAGCTGAAGTCCACGAGCCTGGCAGGGCGCCGGACGTATCTCTGCCCGCGCTGCCAGCGCGCCGCCTGACGGCTCGAAGAAGGCCGACGGCTCGCAGGCCCGACCGACGGCGAAGCACGGCCCGCCGCGGCCCGGTCCCCCCCGGGGCACCGGGCCGCTTCGTTTCCCTCACTTTCCGATGCAGAACGCTCCGAACACCGCGTCCAGCACGTCCTCGACGTCCACCACGCCGAGAATCTCCTCCATGCGGGTCGCGGCGTCGCGCAGGTGCGTGACGGCCACCTCCGGCGGCAGAGTGGACGCGCGGGCGGCCCGGTACGCCTCCACGTCGCTTCGCGCCGCGCGGAGCGCCCGCAGGTGCCGGCGGCGGGTGACCATCGGGGCCTCGCCGGACTCCCGGAGCCCCATCCACGCCTCCGCGAGCATCCGCTGCCGCAGCGCCTCGAGGCCGGTGCCGACCGTGGACGAGACCCGGATGTTCCCGTCTTCCCCGGCGTCGTCGGCCGCGAGCGCGTCGGCCGCGAGCGCGTCGTTCGACCGGTCGGCCGGCGCCGCGTCCGCCTTCGTCCGCACGAGGATGCACCCGGCGCCGTCCGACAGGCCCGCCAGAAACGCGCGCTCCGGCTCGTCGAGCGGCCGTCCCGCCTCCACGCACAGGAGGACGAGATCGGCACGCGCCACGTACCCCCGCGCCACCTCGATCCCGATGCGCTCCACGGGGTCCGCCTCCTCGCGAAGTCCGGCGGTGTCGACGAGCCGGAACGGGTAGCCCTCCACCGCCACCACCGCCTCGATCGCATCCCGCGTCGTCCCCGGGTGCTCCGTGACGATTGCGCGTTCCGAACCCAGTAACCTGTTGAACAAGCTTGATTTACCTACGTTCGGACGGCCGGCGATCACCGTGAGCGCTCCCTCGCGGAGCAGCTCTCCCTGCGGTGCGAAACGCAGAAAGGACCCGAGCTCGGAGAGCAGCGCCTCCACCGCCTCCCGCTCGCGCGCCGGGTCGAGCGGGCCGTCGTCCTCCTCGGGAAAGTCGATCTCGTAGGCGACGAGTGCCCGCAGGTCGATGAGCCGCCGCCGAAGGTCCTCGATGCGCCGCGACGCGGCACCCTCGAGCTGCGACAAGGCGACCCGCCCGGCCACCGGCGACCGCGCGTCGATGAGGTCCGCCGTGGCCTCGGCCTGCAGCAGGTCGATCCGGCCGTTCAGATAGGCGCGCCGCGTGAACTCTCCCCGCCGGGCCGGGCGGGCGCCCGCCGCGCACGCGGCATCCAGTACCATTTGAGGAACCAGCAGCCCCCCGTGACAGCCGATCTCCAGGACGTCCTCGCCCGTGTAGGAGGCCGGTGCGGGAAACAGGGTGGCGAGGACGCGGTCGATCGCCGTGCCCTCCTCGGGGTGGACGAGACGCCGCAGGCTGGCGCGGCGGGGCTCCAGCGGCGCGAGCCCGAGACGGTCCGCCACATCACCGGCGGCCGGCCCCGAGATCCGCAGCACGGCGAGGGCCGCCCTGCCCGCGCCCGTGGCGACAGCCACGATCGTGTCGGCCCCGTCGGGCGCCTCCACGGACACGCCGTCCGTCGCCCCGTCCGGCCGCCTCATCGCCCGGGCGTCACCGCTTTCCGCCGCCCCCGCCGCCGCGCTTCTTCCTGTCCGCACCGGCCTTGCGGCCGGCATCTCCCTTGCGGCCGGCGGGCGCCGGCGCCGCCGCGCCCGCCGCGCGCCGCTCGCGCGACAGAAAGAGTTGCTGCGGCAGGGAGGCGAGGTTGCTCGTCGTGTAGTAGAGGTTCAGCCCGGACGGGAAGGTCGCGAACATCACCGTGAACACGACGGGCAGCACGTAGGTCATCATCTTCATCTGCGGGTTCGTCTGTTCCATGCCCCGCTGGCCGATCCAGGACAGGAGGAACATCGACGCGCCCATCAGGAGCGGGATGATGAACAGGGGGTCCTTGAGCGACAGGTCCGGCAGCCACAGGAAGGGCACGCCGCGGAACTCGATCGTCCCCTGGAACACGAAGAACAGCGTGAACAGGATCGGCATCGGGACGAGCATCGGCAGGCAGCCCGCGAGCGGGTTGATGTTGTGCTCGCGGTACAGCTTCATCATCTCCTGCTGAAGCACCTGCGGGTCGTCCTTGTGGCGCTCCTGGATCTCCTTCATCAGCGGCTGCACGCGCATCTGGGCGAGCTGCGCCCGCATCGACTTCTGGTACAGAGGGAAGAGCACGACGCGCATCAGGACGCCGAACAGGATCAGCACCCAGCCGTAGGCCAGGGTGAGCGTGTTGTGCATCCAGCCGAGGATCAGCATCACGAGCCCGACGAGGGGCCGGATGATCGGGCGCAGCCAGCGCCAGCCGTACGGGTTCACCCCCTCGAGGCCCTGTCCCGCCGTCTCGAGGCGGTCGTACTCCTGCGGCCCCACGAACGCGCGGAACGCGAACCCCTCGTTGCCCGCCGGCACGGGCATCGAGGTGAGGACGTGCGCCACGTGGTCGGAGACGTCGCCGCGCACCAGCGCGCCGCCGAACCGCGGGCCCGACTCGGGGGCCAGCAGGGCCACCAGGAAGTACTTGTTCTTCACGGCGACCCAGCGGAACGGACCGCCCTGGATGGGCGTCGTCTCCCCGGCATCCAGTTTCTCGAACGGGACGCTCTCGATGCCCGAATCCACTCCGTTCGCCACGTAGGCGAGGGAGCGCAAGTCGTCGTCCCGCTCCTTCTCGTTCGTGCGGAGGCCGGTGCCGAGGCCCGTGATCACCGACCATCCACGCTCCCCGAAGCCCTCCAGGCGGCCCTCGACGTCAACCAGGTAGGTACCCGGCCGGAAGCGGTACACCACCACGAAGCGCACCCCGCCCGAGGGGAAGTCGTAGGTGAAGCGGAGGGAGTCCTGGCGCGCTCCCTCGGCCAGCCGCAGCTCCCGCCGGTCCGCGGTGAAGATCCTCTCGTCGAGACGCGCCGTGTCGCCGCCCGCCGCGATCCGGTATCCGAGCATCGCATCGCCGGGCCGCACCAGCCGGACCCGGTCGTCGGTCTCCCCTTCCGCGGCGAAGGACTCGTAGCCGAGCAGCTTCGCCCCGACCAGGCTGGCGCCCCGCGTGCTGAACCGGAGCTCGAAGAGGTCGGTCCGCACCACCACCGTGTCGGCCGGCGCGAGCGCGAGCTCCGCTCCCGGGAGGCCGGCTTCCCCGCCGGACGCCCCGCCGGACGCCGCACCGGCTGCCCCTTCGGCACCACCGGCGGCACCCGCGTCCGCCGCCCCCAGCGCCCCCGACTCCTCGGCATCCGGTGCTCCGGAAACTGGTGCCTCGGCCGTCCCCTCTCCACCCGACTGCTCCGCACCCGCCGCCGCCGTGGCGTCCGCCCCCCCCGAAGACCCCGCGGGCGGCGGCGCCACCGGCGGAAACAGCAGGTTGGTGAGGAAGATCACCGCGACGGTCAGCACGACCGCCAGGACGACGCGTCTCTCCATCGATCTATCCGCTGGCTCGTTCGGTTCGTGATTGGGGCGCGGGCGGGTCCGGGACCGGGTCGGGCCCGAATCCTCCCAGCGGATGGCAGCGGCCGAGGCGCCGCAGCGCCAGCCAGCCGCCACGCCACGGTCCGTGCCGCTCGAGGGCGCCACACGCGTACTCCGAGCAGCTGGGCTGGTAGCGGCAGGCGGAGGGGAGCAGGGGAGAGATGCCGGCCTGGTAGAGGCGCACGAGTCCGACGAGGGCCCGCGTCAGGAGTCGGTGTCGCTCAGGCACCGGAGCACGCTCCGTTCGAGCTCGGCGAAACTTCGGCCGTACGCGCGGGGCCCGGCCCGCAGGACCACGTCGCGCGGCGGGGCGCCGGGCAGCCAGCGCAGGCGGAGGATCTCGCGCAGCCGCCGCTTCAGCCGGTTCCGCTGCACCGCGGTCCTCCCGTGGCGCGGCACGACCACCGCCACCCGGGCCCGTTCCGCGCCGGCCGGCGCGACGAAGGCCTGCAGCGGGCCGCGGGCCGTCCGCCGTCCCCGCCGCATCACGCCGCGTATCTCATCGGACCGGCGCAGCCGCGCCTCGCGCGGGAACCGGCGGCGTTCCGTCACGTGCCCGGGCCGCGGCTCGGTCAGCCGCGGTGCTTGCGATGGACCTCGTCGCTCACCGTGAGGGAATGCCGTCCCTTGCGGCGCCGACGATTCAGGACCTTACGGCCCGCCTTGGTCTTCATGCGCGCACGGAAGCCGTGATCCTTCACGCGCTTCCGGCGGCTCGGATTCCTGTAGGTCGGTTGCATGACCGTCGCATCCCTGTTCGCGCCATCGTTCGGAAAGAGCCAATCAGATTAGGCGCGACGGGCCGGACTGTCAAACCGTCCCGCCCGGTCATCGTCACCATCGTTGACAGTGTGGAAAACTTCGCGTAGGATCCCTGCCCGCGATTCTCCGCGGGCCCGTTCGCTCCTTCTTCCGGTCAGCGCGATGGAACTGACGGCCGCCGAAGCCTGGTCCTCCATCACCTCCGCGGCCCGCGAGGTGCTGCCGGAGCAGACGTTCCGGACGTGGCTGGCCCCCACCGAGGCCGTCACCCTGTCGGAGACCACCCTCGTCGTGGCCGCTCCCACCCGTTTCGCCATCGAGTGGATCGAGGACAAGTACGGCGACCTCCTGCGCGACATCGCGCGCCGCCAGCTCGGACCGAAGTTCGACATCCAGCTCGAACAGCGCGGCGGTGGCGCGCGGCTCCAGATTCCCGACATCCTGGCCGGCGGACAGGAAGAGGAGGGGGTGGCGGGCGGCGGACCGGCCGGTGCGCCGGGAGCGCCCGGCGACTCCGGCGCGCCCGGCGACGCCCTGCCGGCCGGGCCCGGCGAGGGCAGGGCTCGCCAGACGATGGGCGGCGGGCCGGCGGCGGGCGACACCTTCGCGTCGGGCCTGAACTCGCGCTATACGTTCGAGCGCTTCGTGGTCGGGGCGAACAGCGAGCTCGCCGCCGCCGCCTGCCGTGGCGTGGCCGACGGGCCGGCGCGCGTCTACAACCCGCTGTTCATCTACGGGGACACGGGGCTCGGGAAGACGCACCTCATGCACGCCGTGGGGCACGCGATCCTCGAGCGGTTCCCCGGCACCCGCATCTCGTACGTTCCCTCCGAGCAGTTCACCAACGAGATGATCTCGGCCATCCAGGGCGGCCGCACGGCGGACTTCCGCCGCCGCTACCGGCGGATCGACGTGCTCCTGGTGGACGACGTGCACTTCCTCGGCAACAAGGAAGGCACGCAGGAGGAGTTCTTTCACACCTTCAACGCCCTGTACGACGCCCACAAGCAGATCGTCATCACGAGCGACCGGCCGCCGCACGAGATCCCGGGCCTCCAGGAACGGCTCGTGTCGCGCTTCGAATGGGGTCTCGTCACCGACATCAAGCCGCCCGACTTCGAGACGCGGGTGGCGATCCTGCAGAAGAAGGCGGCCGAGGACCGACTCGTGCTCGAGGACGACGTCATCGAGTTCATCGCCCGCAACCGCCGCACCTCGGTCCGGCAGCTCGAGGGGGCGGTGATCAAGCTGCTCGCGTACAGCTCGCTCACCCGGCGGGAGATCACGGTCGACCTGGCCCGCGAGGCCCTCGGGCCACGGCTCGAGGAGGAGGGCCCCCGCCTCACGGCGAAGGAGGTCCGGGAGACGGTGGCCGGCGCCTGGCGGGTCACGGTCGAGCAGCTCGTCTCGAAGCGCCGCAACAAGCCGATCACCGTGCCCCGCCAGGTCGCGATGTACCTGATCAAGACGATGCTCGACCTGCCGTACACGGAGATCGGATCGCTGTTCGGGGGCCGTGATCACTCCACGGTGATCCACTCGGTGAACAAGGTCGAGGCGGAGATGGCGTCCGACCCCGACTTCCGCTCGCGCGTCCACGCGGTTCGCGAGCGCCTCGGCCGTGGATGACGTGGGCCGTGGATGATGTGGACATCTCCGGCGAAGCGGTGCGGAGAGCGGGGACACCGGGGGAGGGCACGCCGGTCCGCGGTGCTCGGGCGTGGAACACGGGGGAAGAAGCGGCTAGTTTCCCGCAGCGCTCCCACAGCGCCGCCGTAGCCGCTTCGGCGCGGAAAGCTCGGATCTCCGGGACGTCCGGGGGCGGTTTTCCCCGAGTCCACGGTCCCTACTGATACGACGGTAGATGAATATCACCACGAGAAACAGCACGACGTTCCGGGGGAAACCTGCCCGGAGCCCCGAACTCGGAAAGGGAACGGCATGAAGCTCTCGGTGACGCGCGACAGCCTGCAGGCGGGACTCGGTGCCGTCGCGGCCACGATCCCGGCCCGGACCACTCTCCCGGTCCTGTCGAACATCCTGCTCGAGGCGAAGGAGGGGTCTCTCACCCTCAGCGGAACGGACCTCGACATCTCCGTCTCGGTCCGCATCGACGCGGAGGTGGAGGAAAGCGGGTCGGTCACGCTCCCGGCGCGGAAGTTCGCAGAGATCGCGCGCGAGCTGCCCGACGCGCCGGTACACCTGTCCGCCGACGGGGTGGAGGTCCGCATCCAGAGCGGAAAGAGCCGCTTCAAGCTGTTCGGGCTGGCGCCGGACGAATTCCCCAGCGCCCCCGACGTGAGCTTCGAGGACAGCTGGAAGATGCGGGCCGCCGACCTCCAGGAGCTCATCGCGCGGGTCTCGTTCGCCGTCTCCACCGAGGAGAGCCGCCCGATCCTGAACGGGGTGCTGTGGCAGCTCCGTCCCGATTCCGTCGTGATGGTAGCGACGAACGGCCATCGCCTGGCCCGCATGCGGGTGGCCGCCGAGGGGCTCAGCGCCCCGGAGGCGGACCTCATCGTGCCGCCCAAGGCGCTGCAGCAGGTGCAGCGTTTGTTCGGAGCGGAAGAGACGGTCGAGGTCGCCCGGTCGCGAAACCACCTCGGTTTCCGCTCCGACTCCCGGCGAGTGTTCACGCGCCTCATCGAGGGCCCGTATCCCAACTACGAGCAGGTCATCCCGACCGACAACGACCGGATCGCCACGGGGAACCGCGATGCTCTGTCGGCGGCGATCCGGCGCATGGCGGTCGTGGCGAGCGACCAGACCCACCGGATCAAGCTCGTGTTCGGCGAGGGAACTCTCTCCTTCCGCGTGCAGACGCCCGATCTCGGCGAGGCGGAGGAGGAAATGGCGGTGGACTACGACGGAGAGGCACTCGAGATCGGATTCAACGCGAACTACCTGCTCGAGGTGCTGCGGAACATGCCCGACGAGGACGTGATCATGCAGTTGAAGGCGCCCGAACGGGCCGCCACGTTTCTGCCCGCCACGGGGGCTCCGGACTATCTCTGCCTGGTAATGCCGCTGCGCCTGCTCGACTGAGACCTGGCGTCCGCGGCCAGGAGTCGCTCAACGGCCCGGCCGATGTCCGGGTCTGCGGTGCGCAACCACGTGAGGAAGGCGGTCCGCTCCGCGCCGGAGCGGGCCGCCGCTTCGTTCCGGGCCATCTCCACTCGCTCGGCGAACGAGCGGTCTTCCGGCCGCATCGGACTCAGGCCGGGACGGACGGGAGGAAACGCGGCGGGCGCCGGTGGCGCGTCGCCTGCTCGAACCCGTAGGCGATGCGCAGAAGCAGCGGCTCGCTCCACGCCCGCCCGAAGAAGGAGACACCCACGGGCAGGCCGTGCACGAAACCGGCCGGTACCGTGACGTTGGGGTACCCGGCGATGGCCGCGGGCTCGGAGCTGCTGCCCAGGAAATGATCGCCGTTCACCAGGTCGGTCGTCCAGGCGGGCCCGCCGGTGGGGGCGAGCAGAGCGTCGAGCCGGTGCCGGTCCATCACCGCGTCGATCCCCTCGTCGCGCGACAGGCGGCGCGCCTCGGCCAGGGCGTCGCGGTAGGCCGGGTCGCTCAGCGACCCCTTCGCCTCGGCGAGCAGGAAGATCTCCTGCTGGAACCACGGCATCTCTCGCTCCGCGTTCCGCTCGTTGAACTCGATGACCTCCGCGAGCGTGCGCACCGGCGCCTCGGGGCCGAGCTGCGCCAGGTAGGCGTTCAGGTCCGCCTTGAACTCGTACAGGAGGACCTCCCACTCCGGCTCGCCCATCGTGCGGATCGAGCCCGGGTCGGCCGGGTCCACGATCTCCGCTCCCTCGGACCGGAGGGCGGCGATCGCCTCTTCCAGTACGGCGTCCACCTTCTCGTGGTAGCCGGCGTAACCGCGCGCCACCCCGATGCGGGCCCCGTCGAGGCCGCCCGGCTCGAGGATGGAGGCGTAGTCCAGGCGCGTGCGGCCGGCGCTGCGGCCCGTCGCCGGATCGGCCGGGTCGACGCCCGTCAGCGGGCCCAGCACGAGGGCCGCATCGCGCACCGAGCGGCCCATCGGACCGGCCGTGTCCTGCGTATGCGAGATCGGGATGATCCCGCTGCGGCTCGCCAGGCCGACGGTCGGCTTGATTCCCACGATCCCGCTGGCGTGCGAGGGACAGACCACCGAGCCGTCCGTCTCGGTGCCGAGAGCGGCGGCGGCGAGCGATGCCGCCACGGCGACGGCCGAGCCCGAGCTCGAGCCGCAGGGATTACGGTCGAGGACGTACGGATTGCGGCACTGGCCGCCCCGGGCGCTCCACCCGCTGCTCGAGCGGGTGGAGCGGAAGTTCGCCCACTCGCTGAGGTTCGCCTTCCCCAGGAGCACGGCGCCGGCGGCCCGCAGGCGCTCCGCGACGAACGCGTCGCGCGGCGGGATGGACCCCTCGAGGGCGTACGAGCCGGCCGTCGTGGTCGTGCGGTCGTGGGTGGCGATGTTGTCCTTCAGGAGGACCGGGATCCCGTGCAGGGGCCCGCGTACCGCGCCATCGGTCCGCTCCGCGTCCCGTTCCTCCGCGATTCGCAGTGCGTCGGGGTTCGTCTCGATCACGGCCCGCAGCCCGGGCCCGGCGAGATTCGTCGCCTCGATCCGTTCCAGGTAGAGTTCCACGAGACGCCGCGCCGTCCAGCGACCCGACTCCATCCCTTCCCGCAGCTCGTCGAGGGACACCTCCTCGAGCTCGAACGCCGGCGGTGCGGCGCTTCCCGCCGGAGCGGCCCGTCCGGGCCCCGCGTCGGCCGTCGCGCCGGCATCGCTCCCGCTCCCGTCACCCGGCGCGCAGCCCGCGGCGCCGGTGAGCAGCAAGGCGCCTCCTGCCACGCCGTATCCCAGGAACTCGCGCCGGGTGGGGCCCCCGCGAACGCTTCCATCGCGGTCCTCCCGCTCGCGTCCATCTCCTTCCGTCCGCTGGTTCTCGGGCATGGCGGCTCCTTTCGGGGCAGAGATCCGGGGCCGGCGGCGCGCCGGGCTCCGGAGCACACGCTAAACCGGTCGTGCCGTCAGCGCACGCGCAGCAGCGGCCGGAGATCCGCGCGCAGCGCGGCGTCGAACGCGGCCGGGTCGCCGTCCGGCGCCTCGGCGAACACGAAGGCGAAGGCCGGATAGCGGCGCCAGTCCATGCGCCGGACCTCCCGCGGGTGGCGGACCAGGGCGGCCAGCCCGTCCCAGTCCACCGCCACGACCCGGCGGCGGTCCACGTCGGGCGGCACCTCCGCCACCACCAGGGCCCACGTCGAGCGGCCGGCGCGCGCCGCGATCGCGCCCCAGTCGGGCCGCCGGTCTTCCAGGAACGCGGCGTACGGGTCGATGCCGTAGGCGTGGTGCGCGATGTCGGTGGCGCACAACCCGGCGAAGCGCAGCGGGTTCACCTCGATGGGGCGGAGCCGACCATCCCCTCCCACGCGGACTTCCGCGTGCACCGGGAAGTCGTGCAGGCCGAGGCGGCCGCCCAGTTCGCGCAGGAACGTCCGGAACGGGTCCCTCCAGCGCTCCACGAGGGCGGCCGACGTGAGGTAGACCCGGTCGCTCACGTCCTGCTCGCCGGAGAAGGCGTGCTCGAGGACGTTCAGGATCACCGGCTCGCCGCGACCGTCGAAGTACGCGTCGAAGGCGTACTCCGCCCCGGCGATCCGACTTTCGACCACGTAGCGTTCGAGGCCCAGCACCGCGTCAGGGTACATGCCGCCGAGTCGTTCGACGTCCCGGCGGGCGTCCCGCAGCGCGGCGGGCCAGTCTTCCGCGGCCGCGACGACCCGCACTCCGGAACTGAAGAACCCGACCGCCGGCTTCAGCACGACCGGGAACGGGATCCCGGGCGGATCGAGGCCCTCGAGATCCGACAGCGTGCCGCCGCGGAAGAAGAGATCCGGGTGAACGTCCCGCAGCAGTTCGCGGAACCGGAGCTTGTCCTTCAGCGCCCCGACCGCGGCGGGGAGGTCGGTCCCGGCGAGGTGCGCCACGATCCAGCCGATCGCGTTCTCGGAGTTCGCGTACAGGCGGGCCGGCGGCCCGCGGCGCGCGCGTCCGGCGGCCGCGAGCCGGGCGAAGGCCGCGTCGTCGGAGAGCCGGGCCGCGCCGTCCCGGTACAGGCGCTCCGCCATGGCGGTGCGGAGGATGGGGGCGCCGGAGCGGGCGGCGGCGCGGGCCAGGAACTCCGAGACGTACGGCTCTTCCAGGATGAACAGGGGCGGCTCCGGTGGCGGGCGGGCGGCGGAACTCGGGCGGGCGCCGGGGCTCAGGCGGGCGCCGGGGAACTCACGGGCGCCGGCGCGCTCACGGCGTGTCCGGCCCGTCCGCCAGCGGCGCCTCGAGCGCGACGCGGCGGGGCGGATAGCAGTACTCCTCGTCGCACGACTGGAGCGTGACCACGAGCCGGGCGGCCGCGTCGGATGCCACGCCGTCCGCCGGCAGGCGCAGGCGCAGACGGGCGACCGTCGTGTCCGTGAACGACAGGAGCTCCAGCGGCTCGCCGGCGTACCGCACGACCACCGGCACGGGGTCGGGCCAGGCGATCGACTCGAGTGCCGCGCCCTCCGGCAGCGACACGACCTCCACCGCGGTGGCGATGGGCAGGAGACCCTCCAGGGCGGCCGGCACCACCGGCTCGTCGGGCCACGAGTGGAACGTCCTCGCGTGCTCGAGGGCGACACGGACCTCGACGAGCGCGCCGCCGCTCACGCCGTCGCGGACGGTCTCGAGCCGCTCGACGCCGGCGACGCGGACCTGCACCGAATCCGCGCCGCCGCGCACGCCCTGGGCGGCCACGGGGCGTGCCGTGCCGAGCGCCAGGGCCGCCAGCGCGAGCGTGCCGGCGGCCACCCGGCGCGCCAGGACGGTCCGGCGCGCGTCGGCCGCGGGGTCCGACGCGGCCGCCCGGATCGCCGTGGTCAGCTGGCATGCGGCGCTCAAGATCCGTCCTCCCCCGCCATGGCCTCGGCCAGCGTCGCCGCGAGCCGCTCGCCGCGCAGGTCCTCGTTCGTGGCGAGGATCCGGCCGTCCGGCCCCACCAGGATCGCCCTCGGGATGTTCACGATGTCGAACTCGTCGGCGAGGGGCGAGTCGATGCCGCCTTCCACGAACGTGTGCCGCCACGGCATCGTCCAGCGCCCCTCCTCGCGGAAGCGGGCGACATCCGCCGGGTCGAGGTCGAAGGAGAGGCTGACGATCTCGAAGCCGTGCGGCCCGAACCGCTCGTGCGCCGCGTGCAGGTACGGCATCTCGGTGATGCAGGGGCCGCACCAGGTGGCCCAGAAGTCCATCAGGTAAGTCCGCCCGAGGAGGCTGTCACGCGTGATCGTGCGCGCCGGATCGTCCAGCGCCGCGACCGCGAAGTCGGGCACGGGCCGGCCGGGCCGCATGCGCCGGTCGGGCGCGTACAGCTCGCGGGCGCGCGCCGCGGGCTTCGAGTCGGGGTGGCCCGCCACGAGCCGCTCGTACAGGGTGGCCATCGCGGCCTCGTCGTCCCGCAGCAGCGCGTCCCGTATCAGGTGCTCGAGGGCCACGGCTCGCACGTCGGGATCCGGGTGCCCGTCCGCGACGGCCCGGGCGTAGGCTCGCGCCTCGTCCGGCCGTCCGGCCGGGCCCAGCGCCTCGGGGAGCGCACGCGGATCGATGCTCCACGCCGGGGCGTCGGGGGAGATCGCGGCCAGGGCGCGCCTCGCAAGGGAGGCGTCGGTCTTGATGGGCGCCGCGAGGTAGGCGGCGAGCATCCAGGCGCTCGGCTCGTCGCCGGAGGCCGCCGCGAAGTGCGGCGCGAGCGCCGCGGCCACGGGCGCCGGATCGTACTCCTCGTAGATGCGGCGCATCTCTGCCACGGTGGCGCCCGCCGCCTCCGCGCGGGCCCGCCGGTCGAAGTAGGCGTCGACGTGCGCGGCGAGGTCGTCGAGGAATGCGGCGAAACGGGGGTCGTCGGCGACCCGGGCCGGCACCGCCGGATCGAAGCGGAGCCCCGCCGGGGCCGTCCGCTCCTGGGCTCCCGCGGTAGCCGGGGCGGCCACGAGGAGGAGTGGCAGCAGGAGCCGGAACGGGGCTGTCGCGATGGTCTCACGTACGGACATGAATGGTCTCCCGGGAGTCGCCGGCTCCGGCGCCGTGGCCATCTGCGGGGCCCTCCGCCGGGGCCGGGGCGGGACGGCGCACCGGCCGACCCGCCCGCCGTCGTGCTCAACCCGGGCCGGGGTCCCGTGTTCCGCGCTTCCGGCCGGCCGGGTCCCGGGAGGCAGGCCGCGGCACGGGTCATCCGCAGGATGTCCCAACCCTTCGGTCGGAGACGCATTCCGATGTAGAGTGGAGCGCGAGGCGCTCCGCCGGACGGCCCTCCGACTCGCCGCGCGGCGGGGCGGACCTGGAGACTCGGCAAGGAGGCGCACGATGAAGAAGCGACACACGCCCGTCCTGCTGGCCGCCCTGCTCGGGGCGGCCGTCGCCGGCTGCGGCGGTCACGCGGCGGAGGAGACGAGCGCGGGCGCTGCCGTGCCGCTGTACGATGACCTCGGAAGCTGGCACCGGGAGATCGCCACCGACTCCGAGCGCGCGCAGGCGTACTTCGACCAGGGGCTGCGGCTCCAGTACGCCTTCAACCATGCGGAGGCGATTCGATCCTACCGCGCGGCGCTCGACCTCGACCCCGAGTGCGCGATGTGCTGGTGGGGCATCGCCCTCGCGGCCGGACCGAACATCAACGCGCCGATGGACTCCGCCTCGGGGGCCCTGGCACGCGAGGCGATCGGTCGGGCCCGCGAGCTGGCGGCCGAGGGTCCGCCGGGGGAGCGGGCCCTCATCGAGGCGCTCGCGGTCCGCTACGCCGATGACCCGACGGCCGAACGCGCGCCGCTCGACTCCGCGTGGGCCCGGGCGATCGGGAGGGTGGCGGAGGCGAGGCCCGACGATCCGGACGTGCTGACGCTGCGGGCCGCCGCCCTCATGAACCTCAGTCCCTGGAACTACTGGACGGGACCCTACGACGCCCGCGAGCCGCGCCCGGACACCCCGGCGATTCTCGCGGCCGTCGAGCGCGTCCTGGAGATCGAGCCGGACCATCCCGGGGCCTGCCACTACTTCATCCACGCCGTCGAGGCGGCGTACCCGGAGCGAGCGGTTCCATGCGCGGAACGGCTCGCCTCCCTGATGCCGGGGGCGGGCCACATCGTCCACATGCCCGGCCACATCTACATCCGCGTCGGCCGCTACCACGATGCCGTACGGGCGAACGAGCACGCCGTGCACGCGGACGAGTCGTACATCCAGGACCAGCGGCCGGGCGGGATCTACCCCGGTGCGTACTACCCCCACAATTACCACTTCATGTGGTTCGCGGCGACGATGGCGGGCATGCGGGACAAGGCGCTGTGGGCGGCCCGGCAGGTGGCCCCGAAGGTGCCGCTGGAACTGGCCCGGGAGGTCTACTGGATCCAGAACGTCCGGGTCCTCCCGCGGCTGGCCATGGTCACCTTCGGAGACTGGGAGGGGGTGCTGGCGGAACCGATGCCGTCTCCGGACCTCCCGGTCGCCACCGTGATGGCGCACTACGCGCGCGGCGTCGCCCGTGCGGCGACGGGCCGGCCCGAAGAGGCTCGCAGCGAGCTGGCGACGCTGCGGGGCATCCTGGCGGAGATGGAGGCCGACCAGGCCCCCGAGGGGATCCGCACGGTGAGCGGGATCGCCGTGAAGGTGCTGGAGGGGGAGATCGCCCTGCGCAGCGGCGATCCAGAAGGCGCGGTTCCGCCGCTCCGCGAGGCCGCGGCGCTGGAGGATGGCCTGTTGTACGAGGAGCCGCCGCTGTGGTACCTGCCCGTCAGGCACGTGCTCGGCCGCGCCCTGCTGGAGGCCGGACGACCCGCGGAGGCCGAACAGGTCTACCGGCAGGACCTCGTGCGCTTCCCCGCGAACGGCTGGTCGCTGGTCGGGCTCACGGCGGCCCTGGAGGCACAGGGCCGGCGGGCCGCGACGGCCGAGGCTCGGGCGTCGTTCGAGGAGGCGTGGCGGCACGCCGACATCGAGCTCACGTCCTCGCGGATCTGAGCCGCGTCCGCAGCCAGGCGGTCATCACGCCCGCCAGGAACCCGGACAGGTGCCCCTCCCAGGAGATTCCCTGCTGGCCGGGCAGCATCCCGGCCAGCAGGGAGCCCCACGTCAGGAACACGAGCAGCGACAGAAAGACGGCCCCGGGACGCCGGTCGAACCAGCCCGTGGCGAGCAGGTAACCGAAGTAGGCGAACACGACGCCGCTCGCGCCGATGTGCACGCCGGGACTCCCGATGAGCCACGTGCCGAGTCCGCCGACCGCCACGCCGAGACCGGTCGCGATCCAGAAGTCCCGCTCCTCGCGCAGCAGCACGAGGCCGCCGAGCCCGACGAGGCCAAACGTGTTCAGCAGGAGGTGGACGGCCCCCCCGTGCAGAAAGGGGTGCAGCGGGACCCCGACCAGGCCCGCCGGATCGCGCGGCCGCACGCCGTACGCGCGGAGCGCTCCGCCCAGGAGGAGGTCGGCGGCGAGCACGGTCCACAGGAGGATCACGAGACCGGCGAGCATCCGGGCGTGGCCCGCCACGTCGGCCTGCACCGCGGCCCAGGAGTCGCGCCGCCGGGGGCGGGGCCCGCGCCCGCCGTCCCCGCTCCGCCTCGTTCCGGGCTTCGCCATCCCGCCGCTCCTTCGTGGTTTCCGCCACCTGAGACCCGCGACCTGCGGGCCGCGCGCGCACCTGCCGCCCGCGTCTCGGTACGCGCGAGCGGCCCCGGAGATTCACCCGGCGAACGTAGCCGAAGCCGCGAGCTTCGGCTGCGGACGCGGGACCGTTAGGTTCCGGGCGGCCGCCGGGACCGGTCCCGCGCGGGGCCCGTGCGGCGGCCCCGCCGCGGCCCCGGCGGAGAGCCGCCGCGGGGAAACGCACCATGGGTGGAAAGGACGCCTACCTGCCGATCGGATCCTACGGGCTGATCGGCGACCTGCACACCGTCGCCCTCGTGGGGACGGACGGCTCCATCGACTTCTTCTGCTACCCGCGCTTCGACTCGCCGAGCGTCTTCGCGGCGCTGCTCGACCGCCGGCGCGGCGGGTTTTTCCGGATCGCCCCCGAACTGGGCGACGCGGCGCGGAAGCAGTTCTACCTGCCCGACACGAACATCCTCCTCACCCGTTTCCTGCACGAGGACGGCGTGGCGGAGATCCTGGACTTCATGCCGGTCGCGGAGGCGGGGCCGGCGCACCGGCTGATCCGGCAGCTCCGGGTGGTGCGGGGCGAAATCCGCTTCCGGGTGGTCTGCGCGCCGCGCTTCGACTACGGGCGGGCGGACCACGACGTGGAGCGGGCGGACGGCCACCTGCGCTTCCGGTCGCGGGGCGACGACGGGACCTCGCTGCGCCTCTTCCACTCGGTGCCGCTCGAGGTGCGGGACGGCGACGCGGTGGCCGAGTTCACGCTCCAGGCCGGCGAGACGGCGGACTTCGCGCTCATCGACGGCGAAGCCCCGGACGCGGAGCTTCCCTCCAGCTGCGACGACGCCTACGTCGCGCGTGCCTTCGAGGAGACGCGGGACTACTGGCGGTCGTGGATCTCGCGGTGCCGCTACGACGGACGCTGGGGCGAGGTCGTGCGACGCTCGGCGCTCGCACTGAAGCTCCTCGCCTCGCACCGGCACGGGTCGTTCGTCGCCGCGCCCACCTTCGGCCTCCCGGAGCGGATCGGCGGCGAGCGCAACTGGGACTACCGCTTCACCTGGATCCGCGACGCGGCGTTCACCCTGTACGGGCTCATGCGGCTCGGCTACACGGAGGAGGCGGGCGCGTTCATGAAGTGGATCGCGGAGCGCTGCGCGGGAGACTGCGACCCGCCGCTGCAGATCCTGTACGGAATCGACGGCGCGCACGAAACGCCGGAGATCGAGCTCGCGCACCTCGAGGGATACGAGGGGTCGTCGCCCGTGCGGATCGGTAACGGGGCGGCGGGCCAGCTTCAGCTCGACATCTACGGCGAGCTGATGGACAGCGTCTACCTGTACAACAAGTACGGCGAGCCGATCTCGTACGACTTCTGGAAGAAGCTGACCCCGATCGTGGACTGGGTGTGCGAGAACTGGCGCCGCGAGGACTTCGGGATCTGGGAAGTCCGGGACGGCGCGCGGGAGTTCACCTACTCGAAGCTGATGTGCTGGGTGGCGGTGGACCGGGGCCTGCGCCTCGCCTCGAAGCGCAGCTTCCCCGCGCCCCGCGACCGGTGGCTCGCGGTGCGGGACGAGATCTACCGCGACCTGTTCGAGCACTTCTGGGACCCGGAGGCAGGGGCGTTCGTCCAGTCGCGCGGCAGCCCGAACCTGGACGCCTCGGTGCTCCTCATGCCGCTCGTGAAGTTCATCGGTCCGACCGACCCGCGCTGGCTCTCGACGCTGAAGGCGATCGAGAAGGAGCTCGTCTCCGATTCGCTCGTGTACCGCTACTGCACGCCGGACGGACTGCCCGAGGGGGAGGGTACGTTCAGCATGTGCACGTTCTGGTACGCGGAGTGCCTGGCCCGCGCCGGGCGGGTGGAGGAGGCGCGGCTCGTGTTCGAGAAAATGCTCGGCTACGCGAACCACGTGGGCCTGTACGCCGAGGAAATCGGTCCGCGGGCCGAGCAGCTGGGCAACTTCCCGCAGGCGTTCACGCACCTCGGGCTGATCAGCGCGGCCTGGAACCTCGACCGGGCGCTGGACGAAAAGGGGGCCCGGGCGTAACGCCGCGCGGCGGACCGCCGGCGGGCGGGATCGCCGCCCGCCGCGGGGACCGTGCCCGGACCCCGGCCTGCACTACGCCTGCGCGGTCTCGGCGCCCGGGGCCGCTTCTTCGTCGGCCGACGGCCCGTACAGCGCGGGCACCGGAGCGTCGTTCAGCCGCAGGTACACGGTGAGCTGGCCGCGGTGATGGACGAGGTGGTTCAGCACGAAGCCGCGGATCACCGCCGCGCGCGGCATGGAGAAGATCGTCTCATCGGCGGCCAGGAGCGTCCAGTTCACGAGGAGCGCCGCGTCGGACGCCCCGGCCAGCGCCTCCCGCGCCGCCGCCACGTGGCGATCGAAGGCGGCGACGGCCTCCGCCACGGAGGCCACCGGCTCCGCCCGCCACGGCTCGCCGTCCACGGGCGCCATGTCCAGTTCCGTGCGGGAGATCGTCTCGACGATCCAGCCGGGCAGGTTCGCGAGATGGGTGACGAGGCTCCGCATCGACATGGACTTCGGGTGCGGCGTCCAGTCGAGCGCGGCGTCCGGAACGCGCTCCAGCGCCCGGCGCGTGCCGGCCATCTCGTGGTCGAACTCGGGCAGCAGCGCGGCGGCGATCGACATCGGAGTCCTCCGGGAAGACGGGTTGTAACTTGGCGGAATCGACGGAATTACCCGTCCACGCCGCCGGAGTTCTCGCCGGGGGAGGGACGGAACGACGAGGACACGGGGCGCGCTTCGGCTGGCCGGCGCTGCCGTTCGCGGACATCTTCGCCGGGAGACGTCGCGGGACGACCGGGCCGGGACACCACCCCGCCCCGCTCCCGCACCCGAGGAGGACACGATGGCGAAGAACCGGTCGGTCCTGAGCTTCCGGGCCAACGGCCGCGAGGTCCAGGCGGACCTGCACGGCTACGCCACGGAGACGGCGCTCCGGTTCGCGGAGGAGGTGGTCGAGGCCGCCTGGGAGCGCGGCGCCGCGCGGGTCGCGCTGGTCCACGGGGCGAAGCACGTGGCGAGCCCGGCGGCGTCGGACGCGACGGGCCAGGGAGCGACGAAGTGGGCCCTGCGCCGGGCCCTGTCCCGGGGCGCGTTCAACCGCTGGGCGGAGCCGCCGAAGTCGAGCGCTCACGCGCGCGGCGGCGTCTCCGATCGGCTGGTGGTCGCCCTGAAGCCCAACCCCCGTCCCGACCCCGGGGCGCCGCTCCCCGACCCGCCGCCCCACGAGTACGACCGGACCCGGCGGCGGGCCTGAGACGCGGCCCTTCCCCGGTAAGCCCGCCCGTCGTCAGCGCGTGCGACGGGTCCGGTCAGCGCGTGCGACGGGCCCGCGCGACGGCCCGACCCGCGAGGCCGGCGACCAGCAGGCCGGTGCCGGCCAGCCAGAAGCGCGGCTCGACGAACCAGGCGAGGCCGAGGCATCCCGCGAGGCCGGCGGCCGCTATGGCGCGGGGATACAGCCGCTGCACGGCGGGGAGCCGGAGCGCGGCGAGGTTCGTGATCGCGTAGTAGACGAGCACCGTGAAGGCGCTGAACGACCACGTGGCGCGGACGTCGCCGGCCAGCGCGAGCAGGGCGATCACGGCCCCCACGGCCAGCACGGCGGCCCGCGGCGAGCCCGTCGCCGGGACGATCCGGGCGAGGCCGCGGGGGGCGTCGCCGCGCCGCGCCATCGCCAGCAGCACCCTGGACAGCCCGAGCACCAGGTTCAGGAGGACGCCGGCCATCGCCGTGATCGCGCCGGCCGCCAGGAGGCGCGGCAGGACGGGGCCCGCGAAGCTGCGGGCCGCCCCCTCGAGCGGCGCCGCCGTGCCGGCGGTGAGGCGGGCCAGCTCGCCGGCGCCCACCGCCCCCACCGCCACCACCGCCACGCCGAGGTACAGGACCGCCGAGATCGCGAGGGTGGCCACGATGGCGCGCGGAATCGTGCGGCGCGGCTCGCGGACCTCCTCGCCCAGCGTCGCGATCCGTCCGTAGCCCGTGTAGGCCACGAACATCAGCGCGGCGGCTTCGAGGAAGGCCCGCGGGCCGGCGCTCCCCGCGATCCCGGAGAGGGTCGTGCCCGCCCGCCCGGCGGCCGCCGGCGCTCCCGCCGCCACGAACGTGGCGAGGGCGAGCAGGGTGACCGAGACGATGGCGGCGTTCGCCCGGTTCGAGCGGGACATCCCGCCGGCCACGAGCGCCGTGATCGCCGCCACGGCCGCGAGCCCGAGAGCGACGCGGGCCTCTCCCCGGGTCACCCCGAAGACGTCCAGGGCGTAGCCCGACAGTCCGAGCGCCGCGGTGGCCGCCGACGCCGACTTGGCGCACAGGAACATCCAACCGGCCGCGAAACCGAAGGCGGGGGACAGGAAGCGGTGGCCGTATTCGTAGGTTCCGCCGCTCACCGGGTGCGCGGCGGCGAGCTGGGCGCTCGAGAGGCCGTTGCACGTGGCGAGGGCGGCGGCCACGGCGATCGCCGGGATGACGGACGGTCCGGCCACCCCGGCGGCGATCCCGATGCTGACGAACGCGCCGGTCCCGACGATGGAGCCCAGGCCGAGCAGGACCGCGCCGGGGAGGCCTACGACGCGGGCCAGGGCCGGCGCCCCCGCGCCGCCGGCCTCCCCGTTCCGCGTGGACGTCAGAGCAACGTGGCGTCGAGCCGGATCTCGACGGACGACAGGGCCTTCGAGACCGGGCAGTTGAGCTTGGCGCCCTGCGCGAACTCCAGGAACTCTTCCTCGGAGATCTCCGGCACGCGGGCCTCCGTACGGAGGTCGATCCCGGTGATCGCGAAGCCGTCACCCTGCTTCTCGAGGTGCACGACGGCCCGGGTCTCGACGCTCTCCGGCGCGTGGCCGGCCATCCCGAGGGCCGCCGACAGGGCCATCGAGAAACAGCCGGCGTGCGCCGCCGCGATGAGCTCCTCGGGGTTCGTGCCCGGTTCCTCCTCGAACCGCGAGCCGAACGAGTACTTCCCCTCGTACGCCCCGCTGCCGAGGCGCATCGTTCCCATTCCCTGCTTCAGGTCGCCGTTCCAGCGGGCCTCCGCCGTCCTCTTCATCGCCAGCATCCTTTCTCGGGTCGTCGTTCCGTGCGTGGTCGTCGTTGCGTGCGTGGTCGCCGCGCCTCGCGCCGCGACGGCCGGGTGAGATCGGGCCGGCGCGAGCCGCAGGGCGCGGCCCCGGCCGGAATCACCCGGACGGGAACATAGCGGCCCGGCCGCACCGCGGGGATGCCGGGCACGGCCCCGCGAACGGTGCCGGCTTCCGGATGAACGAAGGCCCCGCCGGACGGTCGCCGGCGGGGCCTCGAGCGTGGCGGAACCGGTCCGCCTTCCCGTCAGATCTTCGTGACGTTCTCGGCCGCCGGGCCCTTCTGCCCCTGCACGACGTCGAACTCCACCTTCTGGCCTTCCTCCAGCGTCCGGAATCCATCGGACTGGATGGCGCTGTGGTGGCAGAACACGTCCTTGCCCCCGTCGTCGCGGGTGATGAAGCCGTAGCCCTTTTCGGCGTTGAACCACTTGACGGTACCGGTGATACGCATGTGCTGAACTCCTGATTGGTTCTGAATAGTCGGAGTGCAGCGCAGAAACCCGTACCGCAACAAACCAGAGATCCGACTACTCGTTCTGCGGCGGAATATACGGGATTCCGGCCGAAAAACCTAGACGGGGGGCGGGCGCCGGTCCTCGGCCCGGTGTCGGGGCCTCCCGTCAGGCCGTCTGCCGGATCGCCTCCGAACCCTCGATGCGGGAGAACACGTCGGCCAGTTCCGCGGCGCCGAGCACCCGGCGCCGGCCCGGCGGGCCCGGGCTCCACAGGACGAGCCGGATCTCGCCCGCGGCCAGTTCCAGCCCTGTGATCCGCCCGTCCCGGTAGCAGCAGCACCCGGAGTTGAACAGGCTCGGCTGCAGCGATTCCCGCTCCGCCGGGGCCGGTGGGCCGCACGGGGCCTCGTCGCCCAGCCAGCCGCGCTTCAGGCACTCGGCCGTCAACTCGTCCCAGATCCCCGTCTCGTCCACGCGGCGCGTGAAGTCGTCGACGTTCACCCCCAGGCGGCGCTCCAGTTCGTCGAGGATGGAGATGGAGGCGAACACGGGCCGGTGCGTGTGGCCGGTGATCAGGAGGAGCCCGTCGTGCGCTTCCGCCCAGCGGCGCATCGCCCCGAGGTGCTTCTCGCGCACCTTCCGGTTGCGGGAGGGCGTGTTGCGGGAGACCTGGGTGAGGTGCTGGATCGGCTTCCAGATGAACCGGACCGTGAAGCGGGCCAGGAAGGCCAGCGTGTCGCTCAGCCCGGTTCCCTGGTGCCCGTGCACCAGGAAGATCGTGCCGAGCCGCCGGCCGTTCTCGCGCGCCTCGAGCAGCAGGCCCTCGCCCACCGGGATCGCCTCGCCACCGTACGTCTCGCCCAGCTCCTGTGCCACGAGTGCCGGAGAGGCCCAATCCTCGTCGTGGTTCCCCCAGAAGCGGATGAGACGGCCCTCCCGGTGGAACGCCGCCTCCCGCCGGTACAGCCCGGGGTAGGCGTCCACGACCGCTCCGGGCCTGTTCTTCCAGAGTTCCTCGGTGTCGCCGAGCAGCACGAGCGTGTACCCCTCGCGGGCGTAGTGGTCGAGGGCCGCGGCGTAGGCCTCCGCGCACGGGCGGAAGTCGTCGGCCCGATCGCGCTTGCCACGGTGCAGGTCGGAGAGGACGATGATCCGGTCGGCCGCCGCCTCGTAGGTGCGGGGGACCGCGTCCGGCCACCAGTGGAGGTGCCGGGCCCGCCAGTGCGCCGCGGTGAGACCGGCGGCCACGCGGCGGTCGTAGATGGGGGCGGACCGCCTCCCGGCCCTGCCCCTCACGGCCCCCTCACGCCCCTCACGATCAGCCGACCTCGACGCCCTTCCAGAACGCCACGTGGCCCTTGATCTTCTCGGCCGCGGCGGAGGGCTCCGGGTAGTACCAGGCGGCGTCGCGGTTCGTCTCGCCGTCCACGACGACGTCGTAGTAGCTCGCCTCTCCCTTCCACGGACACCGCGTGCGGGTGGCGCTCGCGCGAAGATGGTCGCGCCGGAGGGAGTCCGGCGGGAAGTAGTGGTTCCCCTCCACGACCACCGTCGCATCGCTCTCGGCCAGCACGGCTCCCTTCCACGTGGCCTTCATCGGCATCCTCCCTCCGTCGATCGAACCCGCCGCGTGACGCGCCACGGGGGCGCCCGCGAACTCCCGTCGCTCAACCTGCCACGGGGCGCGCCCCGGCGCGAGACCGACGCGTCCGCCGGCCCGGACGTCCGGGCCGGTCACGGCCCGCCACGACCCGCGGCCCCGCGCCTCGCGTGGCTACGTTATACAGAGTGTAGAGCGACGCTCGACACTAATCATCCACGCATCCCCATGGCCGCGCCCCCGAAGTAGGGAATCAGCCAGAACAACCACACGACGAGGCTGTAGCGGTGGAAGCCGGCGCGCGCCTCCTCGCTGCCCGTGCGCACGACGCGGGTCGCCCACAGCGCGTGCGCCAGCATCAGCCACAGGGCGATCTGGCCGGTCAGGGTGTGCGGCTCGAGGAGGTCGAACGGTCCCTCCGACAGCCGGTGCATGGCCCACGTGCCCGAGACGTCGAACGCGAAGCCCGTCCAGAACGCGGCCACGTGCCACGGACGGAGCCAGCGCGCGAGGCGCTCGGACCAAACCCCGAGGCTGTAGAAGGCGAGCGCGAGAGTGATCAGGACGGCGGACACGGGCACGGGGCATCTCTCCGGGGTCGGGGGATCGGGTGCGAGGGAGCGCGTGCGAGCCGGGTTCCGAGGGGTCGGGGCCCGCTCACGGGAGCCGCAACGGGCCGGGAGCGAAGCGGCGCGAGGCGCTGCGGCGGATCAGGGCGAGCGGCGTGGCGGTCGCGCGCGCCACGGCGAGCGGAAACGCTCCGGGACCGAACTCGCCGGCGCGCCGCCGCTGCGTGCCGAGTACGAGCAGGTCGGCGTCCGCGGCCCGCCGGGTGATCGCCGCGAGGGGGTCGGCGGCCTCTTCCACCAGGAGCTCGGCGCGTCCTCCCATCTCGTCGCGGGCGAGGTCGCGCAGCTCCCGTTCCACGCGCCGGCGATCGCCGGTCGGCGCGTCTGCGGCGACCGTGTGAACATAGGTGAACCTTCGCGCCCCGTCGCGGGCGAGGCTCGCGAGCAGACGGGCCCGCAGGTGGCTCTGATCGCGGCGCCCCCCGATCGGCACGAGGACGCTCCGGACCTCGGCCGGGTTCCAGCGGTGCGGCGCGCGCAGCACGACCGCGTCCGCCTCCATGGCTCCGAACAGGCCCGCGAGCCGTTCTTCGGTGTCCCGCCCGGACAGGTCGGGAAGCCCCAGCAGCACCGTCTCGCACCCGTGCTCCTCCGCCACGCGGCCGATCTCCGGCCACGGATCGCCGGCGATCGTGAACAGGGTCTCGGCCACCAGGCTCCGTTCGAGGCTCCGCTCCAGCGCCTCGCCGAGAATCTCCCGGGTGTCGCGCAGCAGCGCCTCGCGGGCGCCGGCTCCGGGAACGGGGGGGCGCACCACCGACAGCAGGAGCACCCGACCGGTCCCCGGCGTGCGGATGGTGGAGGCGAAGTCGACGAGGCCGGCGGCGCTGGCGGGGTTCGCGATCGGCACGAGGACCAGGGGGCTGCGGCCGCGCAGGCGCGCCAGGTCGGGGTCGGAGGCCTCGGCGGAGGCGTCGGCCATGCGGGCGCCAGGGGCGAACAGCGTGAGGTAGAGCACGCCGCCGATCCCCAGCCACCACGCCACCACCACCCCAGCATCGGGCACCGCGACGCCCTGGTACAGGACGAGGGCGATGCAGGCCAGCGCCCCGGCGGCCGGCAGGGCGATGCGCCCCCGTTCGCCGGATCGCTGCCCGGCCAGGATCGCCGCGCCGTGCACCACGGCGAACGACAGGAGAAAGATGAGGCTGGAGGCGGCGCCGGCCGCCGCCACGTCCGCCACGGCCACCACGATTCCCGCCGCGAGGAGCGCCGTGACCCCCACCGCCGCGGCCGGGCTGCCCCCCGCCAGGCGTCGCCCCAGCCGGCGCGGCAGCGTCCGGTCGCGCGCCATGGCGAACGCGACCCGCGAGGCGCCCACGAGGTTGGCCCGCAGCGCGGAGAGCATCGCCAGCACCGCGGCCCCGATGACGAGCCAGAACCCGACCGGGCCGAGGAAACGCTCCACCGCCGCCGCCACGAACGCCTCCGGGTTCGCGGCCGCGGCCGCGGCGACGCCCTCCTCGGGGGCGCCCACGGTGGCGAGAAGGAACAGGAAGGGCAGATAGACGGCCAGCGCGATCCCCAGCGACAGGTACATGGACAGCGGGATCGTGCGCCGCGGGTCGCGTACCTCGCCGCCCACCGCGGCGATGAGGTCGAACCCCTGCAGCGCGATGAACGTGTAGCCCATCGCCTGCACCACCCCGAGCGGCCCCGCGGGGAGGAACGGCGAAAGCCGGGCCGTCGCCGCACCGGGATCGCCCCGCAGCAGGGCCCACGCTCCCCCGAGGATGAGGATGACGAACACCACGACCTTCCCGACCGTCTCGGCGTCGCCGCCGCCGCCGGCCCGCCGCGCGAGCAGCGCCGCGTACCCGCCGATCGCCGCCAGGGCCAGCCCGACCCGGAACACGGCGGACGCGGTCCAGTCCGCGCCCGCGGCCGTGATCCCGAGACCGGGGAGGGCGCGGGCCAGGCCCTCCGCCGCGAAGGCGGCGAAGCCGAGCGCGTACAGGACGGACGCCACGATCGAGGCGAACCACACGACCCAGCCGACGCCGAACGCGGCCTCGATCGACACGAGCCGCCGCGCGTAGGCGTAGACGCCCCCCGACTCGGGGAAGCGGCGGGCGAGGGCGGCGAAGCTGGCCGCGGTGAGGAGCGCGATGCCGCCGTTCAGCGCGAACGCCACGATCGCGCCGGGGCCCGCCGTGGCGAACGCGACCCCCGCCAGGGCCAGGATGCCGCCGCCCACGATCGCGCCCACGCCGAGCGACGTCGCACCGAACAGTCCGAGATGCCGTTGCGTGCCTTCCGTCACCGTCGCGTGCCTTCCGTCATCGCTCCTTCCACGCCACGCCGGGCACCGCCGGCCCGGGAACCGCCGGAATCTACGCCCGCCCGGCCCGTCCCGCCCGGGCGGGACGCGTGCGCCGCACGTCGGCCTTTCTTACGTTTACCGGCTCGCGGACGTGCGTCCGTGGCGCCTCGACCCCGGTCCGGACAGGGCGTTTCCCGGTCCCGATGAGAGCCCGATGAGCAAGACCCGAGACACGCGAAACAGCCGTACCACTTCGTCCGCGCGCGGCGCCGGAGGAACCGGCCGCCGCGCGTCCCGCCCGCCGCGCACGCCGCCCCGCGTGGTGATCGAGCGGGTGGAGCCGGTGCTCGACGGGGGCCGTCACCCCGTGAAGCGGCTCGAGGGCGACGTGCTCGAGGTGTCGGCCAACGTCTTCAAGGACGGCCACGACCTGCTGGCGGGCCGCGTCCTCGCGCGCCCCCCGGGCGGCCGCGCCTGGCGGCGGTTCGACCTCGCGCACGACTGGGACGTCGACCGCTGGCGCGCCGCGGTGCCGCTGGACCGCATCGGGTTGTGGGAGTTCACCCTCGAGGCGTGGCCCGACGCGTTCGGGACGTGGGCCGATGGCCTCGCGAAGAAGGCGGAGGCGGGCCAGGACGTCGCCTCCGACCTCCTGGAGGGAGCCGAGCTCGTCCGCGCCGCCGCCGCGCGCGCCCGCCGCGGGAGCCGCGTGGCGCGGGCCCTCGCGGCGGCCGCCGGGCTGCTCGCCGACCGGGCCGCCACCCCGGACCGGCGCGTGGCCGCGGCCATCGACCCGGAGCTGCGCGAGGCGATGGCGGTCCATTTCGACCCGGCCCTCGTCACCCGCCACGAGACGACGTACCGCGTGCGGGTGGACCGCGCCCGCGCCGGGTGCGCCGCCTGGTACGAGATGTTCCCGCGCTCGCAGGGCGCGGCGCCCGGCGAGCACGGCACGTTCGCCACGGCCGCGGCGCAGCTCCCGCGGCTCGCGGACCTCGGGTTCGACGTCGTGTACCTGCCACCCATCCATCCCATCGGCCACACGAAGCGGAAGGGCCCCGACAACGCGCTCGTCGCCGGGCCGGACGACCCGGGCAGCCCGTGGGCGATCGGGTCCGAGGAGGGCGGGCACGACGCCGTCCATCCGGCGCTCGGCACCCTGGCCGACTTCGAGGCGTTCGTCCGCCGGGCGGAGGAGCTGGGCATGGAGGTGGCGCTCGACTTCGCCCTCCAGTGCTCGCCCGATCACCCGTGGGCCCGCGAGCACCCCGAGTGGTTCTTCCTGCGGCCGGACGGGACGATCCACTACGCCGAGAACCCGCCCAAGAAGTACGAGGACATCTACCCGCTGAACTTCTGGAGCGACGACCGGGAGAGCCTGTGGGCCGCGTGCCGCGACCTGCTCCTGTTCTGGATCGAGCGCGGGGTGAAGACCTTCCGGGTGGACAACCCGCACACCAAGCCCTTCGCCTTCTGGGAGTGGGCGATCGCGGACGTGCAGCGGCGCCACCCGGATGTCGTGTTCCTCTCCGAGGCGTTCACGCGGCCCAACCGGATGAAGGGGCTGGCGAAGCTCGGGTTCACGCAGTCCTACACCTACTTCACGTGGCGGAACACGGCCCGCGAGCTGCGGGAGTACCTGACCGAGCTCGCGGGCACGGAGATGGCCGAGTACTTCCGGCCCAACTTCTTCACGAACACGCCCGACATCCTGAACGAATTCCTGCAGGCGGGCGGCCGGCCCGCCTTCCGCGTCCGGCTGCTGCTCGCCGCCACCCTGTCGCCCCTGTACGGGATCTACGGCGGCTTCGAGCTGGCCGAGAACGTGCCGCGCGAGCCGGGAAGCGAAGAGTACCTGCACTCGGAGAAGTACCAACTCCGCTGGCGCGATTGGGACGCGCCCGGCTCGCTCGACCCGGACATCCGCCGCCTGAACCGGATCCGGTGCGAGCACCCCGCGCTGCGGCAGCTGCGGAACCTCGTGTTCCACGAGGTGGAGAACGAGAACGTGCTGTTCTATCACAAGTGGGCGGACGGGCCGCCCCGCGACGATCTTCTCGTGGTGGCGAGCTGCGAGCCGGGCGGCGTCCAGGAGGCGATGGTGCACGTGCCGCTGGCCGACCTCGGCCTCGGGCCGTGGGAGCCCTACGAAGTGGAGGACCTTCTGACCGGCGAGCGCTGGACCTGGCACGGAGTGCGCAACTACGTGCGGATCGACCCGGCCGAGCGGGCCGGCCACGTGTTCCGGGTGATCCGCCCGGGAGACGGCGCATGAGCCGCCGGAAGCACGGTGCGGGCGACCCGCTCTGGTACAAGGACGCGATCATCTACCAGGTCCACGTCAAGGCCTTCCACGACAGCGACGGGGACGGGATCGGCGACCTGCGCGGGCTCACCGCGAAGCTCGACTACCTGCAGGACCTCGGGGTGACGGCGCTGTGGCTGCTGCCCTTCTACCCCTCGCCGCTGCGCGACGATGGCTACGACATCGCCGGGTACCGCGACGTTCACCCGTCCTACGGCACGCTGGACGACTTCCGGGAGTTCCTCGACGCGGCCCACGCGCGCGAGTTGCGCGTCATCACCGAGCTGGTGATCAACCA
This sequence comes from Gemmatimonadota bacterium, assembly GCA_032251515.1. Classification (GTDB taxonomy): domain Bacteria; phylum Gemmatimonadota; class Gemmatimonadetes; order Palauibacterales; family Palauibacteraceae; genus Carthagonibacter. The sequence goes on from JAVVDU010000007.1 coordinate 72,968, forward strand.
CACCTCCGACCAGCACCCGTGGTTCCAGCGGGCGCGTCGCGCCCTGCCGGGGTCGCCGGAGCGGGACTACTACGTGTGGAGCGACGACCCGGACCGCTACGCCGAGGCCCGCATCATCTTCAAGGACTTCGAGTCGTCGAACTGGGCATGGGACCCGGTGGCCGAGGCGTATTACTGGCACCGCTTCTACTCGCACCAGCCGGACCTGAATTTCGACAACCCGAAAGTGCGCGAGGAGGTGTTCGGAGCGCTGGACTTCTGGCTCGACATGGGGGTGGACGGTCTGCGCCTCGACGCGATCCCCTACCTGTTCGAGCGCGAGGGAACGAACTGCGAGAACCTGCCCGAGACGCACGCCTTCCTGAAGGAGATCCGGGCCCACGTCGATCGCCGCCACGGCGACCGCATGCTGCTGGCCGAGGCGAACCAGTGGCCCGACGACGCGGTGGCCTACTTCGGCGACGGCGACGAGTGCCACATGGCGTTCCACTTCCCCGTGATGCCGCGGCTGTTCATGGGGATCCACATGGAGGACCGCTTCTCGATCGAGGACATCCTCCTGCGCACCCCGCCGATCCCCGAGGGCGCCCAGTGGGCCGTGTTCCTGCGGAACCACGACGAGCTCACGCTCGAGATGGTGACCGACGAGGACCGCGACTACATGTACCGGGTCTACGCGCGCGACCCGCAGGCCCGCATCAACCTGGGGATCCGCCGCCGGCTCGCGCCCCTGCTGGGGAACAACCGGCGCAAGATCGAGCTGATGAACGCCCTGCTGTTCTCGCTGCCCGGCACCCCGGTGATCTACTACGGGGACGAGATCGGGATGGGCGACAACATCTTCCTCGGCGACCGGGACGGGGTGCGCACCCCGATGCAGTGGAACCTGGACCGCAACGCCGGCTTCTCGGCCGCGAACCCGCAGCGGCTCTACCTGCCGGTGGTGATCGACCCGGAGTTCCACGCCGCCGCGGTGAACGTGGAGGCGCAGCAGGGGAATCCCCACTCCCTGCTGTGGGCGATGAAGCGCACCCTCGGCCTGCGGAAGCGGCACCGCGCGTTCAGCCGCGGCGCCATCCACTTCCTGCACCCCGAGAACCGCAAGGTCCTGGTGTTCCTGCGCGAGTGGGAGGACGAGCGGATCCTCGTGGTGGCGAACCTGTCGCGCTTCGTGCAGTCGGTGGAGCTCGACCTGTCGGGCTGGAAGGGGACGATCCCGATCGAGATGTACGGGCACACGCGCTTTCCGCGCATCGGCGACCTGCCCTACTTCCTCACCCTCGGGCCGCACGACTACTACTGGTTCCAGCTCGAGGCCCCTGAGGCGGCGGCGGGCCCGCGCGCCCGCGCCGCGGTGCCGGAGCTGGCCGGCGCGGGCAGCCTGCGCGAGGCCGTGCGGGGCCGCGGACGGGAGGCCCTGCAGGGGGCGCTGCCCGGCTACCTCCCCACGCGGCGCTGGTTCGGGGCGAAGGCGCGCGAGATCCTCGCGGTGCGGATCGGCGAGTCCGTCTCCCTGCCGTTCGCCGGCCAGGAGGCCCTGCTGACGCTCGTCGAAGTCTCGTTCCGGGACGGCGACCCGGAGACGTACCTCCTGCCGCTCGCCGTCGCGGAGGGGGAATGGGCGCGCAAGGTCGCCGAAGACCAGCCGGAGATCGTGCTCGCCCGGCTGGCCGCGGGCGAAGAGCCCGCCGTCCTGTACGAGGCGATCCACGAGCGCGAGTTCTGCGCGGCGCTGCTCGCGCACGTGCTGGAGGAGCGCCGCGCCGAGGGCGTGGAAGGGACGCTGTTCGGGGTGCGGGACGCCGCCGCGCCCGACGCCGAGGAGATCGAGCGCGCCGCCGCCGAGGCGGGCCGCGCGCACTTCCTCGAGCCCCTCCCCGTGCGGGCCGAGCAGAGCAACAGCTCCATCACGTTCGGCGAGGCCCTGATCCTCAAGCTGATCCGCCGGCTGGAGCACGGCGTGAACCCCGACCTCGAGATCTCCCGCTTCCTGACGGCCCGCACGCCGTTCGCGCACCTTCCCCCCCTGGCCGGGGCGCTGGAATGGCGCCGGCGCGGTGACGGGGACATGACGTTCGCGATCCTCCAGCGCTTCGTCCCCAACGAGGGAGACGCGTGGCAGTGGGTGCTGGACGGCCTCGGGGAGTGGTACGAGCGGATCGTGACCTCGGGAGAGGCGGCGCCGCCTCCCGGCACGCCGCGCGGGTCGTCGGCCGCGCACCCGGGTCTCGAGATCCCCGCCGGCGTGGAGGAGCGGCTGGCGCGGCACCTGCCCGCCGCCCGCCGCATGGGCGAGCTGACGGCCGAGCTCCACCTGGCGCTCGGGTCGCGGGACGACGACCCGGCGTTCGCGCCCGAGCCGATGACCCCGATGTACCGCCGTTCCCTGTACGAGTCCCTGCGGGCGGCGGCCCGGGAGTCGCTCGACCTGCTGGCCGGGGCGCGCGGCCGCCTGCCGGAGGCGGCCGCCGCCGATGCGAAGGCCGTGCTGGAGCGGCGGGAGGCGATCTCCGAGGGCGTGCGGGAGGTCCTCGCGCGGAGCGTGGGCGGCCGGCGGATCCGCGTGCACGGCGACTATCACCTCGGGCAGCTCCTGTTCACGGGCCGCGACTTCGTGCTGATGGACTTCGAGGGCGAGCCGGCCCGCTCGATCAGCGAGCGGCGCCTCAAGCGCTCGCCGCTGCGCGACGTGGCCGGGATGCTCCGCTCCTTCCAGTACGCCTCCTTCGCGGCCCTGCGGAACGGGGCGGTGCGGCCCGAGGATGCGCCCGCGCTGGAGCCGTGGGCCCGCTGGTGGGAGTTCTGGACGGGCACGGCCTTCTTCACCGCGTATCGCGCACGGATCGCCGGCTCGGATCTCCTGCCGGCGGAGCCCGATGCGCAGGCGCTCCTGCTGCGCCTCTTCCTGCTCGACAAGGCGCTGTACGAGCTGCGCTACGAGCTGAACAGCCGCCCCGACTGGGCCGGGATCCCGCTGCGCGGGATCCGCGAGCTGCTGGAGGCCTGATGCGCGTCTGGCCCGGCGACCCGTATCCGCTCGGCGCCGTGTGGGACGGCCTCGGGGTGAACTTCGCGATCTTCTCGGAGCACGCGGAGAGGGTGGAGTTGTGCCTGTTCGACGCCTCCAGCCCCGGGCGCGAGGCGGCCCGCATCGAGCTGCGCGAGCGGACGAACAACGTGTGGCACGTCTACCTGCCCGACGTGCGGCCGGGCCAGCTCTACGGGTACCGCGTGCACGGCCCCTGGGACCCGGAGCGCGGCCACCGCTTCAACCCCGCCAAGCTCCTGCTCGATCCCTACGCCCGCGCGATCGATGGGACCGTGGGGATCGACGACACCCTGTTCGGCTACGAGCGCGAGAGCGAGCGAGCCGACCTGTCGCGCGACGACCGCGACAGCGCGCCCGACGTGCCGAAGTGCGTGGTGGTGGACCCCGCGTTCCACTGGCTGGGCGACGCGCCGCCGCGCACGCCGTGGAACCGCACGGTGATCTACGAGGCGCACGTGAAGGGGCTCACCGCCCGCCACCCCTCCGTGCCGCCCGGCCTGCGCGGCACCTACCTCGGCCTGGCCTCGGAGCCCGTGATCGACCACCTGCAGCGGCTCGGCGTCACGGCCGTGGAGCTGATGCCCGTCCATCATCACCTGGACGAGCCACACCTGCGCGAGCGCGGGCTCGTGAACTACTGGGGCTACAACACGATCGGCTTCTTCGCGCCCGACGTGCGCTACGCCAGCGACGGCCCCGGGTCGCAGGTGTTCGAGTTCAAGATGATGGTGAAGGCCCTGCACGCGGCGGGTATCGAGGTGATCCTCGACGTCGTGTACAACCACACCGGGGAGGGGAATCACCTCGGCCCCACGATCCTGTTCCGGGGCATCGACAACCTCTCCTACTACCACCTCGACCCGGACGACCCCCGGTACTACGTGGACTTCACGGGCACGGGCAATACGCTGAACATGCGGAACGCCCGCGCCATGCAGCTGATGATGGACAGCCTGCGCTACTGGGTGCAGGACATGCACGTGGACGGGTTCCGGTTCGACCTCGCCCCGGCGCTGGCCCGCGAGCTGTTCGAGGTGAACCGCCTCGCCTGGTTCTTCGACATCGTGCAGCAGGACCCCGTCCTGTCGCGCGTGAAGCTCATCGCCGAGCCGTGGGACGTCGGTCCCGGCGGCTACCAGGTGGGCAACTTCCCCAGCGGCTGGGCGGAGTGGAACGGCCGCTACCGCGACACCGTGCGACGCTTCTGGCGCGGCGACTCCGGCCAGGTCGCCGAGCTCGGGTTCCGCCTCTCCGGCTCCAGCGACCTGTACGGCCCCCAGGGGCGCAGCCCCTACGCCTCGGTGAACTTCGTCACCAGCCACGACGGGTTCACCCTGAACGACCTCGTGAGCTACGAGCACAAGCACAACGAGGCGAACCGCGAGGAGAACCGCGACGGCACCGACGCGAACTGGAGCCGGAACTGGGGAGCGGAGGGACCCACCCGCGAGGTGCGGGTCCGGCGTCGCCGCGGGCGGATGAAGCGGAACTTCCTCGCCACGCTCGCCTTCTCGCAGGGCGTGCCGATGCTGTCGCACGGCGACGAGATCGGCCGCACGCAGGCCGGCAACAACAACGCCTACTGCTTGGACGACGAGACCACCTGGGTGGACTGGGACCTGGACGACGAGCGCCGCTCGTTGCTCGCCTTCGCCCGCCGGGTGTTCGAGATCCGCCAGGCCCAGCCCGTGCTGCGCCGCCGCACCTTCTTCCGCGGCCATCCCGCCGGCGATCACCCGCCCGACGTGACCTGGGTGCGACCCGACGGCGCCTCCATGACCGACGCGGACTGGCACGACCCCGAGAACCGCGCCCTCGGGATGCTCATGCACGGCGCGGCGACCGGCGAGGTGGACCGCCGCGGCCGCCTGATCCGCGGCGACACCCTGCTCCTGCTGATGAACGCAGGGGAGCGGAGCCGCCGCTTCCTCCTGCCCGAGATCGAAGCGCCCGGCGGCTGGGAGCAGCTGCTGGACACGCACGGCGACATCGGGCGCGGCAACGGGCTCACCGTGGTGCGCGTCGCCGCCTGGTCGCTCGTGCTGCTGCGCCACGCCGCCGAGCGCCTCCCCGACAACGGAAGGAACGGATCGTGACCTCCCGGTCCCCGAAGTCCCGTCCCCCCCGTGCCGCCGAGCCGGCGCCACCCACCCCGCCGGCCGACGAGCTCGAACGCCTCCTGCGGGGCGAGCACTGGAACCCACACGCCCTGCTCGGCGCCCACCCGGCCCGCGCCGACGGGACCGACGGCGTGGTGGTGCGCGCCCTGCACCCCGGGGCGAAGGGCGCGACCTGCCTGCTCGAGGGCGGCCAGGAAGTGGCGATGCGGCCGCACGGCGCCGGCGCCTCCTCCTCATCTTCCGGCGACGCCTCCGCCGGCCTGTTCGCCGCCTTCCTGCCCGGGGCCGGGTTGCCGCTCCGCTACCGCCTCCGTTTCGCGTTCCCCGACGGGGCGACGTACGAGCGCGAAGACCCGTACCGCTTCCTGCCCACGCTCGGCGACGTCGACCTGCACCTGTTCAACGAGGGCACGCACCGGCGCCTGTGGGAGGTCCTCGGCGCGCGGCCGCGCGAGATGGACGGCGTCGCCGGCGTCGCGTTCTCCGTGTGGGCGCCGAACGCACGGCGCGTCAGCGTCGTGGGCGACTTCTGCGATTGGGACGGGCGCCGGCTCCCGATGCGCCAGATGGGCTCGTCGGGCGTGTGGGAGCTGTTCGTGCCCGGCGTCGGGAAGGGCGACCACTACAAGTACGAGATTCTGACACCGGACGGGTCGCTGCGCCTCAAGACCGACCCCTTCGCCCTCTGGATGGACGTCCCGCCGGGCACCGCGTCCCGCGTGCACGCCCCCGGGCACGAGTGGGGCGACGCGGAGTGGATGGAGGCGCGTCCCGGGCGCGACCTGCACCGCGAGCCGATGGCGATCTACGAGGTCCACCTCGGCTCGTGGGCCCGCGTGCCCGAGGAGGGCGACCGGCCGCTGACCTACCGGGAGATCGCGCCCCGGCTCGTCGAGCACGTGAAGCGGCTGGGGTTCGACTGGATCGAGCTGCTGCCCGTCGCCGAGCATCCGTTCAGCGGCTCGTGGGGCTACCAGGTGTCCGGCTACTACGCCCCGACCTCCCGCCACGGGACGCCCGACGACTTCCGCTTCTTCGTGGACCACTGCCACCGGAACGGCGTGGGCGTGATCGTGGACTGGGTCCCCGCCCACTTCCCGCGCGACGACTTCGCCCTGCGGCGCTTCGACGGCACCGCGCTGTACGAGCACGAGGACCCGCGCCTCGGCGAGCACCCCGACTGGGGCACCCTGATCTTCAACTACGGGCGCGCCGAGGTGCGGAACTTCCTCATCGCGAACGCCCTGTACTGGCTCCGCGAGTTGCACGTCGACGGCCTGCGCGTCGACGCCGTCGCCTCGATGCTCTACCTCGATTACAGCCGGCGCGTCGGCGAGTGGGTGCCGAACGCGTACGGCGGCCGCGAGAACCTGGACGCCGTGCAGTTCCTGCGCGACCTGAACGAGACGATCGCCCGCGAGGCGCCCGGCGCCTTCACGGCGGCCGAGGAATCCACCGCCTGGGGCGGCGTGTCACGCCCCGTCTCGGAGGGCGGGCTCGGGTTCGCGTTCAAGTGGAACATGGGCTGGATGCACGACACGCTGGAGTATTTCTCGCGCGATCCCGTGCACCGGCGCTGGCACCACGACGAACTCACCTTCGCGATGATCTACGAGTACTCCGAGCGCTTCATCATGCCGCTGTCGCACGATGAGGTCGTGCACGGCAAGCGCTCCCTGCTGGGGAAGATGCCCGGCGACGAGTGGCAGCGGTTCGCGAATCTGCGCCTCCTGCTGGCCTACCAGTTCACCCGCCCCGGTAAACCCCTCCTGTTCATGGGCAGCGAGCTCGCCCCGTACGAGGAGTGGGACCACGACCGCAGCCTGCCCTGGCACCTGCCCGACGTGGACCCGCAGCGGGCCGCCCACCTGCGGTTCGTGGAGGCGCTCGGCGCGGCTTACAGATCCCTGCCGCCCCTGTGGCGACGCGACCACGAGCCCGGGGGATACGCCTGGATCGAGCCCGGCGACCGGGACAACGGCGTCCTCTCCTACCTGCGGTTCGACGGCGAGCACCGCGTCGCCGTGGTCCTGAACCTCACCCCCGCACCGCGCGACCGGTACCGGATCGGCGTGCCGGGCGACGGACGGTGGACCGAGCGGCTGAACACGGACGCGCCGGAGTTCGGCGGCAGCGGCTACGCCACGCGGCGCACGGTGGAGGCGGAGGAGGTGCCGTGGCACGGGCAGTCGTGGTCGGTGGAGCTGACGCTGCCGCCGCTGGGGGCGCTGGTGCTGGCGCCGGAGGGGTAGGAAGCGGGGGGCGGTCAGGGTCAGGGAGGTGGAGGGCGTTCGCTTTGGGGTGGAGGGCGTTCGCTTTCGGGTGACCAGCCCACGCACGCTTGCTTCAATTGTGACCGGGCGACACCGGCCCGAACCCCGCATATGGCAGCGCCGGAGCCTCTATATGTACAGGTGTACGAGTACAGGGTGCCGGCGCCTGCCCGCCATCGCCGCCATCCTGCCGCCTCCGCGCATTGTGCCCGAAGGCGGCGGACGGCTCCGGCGCTACAAGTACCGCAGCACCGTCCCCGCGTGCCTCGCCTTGACGCCGCGGTACCAGCGGCACACGGGATAGAGCACGACGAGTCCCACCGTCATGGCGACGGTGGAAACGGCCAGCCCCGCCTGCGCGTGCAGCCAGAGCAGGCGGGCCGTGACCTCGAAGAAGACGATGTGGAGGACGTAGAAGAAGAAGGCCGTCTGCCCGAAGACGAGCACGGGATTGTCGCGGTTCACGGACTCGCCCTGGCGGCGCTGGAGCAGGAACAGGCCGGCGAGGATCAGGCACATCAGACCCAGCTCGAGCGCCGTGAAGGCGACGCTCGGCGGGTACTTGCTGACGTGCAGCCACTGGATCCACGAGTCGTCCAGCCGGTAGAGCCGCTGGTTTCCGAAGGTGTTGAACCCGCGGATCACGCCGAACACGCCGAGGGCTCCCAATCCCGTCCAAGCCAGCAACCGCGCACTGCGCGCCTCCGCGTCCGGCGCCTCCCGGCAGGCCAGCAGCCAGCGGCCGAAGACCCAGCCGAACATCATCATCGCGAGCCACGGGAACAGAGGGTAGGCGGACAGGACCTTGTCCGGAAACCCGAGGGCGGCCCAAGGGCCGAGCGCCTCGAGGCTCGTGTCGAACATCCCGGCACCGAAGGCGAGCGCGGCGAGCGCGGACGCGGGGTCGCCGGGCACCGCGAGACCGTCGGGCAGGAACCGCTCCGCGGCGAACAGGAGGGCTGCCCCGGCCGCCAGGAGCACGGGACTCGGCAGGCGGCGCAGCGGGATCATCATGACCATCGCCAGTCCGATCGCGTACATCACCTGCAGCAGGATCGCGCCGGGGAACCAGAACAGGTTGATGATGAACAGGTCCACGGAGAGGATGATCAGCCCGCGGACCAGCATGTCGCGGTCGATCGTCCTCCCGCTGTCGCCGCGCGCCGCCTTCCTCTCGATGCTGAGCGCGAGGGCCGTACCCGCGAGGAACAAGAAGGTCGGGGCGCAGAGATGGCTCAGCCAGCGGTGGAAGAACTGGACCGGCGGCAGGGGCATGCCCGCCGCGTACATCAGGGCCGAATCCGTGACCAGTCGCCCCGAGTTGAAGGCGCTGGACGCGTGGTCCGTCGCCATCAGGATCATCACGATACCCCGCATCCAGTCGATGGCGGGCAGACGGCGTCTCATCCGGTATCTCCGCGGGGGCGTGAACCTCGAGAGGTGCGCGCCAGGTAAATATGGCGCGGGCAGGCAAGTCAAGCGGCGGGATGGCTGCGGGATGGCGCAGATGGCAGGTATGCGCCGGCACTCTGTAATTGTACACCTGTACGAATAGAGACTCCCGCGCTGCCCTGTGCGGATTACGGGCCGGTGCCGCCCGTCCGTTGAATCGAGCGTGCGCGGCGTGGTCGACCGGGAGGGATCACCCGCTCCCCACCCGCGCCTCCACCGCCTCCGGGTCCTTCGGCGCCGCCGTCGTGAGCACCTCGCGTCCCTCCTCCGTCACCAGGACGTCATCCTCGATCCGGATGCCGATCCCCTCGTCGGGGAGGTAGAGGCCGGGCTCGATGGTGATCACCATGCCGGGGGCGAGGGGGAAGCCGCGCGGCGCGGGATCGTGCACGTCGAGGCCGAGGTGGTGCGACAGGCCGTGCACGAAGAACGGGACGCAGGTGCCCTCGCCGCACAGGTCGCCCGACGCCGCGGCCATGCGCGCGCGGGCGATTCGGTTCAGGTCCTCGATCGTGACCCCGGGACGCACGGCGGCGATCGCGGCGCGCTGGGTCTCGAGCACCAGCTCGTACAGGGCTCGCTGGCGGTCGGTGAACCGCCCCGACACGGGGAACGTGCGGGTCACGTCGCCGGCGTACCCGGCGTACTCGGCCCCCACGTCCACGAGGACGAGCTCGCCGGCTTCCATCGTCGAGTCGTTACGGCTGTAGTGGAGCTCCAGCGCGTTCGCGCCCGACGCGATGATGCTCGGAAAGCTCGTGCCCCCGGCGCCGCCCGCCGCGAAGGTCCGCTCCACGACCGCCTGCAACGAGTCCTCGCGCATTCCGGGCCGCACCGCCTCCATCGCCGCCGCGGCGCCGGCGGCGCTGAGCGCGGCGGCGCGGCGGAGCCGGCGGATCTCCTCGGCGTCCTTGGCGGGCCGGAGCG
>JAVVDU010000008.1:0-80757 GCA_032251515.1 Gemmatimonadota bacterium
TCCTCCCGGTCGTCACGGACACGGTCGCGCGCACGGCCGCGGGCGCCGTGCACGTGCGCAACGAGGGGGACCGGTCCCTCGCCGTCCGGCTCACGGTGGCCGACTTCACGCAGTCGGAGGACGGCCGCCACGCGTTCCTGCCCGCCGGATCGGACCCGCGCGGCTGCGGCCCGGACATCCGGGTGACCCCCGAGGCGGCGTCCATCCCGGCGGGCGCATCCGAACAGATCCGCTTCCACGTCGCCGGCGCGCCGGCCGACCGGAGCTGCTGGTTCCTGCTGTTCGTCGAGCACCCGGCCCCCTCCGGGAGCGGGGTGCTGATCCGGCAGCGGATCGGCGTGAAGGTGTTCGCCGTGCCGCCCGGCGCGGCGCCCGGCGGCGAGATCGCCGCGGGCGAGGTGTCCGACACCGGCGAGGCACGGTCGCTGTCCTTCCGGTACCGGAACCCCGGTGACGCCCCGGCCCGGCCCTCCGGGAGCGTGGAGGTACGTGACTTCCGGGGCGGACTCGTCGCCACGTCCCAGGTCCGCGGCTTCACGGTCCTCCCCGAGAGCGCCCGGCGCGTCGAGGTGGAGCTCCCCGCGGGGCTCGCGCCAGGCCGGTACCTGGCCGTTCCGGTGCTGGACTTCGGCGGCGAGTACCTGGCGGGCGCCCAGTTTCCGTTCCGCGTTCCCTGACCCGGGGCACTCCGCCCGCCATGCGCCCCGCGTGCTTCGCCCTCGTCCTGCTGCTCGGCCTCGCGGCCGACGCGGCCGCGCAGGGCGCCTGCGCGGGGGGCTCGGACCGCCCGCGGGTGCGGGTCCTGACCGACCCGATCGAGTTCCGGCCGCCCGGCGTGGCCGACTTCCGGTCCGGCTTCGTGTTCTCCGACCCCGTCCGGGTGCGCGTGACGGCGCGGGGCGGGCCGTCCAGGCCGTGGGATCTCTGCCTCGCCGGCGTGTCGCCCGACTTCGGGGGAGGCAAGCCGCTGGCGGACCTCCAGTGGCAGGTGGAGGGGGACGCGGGCTGGACATCGGTCGACACCGCAGACCGCCTCGTCACGTCCGGCGGAGGCAACACGCAGGTCGTCCTCCGCTTCCGGTCCCTCCTGCGGTTCGAGACCGATGCGCCGGGCGCCTACGAGGCCCGGCTGCGCTTCGCGGTCGCGGGACGGTGAGCATCGCGCGGCGGCTTCCGGCGCCGGGGGCGCTCCTGCCGGGCCTGCTCCTCGCCGCGGCCGCGCCGGCCACCGCACAGGTGACGCACGAGCCCGGGGAGACTCGCGTGGTGACCGTGGGCGTGCCCCTGGCCGGCTCGGCCGTCGCGCCCCTCGCGGACGCGGCCGCCTCGATCTCCTACGAGATCTTCCCCGCGGCTCGCGTCCGGCCCGCCGGGCCCGTGCAGGGCCAGTTCGCCTGGGAGGCGGGAGACGAGCGGATCCTCCCCGTCACGCTCTCGTTCCCGGCCGACCTGCCGGCCGGCGAGCGGGTGGTGGCGCGGGTGCAGGTGACGGCGCCGGGCGGCGTCGCGGACACGCTCGACGTGGCGACGTTCGTGCCGCGTCTGCGCAGGCTCCGGATCGAGGCGGTCCCGGGCGACGGGACGGCGCCCCGCGGGCGGACGGCCCGCGTCACCGTGCGCGTCCGCAACGCGGGAAACGCCCCCGACACCGTCGGGCTCGTCGCCGACGCGCCTCGGCAGCTCGCGACCGACGCCGCGGCCCCGGTCCTCGTCCTCGCGCCGGGAGATTCCGCGACGACCGACATCCGGTTCCGCGTGGCGCGCGACGCGGAACCCGGCCGGCGGCTGCGCGTCCGGGTGTCCGCGGAGGACGAGCCGTCCGCCGGGGCGACGGCGAGCCTCGTGGTCGTCGAGCCCCGGGGCCTGTTCTCCGGCCTCGTGCACGTCCCCGCCACGCTCTTCCTCGGCAACACGTTCCGCGACGGCATCCCCGGCGGAGCGTCGGGCGACCTCCTCGCCTCGCTCGCCGGCCGCGGAGAGGTGGCGGCCGGCACCGAGGTCGAGTTCGCCTTCCGTCGCCTGCCAGCGGGGGGCTCCAGCTTCGCGTTCGGCCCGGAGCCGTTCGGGCCGCGTGCGTTCGTCGCCGTGCGCCGCGATGGACTGGAGGCGCTGGGCGGGGAGATGGCCGCGGCCACCTCCGCGCTCCTCGGGTCCACGCGGCAGGCCGTGGGCGGACGGCTGCAGGCCGACGTGTCCGGCTGGAGCTCCGAGGTCGTCGTGGCCGCGCCACGGCGGGGGGGAGCGGGCGTTCCGGGCCACCTCGGCATCCTCCGGGTGGCGCGCGACCTGCCCGGCGCCCGGCTGGGTCTCCGGGTCGAGGACGTCGAACAGGGAAGCCGGTTCGCACCTGAGGCCGGGACCGGAGTGACCGTGGGGCTCGCCACGGCGGAGTGGCGGTCCGGAACGGGCCACGTCGCGGCCCTGGAGGCGGGGTGGATGCGGCTGCGTGACGCGGCGACCGGCCGGGTCCGCTCCGGTCCGGCCGCGGACCTTCGCTATTCGCTGCGGCAGGGGTCGGGCTCGCTCGACCTGCACGCGCGGACGGTGCCGGCCGTGGCCCGGACCGGCGACGTGCCGGGCCGCCGGCTGCACGGCAGCGCGGTCGTCCCGCTCCTGCCGGGTATCGCCGGCCTCGCCTCGGGCTATCTCGAGTCGGACCCGTCGCTGGCCGCCGGAGAGGATCGCCGCCGTTCCGGCGCGGACGGCGGCGTCCGCTTCCTGTTCGGGCGGGCGAGCCTCGACCTTCTCGGCCGCACCCGGACGAACCGGGGCGGCCGGCCGGACGAGGTCGATGCCCGCGAGCGAACGGCGTTCGCCGGACTCGCCCTGCCGCTCGGGCCCGTGTTCCTCGATGGCTCGGCCGAGCTGGGCCGGGCCACTCGCCGCGAAGTCGAGGAGCCGCTGCGACGCATGCGGGTGGGCGGCCTGTGGAACCACCGGGACGGCTGGGTGCGGGCCGCGGTCCGCCGGGACGAGCGTCCTGGACAGCCGAGCGCCGCCGCCATCGAGTTCGGGGCCGGTCTGCGCACGGGACGGCTGGCGCGGCTGTCCGCCAACCTGACCGCGCCGCTCGGCGACGGGCCGGACGACGAGGCGTCACCCACCGTGCAGGTGGCGGCGGAGGTCGACGCGCTGCCGGGCACGGCCGTGTTCGCGGGGGTGGAATCGTACTCGTCGGCCGCGCAGGGGGGGCGCGACTGGGCCGTATCCCTGGGCGTGCGGCGGCGGCTCTCCCTCGCCGTGCCGATCGCGGCCCCCGAGCCCCTGTCGGGGGTCGCCTTCCTCGACCTCGACGGGGACGGCGCACGCACGGCGGACGAGCCCCTCGCCCCCGACGTCCACCTGCGGTCCGGCGTCGAGGAGACCGTCACCGACTCGCTGGGCCGGTTCCGCTTCCACACGCCCGGCGGGCGGTCCGGGATCACGGTGGACGCCGCGTCGCTCGCCGCGGGCCAGCTGGCGCCCGAGGCCCCGCTCCGTCCCGCCTCCGCGCACGTGGGCGTACCGATCGCCGTGGCGGCGTCGCTGGTGGTCGAGCTGTTCCTGGACGAGGACGGAGACGGACGGCTGGACCCCGGGGAGCCCTTGGCCGTCGACGTCCCGGTCCTGCTGGTGAACGAGCCCGGGGCCGCGTGGTCGTTCCGCACGGACGCCGCCGGCCGTTTCACGGTCCGCTCGCTCCGCCCCGGCACGTACGAGATCCTCGTGCCGCCGGGCGACCTCCCGGCGCGCGCCATGCCGCCGGCCCCGGTCCCGGTGCATCTCACCGGCGGCGCCGCGGGCCGGGTGCGGGTCCCCGTGCCCACCCGCCGCGTACGGTTCCGGGCAGATGCCGGCGAGCCGGATGGGATGGAATTCTGAGATGGCGGGGCGCGGAGGGAGATAAGCCGGGTTCTGTGACGGGCCCGAAGGCCCGCGGGGTCATCTCTCTGCGACGCCGGTTTCCCGACGCCTGGTGCGGCCTACCCGGAGCTCGAACGCGGCGGGCCACCGCTCGCTCCTGCTCGGCCTTGCTCCCGGCGGGGTTTGTCGTGCCGCGTCCGTCGCCGGACCGCGCGGTGGGCTCTTACCCCACCGTTTCACCCTTGCCTGTGCGGCCGAAGCCGCCATCGGCGGTCTGTTCTCTGTGACACTTTCCGTCGCCTCGCGACGCCCGGGCGTTACCCGGCGCCGTGCCCTGCGGAGCCCGGACTTTCCTCGCGCCGGACGCTGAGCCCCCGACGCGCGACCCCTTCTCCCTCCGTGCTTCCGCGTCTTCCTGCTACCGTTCGGACCGCGACGCGTTCCCGCCGGGCGGCGTTCCCGCCGGGTCGGGCGCAACGCGGAGGCCCTTCCCCGTGTTCACACGGAAGCACCCGAGCACCCGAGCACCCGAGCACCCGAGCACCCGAGCACCTGAGCACCTGGACGACCGCGGCGCCGGACGCCGGGCCTTTCGGACCGGGACGCCGCGTTGAAACTTCCGGTGGCGGTCGCGCGAACGGACGGGCCGGGCGGCGCGGGGTCCGCCGCGGCGGTGGATCCCGGCCACGCAGACGCGCGCACGCTGAATCGAGCGAGAGAGACGACTGGCATGAACAGATTCCGACGCACCCGTCCGGCCCCCGACCGCACCCGACTCCTCCGGGCGGCCGCAGCGGTCCTGCTCCTCGTCGCGGCCGCTGGCCCGGCGACGGCGCAGCAGTCCCCGCTGGCCGGCGAGACCCGCCACCCCTCCGACGCGCCGGCCGGCGGTCTCGAGTTCACCGCGTACGCGGGTGTCTTCTCACCGCTGGCCAACCTGGCCCGGCTGGGAGACACGCTGACCGCAGAGCTCGGGACCAAGATCTCCGGCTCGGTCGGCGTCGACTGGTGGCTGCGAAGCGGCATCGGCATCGGGCTGTTCGGCGGGTACGTGCAGCCGGACCTCACCGTCCAGATCATCGGCGGGCCGGGTACCTTCCCGGCGGTGGCCGACCTGGGCAAGGTCGACATGTGGTACGGCGTGGCGACCCTGATGTACCGGCCCGAGATCCGCGGTCCGGCGCGCATCCTGCGGCCGTACGTACTGGCTGGCGGCGGGCTCGTCCACGTGGGATCGGGGTCGGTCGCCGCCACGGAGAACTTGCCGGAGTTCTCGGTCGAGAGCAGCACGAGCGCGGCGGGCGTGATCGGGATCGGCGGGCACATGCTGCTGGGCGGACCGTGGCACCTGCGTCTCGACATCCGCGACTTCATCTCCAGCTACGACACGGACAGTTTCCCCGAGACGCGCACCCAGCACGACCTCGTCTCGTCCATAGGCCTCGGGCTGCGGCTCTGACGCGGGAGGGCGGGCGCGACGCGATGGACACCGAGACGATCCGCCCGCTCATCCCGGAGGAGGCGATCCGCTCGCGCGTCGAGGAGATCGCCCGCGCGATCGAGCGCGACCACGCGGGGGCCGGCGAGGTGCTGCTGCTCGGCGTCCTGCGCGGCGCCTACATGTTCCTGGCCGACCTGTCCCGGACGCTCCGGATTCCCTGCCGGGTGGACTTCATCGCCCTGTCCAGCTACCAGTCGGGGACGGCCTCCGGGGGCGTCCGGCTGATCATGGACTCCCGCGTCCCGGTCGAGGGACGGCACGTGGTGATCGTGGAGGACATCCTCGACTCCGGCGCCACTCTCGCCTACCTCCTGCGCCTGTTCGCGGCCCGGCGCCCCGCGTCGCTGCGCAGCTGCGTGCTGGTGCGCAAGCCGCGCCGGGGCAACGCCATCGACGCCGACTACGTGGGGTTCGACATCCCGGACGAGTGGGTCGTCGGCTACGGTCTCGACTACGATGACCGGCACCGCGCCCTCCCCTTCATCGGCACGCTGGACCCGCCGCCCGTCGGGTGAGCCACCCGCGAACCGATCGGACAATCTGTCCCAGCGGGCCGGCGCGCGGCCCGATGGCCGCCGGGCGCACGCAACTCCGTGGGGGGGACGGAGCCGACCCCGCACGGTGTCGCCATGGCCCGCGGAGCCGCCTGGGACATTTCGTCCCGCAGCCGGCACGCACCTCCCGCGGAAGCCCTCCTGGACGCAGTAAACATATGATGAACAACAATTTACAAACATATCCCGTTTCGGGCCGTTCCGGCACAGAAGATGCACGGACCCGGTGGACTCCCGTCGGCCGTACCCGCGGGAGCGGGATCCGCCGGACGCCGGAGGGCGGGCCCGGCGGCGAACCGACATTCAGGAAGGACACATGACGACGAATTCCCCGGTGGCGGACGACACGACCACGACAGGGCCCGCGCCGGACGGCGCGAAGGTGCTCCGGATCCGCCGGCATACCGTGGAGGTGGTCTCGGACTCGGGAGAAGGCGCGCAGAAGTGCGGCCAGATCTTCGGGGCCGTGAGCGCGAAGATGGGCAACGGTGTCTGGACCGTGGAGATCATCCCGGCCGAGATCCAGCCGCCGCCGCGCATCCCGGCCGGTGCGAGCGGCAACCGGATCCGCCTCGGCGCCGGTGAGGTGACGAACTGGGGAGACCGTACCAACGTCTGCGTGGCGTTCAACGAGCAGGTGCTGCTGGCGCGGCACCGGCTGGACGCCCTGGAGGACGACGCGATCCTCCTCGTCGAGAGCATGTGGAAGGACCACCGCGACGAGGACATCCGCGCCGAGTGGGCGGAGGCCATGGAGGAGCTCGGGACCCGGAACTACCGGATCATCGAGGTCCCGATGGAAGAGCAGTGCCTCACCGTGGTGGAGAGCGCCCGGCGGGGCAAGAACATGTTCGCCCTCGGGCTCCTGTGCCGGATCTTCGACCGCGACATCGACCTGACGCGCGACCAGATCGCCCACGCCTTCCGGAAGAAGTCCGAGGAGGTGTACGAGAAGAACGTGAAGCTCCTCGAGCTCGGATACGCCTGGGCGGGCGAGAATCTCGACGTGCGGATCGACGTGCCCCGGGAGCTGGATGCCGGGAACATGATCGTGATGAACGGCAACCAGGCGGCCGCCTACGGGGCCGTGGCGGCGGGCATGGAGCTCGCCGCGATGTACCCGATCACGCCGGCCACCTCGGTGTCGCACCAGCTCGGCGAGATGTTCCACCGCTACGGCGGGATCATCCACCAGGCCGAGGACGAGATCGCCGCGGCCGGCGTGGCGATCGGCGCCAGCTACGCGGGCCGGGTCGCGTTCACGATCACCTCCGGTCCCGGGCTCGCGCTGAAGACGGAGTTCCTGGGCCTCGCGGTGATGTCGGAGATCCCCCTCGTGGTGGTCGACGTGCAGCGGGGCGGCCCGTCCACCGGCCTTCCGACCAAGGTCGAGCAGTCCGACCTGCTCGCCGCCGTGTTCGGCCAGCCGGGCGACGCGCCGCACGTGGTCCTCGCCCCGGCCACGATCGAGGAGTGCTTCCACGCCATCATCACGGCCCGCCGGATCGCGGAGACGTTCCGCACGGTGGTGATCGTGCTCTCCGACACGAACCTCGCGACGGGGGTGCAGCCGTTCCGCCGCCCCGAGCTCGACCCGGCGTGGATGGGCTCTCCGCCCGACCTGTCGGCCCCCCCGGACGGGATGAAGCCCTACGACTGGGACCCCGACACGGGCCTGTCGCGGCGGTTCATCCCGGGCCAGCCCGGCGGGATGCACACGGTCACAGGCCTCGCGCACGACGAGGAGAGCCACGTCGCCTACGACGCCGAGATCAACCAGCGGGCCTCGGCGATGCGCAGCCGCAAGCTCGCGGTCCTGCAGAGCACGTTCCGGCCGCCCGAGGTGAACGGACCGGAACGCGGGGACCTGCTGGTGGTCGGCTGGGGTTCCACGAAGGGAGCGATCGAGGAAGCCGTGGAGCGCGCCCGGGAGGAGGGACTGTCCGTCTCCTCCCTGCACCTGCGCTTCCTGTCGCCCCTGGAGCCGGGTCTTCGTGAGATCTTCGGGAAGTTCCGCAAGGTGATGACGGTCGAGATCAACTACAGCGACGAAGCGGACGACCCCTTCGTCACCGACGAGAACCGGCGCCACGGGCAGCTCGCGTGGCTGCTCCGGGCGACGACGCTGGTGGACGTGGACTGCTGGACCCGCGTCCTCGGCGAGCCGCTCCGGCCCGGCGCCATCCACGACGCGATCCGCTCGCACATGCCCGGGGAGGGCGCCGCATGAGTCCGCACAGCTGTTCGCTCCTGCTTCCGGTCGAGGACGACGAGTTCGAGTACGCGCTCGGCGACTACGAGGGCGCGCTGCCCCGCTGGTGCGCCGGGTGTGGCGACCACTCGGTGCTCACGGCGGTGCAGAAGCTCCTGTCCGCCGAGCAGCTCAAGCCCGAGGAGACGGTGTTCGTGTCGGGCATCGGCTGCTCGAGCCGGTTTCCCCACTACCTGAACGCGTACGGGTTCCACGGCATCCACGGCCGGGCCCTTCCCGTGGCCACCGGCGTGAAGCTGCACCGGCCCGACCTGCACGTGTTCGTGGTGATGGGAGACGGCGACTGCACGTCGATCGGCGCCGCGCACTGGATCCACGCGACCCGCTACAACGTGGACATGGTGGCCCTGATGCTGGACAACAACATCTACGGGCTCACCAAGATGCAGACGTCGCCCACCACCCCGCAGGGCTACCGGAGCAACACGCAGCCCGAGGGCAGCTGGCTGCCGGCCCTGAACCCGATCGAGGCGACGCTGGGAATCACCAACGCGTCGTTCGTGGCACAGACGGCGGAATGGATGCCGGCGCACCTGGCGGCCACGATCCACGCGGCGTACCGGCACCGCGGGTTCGCCTTCGTGCGGATCCTGCAGCGCTGCCCGGCCTACATGGGCGACCTGTTCCAGGACGCGGTCCGGAACCCCGCGATGATCGAGATGCTCGAGCACCCCGACGGGGTGGAGGTGCCGGATCTCCACCCGATCTACGAGAACGTGCGGCGCCACGATCCCGGGAACCTCGACGAGGCGCGGCGCCTCGCGGAGGACGAGTCGGCGATCCGCGTCGGCGTCTTCTTCCGCGACGAGCGGCGGCCGCGCTACGAGGAGACCCGGCACCTGCCGGGATACACGGCGGAGGAGAAGATCCGCCTCCTGAACCAGGAACTCGACACCTATGCCGTCTGAAGAGACGATCCGATCGGCCCTGGGCGCCGTCGCCGGCGCCCGGGAGGACTTCCGCAACGCGCTCGTCCGGACGGTGGACCAGCTGCGCGGCTCGCTCGTCACCCGCGAGTCCGACCCCGATGGCACGCTCCGCCGCACCGGAGCGGAGCTCGGGCCGTTCGCCGCCGGGCGGATCGACCCCGCTCGCTTCGCCTCGCTGCTGGCGCCCGGCGACACGCTCGACCCGGACGGGCGGACCGTCATCGAGCGTGCCGTGGAGGTGCTGTCCGGCCTCCTGGACCAGGGCGACGACCTGTTCGTCGCGCGCCTTCCCGAGGGCGGCCGGCTCGTCGAGGCGGTCCGTGACGCCCTGGCCGAGGCCGGGCGGGCCTTCGGCGCGGCTCGCTGCGCCGAACTCGCCCGCACGGGCCGCTTCCGGGCGGACGACCATCGCGAGTGGCTCGACCGCTTCCCGCCCGAGGCGTGGAGCCGGCGCGAGCGCGACACGGCGCCCCCGCTGGTCGTGTCGCTCCGCGGGTCGGACCTCCGGCCCGCGGGCCTCTCCGACCTCCTGGACGGGGTGCAGAAGCTGGTGCTCGTCGTGGACGGAGAGGCACCTCCGGCGGCGCTGGCGCGCTGCGTGTCGCCCGGCGTCCACGTGCTCCAGTGCGCGGACGCGCAGGGGCTCGGCGCGCTCGCCGACGCGGAGGGTCCGGCCGTCGTCGCCATCGTGCCGGGTGGCGCGGAGTTCGCGCACCGGCCGGCCGGAGACGGGGCCCGGGGACTGCGGCTGACCGTCTCGTCCCTCCCCGAGCGGGAGCCGAAGCGGGCGCTCGGGTCGATCAGCGTCTGGCGCCAGGTCGACGACCTGCGCCTGCTGAGGGCCCTCGCGGCACCGGGCGGCGGCGCGGGCGCGGCGGACGCAGCGGGCGATGGCGCCGCGGCGGGTCCCGCCACGGACGCGGACCTGCTGGCGGCCTGGATCCTTCGCCAGGGCGGCGCGGCGGCCTCATGACGCCGGAGACGATCCTCGGCTCGGTGGCGATCCTGGGCGGCGTCGGCCTGTCGTTCGGCGCCCTGATCGCACTGGCGAACCGGAAGCTGCGCGTCTGGGAAGACCCGCGCATCAACGCGGTCACCGAGATCCTGCCGGGCGCCAACTGCGGCGCCTGCGGATACGCCGGGTGCCGGGCGTTCGCCGAGGCCGCCGTCGAGGGGGCCGTGGCGCCCGCCGGGTGCACCGTGATGGGCGAGGCCGAGATCGAAGACGTGGCGGACCTCCTGGGAGTGGACGCGGGCGATGCCGATCGCCGCGTGGCGCGGCTCCTGTGCGCCGGCGGCTCGCACGTGGCGCCGATGAAGGCCGTGTACGACGGAATCGAGAGCTGCGCCGCGGCCGTCGCCGTGAGCGGCGGCGGCAAGGCCTGCCCCTGGGGCTGCGTGGGCATGGCCGACTGCGTCGTCTCCTGCGACTTCGACGCCCTCCGGATGAACGAAGTCGACCTTCCCGAGGTCGACGTCGAGAAGTGCACGGCCTGTGGCGACTGCGTCGAGGCGTGCCCGCTCGACCTGTTCGTCCTCCTTCCGCTGGACCACAAGCTGATCGTGCAGTGCCGGAATCTCCTCGAGGGAGAGGCCGCGACCGACCTGTGCGCCGTCGCGTGCAACGCCTGCGGGCGCTGCGCCGCCGACGCGCCGGAGGTCGTCTCGATGCGGCAGGGCCTCGCCGTCGTGGACTACGACAGGATCGACCGGGCCACCCCGGCCGCGACCGACCGCTGCCCGACCGGAGCGATCCGGTGGGTGGAGGGAGCGCAGGATCTGCGGCCGGAACCCGTTCTCGCAGGGAGTGAGAGGTCATGATCAAGCGACGGACGAACGACACGCCGGAGACCCAGGTGCGCTATCCGGGCCGACGGATCGCGATGGACGGCAGCACGGCGGTGGTGGAGATGGAGGTGGCGGCGAGCGAGGCCGCCGGCGCCTACCCGATCACTCCGTCCACGCAGATGGGCGAGGGGTGGGCCGCCGCCAAGGCCGCGGGCCGGACGAACGTGAACGGACGGCGCCTGCTGTTCTTCGAGCCGGAGGGCGAGCACGCGGCGGCCGGCGTCACGGCCGGCATGAGCATGACCGGCCTGCGGGCCACGAACTTCTCGAGCGGCCAGGGCATCGCGTACATGCACGAGTCCCTGTACGCCGCGGTGGGCAAGCGCCTCACGTACATCCTGAACGTCGCGGCGCGCGCCATGACCAAGCACGCGCTGAACGTCCACGCGGGCCACGACGACTACCACGCGGTGGACGACACGGGCTTCTTCCAGCTGTTCGCCAAGGACGTGCAGGGAATCGCCGACCTGAACCTCATCGCGCACCGGATCGCCGAGCTGGCCCTGAACCCGGGGCTGGTGGCGCAGGACGGCTTCCTCACGAGCCACGTGATCGAGACGCTGCTCCTGCCCGAGCGCGAGCTGATCAAGGAGTACCTGGGCGATCCGTCCGACGTCATCGAGTCGCCCACCCCCGGCCAGAGGCTGACGTTCGGCGACACGCGCCGCCGCATCCCGGAGATGTTCGACCTCGACTACCCGGCCCTGCTCGGGTCGGTGCAGAACCAGGACAGCTACATGCAGGGCGTGGCGGCGCAGCGCCCCTTCTACTTCGATCACGTCGCCGAGCTGACCGACCTCGCGATGCGCGAGTTCTTCGAGCTCACGGGCCGCCGGTACGAGCGGGCGCAGGGCTACCGGCTCGAGGACGCGGAATGGGTCCTCGCCGGGCAGGGCTCGGTGGTGGCCAACGCCGAGGCGGTGGCCGACTGGCTGCGCGAGGAGCGGGGCCAGCGCGTGGGCGTCCTCGACGTGACGATGTTCCGGCCGTTCCCGGCCGACCGGATCGCCCACCTGCTGCGCGGCCGCAAGGGCGTCACCGTCCTCGAGCGCACCGACCAGCCGCTCGCGGTCGACAACCCCCTGCTGCGGGAGATCCGGGCCGCCCTGGCGAAGGCGGCCGAGAACGGGCGCGCCCGCGACGGCGTCCTCCCGCACGCCGGACTGCCGGCGATCCGGCCCGACGAGGTCCCCGACTTCTACTCGGCCGGTTACGGGTTCGGCAGCCGCGACCTCCAGCCGGCCGACCTGCTGCTGGCGGTGGAGAACATGCTCCCCGACGGCAAGGGGCGGCGCTTCTACTACCTCGGCATCGACTTCGTGCGCCAGGGAACGCACCTGCCGAAGCTGGAGATCTGGCAGGAGAAGCTGCTCGACGAGTACCCCGACCTGGCCGAGCACGCCCTCGTCCCGCGGGAGCAGGTCAACCTGCTGCCGGATGACGCGATCTCGATCCGCATCCACTCGGTGGGCGGCTGGGGCGCCATCACGATGGGCAAGAACGTGGTCCTCACGTCGCACGAGCTGTGCGGCTACCACGTGAAGGCGAACCCGAAGTACGGCTCCGAGAAGAAGGGCCAGCCGACGACGTTCTACGGCATCCTGTCGCACCAGCCGGTCCGCCTGAACGGCGAGCTGAAGCACGTGAACGTCGTCCTGTCGCCCGACCCGAACGTGTTCCGCAACTCCGACCCGCTGGCCGGCATGGCCGACGGCGGAGTGTTCGTGATCCAGAACGAGCGGAGCCCCGAGGAGCTGTGGCGCTCCTTCCCGCCGCAGGCCCGGCAGGCGATCCGCGACCGGAACATCCGCGTGTTCGGGCTCGATGCCTTCCGCATCGCCACGGAGGAGGCCTCGGACCCCGAGCTGCGCTACCGCATGCAGGGAACGGCCTTCCTCGGCGCCTTCTTCCGCGCCGCGCCGGTGATGGAGCGCGAGGGGCTGGACGAGGAGCGCCTGTTCGACGGGATCCGCAAGCAGGTGGAGAAGAAGTTCGGCCACCTCGGCGAGCGGGTCGTGGAGGACAACGTCCGGGTGATCCGGCGGGGCTTCGACGAGATGGTCGAGGTGTCCGCCCTCGCAGACGAGGCGGAGGGCAGCGAGGTCCTGGCCGAGGCGGCCGTAGGGACGATCCCGGCCCTGCTGGACCAGCCGAACCAGTTCCCCGGGATCGGCAACCAGGGCCGCTTCTGGGAGCAGGTCTGCTCGCTGTGCGGTCTCGAGCAGGACGTGATCGCCGACCCGTTCGCCGCGATCAGCGCGATTCCGGCGGCTACGAGCACGGTGCGGGACATGTCGGACATCCGGTTCGAGGTGCCCGACTTCATCGCCGCGAAGTGCACGGGGTGCGCCCAGTGCTGGACGCAGTGCCCCGACGCGGCGATTCCCGGCCTGGTCAGCAGCGTCGAGGACGTGATTCTCGCGGCGATCCGCACGGCGCGGAACGGCAGGCCGCTCGACCGGATCCAGTCCGTCTCGGGCAACCTGGCCCGGGAGGCGCGCAAGGTCCTGAAGGCCGTCCCGTTCACCACCTTCGCCGACACTGTGTCGACGGCCTACGGCAACCTGGTCGACAAGCTCCCGTGGGACGCCGAGCGGAAGAAGGAGCTGGACGGCGAGTTCGCCGCCGTCTACTCGGTCCTCGCCGAGTTTCCCCTGGCCAGGACCGTCCCGTTCTTCGAGGTGCCGGAGAAGAAGGAGAAGGGCGCGGGCGGACTGCTGTCGATCACGGTGAATCCCGAGGCCTGCAAGGGCTGCAACATCTGCGTGGACGTGTGCGCGGACGAGGCCCTGGTGACGGTGCGCCAGACCGACGAGATGCAGGAGAGGCTGGAGCGCAACTGGGAGCTGTGGGAGAACCTCCCCGACACCCCGGACCGCTTCATCAACGTCCGCAGCGTGGAGGAGGGCATCGGCGTCCTGCCGTCGCTGCTCCTGAAGAAGGAAAACTACCGCACGATGGCGGGCGGCGACGGGGCCTGCATGGGCTGCGGCGAGAAGACCGCCGTCCACCTCATCGTCTCGACGGTGGAATCGCTGATGCAGCCGCGGGTCGAGGCGTTCGTCGAAGAGCTGGAGCGCCTGATCGGCGCCCTGGACCGCCAGGCCCGCGAGCTCCTGGCCGCGGACGCCGATCTCGACCTCGCCGCGGCGGCGGCCG
Organism: Gemmatimonadota bacterium; assembly: GCA_032251515.1. GTDB lineage: Bacteria > Gemmatimonadota > Gemmatimonadetes > Palauibacterales > Palauibacteraceae > Carthagonibacter. Next base: position 14,107 of record JAVVDU010000008.1, read on the forward strand.
GCGAGACGCCCGTCAAGGTGGATGACGAGAAGCGGGCCGGCCTCCAGCGGCTCGTCGCCGCGAAGAAGGCCCTGGAAGACCTGCGCTGGCGGTACGTCGAGGGCCCCGGGGGCCGCGGGCGGGCGAACCTGGGGATCAGCAACAGCACGGGCTGCTCGTCGGTGTGGGGCTCCACGTACCCGTACAACCCGTACCCCTACCCGTGGGTGAACCACCTCTTCCAGGACGCCCCGTCCGTCGCGATCGGGATCTTCGAGGGGCACATGCGGAAGATGGCCGACGCGTTCCGGGACGTCCGGCGCGCCCGCCTGCTGGTGGACGGGGCGTACGACCCGGACGAGCACGAGGCGGAGCTCGCGGCCCTGGACTGGCAGGAGTTCACGAAGGAGGAGTTCGACCTCTGCCCGCCGATCACGGCGATCGGGGGCGACGGCGCGATGCTGGACATCGGCTTCCAGAACCTGTCGCGGCTGCTCGCCTCGGGTAAGCCGATCCGGGTGATCGTGCTCGACACGCAGGTCTACTCGAACACCGGCGGCCAGGCCTGCACGAGCGGGTTCACCGGCCAGGTGTCGGACATGGCCGCGTACGGCAAGGCGCAGCACGGCAAGGAGGAGGTCCGCAAGGAGCTGTCGCTCATCGCGATCGCGCACCGCGGCGCCTTCGTGCTGCAGTCCTCGCAGGCCTCGGCCTCGCACATGATCGGCGGGGTGATCCGCGGCCTGAAGTCGCACCGCCCGTCCGTGTTCAACATCTACACGCCCTGCCCGGTCGAGCACGGGCTGGCCGACGAGTGGGCCCCCAACGCGGCCCGCTTCGCCCTGGAGGGCCGCGCCTTCCCGTTCCTCCTGTACGATCCCGACGCCGGCCCGACCATCGCGGACTGCCTCGACCTGGCCGGCAACCCCGACGTCGAGGAGACGTGGCCGAGCTACGAGATGGAGCACGTCGACGACGAAGGGAACGAGCAGACGCTGGCGCTCCCGGTGACGACGGCCGACTGGGCCGCCACCGAGGGCCGGTTCAAGAAGCACTTCCGTCCCATCCCGCGGGACGACTGGGATGATGACGTGCAGGTGCCGTTCCACGAGTTTCTGGAGCTCGAGGCGGCGGAGCGGGCCGGTCGGACGCCGTTCATCTGGACGCTCGGCGACGGCCGGAAGCTGAACCGTCTCGCCTGCTCGCTGGAGATGGTGACCCTGGCCGAGGACCGGCTCCTGTTCTGGTCGCAGCTCAAGGAGCTGGCCGGGCTCGAGGTGCCGGCCAGCGTCCGCGAGGCTATCGCCACCGAGCTCGAGGCGGAGTTCGAGGCACGGATCTCCGCGCTGCGGGCCGAGCACGAGAACAAGATCCGCGACATCGAGGCCTCCCTGCCCGCCGCGGTCGCGCGGCGTCTCGCGGAGGGGCTGCTGCGCGCCGGGGACGGTCGGCTCACCGTGGAGGAGATTCTCGGACGCGCCCGTTCCGAGCCGGGGCTCGAGCCCGTCACGGCGGACGCGCTGGCGGGCTTCGGAGCCCGCCCGGCCGGGTCCTCCGAGCCGTCCGTGGCCACGGCGCCGCGCGACGGGAACGGAGCGGCCGCGGCGGCGGCGGAAGCGCCGGCGGCGGATTCCGCCTCGGCCCCGGCCGCCACGGCACAGGAGCCCGCGGCGGAGGACGACGAGGAGGACGAAGGCCTCGTCATGGAGCCGTACATCGAGACGGCCCGCTGCACCTCCTGCGACGAGTGCATCAACATCAACAAGAAGATGTTCGCCTACGACGAGAACAAGCAGGCGTACATCAAGGACCCGAGGGCGGGCACCTTCGCGGAGCTGGTGCAGGCCGCCGAGCGCTGCACGGCGGAGATCATTCACCCCGGGACGCCGCTGAATCCGAAGGAGAAGGACCTGGACAAGTGGATCGAGCGCGCCGCCCCGTTCAACTGATGGGTTCGCCCGCGGAGAGGACCGCCCGCGCATGAGCCTGCTCGAGCAGATGTTCGGCGGCGACACGTTCCGGCACGGGGTGCACCCGCCGGAGCGCAAGTCGCTGACCGGGGACGTCCGCATCCGGCGGATGCCGTTCCCGGACGAGATCGTGCTGCCCCTGCGGCAGCACGCCGGCAAGCCGGCGCTCCCCCTCGTGCGGCCGGGAGACCGCCTCGAGCGGGCGGACAAGGTGGGCGAGGCGGACGGGTTCGTCTCCGTCCCGATCCACACCTCCGCCGCGGGCGTGGTGCAGGACATCGGCCTGCGACCGCACCCGGACGGGAGCATGGCCGAGAGCGTGGTCGTGCGCGTGGACCGCTGGTCGCCGCAGGTCCCGCGCCCCCGGATCGTCGCCCGCTGGGAGGGCCTGGAGCCGGAGCGGGTGGTCACGGAGGTGCAGAAAGCGGGCGTCGTCGGGCTCGGCGGGGCGGCCTTTCCCACCCATGTGAAGCTCCTGCCGCCGAAGGACGTGGACGTCCACACCCTGATCGTCAACGGGGCCGAGTGCGAGCCCTACCTGACGACCGATCATCGCACGATGGTCGAGTTCCCCGGCCGCGTGCAGCTCGGCGTGCGGATCATGATGAAGGCCCTGGGCGTGGAGCGGGCGATCATCGGGGTGGAGAAGAACAAGCCCGACGCGATCGCGGCCCTGCAGGCCACCCTGCCGTCCGACCTCGACGTCCGCGTCGTGCCGCTCACCGTGAAGTACCCGCAGGGCGCCGAGAAGATGCTGATCCGCGTCGTCACGGGGCGCGAGGTGCCGTCGGGCAAGTTGCCCATGCACGTGGGCGTGGTGGTGCAGAACGTCGGCTCCATCGCCTGCATCGCGGAGGTGTTCGAGACGGGGCAGCCGCTCATCGAGCGGGTCGTCACGGTCACCGGGCCCGGCGTGCGGCGGCCCTCGAACCTCATCGTGCCTGTGGGCGCGAAGCTGAGGGACGTGCTGGACTTCTGCGACGGGCTCACCGACGACGCGTCGCAGATCGTGTTCGGCGGGCCGATGATGGGCAGCGCCACGCCCGACCTCGACACGCCGCTCATCAAGAGCACGACGGGCGTCGTGGTGCTCACCGAAGCGCAGGCGCGGCCGCGACGCGTCCATCCCTGCATCAGCTGCGGACGCTGCCTGGAGGCGTGCCCGGTGTTCCTGAATCCGTCCCTGCTCGGGAAGCTGGCACAGGCCGGGCGCTACGAGGAGATGGAGGAGGCGCACCTGATGGACTGCATGCTCTGCGGGTGCTGCTCCTACGTCTGCCCCTCCCACATCCCGCTCTCCCAGATGTTCGCGCTCGGCAAGAACATGCTGCGCAGGCGGAAGTCGGCGGAGAAGGCCGCGTGAGCGCGCCCGGCGGCGACCGGCGGGAACGGGCGATGCGGCTGCGCATCGCGGCCTCGCCGCACGTCCACTCCCCGCACTCCACCTCGCGGATCATGTGGACGGTCAACGCGACGCTGGTTCCGCTCGTCGCGGCCGCGGTCTACTGGTTCGGCCCCAGCGCCATCCTGGTGATCGGGGCCGCGACGGCCGGTGCGGCGCTCACCGAGCGCGTGGTGGCGGGCCCCGGATCCCTGTCCGACGGCTCGGCCGTGATCACGGGGGTGCTGCTCGGGCTCATCCTCCCCGCCGGGTTTCCGATGTGGATGGCCTTCGTGGGGGGCGCGTTCGGGATCGGGTTCGGGAAACTGATCTTCGGCGGGCTGGGACAGAACGTGTTCAACCCCGCCCTGCTGGGCCGCGCGTTCCTGCAGGCGGCCTTCCCGACCGCGATCACGACCTGGTCCGCCGAGCCCGTGTCCTGGTGGGCCCTGCGCGGCGACAACCTCGCGCTGCCCCTGATGTCGCCCCGCACGGCCGACCTCGTCACCTCGGCCACGCCGCTCGGCGCCTGGAAGTTCGAGCGGCTCGGCACCGACCTGGCGGACCTCCTGATCGGCCGCACGGGCGGCTCGCTCGGCGAGACGTCGGGCCTGCTGATCCTGGCGCTCGGCCTCTTCCTCGCGGCCAAGAAGTACCTCGACTGGCGGATCCCGGCGTCCATCCTGCTCACCGTGGCGGTATTCGCCGGGCTCCTGCACCTGGTCGACCCCGGCCGCTTCCAGGGCCCGCTGTTCCACCTGTTCTCCGGCGGGCTGATGATCGGCGCGGTCTACATGGCCACCGACATGGTGACCTCGCCGGTCACGCCGGCCGGGGCGTGGCTGTACGGGCTGGGGATCGGGCTGCTGGTGGTGCTGATCCGCGTGTGGGGCGGCCTGCCCGAGGGCGTCATGTACGCGATCCTGCTGATGAACGCGATGACGCCGTTCATCAACCGGGCCACGCAGCCGCGCGTGTTCGGGCACGTGCGGCGGAGGGAGGCCGCATGACCCGGGAGCTGCCGCAGGCCCCGGACGAGCCGGGCGCCGAGGCGGAGGGCACAGGAAACGGAGCGCCGCCCCCGGAGCCGCCCGCCGTCTCGTCGGGCCGCCTCGTCGCGACCCTCACGATCGCCGGCGCCCTGGCGGGGCTGGTCATCGTGCTCGCCTTCGCGTGGGCGAACCCGCGCATTCAGGCCCACCGGGCCGAGGCGCTGCGGGCCGCGATCCAGGACGTCCTCTCGGCGCCCGCGGCCGTCCGCACCTACTACGTCACCGGGTCGGGCCTGTCGAAGACGCCGCCGCCCGGGGCCGACACGATCACCGCCGAGAAGGTCCACCTCGGGCTCGATGCGGCGGGCGAGCCGATCGGGTACGCGATCACGGGACAGGAAGCGGGCTTCCAGGACGTGATCCTCGTGATCTTCGGCTACGATCCCGCGGCGGGCGAGGTCCTTGCGATGCGGGTCCTCGAGAGCAAGGAGACGCCCGGGCTCGGGGACAAGATCATCAAGGACTCCGCCTTCGTGGCCGAATTCCGGGGCGTCCGGGCACCGCTGCAGGGCGTGAAGGCCGGGCGGAGCGAGGGAGATCCCGGCGAGGTCGACATGATCACGGGGGCGACGATCTCCTCGCGCACCGTGATCGGCATCATCAACCACCGGATCGAGGCGCTGGCGCCGCTGCTGGAAGACGCGCCGGCCGGGGCGGAGACGACCGTGGACGCGGTTTCCGACCGCGCGCGCGGCGCCGGGGAGGAAGGCGGGAGCATCCAATGAGAGCGACGACGCCGAAGCAGGACCTCGTGCGGGGGATCTGGGAGGAGAACCCCGTCCTCGTCCAGCTCCTGGGGCTCTGCCCGGCCCTCGCGGTGACGAACACGGTGGCCAACAGCCTGGCCATGGGGCTCGCGACCTTCTTCGTCCTCACCGGTTCGAGCCTGCTCGTCTCCACCTTCAAGAGCGTGATTCCGCACGAGGTCCGGATCTCTGCCTACATCCTGATCATCGCGACCTTCGTGACGATCGCCGACCTCGTCCTCGCCGCGGTCGTCCCCCTGATCCACAAGGAGCTCGGCGCCTTCATCGCCCTGATCGTCGTGAACTGCATGATTCTCGGGCGGCAGGAGGCCTTCGCGTCGCGGCGGCCGGTCGGGCGCGCCCTGCTCGACGCCGTGGGCACGGGCACGGGATTCATGATCGCGCTGCTGCTGATGGGCGGGTTCCGGGAGATCCTCGGCAACGGCTCGCTGCTCGGCATCCCGCTGTTCGGCGAGCGGTTCGAGCCGTGGGTCGTGTTCATCCTGCCGCCCGGCGGCTTCCTGGCGCTCGGCTTCCTGCTGCTCGCCCTCGGCTGGTGGGAGCAGCGCCGGATCGAGCGGACGCGGGTCAGGCAGTGGCCGCACGGCGTCGCCACCCCGTCGAGAGAGGAGGCCGCCTGATGGGCGAGCTGTTCTGGATCCTGATCTCGGCGATGCTGATCAACAACTTCACGCTGAGCCTGTTTCTCGGTCTGTGCCCGTTCATGGGCGTGTCGGCCCGGGTCGGCACGGCCCTGCGCATGGGCATGGCGAACATCTTCGTCCTCGTCATCACCTCGATCTGCGCCTGGTTCCTGAACTCGTTCATCCTGACCCACGCGCCCTACCTGCGCCTCATCTCGTTCATCGTGGTGATCGCGTCGCTGGTGCAGATCGTGGAGATGGCGATCCGGAAGATCAGCCCCACCCTGTTCCGGGAGCTGGGGATCTTCCTGCCGCTCATCACGACGAACTGCGCCATCCTGGGGTTCGCGATCTTCCAGACGAACCGGGGCTACGACTTCCTGGAGGGCCTGTTCTTCGCGCTGGGCGCGGGCCTCGGCCTCACCCTGGCGCTCGTCCTCATGGCCTCGATCCGCGAGACGTCCGAGCTGTCGAGCGTGCCCGCGGTGGCCCGGAACATGGGACTCGTCCTGATCATCGCCGGCAGCCTGTCGCTCGCCTTCATGGGCTTCGCCGGGCTGTTCAGCGCCTGACACGCACGGAGGACGCTGGACGTTGGAGACCGTATTCGGCATACTGGGGCTCGCGGCGCTGTTCGTCGTCTTCGGCCTGCTGCGCCCCGGCGCGGACCGCGGCTGCGGGAGCGGATGCGGCGGGACGTGCGGATCCGGCTGCGAGATGGACCCGGCGGGTGACTCCGCCCCGGCGGGTCGCGACGGCGCGGGTCCGCGCGGGTCCGCCGGGACGGGGGGGAGATGATGGAAAAGCACTTCGCGTACTGCTCGGCCTGCGACCGCCAGGTCGAAGTGATCGTCAAGCCGGGCGGCCGCCGCAACCCGGACACGGGAGAGGCGGAGGACGAGATCGTGTGCCTCGAGTTCGGGGAGACCTGCACCGGCGCGATGTGCCCGATGTGCGACCTTCCGACCGACGCGATGCGGGAGAGCTTCGAAAAGCACCGGGACGGGGCGGCCGACCCGGAGTGAGGCCGGGTCGCCCCCCGGCCGTGCAGACAGCGTGAGGAATTGCCCATGCCCATCGACTGGGTCGCGCTCGCGGGAGTCGTCGGCGCCCTGCTGGTCGTCCTCATCCCCATTATCGGACTCACGGCGCGCTTCGCCCTGAAGCCGATCGTGGAGAGCTTCCGCGCCGTGCAGGGGTCGGCGACACGGGCGACCCTCGAAGACACGCGGCTCCTGGAGCGCCTGGACGCGCTCGCGGAGCGGCTGGACGGGATAGAGAACGACGTGCGCCGGCTCGGGGACGCCCGGGAGTTCGACGAGAAGCTCCTGGAGGGCCCGAGCTGAGTGTTCCGGGACGGCCTCGCGGCCGTTCCGTTCCTTCGCGTTCCGAGGTACAGTCGGCGAGCCGGTTCCGGGACCGCCCCCGCGGCGGCCCCCTTGCAGTTCCCCATCTTCACGGAGGTCCCCGATGCGACGTACCGCGTCCGTTTCCGGCGCCGCCCGCGGCGCACGTCCCACCACACCGCCCGGCGCCCTGCTGCGCCGCGGAGCAGCCGCCGCGCTGCTGCTGTTCGGCGCGGCCCTCCCCCTGCAGGGGCAGGGGGTCACGACGGGCACCGTCGGCGGAATCGTCACCGACCAGACGGGCGCTCCCCTGGTGGGCGCCGTCGTCACGGCCCGCCACCTTCCCAGCGGCACGGAGTACCAGAGCGTCACCCGCGCGGGCGGCGTGTACACGATTCCCGGTATGCGCGTCGGCGGTCCGTACCGCGTCACGGCGCGGTTTCTCGGCTACGGCGAGCAGGAGCGTCAGAACATCCAGGTCTCGCTGGGGCAGGAAGAGCGGATCGACTTCCTCCTCGCGCAGGAGGCGATCGAGCTGGAGGCGATCTCGGTCGAGGCGCAGCGCGATGACATCCTGAACGCGAACCGGACCGGGGCCGAGACGGTGATCGATCCCGCCACGGTCGCCGCGCAGCCTTCGGTGAAGCGGTCCACCCGCGACCTCATCAAGATCGACCCGCGCAACGACGGGAACTTCGCCTTCGCGGGGCGGAACTGGCTGTTCAACAACATCACGCTGGACGGGTCGTACTTCAACAACCCGTTCGGACTCGACGACCCGGCGCCCGGCGGGCAGACGGCCGCCGAGCCGGTGCCGTTCGACGCCGTCGAGCAGGTGTACGTGGCGATCGCTCCGTTCGACGTGCGGCAGGGCGGGTTCACGGGCGCCAGCGTGAACACCGTCACCAAGAGCGGCACGAACGAGTGGGCGGGGACGGTCTACAGCTTCTTCCGCAACGAGGGCCTGCAGGGCGACGAGATCGATGGCCGGCAGGTGATCGCCGATCCGGACCTCACGTTCAACCAGACGGGCTTCAGCCTCGGCGGACCCCTGCTCCGCGACAAGCTGTTCGTGTTCGTGAACGGCGAGATCGAGCGGCGCGACGACCCGGGCACGAACTTCGTGCCCCGCGTCGGCGGCGCCCCGGCCGCGTTCGGCGAGTCCCGGGTGCAGCAGAGCGTGCTCGACGCGATCAGCGAGCGCATGCTCACCGAGTACGGCTACGTCACCGGTCCGTTCGCCGGCTTCGTGCACGAGACGGACAACGACAAGATCCTCGCCAAACTCGACTGGAACGTGTCACAGGCCCACAACCTGTCGTTCCGCTACAACTTCCTGGACGCGCGGCGCGACCTGCCGCCCAACGCCACGGTGCTGAGCTTCAACGGCTCCGGCCGGGGCCCGAACGAGAGCAGCCTTCCGAGCCAGAATTCCGGCTACCAGATCAACAACGAGCTGAACTCGTTCGCCCTCGAGCTGAACAGCCGCGGCTCGAGCTGGGCGAACCGTTTCTTCACGAGCTACAACCGGTTCCGTGACTTCCGGGTGGCGAACAGCGCGCCCTTCCCGACGGTCGAGATCGGCGAGGGGGGCGTCACCTACACGACGGTCGGGCACGAGCCGTTCTCGATCGGCAACAACCTGGACCAGGACATCTGGCAGTTCCAGAACGATTTCACGAAGTTCTTCGGCCGGCACACGCTGACGCTGGGCGGCAGCTTCGAGCGCTACAGCTTCTTCAACTCGTTCAACATCTTCCGGCACGGCGTGTTCTTCCTGCCCGCCGGCATCGACTTCGAGGGGGATGGCTGCCCGAACACGAGCACCTTCGCCTCGCTGGACGACTTCTTCGCGGCGACCGATCCGGCGAACCCGAACCAGTTCGACTTCAACTGCATGGTCGCGAGCGGCCCGTTCAAGGGAGAGACGATCGACCTCGGGCAGGCCTCGGTGTACCTGCAGGACGCCTGGACGGTCACGTCGCGCCTCACCCTGACGGGCGGCCTGCGCGTCGACCTGCCGATCTACTACACCGACCCGGTGGACAACCCCTTCTCCCGCAACCTGGTCACGCGGGACGAGGACGGGGTGATCCGGCAGTCGGGCGGCATCGACCAGTCCGACCTGCCGGGCACCAGCCCGCTGTGGTCGCCGCGCATCGGGTTCAACTACGCGCTCGCCGAGGACCGCAGCACGCAGATCCGCGGCGGGACGGGGATCTTCACGGGCCGGGTACCGTTCGTGTGGGCCGGGAACGTGATCTCGAACCCCGGCACGAATCCGAACCTGTTCGCCCCGACGAACCCGGACGTCGAACTCATCGTGACGGACGGGCCCCGCGAAAACTCGGAGGGCGAACCGTTCGTGCTGCAGCAGACGTTCGACGTGAACGCCATGCCGGACGACTTCGACTGGCCGCAGGTCTGGGTCTCGAACTTCGGGATCGACCATCTTCTTCCGGGCGGCGTGCTCGGCACGGCCGAGCTGATCTACGGCAACGACGTCAACGCGATCGTGATGCGCAACTTCGACCTCGTGGCGCCGGTCGGCACGAACCCGATCGACGGCCGTCCGTTCTACGGCGGGGCCGGCGCCAACGAGTTGAACCCCGACGGCGGCGCCGGGATCTACGTGATCGACAACTCGTCGGACGGCTGGAACGTCAACGTCACGGCGCAACTGCGGAAGGCGTTCGACTTCGGGCTGGCCGTGCAGGGCTCCTATTCCTACAGCGACGCCCGCAACCAGCTGAAGTCCACGGAGATCGCCAGCGTCCTGTGGCAGGAGAACCCCGTCCAGGGCGATCCGAACAACCCGGAGACGAGCTTCTCGCAGTTCAACCAGCGGCACCGCATCGTGGTCGCCGGGAACTGGACGAAGGAGTGGTCCGACCGGTTCACCACGCACTTCGGCCTGTTCTTCGAGGTGGCCGAGGGGAACCAGCACCTCGTGTCGGGCGGGAACCGCTTCTCGTTCATCTACTCGGGTGACGTGAACGGCGACGGCTCGGGCGCCAACGACCTCATCTACATCCCTCGCGACGAGAGCGAGATCCGGCTCGTCGACTTCACGAATTCCGAGGGGCAGGTGGTCACGGCGGCGCAGCAGTGGACCGCGCTCGACGCGTTCATCGAGCAGGACGACTACCTGAACGAGAACCGCGGCCGGATCGCCGAGCGCTTCGGGCTCCTGAACCCGTGGTACCAGACGCTCGACATGCGGATCCTGCAGGACATCAAGTTCCCGATGGGCGGCCGCACGAGCACGATCCAGCTCAGCCTGGACGTGCTGAACCTCACGAACCTGCTGAACTCGAGCTGGGGTGTCCGGAAGGTGGCCACCACGGCCGCCACGAGCCCCCTGCGGCTCGTCGGGTTCGACGAGGACGGGGCGCCGCAGCTGAACTTCAACATGGTCGAAGAGACGTTCATCGACGACCCGAGCATCTCGTCCCGCTGGCAGATCCAGCTGGGCGCGCGCTACCTGTTCAACTGAGCCAGGAGCCCCCGGGCGCCGCACGACCGCGGCGTCCGGGGACTTCGGCTCGCACCGGCTGCACGCGCGGGCGCCGCCCCGGCATTTCGGGGGCGGCGCCCGCGTGCATCCGGCTTGCGACGCGGCATGCGCCGGCGCGACATTCGGCGGCAGGGCGGCCGCGGACGAGACCGCTCCGAACCCCTGACAGGACGATCCCCGATGCGCATCCCCGGCCCCGCTCTCGCCCTGCTTCTCCTCGTCTCTCCCTGCTCCGGACAGGAGGCGGGGGAGCCGCCCGATCCGTACGACTCTGGCGGGCGGCTGGACGCGAGCCAGGCGGCCTACGACGTGGAGTTCTACGACCTCGCGGTGCGGCTGGAGCCGCGTGACAGCACGCTCGCGGGCACCCTGACCTTGACCGCCCGCCTGGTGGCGGTCGAGCCCGCGATCTCGCTGGACCTGGACCCGCGGCTGGAGGTGCGGGAGGTGACGGCCGCCGTGGAGCACGCCCCGTCCGCCGCCGCGGACTGGTCCCGGGACCGGGGCCGGATCCGCGTACCGCTGCCGGAAGGGATCGCCGCCGGTGACCGGTTCACCGTCCGGGTCGAGTACGGCGGGCGCCCGCGCGTCGCGCCGCGGCCTCCCTGGGACGGCGGCGTCACGTGGGCCCGGACGCCGTCGGGCGCGCCCTGGATCGCCACGTCGAACCAGACGATCGGCGCCGACGTGTGGTGGCCCGTGAAGGACCACATCTCCGACAAGCCGGATTCGGTGGCCCTGCACGTCACGGTGCCCGATCCGCTGGTCGTCGCCACCAACGGGCGATCGCGGGGGACGGAGCCGGCCGGCGAGGGCTGGACGACGTGGCACTGGTTCGTCTCCACGCCGATCTCCGTCTACAACGTGGCCCTGAACATCGCGCCGTACGTCCGTCTCGACACGACGGTCGCGAGCGTGGCGGGCGACACGTTTCCCGTCTCCTTCTGGGTGCTCCCGGAGAGCGAGGAGGCGGGCCGCGCGTTCCTGCCGGAGATCGTGCGGCAGCTGCGCTGGTTCGAGGAGACGCTGGGCCCGTACCCCTTCCGGGCCGACAAGTACGGGGTCGCCCAGACGCCGCACCTCGGGATGGAGCACCAGACGATCATTGCGTACGGGGCGGACTTCGCGAACGGCGCGATGACCGGCGGCGTGGACTGGGGCTTCGACGCGCTGCACCACCACGAGCTGTCGCACGAGTGGTGGGGCAACCTGGTGACGAACGCGGACTGGAAGGACATGTGGCTGCACGAGGGATTCGGAACGTACATGCAGGCGCTGTACGTCCTGGACCTCCAGGGGGAGGCGCGCTACCTGGAGTACATGCGGAGCCTCCGCCCGCGGATCGGGAACCGGAAGCCCGTGGCGCCCCGCGAGGTCACGTCAGCGCGGGACATCTACGACGGGCACGACATCTACTTCAAGGGCGCCTGGATCCTTCACACCCTCCGCTGGAAGATCGGCGACGAGGCTCTACGCCGGGCCCTGCGCCGCATGGCCTACCCGGACGAGGCGCGCCGGCGTGCCGTGGACGGGTCGCAGGTACGGTTCGCGGACACAGAGGAGTTCCGCCGCATCGCGGAGGAGGCGTCGGGCGAGGACCTGGAGCGCTTCTTCGAGGTCTACGTGTACGGCGCCGGCCTGCCCGAGCTCGAGGTGTCGCGCGGCGAGGAGACCGTGGAGCTCGCCTGGCGCGCCCCGGACGGGAAGCCGTTCGAGCTTCCCGTCCCGGTCCGGGTGGGCGGCGAGCTGCGGCGGGTCGAGATGCCCGGGGGGCGCGCGACCGTGGAGGCGCCCGGCGGCTCGGCGGTCATCGATCCGGAGGGCCGGATCCTGTACGAGAGCGGGCACTGATCCCCGCGAGCCGGACCGCGGCTCAGCCGCCGAACAGCGTCCCCTCGAAGCTCGAGAGCCCGGCCGCGTCGCGCACCGTCATGCGCGGCAGGCCGCGGTCGGGGTAGCTCCAGGCGGCACCGTACTCCCCCTCGCGGTTCACGGCGACGAACTTCTCGCCGGGCATGAAGTCGTTGCCGATCGCCGCGTAGCGCCGGCGGATCATCGCCAGCGCGTCCTCGCAGGCCTCCTGGGGAGAGCGCCCGGCCCGCATCCGCTCGACCATGAAGTACGAGGCGCAGGACTTGATCACGTCCTCGCCGCGCCCCGTCGCGCCGGCGGCGCCCACCTCGTTGTCCACGTACAGGCCGGCCCCGATGATCGGCGAATCGCCGATCCGGCCGGGGATCTTCCAGCTCAGGCCGCTGGTGCTCGTGATGCCGGCCACGTCGCCCCGTCCGTCCACCGCGAGCACGTTCACCGTGCCGTACGTGAATTCCTCCGTCGCGGGCAGACGGGCGTCCCGACGCTCGGCGAGGTGGTCCGGCGGACCCCAGTCGTCCGTCGCCCCCCGGTTCTCGCGCCACCGCAGCCAGATCTGCCGGGCCTTCTCGGTGAGAAGCTCCTCCTCGCGGAACCCGAACGAGAGGGCGAAGTCCCGCGCGCCGCGCCCGACCAGCAGCACGTGGTCGGTCCGCTCCATGACGAGACGGGCGACGGAGGACGGGGTCCGGATCCCCTCCAGGGCGGCGACGGCGCCCGCGTTGTAGGTCCGGCCGTCCATGATCGAAGCGTCGAGCTGGACCACGCCGTCCTCGTTCGGCAGGCCGCCGTATCCGACCGACGTGTCCTCGGGGTCGACCTCGATGACGTTCGTCGCCGTCTCGACGGCGTCGAGGGCGGAGCCTCCCGCCGTGAGAACCTCCCAGGCCGCCTCGGCGGCCCGGCGCCCCGTCTCGTTCGCGTGACTCGTCACGAGGATCGGGACGGAGCCCGTCCCGCCGCGGCGAGGGGTCGCGTCGAGGCCGAGAGCCCGGGCGAGGACGGCGCCCGCTCCCAAGCCCGCTCCGCGCCCCAGGAATCCGCGCCGGCTGATCGGTGAAGGCATGACTTCCTCCGCGCTCTGGAGACTTCCGGGCCGCCGTGCGGTCCGGGCCGGCCGCCGCGCCGGTCCGCGGGAACATAGGCCGCTCCGACTCCCGCGTCGACGTCGCGCGTTTCCGGAGCCGACGCGGGCGTCCGGCGGGCGTCGCACGTTTGCCCGCGCAGCGACCGATCGGCAGCTTGGACAGAGAACATCCATGCCCCTCGGGGCGATCCGCACCGTGCAGCGCCGGAGACCTCGACGTGAGCCCGCTCAGCCGTTTCGTCCTCGTCGCCAATCGCCTCCCCGTCCGCTGGGACGAGGAGACCTCGGAGTGGCAGGTCAGCCCGGGCGGGCTCGTCAGCGCCCTCACCCCCGTCCTGCGCGAGCGGGACGGCGTGTGGGTCGGCTGGACGGGGATCGCCGACTTCCAGCCCGCGCCGTTCGACGAGGGGGGCATCCACCTCCATCCCGTCCCGGTCCATGCCGCCGAGGTCGAGCCCTACTACCACGGCTTCTGCAACGGAACGCTCTGGCCCCTCTACCACAACGCGATCCGCAGCCCGGAATTCCACCGCCACTGGTGGTGGCCCTACCACTACGTGAACCGGCGGTTCGCGGACGTCGCGGCCAAACGCCTCGCGCCGGAGGGCGTGTGCTGGGTGCAGGACTACCAGATGCAGCTCGTACCGGCGATGCTCCGTGAGCATCGTCCCGGTGCCACGATCGGGTTCTTCCTGCACATCCCGTTTCCGCCCGTCGAGCTGTTCGCGTACCTGCCGTGGCGGCACGCCGTGATCGAGGGCCTGCTCGGCTCCGACGTGGTCGCCTTCCAGACCCGGCAGAGCCTCGAGAACTTCGCCGATGCCGCCCGGATGTTCGGGGGCGCGGAGCGCCACGGCGACGTGCTCCGCCACGAGGGCAGGCGGATCCGACTCCAGGCGTCGCCGATCTCGATCGACACCGAGAAGTTCGAGCGCCTGGCGGCCGACCCCGAGGTGGAGCGGATGTCCGCCGACATCCGGTCAGACGTGGGGCCGGGCCGGAAGATCGTGCTCGGCGTGGACCGCCTCGACTACACGAAGGGCATCGGCATCCGTCTCAAGGCCGTGCAGACCTTCTTCCAGGCGGCCCGCGACATGGGGCGCCTGGAGCGCGGGCGGGAGCCGGTACTCATCCAGCTGTCCGTTCCCAGCCGCGAGGAGGTCTCGGAGTACGCCTTGATGCGGGAGGAAGTCGAAGGGCTGGTCGGGCGGATCAACGGCGAGCTCGGCCGGCCGGGCTGGACTCCCATCACGTACATGTACCGCCAGCTGGCTCAGCCGGAACTGGTCGCCTACTACCGGGCCGCGGACGTGATGCTGGTCACGCCCCTGGCCGACGGGATGAACCTGGTGGCCAAGGAATACGTCGCCACGCGGCTCGATGACACGGGAACGCTCGTCCTGAGCGAGTTCGCCGGCGCGGCCGCGGAGCTCGAGAAGGCCCTCCTCGTCAACCCCATGGACGTGGACGGCCTCGCACACCGGCTTCTCGATGCGCTGGCCCTGTCGCCCGTGGAGCAGCGCGGCCGGATGGCGACGATGCGGCGGGCCGTGCGGGAGAACGACGTGTTCGCGTGGTCCCGCCGCTGCCTGGAGGCGCTGGAGGAGGAGGCTGGCTGACGGCCGGCCGCGAACGAACCGGAGAGGAGAGCACGTTGCGATACCGACTGCTGGGGCGTAGCGGCCTGCGCGTCTCCGAGCTGGCGCTCGGCACGATGACGTTCGGCGAAGAGTGGGACTGGGGAGCCTCGAAGGAAGAGTCGAAGCGGCTGTTCGACGCATACGCCGAGGCCGGGGGAAACTTCCTCGACACGGCCAACCTGTACACCGGGGGCACGAGCGAGCGCTGGGTGGGCGAGTTCGTCGCATCCGACCGGGACCACTGGGTGGTGGCGACCAAGTACACACTGTCCACCCGCCGGGACGATCCGAACTTCAGCGGCAACCACCGCAAGAACATGGTCCAGGCCTGCGAGGCCAGCCTGCGCAGCCTCGACACCGACCGGATCGACCTCTACTGGGTGCACGCATGGGACTTCATGACCCCGGTCGAGGAGGTGATGCGCGGCCTCGACGATCTCGTGCGGGCCGGCAAGATCCTGTACGCCGGGATCTCGGACACGCCCGCCTGGATCGTGTCGCGCGCCAACACGATCGCCGACTTCCGGGGCTGGACGCCCTTCGTGGGACTCCAGATCCGTTACAGCCTCATCGACCGCAGCGCGGAGGCCGACCTCCTTCCCATGGCCCGGGCGCTGGACCTCGGCGTCACGCCGTGGAGCGTGCTGGGCGCCGGGGTCCTCACGGGCAAGTACAATGCGGGCGACGGGCCGGCGGACGGCCGGGCCGCGAAGGGGGCGGCCACGAAGGAGCGGAACCTGCGGATCGCCCGGGCGGTGGCGGACGTGGCGGACGAGATCGGCTGCACGCCGTCGCAGGTGGCCATCGCGTGGGCCCGGCGCGGGCCGGGCGTCGTCGTTCCCCTGCTGGGAGCCCGCGACCTCCGGCAGCTGGAAGAGAACCTGGGCGCCCGCGACGTGAAGCTCTCCGACGTCCAGGTGGCCCGCCTGGACGAGATCAGCCGTCCGGAGCTCGGGTTTCCGCACGATTTCCTCGCGGACCCGAAGACGCGGGACATCGTGACGGGCGGCACCGCGGACCGGATCGACGACCACCGCGGCGGGGCCGTCGGCTGAGCCCGTCCCCCGGCGCTTCCCGGCAGCGCCGGGGCCATCGCTCCGGTCTGCCGGCGGCGGCGGTGACCGGGCGCGTCGCGGTCAGAGGGGCCGGACGGGCACCCGGACCCGCAGCTCGCCGGACCGCTCGAACTCGAGCGTGACCTCGATGGTGTCCCCCGGGGCCAGGGACGCGGCGAGGCCCATCAGCATCAGGTGCCGTCCGCCCGGCTCGAACCGCACCTCCGCGCCGGCGGGCACCTCCACGGCGTCCAGGTGGCGCATGCCGGCCACGCCCCGCTCGTCCACGAACGTCTCGTGGATCATGGTGCGATCCGCTCCCGCGTACCGGGCGGCCACGAGCCGGTCGGCCTGCCCGCCGTGGTTCGCGGCCGTGAAATAGACGGCGCCGTTCGACGGGGCGTCCGGCGCGACGGCCGCGGCGCGCGCCCACGCCTCGGTCACCTGGAGCTCCGGTTCCCCGGGCGTCTCCCCGGCGCCCCCGCAGGCCGCCGCGGCGGCGGCCAGGAGGATGGCCGGGAGCACGGCCGGGGTCCGTCTGCGCGGTCTCATGAATCCCTCCTTCAGTCCGACAGCAGGAAACGCAGGTCGGCGGCCATCTCCTCGGCCGTCGCCGGCCCGCCCCAGATGAGACGGAGCCGTCCGTCGCGGTCCAGTGCGAGGATGGTGGCGGAGTGGTCCACCAGGTAGAAGTCGTCGTCCCCGCCGGCGCGATCGCCGCCCGCGGCATTCCCCCCGTCCGTGTCCTCCTGCGGCGCGGCGCGGGCGAAGAAGATGCCGAACGAGGACGCCACGTCGGCGATCGCCTGCGGCGATCCGGACAGGCCTGTGAACGACGGATCGAAGCCCCGCGCGTAGGCCGTCGCCCGCTCCGGGGTGTCCCGCTCCGGGTCCACCGACACGAACACGACGCGCACCCCGTCCCCCGCCGGGCCGAGCAGCTCCCGGGCCTGGCGCAGCCGCTGCAGGGTGAAGGGGCAGATGTCCGGACAGAACGTGTAGCCGAAGAACAGGACGGTCACGGTGCCGCGCAGGTCCGCCGAGGACACCGGGCCATCGCCCGACGCGAGCGTGAACTCCGGCACGGGCATCGGAGGCTCGATCAGCGATCCGTGCAGCGCGCCGGCGTCCCCCGCCCCGGCGCGGCCGACCACCAGGCCGCCCGCCGCGGCGAGGGCGACGAGCAGGGCCGTCGACGCCCAGAGCAGCGCCGGGCGCGGGCGTCCGCGGCGGGCCGACGGCGGCGTCTCCCGGGGCCCGGCGATGGAGTCCGTCATCGGATCCTCCCCCCCGTTCAGTTCGAGTAGCAGGACAGGAAATGGGCCGCCTCGTAGGCGAACCGCATCGCGCCCCCGGCGCGGGCCTCCACCGCCAGCTCGCGCATGTGGCCGAGGATCCGCTGCGGATCCGGCGCGCCGAGCCGATACTCCACCCGGCGGATGCCCAGTCCGTCGACTAGCACGAGCACCGGGTCGTAGCGGAACGCCCCGTCCGCCTGCCGCTCGTACCAGACGCCGAACGCCTCTCCCACCAGGCGCCGCGCCGCGGTCGTGTCGGTCGGCACCGCGAAGCTCCACGTGCCGGGGCGCGCCCCGGCGGCCCGGGCGGCGGCCTGCAGCGTCGCCGGTGCGTCGTTCGCCGGGTCGAACGACACCGTCACGAGTCGCACCGGCGGCGCCCCGGGGAGCTCGGCCAGCCCCTCCTGCACGGCGGCCATCGCCGACACCACTCCCCGGCACCCGTCGGCGCACGTCCCGTGGGCGAACCCGTACAGCGTCATGTGGCCCTTCAGGTCGTCGCTCGTCAGGCGCCGACCGTCCTCGTCGGTCAGGGCGAGCCCTGGCGCCACGGACAGGCGGGGGATCACGGTGACGGGACGGAAGGCGACGAAGGCGGCGGGTGCCGCGGCGACGACGAGCAGGACCGCCGCGAGGGCGATCTGCCAGGGCCGGAGACGGGTCACGGGACGGATTCTCTACCCGGAGTCGAAAGCGCGATGGGCGGGGCCGCGGCCCCGTCGGCCCGGCGAACATACGGGCCGCACGGCGGGAGTTCCAGATGGGCGGCCCCACGGGTGGAACCGGAGGGGGCCGCCCCACGTACTGCGAGCGACAGCCGCTTCCGATCACCCCCCGCGGGAAGGGAACCTCCATGTCCGATCCGTCGAGACGCCGGCCCGTCCTCGCCGCCCTGCCGCTCGCAGCCGCCTGCCTGCTCGCCCCGGTGCCGCTCGCCGCGCAGGACTGGACGGTGGATGACCCGGAGGTCCGAGCGATCGTGGCGGAGGGCCTGGAGCGTTCCCGTCTCGAGGACCTCGCCGGGGCTCTGGTGGACTCGATCGGGGCCCGCCTGGCGGGGACCCCGTCGTACGACGCCGCGGCGGACTGGGTGGCGGCGCAGTACGCGGCGTGGGGCATTCCCGTCCGCCAGGAGGAGGCCGGCACGTGGACCGGCTGGCGGCAGGGGTTCACGCACGTCGACCTGCTGGAGCCGCGCCGGCGGACGCTGGAGGCGATTCCGCTCGCGTTCAGTCCCGGCACCGGCGGCCCGGTGGAGGGCCCCGTGGTGACGATCCCCGCGGACCTGACGGAAGAGACGGCGGAGGAGTGGCTCGGCACGATCGAGGGCGCCTTCGTCCTCGCGATGCCGGCAGAGCCGACGTGCCGCGCCCGCCAGGAGCTCGAGGCGAACGCCCGCCCGGAGACGGTGGCGCGGATCGACTCCCTGCGCGACGCGTCGCGGGCCGCGGGCTTCCGCGCCCTGTCGGCGCTCGGGACGGAGTCGCGGAACCCCGTCCGGGCCATCGCGCGGCTCGCCGCGGGGCGGCCGGCGGGCATCGTCGTCTCGTGGTGGTCGGAGGGCTGGGGGGCCAACAAGGTGTTCGACGCCCCGACGCCGGATGTCCCGTCGTTCAGCCTGAGCTGCGAGGACTACGGACTCGTGCACCGGCTCGCCGCCGCCGGCCGGAGCCCGCGGCTGCGCGCCGACCTGACGGCCGAGCGCACGGGCGTGGTACCGCACCGCAACGTGATCGCCGAGATCCGCGGCGCCACGCGACCCGACGAGTACGTCGTCCTGTCGGCGCACCTGGATTCCTGGCACGCGGCGAGCGGCGCCACGGACAACGGCACGGGGACGCTGATGGTCATGGAGGCGATGCGCCTGCTGCAGGAGGCGGGCGTCCGACCCGACCGCACGATCCTCGCCGGGCACTGGGCGGGCGAGGAGATGGGGCTGATCGGCTCGCGCGCCTTCGTGGAGGATCACCCGGAGGTGCTGGAGGGCCTTCAGGCCGCGTTCAACCAGGACAACGGGACGTGGCGGATCGAGCGGATCGAGGGGCAGGGGTTCCTGCGGGCGGGCGAGCGGATCGGGCGCTGGATCGCCGACGTGCCCCGCGGCATCGCGGGCGACATCGCCCTCGAGTTCCCGGGCGGGCAGAACAACCGGGGCAGCGATCACACGACGTTCGTGTGCGCCGGCGCGCCCGGGTTCCGGCTCCAGTCGCCGTACGACGAGTACCGGCAGTACACGTGGCACACCGAGCTCGACACGTACGACAAGATCGTGTTCGACGACCTGCGGTCGAACGCCGTGCTGGCCGCGATCCTGGCCCGGGCCGCCGCGAACGACCCCGAGACGACGCCGCGCGACCGGGCCCTGCTGCCGCCCGACGCCCGGACGGGCGAGCCGCGTGCCTGGATGGAATGCCGGCCCGCGCAGCGCGCGCCGCGCAGCCGCTGAACCCGCGGGAGCGGGCGGGAGCGCGCCGGGGCGGGCAGCCCCGGCGTGTCGCGATACGCCCGGAGGGACTCGAACCCCCAACCTTCTGGTCCGAAGCCAGACGCTCTATCCGATTGAGCTACGGGCGCTCCGCCGACCGGAGGCGTACGCTAGCCGCGTGCCACGAGAGGCACAACCGCTCTGGAAACGCCCCCGCCCCCGTTCCGGTCACTCGTAGGCCGGAATTCCCGTGATCGCCTGTCCCAGGATGAGTCCGTGGATGTCGTGCGTCCCCTCGTACGTGTACACCGACTCGAGGTTCGCCATGTGGCGCATCGACTGGTACTCGACGAGGATACCGTTCCCGCCGAGCAGCCGCCGCGCCTCGCGCGCGCACTCGCACGCCATGTTCACGTTGTTCCGCTTGGCCAGCGAGACCTGCTGGGCCGTCGCGGCCCCGGCATCCTTCAGCCGTCCGAGCTGCAGGGCGAGGAGCTGGGCCTTGGTGATCTCCGTGAGCATGTCGGCCAGGCGCGTCTGCTGGATCTGGGTGGCCGCGATCGGCTTGCCGCCGAACTGGACCCGGTTCAGCGCGTAGTCGCGCGCCTCGATGAAGCACGCCATCGCGGCGCCGATCCCGCCCCACGCGATGCCGTAGCGCGCCTGCGTGAGGCACATCAGCGGGCTCTTGAGCCCGTCCGACGCGGGAAGCAGGTTCGCGTCCGGGACGCGGACGTCCTGCAGCACGAGCTCGCTCGTGTCGGAGGCGAGCAGCGAGAGCTTTCCCTCCTGGTTCTTCGCCGAGAAGCCCTCCCGGTCCGTCTCGACGATGAACCCGCGGATCGACTTCTGGTCGTCGAGCTCTCCCGTCTTGGCCCAGATGATCGCCACGTCGGCCATCGAGCCGCTGGTGATCCACATCTTGGCGCCGTTCAGGACCCACTCGTCGCCGTCCTTCACCGCGCGGGTCAGCATCCCGCCGGGATTCGACCCGAAGTCGGGCTCGGTCAGGCCGAAGCAGCCGATGACCTCGCCGGTCGCCAGCTTCGGCAGCCACTCGCGGCGCTGCTCCTCGGAGCCGAAGGCGAAGATCGGGTACATCACGAGCGCGCCCTGCACGGACGCGAAGGAGCGGATCCCCGAGTCGCCGCGCTCGAGCTCCTGCATGATCAGGCCGTAGGCGACGTTGTTCAGTCCCGCGCAGCCGTACTCCTCTGGGAGGTTCGCCCCGTAGAAGCCCAGTTCGCCCATCCCGGGGATGAGGTCCGTCGGAAACGTGCGGCCGACGTAATGCTCGTTGATCACGGGCATCACTTCGTCATCCACCCACTCCCGGACCATGTCCCGGACGGCCCGCTCCTCCTCGCTCAGCAGCCCGTCCACGCCGTAGAAGTCCACGCCGTCGAATGCCATGTCTTCGTCCGTTCCTGGTTTCGAATTCGTGGGGCGTCCGTCGGCCCCGGGGCGTCGTTCCGCCCGGCTCAGCTCCGGTCGCGGCTGCGGTACCAGCCGCGAACCACCTCGCGGCCGATCCGCATTCCGAGGTAGTACGCCGCGGCGAGCGGGATCGCCCACGCGTACACCGGAAAGTAGCCGCGTGTCCCCTCGATGAAGATCCACACGGCGAAGGGGAGAGTCACGAGGGCGGCGATCGCGTGCTGCCCGCGCGCCGCCGCGCTCTCCAGTGCTCCGTGACACTGCGGGCACCAGCGTCCGTCGTCCAGGGTGGACTCGGGAAACTCGGTCCCGCAGCGCCGGCAGGCCTCGAGCGGCTCCGAGCCGGGCGCCGCGACCTCGAGCCGTCTACGCGCCGGCATCGAGCTTCGCGATGACCGCATCGGCGAACGCCTCCGTTCCGGCGCTTCCTCCGAGGTCGGCCGTCACCGTGAGGCTCTCCGTGACCACCGCCGTGAGGGCGCCCCGGATCCGCGATGCGGTCTCCTGCTGGCCCAGGTGCTCGAGCAGCAGGCAGCCGGCGAGAAGCAGCGCCGAGGGGTTCGCGATGCCGCGCCCGGCGATGTCGGGCGCCGAGCCGTGCACCGCCTCGAAGATGGCCACGTTGCGGCCGATGTTGACGCCCGGCGCGAACCCGAGCCCGCCCACCAGCCCGGCCGCGAGGTCCGAGAGGATGTCCCCGAACATGTTCTCGGTCACGACGACGTCGAACGGCGAGGGATCGAGCACCATCTGCATCGCCGTCGCGTCGACGATCCGGTCCTCGAACTCGATCGCGCCGGCGTAGGTCTTCGCGACTTCGCGGCCCACTTCGAGGAACAGGCCCTGCGTGTACTTCAGGATGTTCGCCTTGTGCACGAGCGTGACCTTCTTCCGTCCGTGCTCGAGGGCGTACTCGAACGCGTACCGCACGATGCGGTCCGATCCGTATCGCGTGATGAGCATCACCGACTCGGCCACGGCGCGCGGGTCCTGGTGCATTCCGATGTAGTGCTCGATCCCGGCGTACAGTCCCTCGGTGTTCTCCCGCACGATGACGAAGTCGATGTCCTCGTAGCGGCCGCCCGGCACGATCGTCCGCGCCGGGCGGACGTTGGCGTACAGGTCGAAATGCTTGCGCAGCGCGACGTTGATCGAGCGGAAGCCCGCACCGATCGGCGTGGTGAGCGGGCCCTTGAGGGCGAAGCGGTTCCGCTCGATCGAATCGAGCGTCTCCTGCGGCAACAGGTCGTGCCCCTGCTCGACCGCCGCCAGCCCGGCCTGCCGCACGTCCCACTCGATCCGGGCGCCCGCGGCCTCGATCACCCGCACGGTGGCATCCGAGATCGCGGGACCGATCCCGTCGCCGGGAACGAGAGTCACCGTGTGCGTCACGAGTCCTTCCTCACGTAGCGGGGGCTGTATTCGTAGTCCACCGTTTCCTCGCCGTACTCGATGAGCTCCAGGACGTAGCTGGGCCGGTTCGTCCCCTCGAGGCGGGCTCGCCCCGCCAGCGCGATGGCCCTTCGCCAGGTCACGGAATTCAGGCCGCCCCGTTCCAGGAGCACCCGGGCCACCCGGTGCCCCTGCTCGTCCAGCGTGGTGACCCGGACCCCCCCCACGCCCTCGAACGTCTCGAGCAGGTCGCGGGTCTGCGGCGAGAACAGGTACACGTAGGGCCCGAACTTCGCCCACACCTGCCCGCCGCGTCGCAGCTGGTCGGCCTCCTGCACCGCGGTCACGTCGATCACGTTGCCCGTGAGCTCGGCCCGCACGTCTTCGCCGTACACGCCGCGCAGGTCGTCCGGCGACGGCAGCGCGGGGCCCGGCTCTCCGCCGCCGCACGCGGCCGTGGCCGCCGCGGCCGCCACGAGCAGGGACAGGATGCGCCGCGCCGGGCGCCACCGGCCGCTCACGAGGGGGCCACCTGGCGCGCGACGCGCGCGGCGAGGCTCGCCAGCAGGGCCGGCGACCCGGCCGGCGCCGGGTCACCCGCGACCTCGCCGTGCCACAGCACCGCGCTGCGCCGAATGTCGATGAGCGCGAGAAGCAGGCGGGCCCGCCACGGGGTCTCCCCGTCCGCCTTTCCGTCGCCCTCTCCGTCGCCCTCTCCGTCAGGACCACCCGGACCACCCGCGGCGCCCGCGGACGCGGTGTCGCGCTCCAGCCGCAGGCGGACGGGCAGCACCACGTACCGGGTGTCGAACAGCGCCGCCAGCACGCGCAACTCGCCGTGCAGCGGCTCGTAGAGCTGGTCGCGCCGATCCGGCTCGACCAGCAGACCCTGGTAGGCGAGGTGGCGGGGATCCAGCCGCAGCGTCGGATTGCGCTCCGCGCGGCGCACCACCGCCTCCGGCAGCGCCCAGCTGCCGGCGCCGCGCCGCTCGCCGAGCGCGAAGGCGAGCTCGGCGTCGAGCGTCCGCAGCAGCTCCTCGCCGGAGACGCCGCCGCCCGCCGCGGCAACCGCGGCCGCCGGGGACGTCGCCGCCACGGACTGGGCCGGGACGACGACGACCGGCGTGCCGTAGGGAAACCGCGGCATGACCGACTCCTGGGCCACGGCGCCGCCCACCGGGACCAGCGCCGCCACGAGCGGCGCGAGGCCCGCGGCGGCGACACCTGCCGCCCGTCTCCTCCGTCCGGATCCGTTCCTCAATCCTCGCCGTTCCCTTCCCGGCCGCGCGCGCCCAGCAGCGACGCCGCGAGGCGCACATCGTTCGTGATGATCCCGTCCACCTGATACTCCGCGAGACGCCGCAGGGTCGTCGCATCGTCCACCGTCCACACCTGCACGGTGCGCCCAGAGTCGCGGACCCGGGCCACGAAGTCGCGCGTCACGAGCGTCCGTCCGTCCGCCCGCAGCGGCACCTGAACGACCTCCGGCACCTCGCGCGGCGCCGCCGCCGCCAGCCAGCCCGGTTCGGCGGCGATCCGGGCCGCCTGGGCCACCGAGGTGGCCCGGCGGCCCCGGTAGGCCCGGAACGCGTCGCCCTCCGTGTCCTCATCGACGTACAGGATCGTCCGCTCCGTCCGCCGGAAACGCTCGATGCAGTGGACCACGTCCCACGCCGCCGCGGGGTCCTTGACGTCGACCGTGATCTCGAGCCCGGGATACCGCGCGAAGACTTCCTCGAGCACCGGGACCCGAACCGGACCGGCCGCCCCGGGGGTCCCGGGACCGCCCGCGGACACGTCCGCCGCGCGCACCGCCGCGGTCGTCATGTCGACCACCCGGCCCGGCACCCCGGCCGTGCGGTCGAGCGTCGGGTCGTGGATCACCAGGAGCGCCCCGTCGGCGCTCCGTCGCACGTCGAGCTCCAGCGCGTCCGCGCCCAGGGCGAGGCCGAGGTCGAACGCCGGCAACGTGTTCTCCGGCGCCTCCGCGGCCGCTCCGCGGTGCGCCACGATCCGCGGTCTCACCTGTCGCCTCCTCCCCCCAGCCGGTCGAAGCGGAGCCGCGTGCCGACGTGCAGGGCCGCGTGGGCGACGTCGGAGACGAGGCTCCCGTGCAGCTCGGCGAACAGGCCGATGAACCCTCCCTCGAACGCCGGGACCTCCAGTCCGGCGAGGCCCTCGAGACCCGGGTGAAAGCCGTCCCGGCCCTCCTGGTCGCCCTCGAAGCCCGCGAAGCGGGCCGACACGACGTGCGCGCCGGCTCCCAGGCCGGCGTAGGCCGTGGCGCGGCCGAGCGGGAAGGCGCGGCGCAGCGAGATGCTGAACACCGTGTCGTCGACGTCGACGACGCGACCATCGGCCAGCTCGTCCTCCGACGTCCAGAAGCGGAACCCGAACCGCAGCGACGCCCCGGACACGAGGAGGTCGGCGACGTCGGCCGCCACGCCGTAGGACAGCCCCGCCTCGGCGTCGCGGACCACCACCCCCCCGAGACCGACATCCAGGGAGGCGAACCGGACGTCGCGCCCCCCACCCGTCTCGTCCGCGAGGGCCTGCGCCGGCGCGGGCCGGGCCGGCAGCGCGGCGAGCCAGAGCGCGGCGAGGGCCGCTTCCCGCGGCCCCCACCGGATTCCGTTCATCCGCGCGTCCGGCGTCCCGCGCGCGGCGCCTCGGCGCCCGCCGTCCGGGGCGCCGCCGACCCCGCGCGGGGAGGCGGCAGGGCTCGCGTGCCGCCCGCCACCGCCAGGACTCCGATCACCGCCGCCGCCACGGCCGCCCAGCCGCGCCCCGTCGCCGCGAAGCCGAACGCCGAGAACGCGACGGCTACGCCGGTCAGGACGACCGACAGGGCCACCGCGCCCGCCGCGGCCCGGGCGGGCCGCCGGACCCCGTCAGGCGACATCCGCCTCGGCATGGTCGCCGAGCGACACGGAGCCGCGCAGGCCGCGCAGGCGCGCCTCGTCCCCCACCAGGGAGGAGGTCAGCTCGCAATCCTCCACGACGGCCCCGGCGCCGACGATCGTGTCGCGCAACCGGCTGCGGCGCACCACGGCGCCCGACGCGATGCTGACGTTCGGTCCGAGTGCGACATCCTCGAGCTCGACGTCCTCCGCCACGCACACCGGGTCCTCCACCCGGACGCCGGCGCGCTCCGGCGGCCGCCGCGCCGCGCCCGCCAGCAGCACCCGGCGGTTCGTGTCGATCAGCGTCTCCCGCTTCCCGCAGTCCCACCACTCCGACACCTCGGCCGTGAGCAGCCGCGAGCCCCGGTCGATCATGTACTGGAAGGCGTCGGTGAGGAAGTACTCGCCCAGCCGGGTCGGCCCATCCATCACGTGCCGGATTCCCTCGAACATCCGCTCCACGTCCCGGATGTAGTACAGGCCGATGTTCGCGAGGCGGGATACGGGCTCGCTCGGCTTCTCCACGATCCGCCGCATGAACCCGTCCTCGTCCCGCACGATCACGCCGAACCGCTGGTAGTCTTCGACCTCCTTGGCCCACACGATCCCGTCCACGTCCGGACGGCGGCGGATCAGGCCGAGGTCGGCGTCGAACAGCGTGTCCACGAACACGATGAGCACCGGCCCCGTGACGAAGGGTTCGGCCAGCCCGATCGCGTCGGCCGTGCCGAGCTGCTCCTCCTGCACGACGGGCCGGAACCGCAGGCCCGGGTGCGCCTCTGCGAGATGCGCCTCGATCCGGTCGGCCAGGTGACCCGTGATCCCGATGACCTCGTCCACGCCGGCCTCGCCCAGCCGCTCCAGCACGTGGTCCAGGACCGGCCGGTTCCCGACTCGCAGGAGGGGCTTGGGGCGGGCGTGCGTGTGCGGGCGGAGCCGGGTACCCTTGCCGGCGAGCGGGAGAATCGCTTGCATGCGTCCCTCGCGGACGTTCTGATGCAGATGTAAGGACGGCGGGAACGTACCGGAGCCGCCGGGGAGCGGCAACCGGTCCCGGACCCGCCGGCGGGCTCACCCTCCAGGCCGGCCGCGCCGGACGGAGACGCGATGCGCGACGGCGGACCCCGGCGGGCGGACGTCCCCCGTACGGTGATGGACACGCGGCGTGACGAAGGCCTGGAGGGCCGCCTGTACGCCGTGTCCTTCGCCCGCGTGTGGGACGCGCTGGGAGAGGTGATCGGGCGGCGCCCCGGCTGGACGCTCGTGCACGCGGACGAGGACCTCGGTCTCCTCACGGCCCGCCGCCGCATTCTCCTGCCGGCGCTGACCTCCGACGTCAGCGTGTGGGTCCGTCTCGACGAGCACGGGCTGACCCGGGTCGACGTCCGCGCTGCCGGGCGGGCACGGCCGGCGGGCCCCGATCGGCAGCGCCGCGCCGTGCACCGCCTTCTCGCGGCGCTGGACCGCGCCCTCGGTCCCGGGGCCCGCCTCCGCGACTGACCCGCGTCAGGCGGCCGTCCGGCCCACCCCGTGTTTCAGGGCGTGGTCGTATTCGCTCCGCTCGATCACGGCGGCCGCCGTGAGGTCGCCCGTCACGTTCACGGCGGTGCGGAACATGTCGAGGATCCGGTCGACGCCGAGCACGAGGGCGATCCCGGCGGCCGGGTCCACGCCGGTGCCCGCGAGGGCCTGCTCGAGGACGACCACCAGGATGATGATGCCCGCCGAGGGGACGCCCGCCGCCCCGATCGAGGCCAGCGTGGCCGTGAGCACGATCCCGAACTGCGCGGTCAGCGAGATCTCCCCCACCAGCACCTGCGCGATGAACATGGTCGCCACGGCCTGGTAGAGAGCCGTGCCGTCCATGTTGATCGTGGCGCCCAGCGGCAGCACGAAGCTCGACACCTCCTTCTCGATCCCCAGCTTCTCCTCGGCGACTTCCATGCTCACCGGCAGTGTCGCGTTCGAGCTCGAGGTCGAGAACGCGATGAGCTGCGCCTCGCGGATCCGCGCGTAGAAGTCCCGCACCCCGCGCCGGGCGAGGAGGCGCAGGGCGACCGAATACGTGAACGCCGCGTGCAGAACGAGTCCCAGGAGCACCACCACGCTGTACAGGAGCAGGCTCTGCAGCACGTCCATTCCGAACCGGGCCACCACCGCCGCGATGAGGGCGAACACGGCGTACGGCGCCAGCTTCATGATCCAGTGGATCATCACCATCGCCGCCTCGTTCACGCCGTCGAAGAAGCCGACCACGTGCTCCCGCCGCTCGCCCGGAAGGGCCGACACGGCCGCCCCGAAGAAGATCGCGAAGAAGATGATCGGCAGCATGTCGCCGGAGGCGAGCGCCTCCATCGGGTTGCGGGGAATCATGCCCATCAGGACGTCGATGAGGCGCGGCGCCTCCTGCGCCAGCTCCACGCGGCTCGCGCTCTCCGCCATGTACGCCGACCGCAGGCCCTCCAGCGCCGCCGGGTCGATGCGGCTCCCCGGCTCGATGAGGTTCGACAGAACCAGCCCGATGGAGACCGCGATGGCCGTGGTGCAGAGGTAGTAGACGACCGTCTTGCCGCCGATCCGCCCGAGCTTCGTGATGTCGCCCAGGCTCGCCGTGCCGACCACCAGGCTGGCGAACACGAGCGGCACGACGACCATCGTGATGAGGCGGATCCAGCCGGTGCCGACCGGTTCGATGGCCACGAGGACGCGGGTCATGGGATCGAGCCCGGCCAGGTTCGCGACCAGCCCGGCCACCGCGCCCGCCACCAGCGCGATCGTGATCTTCGTGTAGAGCTGCATGGGCCTCCCGTCGGTCCGGGTGGGGGGACACGGGGCGCCAAGTTATGGCGTCCCCGTGGTCGGTGACAGAGCCGCGCGGCCGGGGTACGTTGTCGCCCGTGGACACGAACCCGAATCGAACGTCCGGTCCTGGCACGGTGGGCCGCCCGCGGCCCGCGCGGAGGCGAGGGACGTGGCCGGGCCGCCGCGCGCTGGGTGCGGCCCTCGTCGCCGTCGTCGCCTCCTGCGGCGGAGAGACCGACGCGCCGGCCGCGCGCGACCGGGCCGGGGTGGAGACCGTGGACGCGGACGGCGCTCCGCCGGCCGTGTATCAGACCTCGCTCACTTTCCTGGGGTTCTCGCCGAACCCGGCGATCCTCCTCGTCCACTTCGAGAACCGCACCACCTCGGACCGGGTGCGGCTCCGGTATCGCGGCTGGCTGGCGGGACCGGACCGCTGGACGCCGGTGCTGTCCGTTGACGATTCCGTCCCCGTGGCGCGAGCCGCCTGGCGGATCCTCCCGGCCGGCCCGCTCCGCCTGGGCGTCGAGGACGGCGGCGAGCTGTCGAACCTGCGCATCGCACTCCCCGCCGGCGGCGAGTTGCGGATCGACGCGCTGGAGGAGTTCAGCACGTGGAGCGGGATCACGGGACGGCGGGAGTCCCTGCGCGCCGCTGACCTCCAGGCGGGCGGACGCGTGGAGAGCGGCTGGCTCCTGCAGCGCCGCCGCGCGCGGCTGCTCGACGAGCAGAGCGCACCGCGGGAGCTCCAGACGCTGCTGCTCGCCGACACGCTGGGCAACGGGCTCCTGATCCTGAGAGACCGGACGCTTCCCGACGTCCCGGCCACCGCGTGGGCGTGGATCGACGGCATCCGCCTGGAGTGGGCCGATGCCATCCTGCTCGATCTTCCGGGCGCTTCCGGCGGTCCCGGCTCCTGGTCGTTCGAGTTGCGCGACGTGGGGCTGTTCGGCGAGATCACTGCGGAAGACCCCGCACTGGCGGGCCCCGACGCCGAGGGCGCGGCGATCCGGGCTCGCCGGGTGCGCGCCTCCCTGGCGATCGGCGACGAACGCCGCGTCCTGCGCGGCGTCCTGGTCGAGGAGCGGGAGCCGTGACGGAGGCGGCGGCGCTGTGGCTGCGGGACGGTCTGACCGTCCTGTTCGGGGCGCTGGCCGGCGGGGTGACGAACCGGGTCGCGATCGTGATGCTGTTCCACCCGTACGAGCCGCCGCGCCTGCTCGGCAGGCCTATCCGCTGGCTGCAGGGGGCCGTCCCCAAGAACCGGGAGCGGCTGGCCGGCACGATCGGCCGCACGGTCGGGACCCGGCTTCTCACCACGGAGGACGTGGCGGCGGAGCTGCAGGACGCCCGCCTGCGCGAGGCGTTCGAGGACCAGCTGCGAGGGCTCATCGGCGACCTGTTCCGCGGCGGCACGCCGTCGGCCCGCGAGCTTCTCCCCGCGACCGCGCTGGAGGAGCTGCACGACGCGCTGGCCGAGATCCTGGACGGCATCTTCGAGCGCGCGATCGCGTCACTCGATTCCGAGGCGTTCGCCGACGACGCGACCCGCCTCCTCGACACGGTGGCGGAGTCGCTGCGCGACGAGTCCCTGGCGGAGTCCCTCGGAGAGGAGCGGATCGCCGAGCTGCGTGGCCGCGCCGACGAATGGATGGCGCAGGTCATCGCCTCCGACTCGTTCGCCGACACGGTGTACGGTCACCTGGAGCGAGCCGCCGGGCGGCTGCTCCGCCCCGGGCGTTCGTTCGAGGAGCTGCTGCCCGCCGGACTCGTCGCCGCCTTCGAGCACGCGGTCCGCGACTACCTGCCCCTGGTGATGGAGCGCCTCGGCCGCCTCCTGGAGGACCCGAAGGCCCGGGCCCGGGTCGAGGGGGCCCTGCGCGACCTTCTCGACCGGTTCATGCAGGACCTGCGCTTCCACCAGCGCGTCGTGGCGAAGCTCATCATCACCGAAGAGACGGTGGACCGGGTGGTGGACACCCTGGAGGCGGAGGGCGCCGACCGGGTGGGGGCACTGCTGCGCGAGGGCGAAGTGCAGGACGCGATGGCCCGGAGCGTGAACCAGGCGATCCTCGAGTTCCTCCGCCGGCCCGTGGTGGACGTGCTCGGCCGGCCCGATGATCCGCAGGTGTGCGAAGCCCTGCGCTCGGTCACCGCGTGGATCGTGGAGGCGGCCGACGACCCCGAGGTCAGGGCCTTCCTGCTCGACCGGGCCGAGTCGGCCGTGCTGCTCGCCGGACGGCGCAGCTGGGGCGACGCGGTCCGCCTGGCGCCGGCCCGCCGGGTGGGCGGGTGGCTGGCCGGCGGGCTGCGCTCGGAGCCCGGGCGCGACCTGTACCTCCGCCTGCGCGGCTGGACCGTCGACCGGCTGCTCTCCCGTCCGATCGGCGCCCTCGCCGCGCGCGGCCGTGCGGATGCCGCCGACCGACTCGCCGCCGCCCTCTCCGACCCGGTGTGGAACTGGGTCTCCAGCAAGGTCCCCGAGATCGCCTCGCAGGTCCGGGTCGCGGAGCGGGTGGAGGAGAAGATCGCCACGTTTCCCTTGACCGAACTGGAGCGGCTCATCCGCTCCGTCACGCAGCGCGAACTGAACCTGATCGTGCGGCTCGGCTACGTGCTGGGCGCGGGAATCGGGGCGTCCCTCGTCGTGGTCCGCCACCTGCTCGGCTGACCCGGGCCTTCCGACCGCGCCTCGGGGTACCGCCTGGGCGTGCCGCCGGGGCAGCCCGTCGGGGCGTCCCGTCGGGTGCGGGGTCGATCCCGTTCAGCCTTCGCCGCGCAGCTCCCGGGCTTTCCGGTACATGGCCGCGGCCCGTTCGGGCTGACGCAGGTGGTCGTGCAGGATGCCGAGCGTCCGCCAGGTGCGCGGATTGTCCGGCTGCAGCTCGGCCGCCCGTTCCAGCGCCGCGATCGCCGCGTCCACCCGGCCGAGGCGGTTCTCCGCCTCGCCGAGGTAGTGGAACGCCGCCGCGTTGCTCGGATCCAGCTCGGTGACGCGCCGCAACGACTCGGCCGCGGCCCGGTAGAGGCCCTTGCGGAACCGCACGAGCCCGAGGTTCATGAGCACCTCGGGCGCGTCGGGCGCGAGCTGCACCGCCCTGTGCAGCTCCTCCTCCGCCTCCGCGAACCGTCCCGCCGCGCCGAGGCTCGCCCCCAGGTTGCTCAGGAGCTGGGCGTTCTCCGGCTCCACCTCGAGGCCCGCGCGGTACTGCGTGATGGCCTCCGCGAACCGGCCGTCCCCGTCGAGCAGGACGCCCAGGTTGTTGCGAGCCCGCACGTGGCCGGGTGAGCGCCGCAGGACCTCGCGGTACGTCTCCATGGCTCGCTCCCGCCGGCCGGCGTCCGCGAGCTCGTGCGCCCTGCGGTACAGGTCGTCGTGCGCTTCCCCGGGAGCGGACCGCGGGGGCCCGCTTTCGTCCTCCACCGGCGTCCCGGACTCCTCCGGCTCTTCCGGGGTCGCGGCTTCCGCCGGCGCCTCCGGCTCGTCCGACGCCTCCGCCCGCGGCGTCGCCGCTTCCTCCGTCTCTTCGGCCGCCTCCGGCGTCAGCAGTTCTCCCTGCGCGTCGGCCGCCTCCGGCTTCTCCGACGCCTCCGGCTTCGCGGCCGTCTCCTGCTCGGCGGCCGTCTCCTGCTCGCCGGCCGTCTCCGCCGTTGTCTCCGCCGTCTCCGGCGTCTCAGGTGGCCGCGAATCGGCCTGCGACCTGCGTCGTCCCCGGCGGCTCATGCCGGCCCCTCGCCGTCCGCGACGGCGTCCCGCACCCAGGCCAGGTAGGGCGGCGCGACGGCGGCCACCTCGAGAGCCACCAGCTCCGGCACGTCGTAGGGATGGAGCTCGGCGGCGCGCTCCAGGAGGCGCGGCAGGCACGCGCGCACCGTCTTGAGGATCCCGACGGCCTCCGGCTCGTCCACCACCCGGCCCTCCCAGCGGTACACCGACCGGGCCCCCGGGAGGACGTTCAGGCACGCGGCGAGGCGCTCCTCCACGAGGCGGCGCCCGAGGGCCGCAAGGGCATCGGCGTCGGGGCCCGTGACGAGCACGGCGACGAGATCCGTGGCGGCCGGCGTGGAGGGCGTATCGGTCATCGTGGCCGGTGGCTCAGCCATCGTCAGTTTCCCGCTCCGCCTTCGCGTACAACTCCTCGATGCGCGGCGCCAGCCGCTCGGCCACGGCGCGGCGCCGGACCTTCAGGGTCGGCGTCAGGAGCCCGTTCGCCACGGAGAACGGCTCGGCCACCAGCAGCACCCGCTTGGGGCGCTCGTGCCGCGCGCAGTCCGCGACGCGGGGCAGTACGTCGCCTTCCACGACCTCGCGGAGGGACGGGTGGTCGATGTGCCGGGCGCGATCTTGGTCGCGCACGATCCGTCCCGGCACGGCGACCCGGAACGCCTGGAAGCTCGGGACGATCACGGCGATGGGAAACTTCCGCTTGTCCCCCAGCATCACGACCTGGTCGACGTAGGCGGAGCGGGCCATCCGTTCCTCGATCGGCTGGGGCGCGATGTTCTTTCCCGCCGCCGTCACGATGAGGTTCTTCTTGCGGTCGGTGATGGTCAGGTACCCGTCGGCATCCAGCTCGCCGATGTCGCCCGTGTGGAGCCATCCGGCCGGATCGAGCGCCTCCCGGGTCGCCTCCGGGTCGCCGTGATAGCCCTTCATGACCTGGGGACCCGCCACCAGGATCTCGCCGTCGTCGGCGATGCGGATCCGCGTGCCGGGCACGGGAGGGCCCACCGTGCCGAAGCGGATCCCGCCGGGAACGTTCACGTTGGTGACGGGCGACGTCTCGGTGAGGCCGTATCCCTCCAGGACGGTCAGTCCCCCCGAATAGAAGAAGCGGGCGATCGAGGCGGACAGCGGCGCCGCGCCGCTCACGAAGTACCGCACCCGGCCGCCCGTGCGCTCGCGGAGCTTCGCGAACACGATCCGGTCCGCGAGCCGGTAGCCGGCCCGCAGCGCGAGGCCGGGCCGGCGCCCCGCGAGCCGCCGCAGGGCGTGCCGCTCGCCGAACCAGCGCGCGAGGCGGAACCCCGCCTTCTTGAACGCCCCGGCGGACTCGACGGTCTCCACCACGGCGTCGTAGAACTTCTCGAACATCCGCGGCACGCCCGTCATGATCGTGGGCCGCGCCTCGGTCATGTCGCGGGCCACCGTGTCCACGTCCTCCGCGTAGGCGATCTCCACGCCGCCGGCCCACATCAGGAAGTGGCCGGCCGTGCGCTCGAACGCGTGCGACAGGGGCAGCCAGCTCAGCGAGCGGTCCTCCGGGCCGATCGGCAGGATCGCGAAGCACTGGTAGGTGTTGGCGTGCAGGTTCGCGTGGGTGAGCTGCACGCCCTTCGGTCGGCCCGTGGTGCCCGAGGTGTAGATCAGGGTCGCCACGTCGGACGGGCGGACCCGCCGGGCGTGCTCCTCCCAGCTCCCGGCCAGTTCGAGCGCCGCTTGGCCGTGCGCCTCGAGCTCGGCCAGCGGCAGGATGCCCGGCCCGTTCTCCCGGTCCGGCCCGTCGTCGAACACGACGACCGTCTCGAGATCGGGCAGGTCGCCGCGCCGCTCGAGAATCTTGGCGAGCTGGTCGAGGTCGGACGCGAAGCAGACGCGCGCGCCGGAGTCGGCCAGGATCCACGCGACCTGATCGGCGGGGAGGGTCGGGTAGACGGTGACCACGACGCCACCCGCCAGCAGGGTGCCCCAGTCGGCCAGCGCCCATTCGAGACGGGTGTGCGAGAGGATCGCCACCCGGTCGCCCCTCTCCAGCCCGAGCGACCTGAGCCCGAGGGCCACGGCCCGCACCCTGCGGGCCATCTCCCGCCGGCCCACCGCGGCCCAGGTGCCGTCGGCGCGACGGACCCGCGCCGCCCGGCCCTCCGGAACGCGTGCCAGCCCGTCGAACCAGACATCGACGAGGGTCCCCGCCCCGAGCTCCCGGCCGCCGCGCCCCGTGACCGGGGGCGTCGCGGCCTCAGTCGTCATGCGGGGCTGGCGGGGCCCCTCGCAGCTCCGCCAGGGTGCGCTTCGCGTGCTCCACGTGCCGCTCGGAACCGGGGATCCCGACGCCCACCCGCAGGAACGCCTCCAGGTGGTCCATCGCGTCCGTGCCGCGTCCGCGGCTCAAGTACAGGAAGGCGATCCCGTAGTGGGCCCCGGCGCTGTCGGTGTCCTTCTCCAGCGCCCGCTGGTACATCTTGATCGCCTCGTCGGTCATCCCCATGCGCGTGTAGACGATCGCCATCTGCTCGAGCGTCGCCACGTCGCCGGGCCGCTCGCGGAGGGCGAGGCGCAGGGAGGTGAGCGCCTCGTGGAACCGCTCCTCGTTCGCCAGCTGCACGCCCTCGGCGTAGTAGTCGGGCCGGACCTCGTCCGTCTCCCGGCCGCCCGTGAGAAAGCTCCACCAGGGCATGGGTCAGGCCTCCTCGTCGGCGCCGTCGTCCCACGCGAACGGCGGCGGAGCGGGCGGCACGATGGAGACGTTGTAGACGAAAGCGAACACGGCGCCCGCCAGGAAGCCCCAGGCGACGGCCCACATCGCGCCCACGAAGGCGCCCGCCACGCTCACGTCCCAGCCGAACAGCACGGACCGGAGCAGGAGGGGAGGCGAATTCGCGCCCCCCGCAGCGAGGAGCAGAAACGTCCAGAGAAAGACGGCGGCGCCCGCGACCAGGCCGCAGGCGACCGCGAAGGCTCGAGTCTGTAGGCGCATGCCTCCGTTCCGTCGACCGGGGAGCCGTGCGGATCGCGCGTTCCGACCGGCAAAAAGGTAGATGGCGCCTCGCGCCGGGGCAACGAGACCGGGAACGCCCCCCGTCACCGGGCGCCCTCCACGTCTCAGACGCGCCTGGCAACCAGGGCGCGCGGGTCCGCCGCGAGCAGCTCGAATCCGAGCCCGGGCAAGGCCCCGGCGACCACGTCGGCGGGGCGAAGGACCACGAGCCTGCCGCCGGGCGCCAGCACCCGGCGCGCCTCGCGACACGCCGCGAGGTCCGGCGCGGCGAGCACTACGCCGAGCGCCCGGCCGTCCAGGACGGGCAGCCGCCCCGCCGTCGCGCCCCGCACGGGGGTCACCCCGGCCGCTCCGTCTTCCGCGGGTCCCGCCGCCTCTCCGCCCGTGGCCGACCGATCCGGATCGAGCGCCAGGACCTCGCAGCCGCCGGTGAGCCGCGAGACCTCGCCCGGCGCGGCGACGCCCGGCCCGCACACGACCAGGCCGCGACCGGAGCGGATCCCGAGCAGGGCCGCCGCCGCCAGGGCGTCCTCCGTCCCGCCGGGTGCCGGCGCGGCCCCGGAGGGGGCTTCGGACTCCCGTCCGGGCGTGTCCGACGACGTGTCCGGAGGTGCGACCGGCGGCACGCCGGGCGGCACTCCCGCCGCCGACACGTCGATGCCGCCGTCGCGCAGCGGAAAGCGTGCCTCGCAGTGCGGGCAGTCGAGCCGCCCGTCGCGGACGCGCCGGCCCTCCATCCGGTCCACCAGCACGACGAGCCCCCGCGGAGGCCCGCAGCGGGGACAGGCGAGCGACTCGGAGAGGTCGAGCAGCACGGCGGCCGTTCCTCAGAACTGGACCGGCGGTGACGACACGAGCCGCAGGAACTCCTCGCGCGTGCGCAGGTCGGACCGGAACCGGCCGCGCACCGCGGATGTGATGGTACGGCTGTTCTGCTTCTCGACCCCGCGCATCATCATGCACAGGTGGTACGCCTCGATCACTACCCCGACTCCGTCCGGCCGCAGTGCCTTCTGCAGCGCGTCCGCCACCTGGTCGGTCAGGCGCTCCTGGACCTGGAGCCGGCGGGCGAACACCTCCACCACGCGCGGGATCTTGCTGAGCCCGAGGAGACGGCCATCCGGGATGTAGGCGACGTGGGCCTTTCCCACGAAGGGCAGCATGTGGTGCTCGCACAGGGAGTAGAGCTCGATGTCCTTGACGAGGATCATGTTGTCGTGCTCCTCGACGAACACGCCGCTGCCGATCGCCTCCTCCGCCGTGGCCCGGTAGCCGCGGGTGAGCCACTGCATCGCGCTTTCCACCCGGCCGGGCGTGTCCGCGAGGCCCGGCCGGTCGGGGTCCTCGCCCAGACGCCGGAGTTGTTCCCGCACGAGCTCGGCGTACGGCACCCGCGAGAGGTCCACGCCCGCTGCGTCCTGCTTCTTCGTCGCCATCGGCGCCCGCATCCTGTCCGTGTTCGGTGGCCCTGTCACCCGCCGAGGTACTCCACCACGTTCCGTTCCGTCTCCCACAGCTTCACGCTCACCAGCCGGACCCCGTCCAGCTGCGGCTCCAACCGGCCCCAGATCCCCACCGCCAGGTTCTCGGTGGTGGGCACCACGCCGGCGAGCCACGGGACGTCCACGTTCAGGTTCGCGTGGTCCAGATCCTCCAGTACCGCGTCCTCCAGAAGCTCCTTCAGCCGCTTCAGGTCCATCACGAAGCCGGTCCGCGGGTCCACCGCGCCCTCGACCGTCACCTCGAGATCGTAGTTGTGGCCGTGGCCGTGCGGATTGCTGCACGCCCCGTACAGGGCCCGGTTCGCGTCGTCGTCGAGCGCCGGATCGAACAGCCGGTGCCCGGCGGAGAAGTGAACGCGCCGCGTGACGCGTGCGATCGCCATACAGGTTCCCTTCTTCCCCCGGGGATCGACTCCGGAAAAAAAGAGGCGACCCGTGAGGATCGCCTCTTGAGGTCGTGCGAGGGGGTCGATTGAGGCCCTTTCGGAACCTTTCGCCCTTCCCCCCGGGTTTCCGCCGTCCCCTCGCGGGGCGTGACGTCCGCCGGACGATCAGGAGCGTTCTACCCTAGTGTTGGCTCAATCACTATGCCTCACACGCCCGGAACCAAGCTAACGCCGGGCCGGGGCGCGGGCAACGACGCGGCGGGCCGACCTCACAGGCTCAGCCACAGCCCGGTGAGCGCGAACGCCGCGGCGGCGGCGGCGCCGGCCAGGAGGGCGTAGGGGAGCTGCGTGCGGACGTGCTCGATGTGGTCCGACGCCGAGGCGAGGGACGCGACGATCGTGGTGTCGCTGATCGGGCTGCAGTGGTCCCCGAACACGCCGCCCGACAGGGAGGCCGCCACGAAGGGGGCGATCGGCAGGCCGAGGGCCGCGGCGAGCGGCACGGCGACCGGGATCATGATCGCGAAGGTGCCCCAGCTGCTGCCCGTCGCGAAGGCGATGCCGCCGGCCACCACGAACAGCAGCGGCAGGAGCAGGGCGGGCGGCACGCGGCCTCCCACGACGCCGGCCACGTAGGTCCCCGTGCCCATCTCCTGCGTCACCGCTCCGAGGGTGATCGCGAGGAGCAGCACCAGCGCCATGCCGGTGAGCGCCCCGGCGCCCTGCAGGGCGACCTGTCCGATCCGCTCGAGGTCGAGGAGGCGTTGCGCGAGCGACAGGACCGAGGCGGCCCCGATCCCGGCCAGCACCGCCCACAGGACGGACGTCGACCCGGAGCCGGCCATGACGTCGCCGGCCCCCGTGATCCACATGGCGACGGGCATGGTGAGCACCATCACCGCGATCGGGAGGACCATGTTCACGGGCCGCTGCGGGATCCCCGCGGCCGGGGGAGGCGCCATGTCCTCCGGGTCGGCGATCGCCTGGGCGTGGTCCCAGTGCAGCCGGCCGTCTCGCGTGCGCTCCTCCGCCGCCTTCATCGGGCCGATCTCGAGGTCCCGCCAGGCCACCGTGCCCGCGAGGGCGAACGCGGCGAGCGCGTAGAAGTTCAGCGGGATCGTGGCGACGAGGACCGGCACGGCGTCCTCCACGCCGAGCGACAGCAGGAGGCCCAGGATGAAGGCCCCCCAGGCGTTGAACGGGATCAGCACGCACACGGGCGCCGAGGTCGAATCGATGATGTAGGCCAGCTTCTCGCGCGACACGCGGAAGCGGTCGAACAGCGGGCGGCACACCGACCCGGCGACGAGCACCGTGATGTTCGACTCGATGAAGATCACGAGCCCGATCAGCCAGGCGAGGACCCGGGCCCGGCGGCCGTCCGTCACCCAGCGCCGCCGCTCCACCCAGCTCACGAAGCCGCGCACCCCCCCGTTCGCCTCCACGAGCGCGATCAGGGCCCCGATCGCGAACGTGAACAGGAGCACGCGGGCGTTCCCCGCGTCGGTAACGGTGGCCACGGTCCCGTCGATCGCGGCGGCGGCACCGCGCAGGGGGTGCCAGCCCGAGAGGATCGTCCAGCCCAGCCAGATGCCGCCGGCCAGCGACAGGTAGACCTGGCGGGTGCGGATCGCCAGGCCGATCGCCAGGAGAGGCGGCAGCAGGGACAGCGCTCCGTAGTGGATTGTCCGCCTCCGTCGGGATGGGGGCCCGGATCAGGGCCG
This sequence comes from Gemmatimonadota bacterium, assembly GCA_032251515.1. Lineage (GTDB taxonomy): Bacteria > Gemmatimonadota > Gemmatimonadetes > Palauibacterales > Palauibacteraceae > Carthagonibacter. Next base: position 52,981 of record JAVVDU010000008.1, read on the forward strand.
CGCCGGGGCGGCGGGCCGCGGCGGCTCCGCCCCAAGAGACGTCCCCGCGACCGGAGCGTCAAATCCCGCCGCGCTCAGCGGCGGGACACCCACGGGCTGCGCCCGTCGTACCAGCGCCACGGGCGGTCGGCCGCCCGCCGGATGCCGACCCGCGTCGTGGCGACGACGGCCGCGTCCGGTACGGGCTCGCCCGCCTCGATCCACAGCGGCGGACGATCCAGCCGGTGCCGCTGCAGGTCCGTCCCGATGCCCAGGGCGCGCACCAGCCGGCCGGGGCCGCTCGTGAGCTCGGGGCGTCCCGCGCGGCGCGACCGCATCGACTCGATGCCCTCCACCGGCTCGAGGGCCCGCACGAGGACCCCCTCCGGCCGCCCGGGCTCCGCCGCGACCACGTTCAGGCACCAGTGGACGCCATAGTTCAGGTGCAGGTAGACCGTGCCCGGAGGGCCGAACAGGGGGTCGTTGCGGGCGGTGCGCCCGATGCGGGCGGCCGCGTGCGACGCGGGGTCGCCCGGGCCCGGATACGCCTCCGTCTCCACGATCCGGCCGGCCGCCCGGCCCTCGGGCGTCGCGTGCACGAGCAGCCGCCCGAGCAGGTCGCGCGCCAGCGCGACGGCCGGACGGGCATGGAAGGAGAGCGGCAGGGCCCGCGCCCGCGTCAGGCCTCGTCTCCCGCCTCGCCGCGCCGCTCATTCTCGCGGCCCTCGATCACGGCCTTCGCCCGGTGCTCGGGCAGGACCGAGCGGATCCGCTCGGGTGCGGAGTCGATCACCTCGTAGACCTCCGACCCGAACTCCGAGAACAGCGCCTCCGCCGTGCGGCGGCCGACGCCCGCGTAGTTCCGCGCCATCGCCTCCACCTCGGTCCGGAACTCCGCCGCCTCTCCGGACGGGACGTGCGCCTCGCCCTCGCCCCGGCGACGGTTCCGGCCCCGCACCGAGCGACGGGCCGGCGAGCGGTCCCCCGCCTCCTCCGACCCTGCCGACGGCCCCTCCTCCTCCGCCTCGGCCGGTTCCGGCCGGGAGGCGCCATCGTCCACCGGTCCAGGCACCGGACCGGCGGGCGCGGCGGGACGGGACGCGCGTCCGCGTGACCCCCGCCGGAAGCGTCCCAGCGAGGGAGCGGAGCGGCCACCGGCCGCAGAACCCGCCTCGTCGGCCCGCGGAGCCGGCGCCGGCTCCGCCGAAGGCTCCGTCGCGGCGGGAGTGGCCTCTTCCCGCACGGCCTCATCGGCCGGCTTCGCGGCCGCTGGAGTCGCGGCGGGCGTCTCGTCGCGGGCCGCGTCAGGCGTGTCACCGGCCCCGGACTGCGACTCGTCCCGCGACTCGTCCCGCTTCTCGTCCCGTTCGCGGCCGCGCCCCCGGCCCCGGCCCCGGGAGCGGCCCCGGGCCGACCGTGCCGGCTCTTCCGACTTCGTCGGGCGCGCCTGCGTCCCGGGGGCCGGCGCATCGGAGACCGACGGGGACGCATCCGAGACCGGCGGTGCCGCCCCGTTCCCGGCGGGCGACACGAGGTAGTTCCCCTCCGGGCCGCGCTCGAGGTCGATCACCTCCTCGTCGTGCGCCTGCCGCAGGAAACGGCTGAACTTCCGGAACCCGAGCGCCGCCTCGTCGAACTGCCCGTCCTTCTCGAGCATCCGCCGCTTCACCTCGGAGTCGCGCACGGGCTCGCCGGGACGCGCCAGCTCGGCCGCCACGTCCTGCAGCAGCCGGTAGGCGCCACGCAGGCGGTCCTCGTCCACCTCGGGCGGCGCCTCGTCGGCCGGGGCCGCATCCGTCTCGCGCCGGCGCGACCGCTCACTCGAGCGACCGCCGCCGCGGGAGCGCCGGCGGTCGCGGCGCTCCCCGCCGGTCCCGGCGGATGTCGCGCGTCCGGAGGCCGGCGGCGCCGCGGGCCGCGCGGACGGTGCGGTCGTCGCCGGGGCCGACGCGGCCGACGCGACCGTCCCGCTCCCGTCCGCCGTGGCCCGGGCCTTGGGACCCGGCTCCACCTCGTACTGCCCGTTCGGCGCCTTCTCGAGCACGAGAATGCCCCGGGATGCCGCCTCGGTGAGGAAGCGGTTGAACTTGCTGAACCCGATCTCCTTCTCGTCGAAGGCGCCGTCCAGCTCGAGCATCACCTGCTTGAAGCGGTCCGAGCGCATGACGTCCTTGCGGTCCACCATGCGCAGGATCGCCCGGGATGCCAGCTCCCACGGGTCGTGCTTCTCGGTCGGGCCGTCCGCCGCGGAGCGCAGCCCCGAGATGCTGTTGTAGCTGTAGTACTCGTCGCAGTTTTGGATCAGGAGGTCCGAGCTGGACTCCTGCATCCCCACGCCGATGATGTACTTCCCGTACTCCTTGAGCTTCAGCACGAGGCTCGAGAAGTCGGAGTCGCCCGACAGCAGGATGTACGTGCCGATCTCGGGCCGCGTGAACACCAGCTCGAGCGCGTCGATCGCCAGCCGGATGTCGGTGGCGTTCTTCTTGGACGAGCCGTACGCCGGGGCGAAGATCAGGTCGATCGACGCCTCGGACAGGGAGACGATGTACTGGGGATAGCGCCGCCAGTCCGCGTAGGCGCGCTGGACGGCCACCTTCCCCTTGATGATGTCGGATTCGAGCAACTTGCGGAGCTCCAGGCCCAGGTTGGACCGGATCCCCATGGTGACGTTGTCGAAGTCGATGAGCAGGGCCGCGTTGGAGGATGACTCCTCGGCCGGCGAGCGCCGGTGCGGCGCGCGCGTGTAGAATTCGTTCATACCTCTCGTTCCACCTTCGTTCTGCATGGATCCCGCCGGGTGGCGGGCGAGAGGCCCGTCGACCTCGCCTCCGGTGTCACCGGAGGGGATGGTGCGACGGGTCTCTCCGTCTCGTGTCCGCCGGCGTCAGGCCGGCGGACGGCTTCCGGCGGCGACGCGGACCTTCATCAGCCGGACCAGTTCGGCCCGGCGGGTCCGTCCGCCGCTCGCTTCGGGCAGCGCGTCCAGGAACGCGATGACGTCCGGGAGCTTGTAGTCGGCCAGGGCCGGACGGCACAGCTCGCGGACCTCCTCTTCCGTCACCAGGGCTCCCTCCACGGGAACCACGCAGGCGCAGACGAGCTCGCCCAGTACTTCGTTCGGCACGCCCACTACCGCGGCGTCCTGGACCGCGGGCAGGGACCGGAGGTGATCCTCCACCTCCCGCGGGTGCACGCTGTAGCCGCCCCGCAGGATCACGTCGCTCTCCCGGCCCACCACGCGAACGTGCCCGGACGGTTCCACGGTTCCCAGGTCGCCCGTGCGGAGGAACCCGTCCTCCGTGAAGGCGGCCCGTGTCACGCCCGGCTGGCGGAAGTAGCCCAGCATCAGGTTCGGGCCGCGGACGGCGATCTCTCCCGTCTCGCCGGCCGGGACCGGCTCCCCCTTCGCGTCCAGCACCTGGACCTCGACGCCTTCGAGAGGACGTCCCACCGTGGTGGAGCGCGCCTCTCCGTCTTCCGGGCTCGTGATCGTCACCGTGGGGGACGTCTCGGTCAGCCCGTAGGCGATCTCGACACCGGGGCAGAGGTCCCGCCGCACGGCCTCGATCAGGCCGGGCCGGACGGGCGCACCGGCGATGATACCGGTCCGCAGGGAGGAAAGGTCCCTGCCCGCCGCCTCCTGCTCCCGCAGCAGCAGCACGAACATCGTCGGCACGCCGTGCAGGACGGTGGGCCGGTGCCGCTCCACGAGCTCCAGGGCTTCGGCGGCGTCGAATCGCTCCTGCAGGAGCAGCGACGCCCCGCTGACGACCGAGGTCACGAGCGCCGAGCCGAGCCCGAAGATGCTGAACAGCGGCACGGCGCACAGCGTGAGGTCGTCCGTGCCCATGCCGATCGCCGCGGCCGTGGCCCGCGCCGTCCAGGCCAGACTCCCGTGCGACAGCACGACGCCCTTCTGCTTGTGCGACGTGCCCGCCGTGTAGAGGATCGCGGCCGGGTCGGTCGGTTCCATCTCCACCGGCACGAGCGGCTTGCCGCGGCCGGAGGAGACGAGGTCCTCGAACTGGAAGATCCGGTCGTCGTACCAGAGGTCCTCTTCGCCCACCGTGACCAGGTACTGCAGGCCCGGCAGGTCGGAGAACAGTCCCTCGAACAGCTCCAGGCAGTCCACGTCTCCCAGGCGCTCCGCCGTCACGACCACCGAGCACTCCGTGTTGCGGAGCACGAACTGCAGGTCGCGCGGCGCGTAGCCGGGATTCAAGGGAACGACGGTAGTGCCGAGCTCGGCGCCGGCGAGGGCGGAGATCACGAACTCGGGTCCGTTCGGCAGGTACAGGCCGACCCGGTCGCCCTTCTCCACGCCCAGGTCCTGCAGGGCGCACGCCAGTGCCCGGGCCTGCGCGGCCGTCGCCGCCCACGTCCATTCCTGGTCGCGGTAGCGGAGGAACAACTCGTCGGGGCGGAGCTCCGCCTGGGCCCGGAAGGCGCCGGCGATGCCCGGCGTGCCGGAGGTCACGTGCATCACGCGGGAGAATCTGGCACTTCGGCGCACGTTCGTAAAGCCGCGCCCAGCAGCGCCGGCAGCTCGTCCGTCGGCAGCTCCACCGTGTGCGCGCCCGCCCCGTCCCGCGCCGCCTCGCCGATGCGGGCCGGCAGCGCCCAGCGGATCGCACCCCGCCGGGACTTCTTGTCGGCCCTCGCCGCCGCGAGAATCCGCTCCACCGTCCAGTCCGGGTCGGGCTCCGCCGGGAGGCCGCACGCGTCCAGCACGCGGCCGATCGCGTCCGCCGTGCCCGCCGCGGTGCAGCCGACCAGCTCCCCCAGCCGCGCCTCGACCCGCATCCCGAACGCCACGGCCTCGCCGTGCACGAGGGAGTAGCCGGAGAGGGCCTCCAGCGCGTGCCCCACGGTGTGCCCGAAGTTCAGGACGGCCCGCAGGTCCCGCTCGAGGGGGTCGGCGGCGACCACGGCTGCCTTCGCCGCCACGGAGCGCCCGACGAGCGCCTCGAGTTCGTCCGTCGCCCCGGCCGCGACTCCGTCCGCCCCGGCGGCGACTCCGTCCGCCCCTGCCGCGGCCGCCAGCCCGTCCGCCCGCTCCGCGATCCAGGCGAAGAACTCCGCGTCCCGCATCGCGGCCATCTTCACCGGCTCGGCGAGGCCGGCCCGCAGCTGGAACGGAGGCAGGGTGACCAGCACGTCCGGGTCCACCAGCACGCCGGCCGGGTGGTGGAAGGCTCCGGTCGCGTTCTTGGCCGCCGGAGCGTCGACCCCGGTCTTTCCGCCCACCGAGCTGTCCACCATGGCGAGCAGCGTCGTCGGGACCTGCACGACGGGAACGCCCCGCAGGAAGGTCGCGGCCACGAATCCGGCAAGGTCGCCCGTGACGCCGCCGCCCAGTCCGATCACGGCCGCGTCCCGCCCCAGCCCCGCTTCCAGGAGCCCGTCGAGCACGTCGGCCCACGTCTCGCGCGTCTTGTTCCATTCCCCGGCCGGAAACGGCAGGAGCAGCGCGTCGAGGCCCTCCCCGGCGAGCGAGGCGAGGGCCGCCTCCCCGTACAGCTCGGCCACGCGGCTGTCGGCGATCACGGCGTAGCGGTGCGCCGGGGCCCGCGCCGCCGCGAACTCCCCCAGGCGCGCGAGGGCGCCCCGGCCGATCACCACGTCGTAGGACGGGGCGGCCGCCGGCCGCGGCACCTCGACCCGCAGGACCTTCATTCGACCGGCTCCGGCCCCGCGAACCGGACCGCCTCCGTGCCCGCCGGTTGGTCCACGACCGTCACGAGAGGGACCGGTCCGTCCGTGGCCACGCGAACCTCGGTAACGCGTCCTCCCGTGCGTCCTCCCGCGCGTCCGGCCCTCGTGCGGGCCGCGCCGCCGTCTCCGGCCGCCGCCAGCGCCCGCCGCGCCGCGGCGGCGAACTCCCGCGCCTCCGCGGCATCGTCCCACGCCGTGCCCCACACCAGCGCCTCGCCTCCCGGTCCTTCCAGCAGGCGAACCGCGTCGCCGTGCCAGCCCGCCGCAGCCGCCGCGGCCGCCGCGGAGGAGAAGGCGGAGGCGGAGGCGCCGAGACGTTCCTCGAGCCAGATCCGGATCTCCAGCTCCCCCAGGTCGCCCGCGTAGACGACGTCCCAGCCGTCCGGCGGCGCGCCGAACGCGAGGCGGGCCGGACTCCCGTGTGGTCCCGTCCCGGACGGCCCGCCCGCCGCTCCGTGCAGGACCTGCTCCGTGGAGACCGGCATGCGGCCCCCGAGGGGCGCGGCCCTCGCCTCGCCGGCCCGCAGGCGTGCCTGCACCCACGACAGTCCGCCCACGTAGGGAAACAGGAGGGACTCGCGCAGGATGCGCGGCGCCTCGGTGAGCGCGGGCATCTCGAGGCCCGCCGCAGCGATGAGCGCGTCGGCCCCCAGCGCGGAGAGGTCCGGGAGCGCCGCCAGCGCGTCGGAGCCGAGGCCGAGACGTCCGAGCTGCCACTCGAGCATCACCAGGGTGGCATGCCCTTCCAGCGCCGCCTGCGCCGCGGTGGCCCGGTCGTTCCGCTCCAGGTTCGCGGCCGTCAGGGAGTCGAGGTCCTGGTACTGGTCCTGGAGTGCGTGCACGATCTCGTGCGCCAGCACCGCCTCCACGAGCTCCGACTCCACGTCGCGCAGCACGTACAGGGTGTCCCGCCCCGGGTCGTAGTAGCCCACCACCTGCTCGAGCAGCAGCGAGCGGAGGAGCGGCGCGAGATCGTAGTCCGCCGGGAGGAGTCCCAGCCGGGCGTAGGCGCGCACCAGGCCCTCCGCGCGCTCCGGCGGAAGCTGCCGGGCCAGCTCGTCGACCAGGAAGGCTTCGAGCTCGCCGCGCGAGCGGACCGCGAGGGCGACCGGACGGCGCGCCGGCAGGCCGGCCAGCGTCTCGACTTCGGGCAGAATGTCGTCGGCGAGGGCCCGCAGGCGCGCCGCATCGGGATCCCCGCCGGCGTCCGGAGTACCGCACGCGACGGACAGCATCAGCAGCGCACCGGCCGCACCGAGCGCCCGGAACCGCCACGGCAGCCCCGCGGTCCGGCCTCCGCTTCGGAATCTCATCTTCGCCTCACCACCAGGGTGCCCCGGCGAGCCGACGCACGCCGGACGCGTCGATCCGACTCGCCAGGTCCGCCACCGCGGCGGCCGGCCGCCCCTGACTCTCGGGCACGATCCATTCCGGCGCAATCTCGGCCAGTGGAACGAGCACGAAGGCCCGCTCGCGCAGGCGCGGGTGGGGTACCTCGAGTCCGGGCTCGCGCACCACCATTTCCCCGACCAGGAGGACGTCGAGGTCCAGGGTCCGGGGTCCGTATCGTGGACCCGCACGGTCTCGCCCCGCTCGCCGCTCGATGTCGAGGAGGCGCCGGAGAAGCGCGAGCGGCGCGAGCGTCGTCCGGCCCGTGCAGCAGGCGTTCAGGAAGCGCGGCTGGTCGGGCAGGTGCAGAGGCTCGGTCTCGTACAGGGAAGATACGTGAAGGTCGTCGAGCAGGTCGGCGAGCGACGTGACGGCCGACACGAGGAGCTCACGACGGGGGCCAAGGTTCGAGCCGATGGAGACGGCGATGGGAACGTCGCATCCCGGCCCGGCCGCAGACGTCGATTGCTCCGGCAAGGCGGGCCGCCTCCGTGTCCACGTGACGGGCCATCGGAACGACGAGAGCGGGCGCCCCGCCGGGGACCCCCGCTCTCGCCTGCTCCGGCAGCGGCGCGAGGCGGTATAGTCCGCCCCGCGCCAATCGCTCCGGTGCTGAATGAAAGGTTACTGGATCGCCGCCTCGAGAACGTACGTCGCCGGCGCCTCGTCGAAGTCGTTGATCCAGATCTGGTGCTGCCCGGCGGTCAGCTCGCACGTCGACTGCTCGGGCTGAGCGCTGGTCGCGCCGTCCGTGCACTCGAACGCCGTGACTCCAGCATCCGTGACCAGGATGTCGAGGTCGGCCCCCGTATCCCAGTCGAGGTCGATCACGATCGTGGCATCCGCGGCCAGCTCGATCAGGTAGAAGTGATCGACCTGGTCGGCGTCCTGGAACGCGACCTTCTTCAGCGGCAGGGCCGTCAGCGGCGCCGTGCCCGGATCGAGGAATGCCGGCGAGTCCGCCGAGCCCGACGAGGTCAGGTCGAACTCGAAGGGATCGGACAGCGCCCCCTCCCGGCCGACTGCGATCTCGTGCGTACCGACGCCGACGAACGGCATCCAGAACACGATCTGGTTGGCGGTGCGCGACTCGACGAAGATGTCATCGAGCTGCGTCCCGTCGATGAACACCTCGTGCACGTCCTCAAGCCCGGTGAGATCCAGGGTGACGATCTCGCCGACGAGGCCGCTGGCGGGGCCCGCGGCATCGATCGTGGCGATGCCCACGACCCGCACCGTCGCCGAGAACGGAAGGGCGCCCTCGGACGTCTGAACCGTCCCGGAGATCGTCGTGGTCCCGCCGGAGACCGGCGTCACTTCCACGGTCAGGGCGACTTCCTCGCCGAGCAACGCACGCGTGGCGGTCGCCGTGGCGATGCCGGGATCCGCAGACGACACGCTGATTCCCGTGATCTCATCGGGAACCGTGTTGAAGTTCCCCGCGGCGTCGAACACGGCGACCGTGAACTCCGACGCGACCACCGGGTTCGTCTGGTCCACGACGCCGAGATCGGTGACCGCCGCGTCATCGATCAAGAATGACGCGCTGGCCGGCACATCGGCGACCACGGCGACCGTGCACGTCGCCTCCCGCGTCACGCGGCCGGCCGTGCCCGTGGCCTCGGTCCCGGTCCAGGTTCCCGTGATCGTCGCGGCACCGGCGAGCGTCGCCTCGAAGCCGCCGGCATCGTCCACCGCGAGCACGTCCGCGTCATCCGTCGCCCACTCCAGGTCCGTCGCCTGGTCGAACGGCGTCACGGTCTCGCCGGTGGAGCTCGTGAGCCGGGCCGTCAGGGTTCCCGTGTCGCTCGAGCGCACCTGCTCAGGGCAGGTCAGCTCTACGCCATCGGCCACCACGATCGCATCGACCGTGGCGGAAAGCCCGCCGGACGACAGCTCGATCGTGCACGTGCCGAGAGTGTTCCCCGCGGTCACGAGAAACAGGCCCGGTGGCTGGATCGGCACGGCCGCGGCTGGATCCGGCTGAAGCGTGACGCACTGCGGGGTCACGACCGGATCGGCGAATTCCGCGAAGGTGGGCTCGCCGGTCTCGTTCAGGGCACGCGCCGCGAGCTGCCCGCTCCGCCCCGCCGGAATGACCATCTCCGACGGATTCGTCGAGATCCGGGACGTCTGATCCGGGTCCTCGCTGATCGGGTCGTCGTTGCAGGCGGTGAGGCCGAGTGCCGCCACCGCCAGGCACGCGAGCCCGACATTTCGAACGAAGCCAACTCTCATGGTTTCCTCTCTTCCCGATTGTCGCCGTCCCGCGAACCGTCTCGCGGACGTGGTGCGCTGCCCGGACGGTTCAGCTACCGGGCCCGATCCCGAAATTCGTCGCCAGGTCCTGCAGGGCCGACGTTCCGACGCGGGCCCGCCAGTCCGCCAGCGACGTCATGTCGTTGTCCGTGGTGAAGACCAGGCGCCAGGCATCGAACTGATTCTCCTGGATGAACAGGTAGACGTATCCCGTCTCCCTGTACTGCCAGATCTCGTACGGCGGTTCGGCGAAGCTGCCGGACCGGCTCGCGCCCCCGCCCGTCGTCGGATAGTAATTGACGATCCGGTCGTACGGCTCGCCGAACTTCAGGTAGAGCCGGCCCATGTCCGTCGTCCACGGGCCCCGCGTGTCCGTTCCGACACGTTCGTCGTAACGGGCGCGGATCGTGGCGATCCGGTCCAGGTATTCGTCGAGAAACGAACTTCCGGGCCCCGGTGTCCGATCACGGGCGGCGAAGAAGTCGACGAGATAGCGCCGCTTGGCGTCCGGCGGAAGCGCCTCGAAGGTCCGTCGTTCGGCCTCGCTGACCAGCAAGCCGACACCCCCGAACGTGTCCTGCAGCTCTTCGTCGGACAGGGACTGGAAATAGGTGACGAGATCGGAGCCGGCCCCGGTCGGGGTCGAGCTCGGTTCGGGAGCGTCATGCACCTCGAACCCTGCCGTGCGCAACTGTGGCTCCGCGTCCGGGCTCCGGATCGTCATCGCGAACTCGTAGTCGCCCGGGGCCAGGCCCGACAGCGGCAGCCGTCCCGTGAAGGGCAGGCCGCCGGCCGGTACCATCACGTCCCGGCCGGGCGTCCGCAGCAGGGAGGAACCCGTCGCGGACCGGATCTCGGCTTCCACCGAGACCGGTCGCTCCGTTTCGCTCCCGTACAGTTCCAGGTAGTAGTAGAGTGTCGGGTCCGAATCGAGGACGACGGTACGGGCCGCCGCGCTGATGCCGAACCCACCGCGTTCGAGTGACCAGCTCCCCTCCCCGGACGCTTCGTCCAGGGCTTCCACTCGCGTCGAGAGCACGAGGTCGGAGGCGAGCGGCGGTTGCCCGAAGGCTTCCAGCGCCACCGTCTCGCGAACTCCCAGGTCCGCCGCATCCGTGGGATACGCGCGGAGCTCCACCTCGTATGTCCCGGGCCGGAGCCCGATGCGGAACGACTCGAGCAGATAGGATGCGTCGGTGCCGACGAACGCGGCAGCCCGGCCGCTGACCTCGCGGACCCAGGAATCCCGGTAGAGCGTTTCGCCCGCGGCGTCGAGCACGGCGACCTCGAACCGGTACGAACCCGTCGTACTGGCGGCGAGGATGCCGAGTGGCACGTGGACGAATCCGTCCACGAGCGTCACGTCGTCTCCCGCCCAGGTGCGGATGAGAGACGTCTCGAGCCGGGGCTCGGGTCCCGCCGCCCGTTCCCCCGCCTCCTGGCCGCGGCCGGCGGGGCCGGCCACGAGAAGGAGAACGGCGGCGAGAAGGAGCCCGTGGGCCCGCGACCGGGCAGCGGGAACGTCCTGCGGACGTCCCCCGGAGCGGGGCCCGAAACGGATCGACCGGAGGTTCATCGCGTCAGCTCACTGCCAGCCGAGCGACACGGTGAACGCGTCCACGCTGCCCAGCGCTCCGAAGTGCCGGTACGCGTAGTCGAACTGGAGCCGGTACTGGTCGGACAGCTTGTAGAACAGGCCGCCCCCGAGAGCGATCCCGTCCAGCTCCTCGTCCTCGGGCTCGATCGCGATCGCCGTGACGTCCTCGTTGTCAGGCTGCGTGGTGTACGACGCACGCAGCGAGCCACCGATCGGGCTCACGGCGCTCTCCCAGCCGAACTCGCCGCCGAAGCCGAACACGACCTTGTTGTTGTTCGACTCGACGAACTCGCTCAGGAGAGAGACCCGGGCCTGCTCGGTCGTGATGACGTCGTAGTTGAGGCCGACCCGCAGCAGTCGCGGCAGCTCGAAGGCGTCCGTGTCGAATTGCGCGAACGGCGGATCCACGCGCTGGTCCGGAATGCCCGGATCGCTGTTGCTGCCGTTGAAGTCACGGAACCGGAGCGCCTCGCCCGAGTGCTCGAGCTTGCCGCCCAGGTTCTGAACCACGAAGGCGAGCGCGATCGGGCGGTTGCCCAGCTCGCTGTGGAAGTTGATGCCCACGTCCACCGCGACGGTCTGGGCGCGCCCGCCCGTGAGGGCCCCGCTGGCCAGGTCGTCGCTGATGTACTTCACGGTCGCGCCGGCCGAGAACCGGTCGATGAAGGCATGGGCGAACGACAGCCCCGCCACCACCTCGCTCACCGAGTACGTCTCGCCGGACAGGCCGTTCTCGTCCGCCTCGGTGAAGATCGGCTGGTCATCGAAGCCGAACTGGCCGAGGAACACGCCCATCCCGAAGTCGTTGTTCGAGAACGGGAAGGCGAGCCCCGTCCAGTAGTAGTCCGTGTCGGCGAAGTACGGCATCACCGTCAGCATCGCCTGCGGACCATCGAGGAACGTCAGGTTCGCCGGGTTGTAGTGCAGGGCGCTCGCGTCGTCCACGATCGTGGCGAACGCACCGCCCAGCGCCATGCCCCGGGCGCTCGCGCCGAACTGCAGGAACTCGCCCGACACCGTCCCGAACCCGTTGTTCTCGCTGATGAGCTGAACGGGGTTGTCCGGGTCGATCGGTGCCTGCTGGGCCCACAGCAGCCCGGGCAGGGCCACCGTGAAAGCCACCGCGGTCACCGTTCGCTTGAGCAGCCGCATGAATACCTCCTGGGGAGCTGGTCTTCCCCCGTTGCGGGGGCGGCCGGAGCCGCCCCCGCGCCGGAGCCGCTCGCGAATCAGTTCTGACCCGCGAAGTTGATGATCGTGAACTTGCCCACGCGCTCGTTCCCCTCGGGGGTGACCACGTGGTAGAAGTACACTCCGCTCGCCACGAACTGGTTGTTCCGGTTGCGGAGATCCCACACGGCCCGGCCGCCGCCGGTCGGGTCATCGTGGTCGAACTGGTCCACGAGGACGCCCGTCAGGGTGTAGATCCGGATCGTGGCCCGCGGCGGCAGGTTCACGAACATGAGCTGCTTGCTCGTCGGCGCCCGGTCGAACTGGCTGGTGGCCAGGTACGGGTCGGGCACCGTGTGCACGTCGCGCAGGTCCGTCGCGGCCGCGACGGTGGTGGCGGTCTGGGCTCGCCAGCCGAGCGTCAGCCCCGGAACGATCATCGGGCGCTGACCCGTGGTCGTGCCCGTGTAGTCGATCACGAAGCCGTATTCCGTCGGGTCGGCCGCATCGAACGTTGCTTCGTTGGACACGACCGCCCCGCTGAACGTGCGCAGCGTCCACACCGTCCCCGCCGCCGGCAGCGCCGAGAGCTGGAAGATGTAGCGCTCGCCGTTCACGAACAGCCCGAAGCCCTGGCCCGTCTGTGTCAGACCGGCAATGCCCGTCTGATCGAGACCGTCGATGCTGACCGGGACGATCGCGGGCGTGTCCGTGAGCTGAACCGGCGTCAGGACACCTCCCGGATCCCAGCTCGTCCCGGCCGCCGCGTCGCAGTTCCCACCGCCCACCAGGCGCAGGATCTGCAGAGCGTTGTCGATGTAGTTGAAGTCCTGCCAGTCGATGAAGCCGTTCCCGTTCGCGTCGGTGGTCAGGAAGCCGTAGCTCGCCTGCGCCGTCGGCTTGAACGGCACCTCGACGTCGTGCGTCACATCCCACGCCGTCACGCCCGTGCCGTCCCAGCGGAACTCCACGTCCGCCGCCCGGCCCAGCTTCGCCAGGGCCCGCGAGAAGCACTGCTTCTCGAACGACACCGACCCGTTGGGCGGCACCGGCAGGCCCGCCGCGAGCGGCGTGTGGCTGATCGGCGCCCACACGGTGTCCACCCCGTCGAGGTGGCCCACCCGCGTGAACGCGGCCGGATCGGCGACGCTCTCGTTCGCGCCGCTGAACCAGCGGGAGCCGCCGTGCCGCACCAGCGGCGTCGCCACGCGACGATTCTGCGGACCCTCCGCCGCGCTGTTGTTGAGCGCCTCGTTGAAGGTCCCCGTGGCCACGGCGCTGCCGCTCGCCGACGGGATCCCGAAGTCCGCCAGCGCGGCCTGGTCGAACGGCACCTGGGCCTGCACCAGCGTGAACTGCTGCGGCACGCCCTCACCGAAGGACGACCACCAGGGGTTGTAGACGTCGATCACGACCGACGTCATCTCGCCGCTGTCGTTGATCGTCAGGTAGTGCTTCAGGCAGGCCGAAAACGGGTCGCCCCCGTTCGCGCACTCCGCCGTCGGCGTACCGAAGCTCGAGCCGGGGCTCGCGGTCGGCACGATGCTGTCGATCCGGGCCGAGAGCTCGAACGCGCCGATCAGGCGGTCGACGAGCGGCGCAAAGGCCAGGTCCACCGAGTTCGTCGGCGGGAACGGCCCGCTGAACGTACCGTCCTCCGAATCGATCGAAGGGATCTGAGCGTTCGGGTTGAGAGGCCCGTTCTCGCCGGCGATGAAGGACTCGAAGGTCGCGAAGTCCAGGTTCTGCGTGTCGTTCCGCGGCGTCACCGGGTCCGACACCCGCGACGACTCCAGCGTGTACGGGCCCGAAGCCAGCGAGTTCACGTCGAACGCCGACACGGCGTAGAAGTAGGTGAAGTTGTTCGTCACGTTCGGGTCGTTGAACGCGAACGGGATGCCGGTGTCCTGCAGCTGAACGCCCGTGAAGTCATCCACGCCGACCTGCGTGAGGTTCGTCCCGAGCGCGTCGCCGTTGGCGAGCCGCACCACGCCGAGACCCGGAGCGCCACCGGCCGTACCGTTGTTGAAGAACAAGTCGCTGTTGATCGAGCTGACCTTCTCGAAGTCCTCCGGGCATTCCTCACCGCCCACGAACCCGAACGTCTCCTCGGGGGCGGAGGAAAAGTCATGCAGGTCGTCGCCCGGCAGGACCGTCTCGCAGGTGATGTCCGTGTACGTGCTGTTCGCCTTGTCGAACTGGGCGATCTGCACGAGGTCCGACGGCGTGGTGCCCCGGAACACCCGGTAGCCCTCGACGTCGAACTCCCGGTAGTTCGGGTTGAACAGCGCGCTCGTCGGGTCCGACGCGACCGTGAAGAACGGGTCACCCAGCTCCTCGGTGGGGCTGTCCTCCCACAGAATCGTCACCTGGTTGTTGCCCGGCACGAGGAAGAAGTTGGGCTGGTCCGGCGCGAAGCCGAGCAGGAACTTGTTGTTGAAGATCGTCTGGGCTACCAGCGCCTTTCCGAGCAGACTCCCCGGCACGACCTCGACGAGCGGCTGGCCCGTCGCGTCGAAGATCGGGAGCTTGTTCTCGGGGCCCTCCAGGGCGCCGTTGCCCCGGCCGCTCGGCAGGGGACCCGTGTACTCGACCCAGCCGGCGCCGCGCTCGAGAGCCTTCACCTCGTTCTCCGGATCGAACACGGAGCAGTTCTCCCCGTTCACGTCGCAGCCGCGTGCACTCGGAAAACCGGGGTGGAAGGACGGCGTGCCCGGCGGATTCGCGTTCGGGTCGGAGTTCGCGTCGATGCCCGAGAGGTCTCCGTTCGGCAGCTCCCGCACGGTGGCGGCGATGATGTACGCCACCACGATCGTCGCCTCCTGGCCCGGCTCCAGCGTGAAGGGACCGGATGCCTGGTAGAACCGGGTGTCCGCGGCGCTCTGGAACAAGAAGCAGATCGAGCGCTCCGTCGTCTCAGGGATCCCCGTGTCCACCTCGGGCGTCTCCGAGCACGGGAAGTCACCCGCCGCCGGATTCAGCTTGCCGGACAGGTAGCGCCAGAGCTGCTTGTCGCCCAGCGGGTCCGGGAACCCGTCGTCCTGGTTCAGGGTGGCCGAGAACAGCGTCAGTCCGATCTCCTCGCCCGTCTCCGGGTCGATGGGGCTGCGCAGGTACTTAATGCCCACGATCCCGGGGGCCTCGGTGAAGAAGGGCGGGAAGAAGATGTCCGGCGGATACGAGAACTCGGGAGCGTCGAAGCCGCCCTGGTAGGACATGCCGATATCGAACGGCAGCACGGCCGACGAGAAGTTCTCACCCGCGTTCGCCACGTCCATGTCCGTCGAGAACGCGGCGTAGAGCTCCTCGATCGTGATCCCCTCGTTCGGGAGCCGGTCGTCGCCCCCGAAGAAGGCCAGTTCGTTGAGGTCCTGGAATTCCTGGTCGCCCGTCGCGTTCCGGAACGTGTACAGGAAGTAGAGCACCGCCTCGTTCCCGAACGGGAAGTTCCACGCCAGGCTGCGCTGCGTGACCTCGATTCCCATCGGGTGCTGGCGGTTCGTGATGCGGGTCGGATCCCCGTCCCAGTACCGGACCCACGTGTCCTGCTGCGACACCGACACGCGGCCCAGCAGGGCGTCGTTGAAGAGGTCCGGATCGGACACGATGGCGTCCGCCGGCCAGTTCGCGACGTCTTCCGGGTTCCGGGAGTCGAAGATGTTCGTCAGGGGCGCGCCGCTGGGCTGGGTGCCGCGGGCGTCGAAGAAGTACGCGCCCACGGTGTCGTTCGCCCACGGGCCCGCCCCTGCCGCCATGATACCGGCGATCTGCAGGCCGGTGTTGAAGATGTACGCGTTCGGCGTCCCGACCGGCCAGGCGCCGCCGGCCGCCGTCGGGCTGTTGAACACGTTCGAGCAGACGTTCCCCGCGTTGTCGATCCCGCACTCGATCTGGTTCGTGCGCAGGATCAGGGCGGGGGTGGCGAACAGCGAGACGGACTGTCTCGCGCTCGAAGCTCCCGCCCGCTTCGCCTCCGGGGACACGTCGCCGATGGCCACGGCGCCGGCCGCGAGCAGGAGCCCCAACACGGCTCCGCCCGCCAGCAGCCGCCGTCCGGCCCGGCTTCGCGGTTCAGACACGTTGCGCTTCATTGCCTCTCCTGGTCGTTCGGGTCACGGGAGGCGGCCCGCCCGCCCGGGCGGGCCCGCTTCCCTCGCTTCTCACCCTTGCCGCGGCACCGGGCTCAGAAGGCCAGCCGCAGGCCGAGACGGAAGTTCTGGTCCGACGTCTCGAACCGGACGTCCTGGCCGAAGTTGTTCTCGTACAACTGGCCGAAGGCCACGTTCTGCTCCTCGACGCTGAAGAAGCCGTCGCCGTCGCCCCAGCGCTCCTCGGCCCGCAGGAGCATGAACTTGTTCAGATCGTTGTCGGGCGACTCCGCGACGATGTCGAACCCGTCGATGAAGCCGTCCCCGTCCAGCTGGTTGTCGCGCAGCGTGCTGCCGAGGAACTCCTCGCGGTGCAGCTCGTTGAGTGACGAGGCGGTCTCGAGGAAGACCGTTGTCGAGTTCGTCAGGTTGAACGGGTTCCGCCAGTCGACGAACGCCTGCACGTTCAGGTTCCGGTTGAGCTGGAAGCCCTTCGTGAGCCGGATGTCGAACTCCGTGACCCAGTCCGTCTCGAGGCCGCTGATCGAGCTCTCCGGCACGCCGGCGAACGTGGCGGACGGCGGTCCGACCTCGCCGTTGCCCGAGTTCTCCAGCTTCGTGAACGGCAGCCCGCTGCGCACCGTGAGGATCGTGAACAGCCCGAGGTCCTGAAGGATGGCACCGGCCACCGTGCCCTCCTGCCAGTCACGCGGGAAGCTCAGGCTCGTGGTGAGCGCGATGTTGTGGCGCCGGCTCTGCTCGAGCCGCAGCAGCGCCTCGGGCGGCAGCGTCGGCTCGCCCGTCAGCGTCTCGAGGTTCGTGGTGGCGCGCAGGATCAGGTTCTCGAACGTGAACGGGTCGGAGCCCGTCCCCCGCGCGTCGAGGAAGCTGTACGACAGATTGCCGGTGAAGATGTTCCCGAACGCCTTGTCGATCTTCACCTCGAACCCGTTCGACTCCGTGAAGTCGTTGTTCGTCACGACGTTCAGGAAGAGCGTCGCCTGGTCGTTCGGGTCCGTGAACCCGAGCTTGCGGGACGCCAGCGCCGAGCGCTGCTTCTTGTTGAACGCCGAGACGTCGACCACGAGGTCCTGGCCGATGAGCTGCCGGTAGCCGAACTCGAACGTCCGCGTCGACGGCATGTCGACATCGCGCCCGAAGGTCGCGTTCGTGTTCGTGTTCAGCAGGTCGGTGTTGTTGTCCTGCAGCAGCCCGAGGTTGCCGGCCGACACGCCCGCCTCTCCCGAGGCGAAGGAGCCCGTCGTGAAGAAGGCCGGGGTCTGCACGAACCGGCCGTAGCTGAGCCGGAAGGTGGAGGTGGGCGTGACCGGGAAGCTCGCGCCGAGGCGCGGGCTGAACTCCGACTTGGTGTCGCCCTCGATGAAGTTGTCGAGGCACGTCTCCACGGCCGGATCGCACGCGCCGAGCGGCACGAAGGACCCGGAGGCCTCGTCGAACCGGACGAACCCGTTCTTCAGGCTGTCGGGCACGTTGAACACGAAGGCCGGCACACGCGGGAATTCGGTGTCCGGATCGAGGTAGTCCCAGCGGACGCCGCCCTCGAGCACGAGGTCGCCGATGTCGAGGCGGTCCTGCAGGAACGCACCGGCCTTGGTGGGCTCGGCCTGCTCGGGCAGCGGCACGCCCGTGAACAGGGGAATGTTGTTCGCCCGCAGGTCGACCTGGAAAAGCTCGCCACCGAGCTTCACGCGGTTGAAGCGGCCGATCTGCCAGTCCACGACCCCGCGGAGCTGCAGCCGGTCCTCGTTGACCTGCTGCCAGCCGTCGTTGTCCGTCCCGCCGGTCGGAAAGGCGGAGCGGAAGCCGTAGGGGTTCAGACGCGTGGACTGCGTGATGCCCTGGATCCCCTGGTTGAAGTCCAGGTCCGTCCGCTGCGGGAACGCGAGCATGCTGTCACGCGGGATCGCGTTGCTCCGGTACGCCTGGATCAGCTCGTCGGACGGATCGAACCAGTCGAACCCGGTGATGATCGGGTCGTCGCCGAACACGTCCTCCAGCGCGAACTCCACGTTGTCGAACGCGAACCCGAGAGTCGGGTCGCGGTTGTCCTGCCACCACTCGGGGGAGACGATCCCGAACTGGCCGCGGTCGATCGCGTAGCTCGCCTTCAGGTCGATGGCGAGCTGCTGATTCGCCGACTGGGTGATCGTCTGGAACCAGCCGAGCGTGAAGATCTGCTCGATGTTCAGATTCCCGGAAATGTCGTCCGGGTTGTAGATGCCCGCGAAGTTCTGCGACCCGTCGCGCTGGGCGTCCTGGTTCCGGTTCCGCGTGTAGGAGAAGTTGATCCGCGAGCCGCGGGGCAGCTGCCAGTTCAGGTTCCCCGTGAACAGGTCCTGCTGGCTGAAGCCGAACGGCTGCGTGCGGCCGTTGTCCCACGGGATGAACCCGGGGGCGGCCGCGTCCACGAAGTCCGTGCCGCCGGCCGCGGTCGACTGGCGGGGCAGGCGGAACATCGCGTCCGTGCCGTTGATGCTGTTCGCGGCGCAGAAGTCGCCGGCCGGCGTCCCCGGCGCGCAGGAGTCGATTCCCGACACGACGAACCGCTCGGGAGCGTTCTGGGTCAGGAAGTCGTCCTGGCCCTGCGCCGTCCCGGCGACGAAGAAGGTGAGCGGGCCGGCGATCGGGCCGCCCAGCGTGAACTCGCCGCGGTTGAAGTTCGTCCGCCAGTCATCGGGGCCGAGCTGGTCGGTGAACAGCTCGAGAGACCCCGTGAGCTGCGGGCCGCCGGAGCGGGTGACGAAGCTCACGATCCCGGACTGCGCGTCGCCGAACTCGGCCGAGAAGGCGCCGACGTTGACGTCCACCTGCTGCAGCGCGTTCGTGGGCAGGTCGACGTTGTCGGACGTGCCCGTCCCGAACTGCCGCGTCAGGATGCCGTCGATGAGCACGGCCTCCTCGTTCGGCCGCCCACCGCGGATCGTCCGGCCGTCGTTCGTCTGCACGACGCCGGGCTGGAGCACCACGATGCTCGTCGCGTTGTCCAGCGGGAGCTGGTCGATCGTCTCGCCCTGCACGATCGCCTTCGTCGAGGTCTGGTCCCGCGGCACGAGCGGGTTCCGCTCGCCTTCCACGGTGATCGCCTCGAGCTCCACGGCGGTCTGCTCGAGCTCGAAGTTCAGGGTCGTCGTCTGGCCGGCGAGAATCCGCTCGTCCTCGATCCTCACGGCGCGATAGCCGATGAAGTTGGCCTCGACGGTCTGGAGACCGGCCGGGACTTCGTTGATGAAGTAGAAGCCCTGGTCGTTCGTGATGTTGCCCAGGGTCGAGTTCTCGACCCGCACCTGGGCGCCCGCGATCGGGGCGCCCGTGGCGGCGTCGGTGACGCGGCCCTGGATCTTCCCCGTGCTTCCCTGGCCGAACAGCGGAGCCGCCGTGAACAGCGCGAGCGCCGCGGCGGCCAGGCTCGGCCTGAAAGCCCCTCTCAACAAGTCACGCAGCATGGATCAACCCTCCTCGGGCGTCAGGAGATGCGCCGACGTATGGCCGGGGATGGCGCGAAGCGGGGCATGGCCCGCGCTTCATCCGGAAGACCGGGTCGGCGGAAACCGAGAGACGGCGGTTGTGGGAAGCCCGGATGGGGCTTCCGGGAGAACGAACGAGTGCTGCTTCGATAGTGCCCTCCCCGTTCGGGGGAACCCTCCGGGCCGTCGTCCGGTTGGACCATCGGACGGCGCGATCACCGAAACCGGAGCCGCGGGCTTGCCGCCGCGTCGTGCGGCGAAAGGCCGGGGTCCCGGTGACATCGGTCCGGCACACGGAATCTATGCTTCGCCCGGCATCCCGCCACAATGCGCGGCGCGGGCCGGTCGGCCTCGTTCGATTGCGTTCGGGGACGCTAGTCGCCGGGCCTCGTCGTGTCAATAGGTCCCAACCCTCTCCGCGACACCGCGAACCCTTATGCTTCCGCGGCCTTACGCGTCACTGCCGAGCGCCGGGACCGGCCGCGGCCCGGATCACGATCCGGGCGAACCTCCGCTTTCCTCTCTGCACAACGTGCGAGCCCTCCGGAAGGTGACACCCCTCGTCCTCGACGACCTCGCCGTTCACGCGCACCGCGCCCTGCGCGACGAGGCGCCGGGCGTCGGACGTGGACGTCGCGAGACCGGCCTTCCGCAGGGCGTGCGCGATCCACACGGTCGTGCCCTCCCCGGCATCGATCACCACGGTCTCGAGATCGACCGGCGTCTCGCGCCGGCGATGAAGGCGGTCGAACGCCTCCCGCGCGGCGACGGCCGCCGCCGCGTCGTGGTGGCGCTCGACGAGGCGCGCGGCCAGCCAGCGCTTCGCGGCGAGCGGGTCGGACCGGGACTCCGCCAGCCGAGCCTGCCGCTCCCCCGGCTCCGCGCCCGAGGCGAGCTCGATCCACTCGGGCAGCAACTCGTCGGGGATCGACATCGCGCGCCCGAACATCTCGGCCGGCTCCTCGGTGAGGCCGATCGCGTTGTCGAGGGACTTGGACATCTTGCGGACCCCGTCGGTGCCGCGGAGGAGCGGCAGGAGCACGCAGGCCTGGGGCTCCTGTCCGGCCCGCTCCTGCAGCGTCCGGCCGAGCAGGAGGTTGAACTTCTGGTCCGTGCCGCCCAGCTCCACGTCGGCGCCCAGCTCCACCGAGTCGCGCGCCTGCATCAGGGGATAGAGGAACTCCACGATCGCGATGGGGCGCCGCTCGGCGAAGCGCCGGGCGAAGTCGTCCCGCTCCAGCATGCGGGCGACCGTCTGCTCCGCGGTGAGCCGCAGCACGTCCTCGAGCCGCAGGGCGGCCAACCACTCGCTGTTCCTCCGGATCTCGGTACGGCCGGGGTCGAGAATCCGGAACACCTGTTCCTCGTATGTGCGCAGGTTCGCCTCGATCTCCTCCGGCGTGAGCATCGGACGCGTGTCGCTCCGCCCCGACGGGTCGCCGACGCGCGCGGTGAAGTCTCCGATCACGAACACCACCCGGTGGCCGAGCTCCTGGAAGGTGCGCAGTTTCCAGATCGATACGGCATGGCCGATGTGCAGGTCGGGGCGCGTCGGGTCGAAGCCCTGCTTCACGACCAGGGGCGTGCCCGTGCGCCGGGAGCGCTCGAGCTTGTCGAGCAGCCCCTCCTCGGGGACGATCTCCGCGACGCCGTCGCGGATCCGGTCGAACTGCTCGCGTGCGGGAGGAAACATTCCGTGCGGCCGGCCTGTACCTGAGACGCGTGTCGGGAACGGGCGCATCCCCGTTCCGTGGCGGGATGGGCGCGAACGGCGAAGGATAGAGATGGGGTCGGAGTCGGGCAAGCATCCGGAAGACAACGGCGCCCCCTCCCCGGTGCGGCGCGCGGTCGGCCTCGTGCGCGGCTGGCGTCCGTCGCGGCGGGCGTGGGGCTGGGCCGCGGCCGGCCTGGTCGCCGCCGGGGCGGCGGGAGCCGGGTTCGCGTGGGGCGCCTGGTCGCACATCTGCGCCGACTGCCCGTCGATCGCCCAGATCTACGCCTTCGAGCCGAAGGAGGCGACGCGGGTATACGCGGCCGACGGCACCCTCCTGCGCGAGTTCGCGGTGGAGCGCCGCACCGCGGTCCCGTTCGCGCGCATCCCGCGGCACGTGGTCGATGCGTTCATCGCGGTGGAAGACCGCCGCTTTCTCGAGCACGAGGGGATCGACATCCCGCGGACCGTGCGGGCGGCGCTCGAGTTCGCGGTGGCCGGATACGACGCGGCGGGCGCCAGCACGATCACGCAGCAGCTGGCGGGAAACATGTTCCGTCAGACGGTGAACCGGCAGGTCATCTCGGTGCGCCGCAAGCTGCGCGAGATGCAGGTGGCCCGGTCCCTCGAGCGGGCCTTCACGAAGGAGGAGATCCTCGAGGCCTACCTGAACCAGATCAACTTCGACGGCGTCTACGGCGTCGAGAACGCCGCCCGCCACTACTTCGGCAGGGGCGTGGAGGACCTGAACCTCCCGGAGGCCGCCACCCTGGCCGCGATCCCCAAGAACCCGGGGCGGTACTCGCCGCTGAAGCACCCGGAGCAGGCCCTGGCCCGCCGCAACCTCGTGCTCGAACTGATGGAGCGGCAGGGACGGATCGGCCCGGAGGCGGCCGCCGCCGCCCGCGCCTATCCCCTCCTCCTGCGGGCGCGCGACCGGGACGGCCCGCTCGCCCCGTACTTCGTGGAGTGGGTGCGGCGCATCCTCATCGAGCGCTACGGGACCCGGATCTACGAGGACGGGCTCCGGATCTACACGAGTCTCGATCCCGTCCTGCAGGCGGCGGCCGACAGCGCGCTGCGGGAGCAGATGGCGTGGATCGAGTCACAGCCGGGCTACCGCGCGCCCACCTACGAGGAAACCCGCGCCTGGCCCGAGGACCGGCTGGCGGGACCGAACATGCCCTACGTCCAGGGGATGTTCGTGGCCGTCGACCCGACCGACGGCGACGTGCTGGCCTACGTGGGGGGGCGCGACTTCGAGGACTCGGAGTTCGACCGCGCGCTGCAGGCGCGGCGGCAGGCCGGCTCCGCGTTCAAGCCGTTCGTCTACGCCGCCGCCCTCGCGTCGGGGATTCCCGCCTCCGAGGTGATCTTCGACACCCCCGTGGAATTCCCCCAGCCGGACAGCACGATCTGGTCGCCGAGCAACTTCACGAACGACTTCCGCGGCCCGATGACCCTGCGGGACGCCCTCACCCAGTCCGTGAACGTGGTCGCGGTGAAGCTCGGACAGCGCGTGGGGATCGAGAGCGTGGCCCAGTACGCCCACCGCATGGGGATCACGACACCGATCGACCGTGTCCCGTCCACCGCGATCGGATCGGCGTCGGTCCGGCCGCTCGAGCTCGTCGAGGCCTACACGACGTTCGCGAACCTGGGGGTGCGCGTCTCGCCGCGGCCGATCCTGCGGGTGGAGAACTCGGCCGGCGAGGTGATCTGGGAGCCGCCCGTGGAGCGCGAGGAGGTCCTGGACGAGCGGACGAGCTACATCCTCGTGTCGATGATGCGGGACGTGGTGGACCGCGGGTCGGGCATCCGGGTGCGGGCGCTGGGCGTGCCGCGCGACATCCCGGTGGCCGGGAAGACCGGCACCACGAACGAGCTGACGAACGCATGGTTCCTCGGGTTCACGCCCGACATCGTCACCGCGGCCTGGGTGGGCTTCGACCTGCCGGCCCGGATCCGCCGCGATGCCCAGGGCGGACGCGACGCCGCGCCGATGAACGCCAGGGTCCTGAAGTCCTACTACGCCCGGCACCCCGCGCCGCGGCCGTGGCTGGAGCCGGACGGGATCGTGGACCGGCTGGTGGACCGCACCACGGGTCTCCTGGCCAACGAGTGGTGCCCGCCCGAGCTCGTGTACCGGGAGGTGTACATCGCCGGCACGGAGCCGCGCGAGTCGTGCGACGTGCACGGGGCGTGGGGCGCCCGCGAGCCCCGCGACGACTTGCTCCCCGGGGAGCCGCCGGAGGAGCCGGCCGACAGCGGGGACGTCCCGATCGGCGAGACGTTCGAGTTCTGACCCGAGGGGCGCCGCCCGCGGTCAGATCTCCTCGACGCGGGCCGATCCGCCGCTCGCGTCCCCCGATTCCGTTCCCAGCCGGCGCCACACGAGAGGCGCTCCGGGAGCCGCGGGTTCGCCGGCCGGGTCGATCTTCAGGGCGGCCCCGACCCGGGCCGCCGCGCGCCGCGCCGCCGCGTCGTCCGCGGCGTGGATGCGCACGACGGGCTCTCCCTGCGCCACGGCGCTGCCCGGACGGACCAGGATCTCGAAGCCCACCGACGGGTCCACGGCGTCCTCCGCCCGCGCCCGGCCGGCGCCCAGCTCCACCGCCGCCCACCCCACGGTTCGCGCGTCCAGCCCGGCCAGGAGCCCCGCCGCGGGCGCCTCCACGTCGAGGCGCACCGGCGCGGCCGGCAGCCGGTCCGGATCGTCGACGATGCGCGGATCGCCCCCCTGGCGCGCGACGAGCCGCCCGAAGCGCTCCAGCGCCCTGCCCGAGTCGAGGAGTGCGGCGAGCTCCGCCTCGGCCTCGGTGGCCGAGCCCGCGTGTCCGGCCGCCGCCATCGCCTCCCCGGCCAGCGCCAGGGTCACTTCGCGGAGATCGGACGGGCCCTCGCCCCGGAGACAGTCGAGCGACTCGCGGACCTCGAGGGCGTTGCCCACCGTCCGGCCGAGCGGGGCATCCATCGCCGTGAGCACCGCGCGGGCGGGAAGCCCGAACTCGCCCGCCAGGTCCACCAGCACTCGGGCGAGGCGGACGGCGTCCTCCCGGTCGGGCAGGAACGCGCCGCGGCCGAACTTCACGTCCAGGACGAGGGCCGAGATCCCCTCGGCCACCTTCTTGGAGACGATGCTCGCGGCGATGAGTGGAATGGACGGCACCGTGCCGGTCACGTCCCGCAGGGCGTACAGGCGCCCGTCCAGCGGCGCGATCTCCGGTGTCTGCCCGATCATGGCGCAGCCGACGTCCCCCAGCACGGCCGCGAACTCCTCCAGGGAGAGGTCCGTCCGGAAGCCCGGGATCGACTCCAGCTTGTCGAGGGTGCCGCCGGTGTGGCCGAGGCCCCGCCCGGACATCATCGGGACGCGCAGGCCCGCCTCGGCCAGCAGGGGCGCCAGGACGAGGGAGACCTTGTCCCCGACGCCCCCCGTGGAATGCTTGTCCACCGCGGGAGGGCCGCCGTCGGCGAAGTCGAGCCGGCGTCCCGAGCCGATGATCGCGCCCGTGAGGGCCGTCAACTCCCCGGTGGACAACCCGCGATAGAAGACGGCCATGAGGAAGGCCGACATCTGGTAGTCCGCGACGTCCCCGCGCAGGTAGGCGTCGAGGAAGGCGCACAGCTCCTGCGAAGCGAGGGCGGCGCCGTCCCGCTTCCGCTCGATGACCTCTACGGGCAGCATGCGTCAGCGGCGGATCCGCTCCCGTCCCTTCTCCACGGCCTCCGACAGCCGGTCCCCCGTCCGGTCGGCCCGCCGGCGCACATCCTCCGCCCGCCGCCGCACGTCTTTCCGGGTACGGCTCGCGAGTCGCCGCGCGTCGTCCCGCACGTCATCCAGCGCGTCACGGGCATCGTCCGTGAGGTCCTCGGCCCGGCGCGCCAGCTGGCGGCGGGTCCGCTCGCCGCTCTGCGGCGCCAGCAGCAGCGCCGCACCCGTGCCGATGAGCGCCCCGAGCGTGAGTCCGGCCAGGAAGCTCAGCGCGTCGCTGTATTCGGACCTGTAGTCTCCGTCTTCCATGGGTTTCCCTCCCCTGCTCGCGTGGACCACCGCGCCGGGGACGCCCCCCCGCGCCGGACCCACCTTCCGCCCGTCTCAATCTGCGCGACCGGCGACGGGAAGCCAAGCGGAGGAGACTCGCATCCGGTTCCCCGGGGCCCGGCCCCCGGCTATTGTTGCGGAGCGACGAACCCGCGGCCCGCCCCCGAGGCGCGGGCCGTTCCCGCTTCCCGGAGCTCCGAACGGATGAAGGCCCCTGCAGGCCGCGTGGCCGCTGTGGACTACGGCAGACGGAGGATCGGAGTCGCGCTGTCCGACCCCGGCCGCGTCCTCGCCCTGCCGCACGCCACGATCGCGAACCGGCCGCCGGAGACGGAGCCGCCGGCCGAGTTGCTGGCCGTCCTGCAGGAGGCGGAAGCCGTGGAGATCGTCATCGGCATCCCGTTCCACATGGATGGACGCGAGGGCGACATGGCCGCCGAGGCGCGGGCGTTCGGGCGCCAGCTGGCCGAGCGCTCGGGCCTGCCGGTGCACGAGCGGGACGAGCGGCTCTCGTCGGCCGAGGCGGCCCGCCGTCTCCGCGAGGCGGCGCTGCCGCGACGGCGGCGCGAGGAGAAGGGGCGCCTGGACCGGCTCGCGGCCGCGGTGCTCCTGGAGGACTTCCTGGCGGAGCACGGAAGATGAGCTGGAGCCGGGCCGCGCGGACGGCGGTCCTGGCCGCGGGCCTCGCCCTGGCCGGCGCGGCGTGCGGGGAGCCGCCTCCCCGGGACGAGGTGGAGGTGGTCGTTCCCGACGGGGCGAGCACGCGCGACATCGCCCGGATCCTCTCCGAGGCCGGCCTCGTCCGCTTCCCGCGGCTGTTCGCGTGGGCGGCCCGCCTCTCGGGACAGGATTCGGTCCTCAAGTCGGGCCGTTACCGGTTGGCCGAGGACGCCTCCTGGTTCGAGATGCTCGAGGCCCTGGAGCGGGGGGTCGTCGTCACCGTGCCGCTGACGATCCCCGAGGGGTTCGGCACCCGCGACATCGCGGCGCGGGTGGCCGCCTTCGCGGGCGTGCCGGCGGACTCGGTCCTCGCGCTGACGCGCGCCCCGGAGCTGGCCCGCGAGCTGGGCGTCCCGGGGCCCACCCTGGAGGGGTACCTGTTCCCGGACACCTACCGGTTCGCCGAATCCCTGGCGCCCCGGACGATCCTCGCGGCGATGGTCGAGCGGTACCGCTCCTTCTGGACGGAGGAGCGGCGCGCCCGTCTCGACTCGCTGGAGATCTCGGAGCGCGAGCTCGTCACCCTGGCGAGCATCGTCGAAGCCGAGGCGCGCGTCCCCGGCGAGCGCCCGGTGATCGCGGGAGTCTACTGGAACCGGCTGCGGCGGGGCATGCTCCTGCAGGCCGACCCGACCGTCCAGTTCGCCCTGGGGGAGCGGAAGGAGCGCCTCCTGTACCGCGACATCGACTCGGTGGCCGATCACCCGTACAACACGTACACGCAGCCCGGGCTCCCGCCGGGCCCGATCGCCTCGCCCGGGGCGGCAGCGCTCGTGGCGACCCTCGAGCCGGCCGACGTGCCCTTCCTGTTCTTCGTGGCCCGGCCCGACGGCTCGCACGTGTTCACGACCACGGCCCGGGAGCACGTGAACGCCAAGAACCGGATCCGGGCGGAACGGAACCAGCGGTGACGACGGGGGAGAGGCCGGGAAAGAGGGCGGCCGGTGCCGGCGGACTCGCCCGGCGGCTGCGGCTCGTCGTGCTGACCCGGCCCCGGCCCGCGTGCGGCCGGCCGCTCGAGGCCGTCGTGCGTGCCTGCGTCGAGGCGGGGGCCACGGCGGTGCAGCTGCGCGACAAGGAGGCGGACGCCGCGGACCTGTACCGCACGGCCCGGCGGATCGTGCCGTTGGTCGAGGCGGCGGGCGCCCTCCTGTTCGTGAACGACCGGTTCGACGTGGCGCTGGCCGCCGGAGCGCACGGGGTGCACCTCGGGCCCGCGGACCTGCCGGTGGCGGCGGTCCGCGCGGCCGTGCCGCCGGGCTTCCTGATCGGCGCGTCGACGGATGACCCGCAGGAGGCGCGCTCGCTCGCCGCGGCCGGCGCCGACTACCTGGGGGTGGGGGCCGTGTACGGCACCCGGTCCAAGCCGGGACTGGCCGACGAGGCGATCGGCCCGGCCCGCGTCGCGGCGGTCCGTGCCGCGGCGGGGGTTCCGTGCGTCGGGATCGGCGGCATCACGGCCCGGAACGCCGGCGAGGTGTTCGCCGCGGCCGACGGGGTCGCCGTGCTCTCGGCCGTCATGTCCGCCCCCGACCCGGCTGCCGCGGTCCGCGCGGTCCTCGCCGTCCGGGCGTCGCGGTCGGTGTCGGGATGAGAAACGCCCCGCGGGCCTCGTG
>JAVVDU010000009.1:0-22155 GCA_032251515.1 Gemmatimonadota bacterium
GGCGGACAGGCCGGCGGACAGGCCGGCGGGCGGGCGCCCGGGCGGGTGTCCCCGGCTCCCCGGCCCGCCTATCGTGCAGCCGTCCGCGCCCGGCCGGGCCCGGCCGGGCAGGGACGCGCGCAGGCCGGCGGCGCACGGGCCGCCGGGCGGACGCAGAACGACAGGCGGGAGGACGCGTGGAGGTCGACGGGCTGGCGCTGCTCGTGGCGGCGGCGATCGGGATCGGCATGCCGTGGCTCGCGGTACGCTCCGGGGTGCCGCCGGACATGCTGGAGGGGATCGAGGACGTCCGGACCTCGATCTACGTCTCGGCGGCCACGTCGCTCGTCCTGTTGTCCGGCGGGCTGTTCCTGTTCGCCCTGTGGCGAGACATCCCGGGCTCCGCGCTCGGCTGGCGGGTGGACGATCCGCTCGGCGCCTTCGTTTGGGCCGTCGGGATCACGGTCGCCGGGCTCGTCCTGGTGGTCGCGGTGACCCGCCTGGGCCGCCGGTTCGGGCTCGAGGAGAGCCCGGTCTCGTTCGCGCTGATGCCCCGTACCGGACGCGAGACGCGGTCGTTCCTCCTGATGGCCGGGATCGCCGCGGTGGCCGAGGAGTACCTGTTTCGCGGCTATCTGCTGGCCGTGCTCGCGGCGGCGCTCGGGTCGCCCGCCGCGGCGCTGGTCGTGAGCTCGGTGTCGTTCGGCGTGTCGCACGGGTATCAGCGGACGGTCGGGATCGTCCGGACGACGCTGCTCGGGGGGCTGCTCGCCCTGCCGGTGGTGTGGACCGGGAGCCTGTTCCCGGCTATCGTCGCTCACTTCTGGATCAACGCCGCGATCGGCGCGGGCGGCTGGAAGCGTCTCCTTCCCGGGGACGCCGGCCCGGGCGGTGGATCGCGAACCGACGAGGACCGATGAGACGAACGTCACGATACGGGCCGGCGCTCGCGCTGGCCCTCGCCGCCGGAGCGGCGGCGCCGGCCGCGCTGCACGCACAGGGTACGCCCGAGCTGGAGATCCACGGGCTGCTGCGCACCGGCTTCCGCGCCGAGCCCGAGAGCTCGGGCTCGAGCGATGCCTTCGCGCTGTTCGACGCCCGGCTCGGAGCCACGGGCCGGGTGGGAATCATCTTCGACTACGAGGCGGCGGTGGAGTACGACCGCGAGGACCGGTCGATCCGCCTGCTCGACGCCTCGCTCGGCATCCCCCTGCGCGGCGAGGATCTGAAGCTACAGATCGGCCTCGCGAACTCGCCGGTCGGGGGGGAGGCCACCCGCGACAAGGGCGAGATCCCGTTCCTCGAGCGCTCGCAGGGCTCCCTGGCGCTGGCGCCCGGCAGGCAGATCGGGGCCGCGCTGCACGGCGCGGCGCTCGAGGGCCGGTTCGGCTGGCACGCGGGCGTGTTCAACGGGAACGGGGCCGAGCTGGAGAACGACGGCGACGGGTTCCTGTGGGCCGCCCGCGCGACGTGGAACTCGGTGGGAGAGGTCGAGTTCTTCGAGGACTTCGTGTGGGAGGTGGGGGCCGGGCTGGCCTTCTCGGAGGACAGCGCCCTGGCGGCGTTCCCGCTCGCCGTGGCGGAGAGCGGCGTGGAAGGCCTGTCGCCCGTACTCGTCCCGTTCACGGGCGACCGCTGGATCTGGGGCTTCGACGCGCGGGTCGGCTACCGGGCCGTCACGGTGAGCGGCGAGTATCTGCGGGCGGAGTTCGAGCCGGACGGGGGCGACGACACGGATGCCGAGGGCTGGCACGTGCAGGGCGCCTACAACCTGTGGGGCGCCATCGAGTGGCTGGCCCGCTACGACAGCTTCCGCACGGCGCGCCTCGCGTCGGGCCTGGGCACGGAACGGACGGAGTTCCTCGTGCTCGGGCTGAACCTGCTGCCGGGACTGTACGGCCGGCTGGGCCTGCAGTACGCGATCGGCCTGGACGGGACGGAGGTCGGCCCCGAGCGGGCCCTCGACGGCACGAACACGGGCCCCCGCCTCGCCGACGGGCAGTTCCTGCTGAACCTGCAGGTCGCCTTCTGACGCGCGCGGGGCGGCGGAACCCACGTCCGCCGCCCCGCGCCGTCCCGCTCCGAGGCCCCCTTCCGCTCCCGGCGGTCAGCCCTCCTGCGGGCCGATCCGGTGCCGCACCGTGATGCCGCGCACCATGAACACGACGTCCTCGCCGATGTTCGTCGCGAGGTCGGCGATCCGCTCGAGGTTCCGGCTGATCAGGATCACCTGCAGGCAGGCCGAGATGTTGGACTCCAGCATGTGGGTGAGCATCACCCGGAACAGGGACTCGTGCAGGGCGTCCACCCGGTCGTCACGGGCCCGCACGGCCTGGGCTTCCTGGGAGTTCCGGTGCACGAGAGCGTCCAGCGCGTCGCGCAGCATCTCGAGTGCGATGCGGCTCATCTCGGGGATCTCGGGGGGCATGGCCGGCGGCTGGGTGGACTGCTGCAGCCGCCCGGCCGCCTCCGCGATGTTCACGGCGTGGTCGCCGATCCGCTCGAGGTCGGAGTTCGACTTCAGGATCGTGACGAGCAGGCGCAGGTCCGAGGCCATCGGCTGGTGCAGCGCCAGGAGCTCGATGCACGCCTCCTCGATCGCCACCTCCTCGCGGTCGATCTCGCTGTCCAGGTCCCGGATCTCGTCCACGCTCCCCTCGCTGGTGAGCGCGAAGTGCACCGCCGACTCGACGATCGACTGGACGGAGTGAGACATCTCGAGCAGGCGCGCCTCGAGGCGTTCCAGCCTCTCCGCGAAGACCTTGTGCGACATGGACGCTCCCGTGTGCGCGGTCGTGAGCGGGCGGCCCGGCTCAGCCGAACCGGCCCGTGATGTACTGCTCGGTGCGCTCCTCGGACGGGTTCGTGAACAGCCGGTCCGTATCGCCGTACTCGACGAGCTCCCCGATGTAGAGGAACGCGGTGTAGTCGCTGACCCGTGCGGCCTGCTGCATGTTGTGGGTCACGATCACGATCGTGTACTCCTTCTTCAGCTCGCCGATCAGGTCCTCGATCTTGCTGGTGGCGATCGGGTCGAGGGCGCTCGCCGGCTCGTCCATCAGCAGGATCTCCGGCTCCACGGCCAGGGCCCGCGCGATGCACAGGCGCTGCTGCTGCCCGCCGGACAGTCCCAGCGCGCTGTCCTGCAGCCGGTCCTTCACCTCGTCCCACAGCGCCGCGGCGCGCAGCGACCGCTCGACCTGCTCGTCCAGCGGGCCGCGGTACCCGTTGATCCGCAGCCCGAAGGCGATGTTCTCGTAGATCGTCTTGGGGAACGGGTTCGGCTTCTGGAACACCATGCCGATCCGCCGCCGCACCTCGACCGGGTCCACGTCGGGGTCGTACAGGTTCGTGTCGCGGAACAGCACCTCGCCGGTCACCCGCGCCACGGGGATGAGGTCGTTCATGCGGTTGAAGCAGCGCAGCAGCGTGCTCTTGCCGCAGCCGGACGGGCCGATGAACGCCACGACGCGGTGCCGCGGGATCGCCAGCGAGATCCGCTTCACGGCCTCCGTGTCGCCGTAGAAGACGGAGAGGTCGCGCGTCTCGAGAGCCGCGGGGCTCGTGAAATCCAAGGTTCAGATCCTCTTCTGGTACCGGTTGCGCAGGAAGATCGCCGCCGCGTTCATGGTCAGCAACACGACGAGCAGGACGAGGATCGCCGCCGCTGCCAGGTCGTGGAAGTCCGCCTGCGGCTTCGCCGTCCAGTTGAAGATCTGGATGGGCAGCACGGTGAACGGGTCCATCGGGCTCGTCGGCGGGAAGGCGATGAACGTCAGGGCGCCGATCATGATGAGGGGCGCCGTCTCTCCGATCGCCCGCGACAGCGACAGGATCGTCCCGGTGAGGATCCCCGGCAGCGCGACCGGCAGGACGTGGTGGCGGATCGTCTGCCACTTCGTGGCGCCCACGCCGTAGCTCGCCTCCCGCAGCGAGGGTGGCACCGCCCGGATCGCCTCCTGGGCCGAGATGATGATGACGGGCAGGATCAGCAGGGCCAGGGTCAGCGCCCCGGCCAGCACGCTGCGTCCCAGCGCCAGGAAGCGGACGAAGATCGTCAGCCCCAGGATCCCGTACACGATGGACGGGACGCCGGCCAGGTTCGCGATGTTCGTCTGCAGGATCCGGGTCAGCCAGTTGCGGGGCGCGTACTCCTCCAGGTAGATCGCCGCCCCGACGCCGACCGGAAAGCTCGCTGCCGCGGTGAGGCCCATCATCCACAGGCTGCCCAGGATCGCCGACCGGATCCCCGCGCGGGCGGGAATCCGTGACGGGTAGCGGGTGAGAAAGTCGAGCGACAGCCACTTCACTCCGTCCAGCGCGATGTCGACGAGCAGGACCGCCAGCACGACGATGCTGAAACCCACCGACACGAGACAGGCGACGCGGAACGCCGCGCCGGCCCGCCGCCGCCGCGCCTGCGCCGGGGCGAAGCGCTCGTCGTTCACTCGTAGGCCTCCCGGAAGCGGCGGGTGATCCGCTGGCTCAGGATGTTCATTCCCAGCGTGAGGACGAACAGGACGAGGCCCACCGCGAAGATGGTCTGGTACTCGAGCGTGCCGTGGGGCGTCTCGCCCAGGCTGATCTGGACGATGTAGGCCGTCATCGTCTGGATGCTCTCGAGGAAGTTCAGGGTCATGCGCGGCGTGGCGCCGGCCGCCAGCGTGACGGCCATCGTCTCGCCGATGGCGCGCGAGATCGCGAGGATGAACGAGGCCACGATGCCCGACAGCGCCGCCGGCACCACGACGCGCGTCGACACCTCGAACTTCGTCCCGCCGAGCCCGTAGGCCGCCTCGCGCAGCGACTGGGGCACCGCGTTCAGGGCATCCTCGGACAGCGAGGCGACCATGGGCACGATCATGATCCCCACCACGATCGCGCCGCTCGCCGCGTTGAAGATTCCGGTACCGGGGAACACGGCGCGCAGGAGCGGCGTGACGAACGTGAGCGCGAAGTAGCCGTACACCACGGTCGGGATCCCGGCCAGGATCTCCAGCAGCGGCTTCACGACCTTCCGCACCCGGGGGCTCGCGTACTCGCTCAGGTAGATCGCCGAGGTGAGCCCCACCGGCAGGGCGATCACCATCGCGCCCACCGCGATGAGCAGCGTCCCGTTCAGCAGGGGCAGGATCCCGAAGTGCTGCTCGGCGAACAGCGGCGTCCAGCGCGTGCCGGTGAGGAACTCGCCGATCGGGATGCGGCGGAAGAAGGCGGCGGACTCCGTGACGAGCACCACCACGATCCCCACCGTGGTGAGGATCGACACGAGCCCGCACAGGAACAGGACGCCGGCGATGACCCGTTCGCCCCATCGCCGGCCGAGCCGGTGGCCGAGCGCCGGGTCTCCCGCGCCGCTCACCGGCTCACCGCCCGCTTCCCGCCGTGTCGTTCGTCACGAACCGAGAACTTCCGCCTCGATGGCCTGGTAGCGCTCGGCCGACAGGGGCACGTAGCCGACCTCGGGGACGAGGACGCCCGCGTTCTCCAGGTAGAACTCCAGGAACGCCCGCACCTCGGGCCGCTCGAGCGACGCCCGCTTCGCGTAGATGAACATGGGGCGCGAGAGCGGCGCGTAGCTGCCGGTCTCGATCGTCTCGCGCGCCGGCAGCACGCAGCCGTCGCCGTTGTCCACCGCCACCGCGCCCAGCTTGTCGGCGCTCTCCTCGTAGTAAGCGAACCCGAAGTAGCCGAGCGAGCCCCGGTCCCCCTCGACGCCGACCACCAGGACGTTGTCGTCCGCGCTGGCCGTGTAGTCGGGCCGGCTCGCGTCCTCCTCGCCCACGATCGCCTCGGTGAAATAGTCGAACGTGCCGGAGTCCGTGTCGGGCCCGTACAGCTCGATCTCGAGATCGGGCCACTCCGGCCGGATCTCGTTCCAGCGCGTGATGCTGCTTCCCGGCTGCCAGAGGCGCTTCAGCTCGTCGACCGTCATGCACGTCGCCCAGTCGTTGGCGGGGTGGCGCACCACGGTGAGGCCGTCCCACGCCACGGGAATCTCGATCGGCTCGATGCCGTTCTCCGCGCACAGCTCCTGCTCGCTCTCCTTGATCGAGCGCGAAGCGTCGCTGAAGTCCGTCTCCCCGGCGCAGAACTTCTTGAAGCCGCCGCCCGTTCCCGAGATCCCCACCGTGACGCGCACCCCGGGGTTCGCGATCTGGAACTCCTCGGCCATGGCCTCGGAGATCGGGAACACCGTCGACGAGCCGTCGATCGTGACCATGCCCGTGAGTCCGCCGGACGCGGCGTCGCCCCCCCCGCCGCACGCGGCGAGGCACAAAGCGGCGAGCGTCGCCGCCGCACCGAAGATTCTGGTTCGCGTAGCCATCTCATGCACCATCCGGTTCGAGGGAACGTGCGATCAACGACGAGTCAGAAATAGAACTGCATCTGCGAGCGGAACGCGTTCTCGGAATCGATGCCGTCTTCCTCCCATGTGGCGAAGTCCCAGTTCAGCGAGAGCTTGTTGCGCCCCTGGAAGAAGAACTGCACGCCGGGCGTGAACCCCCAGCTCGCGTCGTCGTCCACGTCCGTGTTCGGGTCTCCCCGCGTCACACGGAACAGGGGTTCGACCGCCTCGAGTCCGAGGACGGTCGTCGCGAGCTTCCAGGAACCGATCGCCTGCCAGGCCACGAACGTCGCGAACTCGCCTCCCTCGAGGTCGATCGGCGCGCCGGAGACCGCCTGCCGGGGATTGTCGCCGAACACGACGCCGGCCATGACGTGCGGACCGACATCGAAGTCCCCAATCTCCGAGAACACCTCGAAGTCCTCGTAGGACACCGACTCCAGCCCCGTCTCGGCCGTCCGGAACTCGAGATCCGTCGAGGCCGCCGCCACGGCGAGACGGACCGGAAGTCTCCCGAGCTTCCGCTCGTACTGCAGCCGGCCCACAACCTGCTTCGCGCCGTTCGTGTCCCGCGCGTCGGCGTCCGAGTCCCCGTTGAACACCCCGACCCGGTAGGAGAGAAACCCGCCCGGGGCCGTGCCGCTCAGCTCGGCGCCCACATCCCGGTCTCCCAGCTCGAACTCGCTCGTGGCCGCGCCCAGCGACAGCGCGGCGAGGTCGTCCAGCCCTTCGATGCGGATGTCGCGCTCGATGGTGAGGATCTGGCTGGAGGAGACCAGCTCGAAGCCGTCGAACGGCCGCTTGAAGTGTCCGACCTTGAGGCGTGCCGCCGGGCTGAACGTGTAGCGGCCCCACGCGTCCTTGAGCCGCACGTCGTCCACCTTCGCGAAGTCCGGCTCGATCTTGAAGTCCAGCTCGTCGTTCAGCCGTCCCGCGACGGACACCCGCACGCGGCGAAGAAGCAGGTCGGTCGTTCCCACCTGCATCGCACAGCGGGACTCGGGCGGGATGGGAAAGTCGTTGCAGGAGCTCGTGGCGGCCTGCATCTGCACACGCCCCCCGACCTCCATGTCGAGCGCCTTCGTGGTGATGTCCTGGGCCCCGAGCGGGGCGGTGAGAAAGAGACCGGCGAGGAGCGCCGGCAGACCGGTCCTGACCGGCCACGTCGAACGCAGAACGTCCATTCCGCCTCCGAATCCTGCGGTGGATGACCGCACTGGCCCGGCGGGCGGGGGGCGATGTGGATGCTGCGCACCGGATGCCCCCGACCGGCCGGGCCGCAGCGGAGCGGCCGCCTCTCGACCGGTCGCAGCCGAGCGGGAACGGAGCAGAATGAAACGAATTCGTCAAGCGTGCGTGACGTTTCTGTAACGGGAACGTAACGGAGGGGGGCGTGGGGCCGTCTCGTTCGCTTCGCCGACCGCCGCTCCCGCCGCGCCGCGCATCGTCACGCGGCCCTTCCTTCCGTCGCCCGGCACGGGCGAGCGGGGGGGAAGGGGCGGCCGCCGCGGAGGCACGCGACGACCGCCCAGGAGGGAGAATGCTGTCTCGAAGTGCGCATGCCGTCCTCTCGCGTCCTGGCCCCGGCCGATCCGGTGCCGTCGTCGGCGGGTTCGGCCGAGCCGCCACGAGAGGAGAATCGCCACGAATTGTCAGGCCCGTGCCACCGGCAGGTAACGGAAGTGCAACGGAGGGAAGGAAACCGGCCGATCGGCCGTGAAGGGCTACGGCTGGGCGCGCTCCGAGGATGTCCGCGTGGCGCGGTCCGCGTCGGGCAGGGTGAACCACACCGTCGTGCCCTCTCCCAGGGCGCTCCGGATCCCGACCTCGCCGCCGTGCGCGGCCACGAGGTGCTTCACGATCGCGAGCCCCAGACCCGTGCCGCCGGCCTCGCGCGAGCGGGCGGCGTCCACGCGGTAGAAGCGCTCGAACACGCGCTCCTGCTGCGCCTCGGGGATGCCCGGGCCTTCATCGGACACTTCGACGCGGACGCCGGCTCCGTCCCGGCCGGCCGCGAGCCGGATCGTTCCGCCCTCGGGGGCGAAGCGGACGGCGTTGTCGAACAGGTTGCACAGCACCTGCACGAGGGCGTCGGGATCCGCCCGGACCTGCGTGCCGCCCGGGGAGGCGATGTCGAGGCGGAGGTTCCGTCCCGCGGCGGCGGGCTC
The DNA here is from genome assembly GCA_032251515.1 of Gemmatimonadota bacterium. Lineage (GTDB taxonomy): Bacteria > Gemmatimonadota > Gemmatimonadetes > Palauibacterales > Palauibacteraceae > Carthagonibacter. The sequence goes on from JAVVDU010000009.1 coordinate 8,497, forward strand.
GAGCGAGCGCCACGCCTCCTCGACGAGGGTGCGCAGGTCCTGCTCCGACGGCTCGGGCCGCCAGGCGCCAGACTCGATGCGGGCGAGGTCGAGCAGGTCGTCCACGAGACGCTGCATCCGGATCACGTTCGCGAGGATCCGTCCGGCGAACTCGCCCGTCCGTTCCGGCGACGCCTCTTCCTCGACCAGCGCCTCGGCGAACGCCCGCACGGCCGTGAGCGGCGTCTTCAGCTCGTGCGACACGTTGGCCACGAAGTCCCGGCGCATGCCCTCCATCTGGCGCGTGCGCGTGAGGTCGCGCAGCACGAGCAGGGCCCCGTCGGCGAGCGGCAGCGCGCCCAGCACGACGGTGCGGTTGCCGAGCTCCGACTCGTGCCGGGACGCGGTGCCGGCCAGCGCCGACTCGATCGCGACGCGGTTGCCGGGATCCCGGAACAGCCCGATGACGCGCTGTCCCTGCAACGCGGTGCGTCCGACGCGGGCCTCGAAGGCGGGATTCACGCGCCGGATCGTACCGTCCGCCGCCACGACCGCGAGACCGTCGTCGAGGCGCTCGAACGCGGCCGCCAGCTCCTCGCGTTCCTCCTGCGCCGTCTCCAGCCGGTCGGCCAGGCGGCTCGCCGCCTCGTCGACGGACTGGCCGATCGCGGCCAGCGGTCCTCCGCCCTGCAGTCCCGTCCGTTGCGACAGGTCGCCCGAGCCGAGGTCCCGGAGCACGTCGCGGATCCGCTGCACGGGCGCGAGGCGGAAGCGGTGCAGCACGCCCGACAGCACGGCCAGCAGCAGGAAGGCGAGCAGGGCGGTCGCGACCGCCACCTGCCGGGTGCGCACCAGGTACTCGCGGGCCTCACGGGTCGGCTGGGCCAGGCGCACCACGCCCCGCTCGTGCGGCACGGCCACGTACAGGTAGCGGAGCGACACGGTGCCACTGGCCCGCGTGTCGCGGCCCGGGCGACCCTCCAGGGCGGCCCGGACTTCCGGCCGACTGGCGTGGTTCTCGACCGACGGGATCCGGCCGGTGTCGACCTCGGAGTCGCCGAGCACCCGGCCGTCCGTGTCGATCAGGGTGACGCGCAGCGACGTGGCCTCGCCGAGGCGGTCGGCGAGCGCATCCGAGAAGGGCTCCTCGCCGAGCAGCGACGCGAGCCCGGCCGCCGTGTGCGTGAGCTGCAGCGCGGCGCGGTCCTCCAGCCGCGGTCCCAGCTCGCGCTGCACCCACAGGAGGAACAGGCCGAACGGGAGGGCGACCGCCGTCGCCAGGAGCAGGAAGGTGCGGCGGCTCGAGATCACGCGTCGGCGTCCGGCGTGCGGAAGCGGTATCCGACCCCGCGCACCGTCTCCAGGAGTTCGCCCGGCTCGCCGAGCTTCGAGCGCAGGCGGGCCACGTGCATGTCCACGGTCCGCGTCTCGATCTGCGCGTTCGTCTGCCACGCGGCCTGCAGGAGCTGGCGGCGGGTCTGCACCCGGCCCCGGCGCTCCAGGAACACCTCCAGCAGGCGGTACTCGAGCGGCGTGAGGTCGACCTCGCGTCCCTGCGAGAAGGCCCGGTGCGCCTCCCGGTCCAGCTCCACCTCTCCCACTCGCAGCGAGCGGCTGGGGACGACGGGCTCGGCGTGCGTGCGGCGGAGCAGGGCGCGGACGCGGAAGATCAGCTCGCGCGGGCTGAACGGCTTGGTGACGTAATCGTCGGCCCCGAACTCGAAGCCGCGGATCCGCTCCTCTTCTTCCTGCCGCGCCGTGAGGAGGATCACCGGAATCGCGGCGGTGCGCTCGTTCTGACGCAGGCGCTTGAGCACCTCGTAGCCGTCGATCCCGGGGAGCATGAGGTCGAGGATCACCACGTCGGGCCGCTCCTCGGCGGCCGTGGCGATGGCCGACGGGCCGTTCACGGCCGTGCTGACCCGGAAGCCCTCCTTGCTGAGCTGGTAGACGAGGATGCTCAGGATGTCGGGCTCGTCGTCCACCACGAGGATCCGAACGTCGGACATCCGGTCAGCCCTGCAGAGTCGTCAGGATGCGGCGGAGCATCGAGGCGGGAAGCTCGGCGGCCCGCCGCAGGAGTTCGGCCTCGTCCTCCTCCACGAGGATCGCCTCGCTGTCGTGGCGCTCCTCGCCCCGCCGGAACGAAACGCGGCCGCGGCACAGGTCGGGTGCGGTCCGCTCGACGAGCACGAACACCTGCCAGCTCTCTTCTCCGTCCACCAGCGACCCCAGCTCGAACTCGCGGGCCGAGGCATCCCAGATGTGGAGCTGGGGAGGCGATCCTCGTCCGGGCGTGTCTTCGTTCACGCGTCCTCCGCTTCCTCGGGCGGCCCGGGCCCGGCCGCGGGCTCCGTCTCGTCCTGCCCGTCCAGGGCCTCCTTCCAGAGTCCCAGGAGGAGCGGCTCGAACCGCTCGGGGTGGGCCCGGTACTCCGCGGCCCACTCCTCGAACTCCGGCAGCGGGACGCTGTCGCGCAGCCGGCGCGTGACGAGCCGCATCTTCGACTGGAAGCCGAGGGCCGCCAGATCGGCCCCCTCCTCGCGGGCGGCTTCCTCCAGGAGACGGTAGGTCTGCTCGTCGGTCAGGGAAAGAAAGACCTCCGAGATGCGGGCGGAGCAGTACTCGATGTACTTGGCCCGCACCTCCGGATCACCCCGCCCGGGCGGTGGCGGAACCGCGGCCTGCTCCTTCTCCCCCGGATCATCCCGCACGTCGCTACCCGCCTCACGAGGCCGTTTCGCGTGCCGGGGTTCCCGGACAGGAACCCTCCGAAGCGGATGTAGCGGGCCGCCGGAGGAGCGTCAAGCGCTCCCGGCGGGAAACGATGCGGGATCGGGGCCGGAGCGGTCCAGGGCCCGGCGCAGCTCCTGGAACACGGCCCGCCGCGCGAGCCCGTAGCGCAGGACACGGTTCAGGTAGTCGGGGTCGCTCCTCGACACGTCCTGCACGGATTCGGCGACATCGACGGGAAGCCGGACGACGAGATCGACGGAGCGGGAGTCGTGCATGCTGGACGTACCTTCCCCGGGAGGGTGATGCGAATCCGAAAGTTTCCGAGGTCGCGTGCCGCGTACCGCCTCTGCGTGGGCCGGGAGCCCGTTGCCGGCTGCGACGAGATCGACTCTAGTGCGCATCCACGCCCGGAGCAAGCACGGCGGTGCGCAGGGTTGCAGGGCGGAACCGGGTAAACTTCTTTTTCGCAACCGTTTCCGTGTACGTGGAAAACGGCGAACGAGTGTGGATTGCGCGTGCACCCTCCTGGCGGTCACCGGGCCGACGCCCCACGAGACCGCGCCATGTCGCGCCTTCGTGGCATCACGGGGCGGGTCACAGCCCGCGAGCCCGAGCTGATTTTTCGAAAAATACCGCCCTTCACGTTCGGGCTTTGTTACACTCCCATCACAATCCCCGTACGGCCCCGTTACGGGCGACAGACGCGACGTTCACACCCCCGGGCGATCCTCCGGTCAATCCCGGTCGCCGCATCGAGGACGCGCCGCTGCGTGCGGCGCGAACGGCGACCGCGTTTCCGCTTCACGGAAGAGGTGCTGGCAGATGAAGTCGATGGCGCGCGTCGCACTCGCCGGAGTGCTCTCCCTCCTGATCTCCGGCGCGGGGCAGGCGACGCAGGCACAGGAATCGACCGGGCGGATCGTCGGAAAGGTCGTGGACGCGTCCACGGGCCGGGCGATCGGCACGGCGCAGGTGGTGGTGACCACGACCGGCCGGCAGGTCCTGACCGACCTCGAGGGCCGGTTCTTCCTCGATCGGGTTCCGGCGGGCTCGCACACGGTGCGCGCGAGCGTGCTGGGCTACGGTCCGAAGGAGGTGACGGACGTGCGCGTCCTCGCCGGGCAGTCCACCAGTCTCGACATATCGCTCGCGCAGACCGCGATCGAGATCGAGGCGATCACGGTGACCGCGACGATGGAGAGCGGCGCCACGGCGTCCCTGCTCGACAGGCAGAGGAACGCCGCCGCGGTCACCGAGGCGGTGGGAAGCCAGGAGATCGCCCGCTCGCCGGACTCCGATGCCGCGGAGGTGGCGGCCCGGGTCAGCGGGGTGACGGTGGCCGAGGGCCGATACGTATACATCCGCGGGTTGGGCGAGCGGTACAGCCAGACGTCGCTGAACGGGTCTCCGATCCCGAGCCCGGAGCCGGAGAAGGAGGTCGTGCCGCTCGACCTGTTTCCCGCCGAGTTCATCGAGAGCCTGACGACCCAGAAGACCTACACGCCCGATCGACCGGGCGAGTTCAGCGGCGGGTCGGTGGACATCGTGAACCGCGACTTCCCGTCCGAGTTCACCTGGAAGCTGTCGCTCGGAAGCTCCGTGAACACCGAGAGCCAGTTCCAGGACGGGTTCCTGCGCTACCAGGGCAGCGGCACCGACTGGCTCGGCATCGACGACGGGGCGCGCTCGGTGCCCGGCGAGGTCGAGGACGCCGGCCTCGGAGTCGGCGGGACGCGCCTGCCGGCGAACGATCCGGCCACGGTGCAGGCGGCCGGTCAGGCGTTCGCCCGTCGGCTGCCGCAGTTCGCGCCGACGACGAAGACGAACCCCGCCAACGTGGACGTCGGCGCCTCGATCGGAGATCGGACCACCCTGTTCGGCAAGGACTTCGGCTACTTCATCGCCGGGAACTACGGGCAGAAGTTCCTGCAGCGGCAGACGGAGTTCGAGCGGAAGTGGCGCGCCGCCGCCTTCGATCCGCAGTTCGCGGACGCGTCTTCGCCGAACGTGGACCTCGCCTTCGAGCGGGGGATGCGCGAGGTGGCCTGGGGCGGCCTGGCCAACTTCAGCTTCCTCGCCTCGCCCGCGAACCAGCTCGATCTCCAGGCGATGCTGAACCGGAACACGGATGACGAGGCGCGGCTGTACACCGGCCCGAACCGCGAGGACCTGGGCGCCGAGACGTTCAGCGAGCGGCTGCGCTTCCAGGAGCGCAGCCTCCTGTGGGGACAGCTCTCCGGCAAGCACGAGCTGGGGGGGCTGAACTCACGGGTCGACTGGCGCTTCGCCGCGGCCCGCGCCGACCGCGAGGAGCCGGCCCTGCGCGAGACGGTCTACACGCGCACCTTCGGCACCAGCGAGCCGTTCACCCTGAACGGCGACACGGGCGAGAGCGGGCGCTACTTCTACACGGACCTCGTGGACGAGGACCTGAGCGCCGGTCTCGACTGGACGTGGGACTTCGGCGGCTTCGAATCGCCGGCCTCGCTGAAGGTGGGCGGCGCGTGGCGCGACCGGACGCGGGATTTCGCGGCGCGGCGCTTCCGCTGGAACTTCACCTCGGGCATCACGAGCCTGGACGACGTGATCGCGAACGGCGTGATCGTCGGAACGGCGCCGCGCGGACCGAACGAGCTCCAGCTCACCGACATCGTCGAGGCGGGCGACCAGTACGACGCGGACGAGCAGACCGTCGCGGGCTACGCGATGTTCGACGTCGCGCTCGGCGGTCGCCTGCGGGCCGTGTTCGGCGCGCGGATCGAGTCGTACGAGCTGGATCTCACGACGCCGGACGGGCTCGGCGGCGCAGTGCCGCTCAGCGACCTGTCCGAGACCGACGTGCTCCCCTCGCTGAGCCTGACGTACGCCCTCGGGGACGCGATGAACCTGCGGGCGGCGGGCAGCCGGACCGTCGACCGGCCGGAGTTCCGCGAGCTGGCCCCGTTCCAGTTCACGGAGGCCTCGAGCCTGCGCCAGTTGCGGGGGAACCCGGATCTGGTCGTGGCCGACATCTGGAGCGCCGACCTGAAGTGGGAGTGGTTCCCGCGGGCCGGCGAGGTGCTGTCGCTCGGCGCCTTCTACAAGTACCTCGACCGGCCCATCGAGCAGGTGTTCTTCGCGGCCGCCTCGTCGCTGTACTCCTTCCAGAACGCCGACGACGGCTACCTGGCCGGGCTCGAGGCGTCGGTGCGCAAGCGGCTCGACTTCAGCGATTTCTGGAGTCACTTCACCCTGGGGGCCGGGTTCAGCGTCATCGACTCCGAGGTGAACGTCATCGCCGAGGGCGGCTTCAACCCCACGAACCTCTCGCGGTCCCTGCAGGGGCAGTCCCCGTTCACGGTGAACGGGAGCCTGCTCTGGATGTCGGCCGGCGGCGACACCGAGCTCGGTCTGTTCTACGCCGTGTTCGGCGAGCGGATCGAGGCAGCCGGCGGCTCCGGTGTGCCCGACATCGAGCTCGAGCCGCGCCACCAGATCGACTTCACGCTCCGCCAGCGGCTCACTCCGGCGATGAGCGTGAAGCTGAAGGCCGAGAACCTGCTCGACGAGCCGTTCGAGTGGACGCAGTCGGCCAACGGCATCACGCGCACCCAGCGCTTCTACGAAGTCGGACAGACGTTCTCGGTGTCGCTGTCCTACGGCGGCTGACCGCCACGGCACGGACGGCGTTTCCACGGGCCCCGACGGCGAACGCAAACCGACGGGCCGAACCCCTCAGCAGAGGAAGAAAGAGATGAACTGGAGGAGACTGTCGAAGTTCCTGCCCCTCGTGGCCGTCGTCACGATGGCCGCGGCGGGATGCGGCGACGACGATGACAATGGCGGAGGCGGGGGAACGGGGCCGACGGCGCCCGGGACGCCGGCCGGCGTCCAGGCCACCGCGATCGACTCGGTGAGCCTGCAGGTGACGTGGACGCCCGGTTCCGGGGCCACCTCGCAGCGGGTCGAGCTCACGGCCACGGGCGAGGCGGACCGCGAGCAGACCTTCGCCGACGGGACGACCGTCTCGGCGACCTTCGACGGCCTGACGCCCGGCCAGTCGTACACGGCCCGGGTGTTCGCGATCAACAGCGTGGGGACGACGCCGAGCGGCACCGCGTCGGTGACGCTTCCCGGGGGCGACGGCGGCGGTGGCGGCGAGACGTTCGTCGTGGTGACCGGCACCATCTCGGCCGATGCGACCTGGACGTCGGACAAGGTCTGGGTGCTGGACGGCCCGGTAATCGTGGGCACGGACTGCGGCCCGGACCCGGCGAACCCGCTCGGGACCTGCAACTCCGTGGAGCTTACGATCGAGCCCGGAACCACGATCACCGCGCGGCGGCAGGCGACGAACCCGAACGTCCGCTCCAGCTTCCTGATCGTGACCCGCGGCTCGCGGCTCATCGCCGACGCCACGGGCGCCAACGGCGTCCGCCCGACCGAGGCGCAGACGATCGTGTTCACGAGCGACGCGCCCCGCGGTCAGCGGGCCCGCGGCGACTGGGGCGGTCTCGTCCTGAACGGCCGGGCCCCGATCAACGCGGGCGCCGAGGCGTCGGGCGAGGGCGACTCCGGCCTGTTCGGCGGCGTGGACGACCTGGACAGCAGCGGCATCCTGCGCGGCGTGCGGGTCGAGTTCGCGGGCGACGACGTCACCGCCACCGACCAGCTGAACGGGATCGCCTTCCAGGGCACCGGGGCGGGGACGACGGTCGACTTCGTCCAGGTCGCCTACAACGAGGATGACGGCACGGAACCGTTCGGCGGCAGCACGTCCCAGACGCACGTGGTGACCACGGGGATCGGGGACGACAGCTTCGACGGCACGGACGGGTACCGTGGCTTCATCCAGTTCGCGATCGCGCAGCAGCGCGCGGACGGCGCGGACAACGGCCTCGAGCTGAGCAACAACGGCGACGACGAGACGGCCGCGCCCCTCAGCACGGCGATCATCGCGAACGCCACCCTCGTCGGGGCGAGCAAGGGCGCGATCGGCGCGCTCGGAGGCGGGAGCGACATCGGGATCCTGCAGCGGGAGGGCTCTGCCTGGCGGGTCTACAACACGATCGCGACGAACTTCAACGACTCGGGCTTCTGCGTCGAGGATGCCGTCACGATCTCGCGGGCCGACGCGGCGATCGCCGGGAACACCACCCCGGGCGAGCACCTGGCCGTGACGAGCTCGATCCTGTGGGCGAACGTGAGCCGCACGGACGACTCGGACGTGACCTTCGCGGACGCCTGCGGCGACGGCTACGACATGCAGACGTTCTTCGAGACGCCGGCGTTCAACAACCTGGTGGCGGACCCGGGCCTGCCGGCCTCGGCCACCGACATCGGCAGCCTCATGGCGCCTCCGGGCTTCACGCCCGCCGCCATGCCGATGGGCTACGTGCCGTTCGACGTGTCCACCCTCAACAACGAGGGCGGCGCGGGGATCATCATGCCCACGGACGGGCGCACGCTCCAGGCGACCAACTACGCGGGCGCGATCGCGCCGGGCGACGCCGATCCCTGGTACGTCGGCTGGACGATCTGGGCGGAGGATGGCTCGGATTCCCGCCCGAACGAGTTGGGACAGTAGAGGATGCGGGAGAGACCGGAAGGGAGGTCGGCGACCTGGTCGCCGGCCTCCCGCGGTCGGCGGATGCGGCGGGTTCCTGCGGGGCCCGCCGCCCTCGTCTGTGCGGCGCTCTTCCTGGCGGCCGGGTGCGGAGAAGACCTGGCGGCCCGGTCGGGCCTCGAGAACGCGCGGTCGAGCGACCGGGCGGTCATCCAGGCGGCGCTCGACGCGCTGGCCGCGGGTGACCGGACGGCGATGGAGGCACTGCTGCTGACGCGCGAGGAGCACCGGACCCTGGTCTGGGACTCCCTGCCGGAGCGGCACACGTTCTCGTTCGACTACGTACGGTTGCTCACGGAACGGAACACCGGGAAGGCGATCTCGCGGGCCCTCGAGCGATACGCCGGCCAGCGCTTCGAGCTGCTGGACGTGACGTACGAGAAGGGGCGGGAGGTGTACGGCGACGTGACGCTGCACCGGGACGCCAACATCACGGTGCGCCGGCTCGACGACGGACAGGAGGGGACGATCCCCCTGGTGGACGTCCTGTTCGAGAGGAACGGCGGATGGAAACTGATGAACTACGTGGAGTGAGTCGCGCGGCCCGCCTGGCGTGGCTGCGCCGCTACGTGCGGCGGCAGGTGGAGGGCCGCCTGTCCCTCGAGGAGCTCGCCAGTACCCGGGACCCGGACGGGGCGCGGACCCCCGCGCCCCGTTCTTCTTCCCCTTCTCCCTCCTCCTGAGCGGGGTGCCGGATCAGCGCTTCCAGGCGTCGTTCGACCTGTCGTCGTCGGGCAGCACGCCGCGCGGGTCCAGCTCCACGGCGGCCAGCACCCGTCCCGGCGGCCCGCGGAACACGTAGTCGGGCCCCAGCTTCCACATCTCCACCGGCAGGCGGAGGATGTCGGCGCCCCCGTCCGCCCAGGTGAGCCGCAGCTCCACCGGCATGAGCATCCGGCCGCGGCTGCGCAGGTGCACCCAGGCCGGCCGCTCCGCATCGCCGCCGCCCGGGTAGACGGCCTCCACGGCGTGATCGAGGCGGGCCGGCGTGAACAGCCAGCCGCGCCAGAACCAGTCCAGGTCTTCGCCCGTCGCGTCCTCCATGAAGCGCAGGAAGTCGGCCGGGCCGGGGTGCCGGAAGCTCCACGCCTGCGTGTACTCGGCGAACGCGCGGTCGAAGCGCTCCGTGCCCAGGACCTCGGTGCGCAGCAGGTGGAGCATCAGCGCGGGCTTGAAGTACGCAGCCCAGTAGAGGTCGTGCTGCTCGGTGGGCGGCAGGGCCATGGCCTGATCGGTCTCCGCCCGCGAATGGAGATCCCACTCTTCGAGCGGCTGGCGCGAGATCCAGTCGGCGTAGTCCTCGCCGGCGAAGAACTCTTCCACGGACCCGATGTCGATGAAGGTGTTGAACCCCTCGTCCATCCACGGGTGGCGCCGCTCGTTCGACGCCACGAGCATCGGATACCACTCGTGGCCGAACTCGTGCGTGAGGACCCAGTACAGGTCCTCCCGGTCGTCGTACCCGGGGACGAAGGTGAGCATCGGGTACTCCATCCCCTCGTTCGGTCCCTCCACGGTCGTGGCGTGCGGCCACGGGTAGCGGGCCAGGCGCTCCGAGAAATTGCGGATGGAGACGAGCGACATCCGGTTCGCCTCCTCCCACGATGTCGCCTCGGGCCGGTAGAAGGTCTGGATCCGGATCCCCTCCCACGAGCTCGCGTCCCAGCGGAAGTCGGGCGCCAGGGCGAACGCGAAGTCGCGGACGTCGTCGGCCGCGAACCTCCACGTCCGCGTCCCGGGCACCGGCCGGTCGCGCGCCGCGAGCGCTTCCTCGCGGGTGATCACCGCCACCGCCTGTTCCGACCCGTCCGCGCGGGCGAGCCGCTCGCGCTGCGCTGCGGTCAGCACTTCGTCCGGGTTCCGCAGCGTCCCGGTCGCCGTCACGACGTAGCCGGCCGGCACGGTGAGGTCGACCTCGAAGCGGCCGAACTCCTGGTAGAACTCGCCGGCGCCGAGGAACGGGTCGACGTGCCAGCCACCCAGGTCGTCGTACACCGCCGCGCGCGGATACCACTGCGCCACCTGGAACAGGGAGCCGTCGCGGCCCATCCGGCCGTATCCGTACTCGGGGAGCGGCCAGGTCCACGCCAGCTCCACGGCGACCGAGTCACCGGGCGCGAGGGGGGCGGGCAGGTCGACGCGCATCCGTGTACCTGCCGGGTGGACCGTTGCCGGGCGGCCGCCCACCGCGATGCGCTCCACGGTCATCCCCGCGCCGCCCCGGCAGCCGAAGTCGAACACGGCGTCGCCGAACCGGAGCGGCGGCTGGGCGAGCCGCGCCGTCACGCCTTCCGGGTCGCACAGGTTCGCGTCGATCTTCAGCCACAGGAACGGCAGCGCCTCGGGCGAGCGGTTGTGGTAGACCATCACGCCGCGGCCGGTGAGCAGGGGTCCGGCCGTGTCGAGGGTGGCCGCGAGCCGGTAGTCCACGCGCTGCTGCCAGTAGTCCGGTCCCGGGCGCCCGGCTCCCGTGCGCAGCCGGTTCGCCGCCGGCAGGTCGAGGGGCCGGAACGGCGACTCCTCCGTCCAGCCCCGCGTCTCCGGCGGGTCCGGGTCCGAGCTCGTCGTCTGGGCCGGCGCCTTCGCCGCACCCGCGGCGACGAGCAGGGCGGCGAGCGGCAGGGCGACCGACGGCAGGGCGGCCGAACGGGCGCGGGGGTGGACGGTCGGGCGACGAGACGGGAACATGGGACCTCCGAGGAAGCCGTGGCGCTCGGGCGCGGGGCGCGCCCCCGGTACGGGGAATCTGGCGCGCCCACCCCTCGAATCTCAAGCCGGAGCCGGGCCATGCAGCGAGACAGCGGTCGGGGCGGTCGGAAGCGGACCGTCCGCACAGCGGCCGTCGTCGGGGCGGCGGCCCTCGCGGCGCTCGCCCTGTGGACCGGCGGGATGGGCCGCGTGGAGGCCGGCGGGCACGCCGGCGCGTGGTCCCTCGTGCCGCCCGTGGCGACGCTGGTGCTCGCCTTCGCCCTGCGCGAGGTCGTGGCCGCCCTGTTCGTGGGCATCGTCCTGGGCGGCGTGATCGCCGGGCGCCCGAACATCGTGCAGGAGTTCCTGCTCCCCTCGGTGGGGTCCTCCTCCTACGCGCTGATCCTCCTCGTCTACCTGTGGTCGCTGGGGGGGCTGATCGGGCTGTGGACGCGCACGGGGGCGGCCGCCGCGTTCGCCGAGCGGGCCGCGGCGCGGGTAGTGCGGGGGCCGCGCTCGGCGAAGTTCTTCGCCTGGACGATGGGCCTCGTGTTCCACCAGGGGGGGACGGTGAGCACGGTCCTCACCGGCGCCACGGTGCGCCCGGTCGCCGACGCCCACCGCGTCTCCCACGAGGAGCTGTCCTACCTGGTCGACTCCACGGCCTCGCCGGCCGCCACGGTGATCCCGTTCAACGTGTGGCCGATCTACGTCGGGGGACTGGTGGCGGGCACGGTGCCCGTGCTGGCCGACGAGCAAGCGGGCATCGCGATGTTCTTCCGCGCCATCCCGCTCAACTTCTACGCCTGGATCGCCCTGCTGCTGGGGCTCCTGTTCGCGTGGGACCGCCTGCCGCTGCTGCCGGGCCGGCGCATGCGGGAGGCCCGGCGCCGGGCCCGCGAGACGGGGGCCCTGGACCGGGAAGGGTCCGCGCCGCTCGCCTCCCCGGAGCTCACCCGCCTGCGCGTGCCGGACGGGTACGAGCCGTCGCCGTGGGGGTTCCTGCTCCCCATCGGCACCCTGCTCGCCGTGGCGATCGGCCCCTTCGCGTGGAGCTTCTTCGTGCTCGGCCGGCGCGAGGCGCCGCCCCTGCCGATCGCCGAGGCGTTCGTGCTCGCCCTGCTCGTGGCGATGGGCACCGCGCTGGCCCGCGGCATGGCGTGGCGGGACGTGGTGGACGGGTTCATCTCGGGCTGCAAGGGCGTCACGATCGGGGCGGTGGTGCTGGCGCTCGCGGTGACCCTGAAGTCCGTGACGGACGCCGTGGGCACGGCCGTCTGGCTCGTCGAAACGGCCGGACCGTGGATCCCGCCGGTCGTCCTGCCGGGCGCGCTGCTCGGACTCACGATGTTCGTGGCGTTCTCCACCGGCACGTCGTGGGGCACGTACGCCGTGCTGTTCCCCGTGGCGATGCCCCTCGCCTGGAGCGTGCAGCCAGATCCCGGGTTCCTGTCGCTCTGCTTCGCGGCGGTCACCGGCGGGGCGGTGTTCGGTGACCAGTGCTCGCCGATCTCCGACACGTCGATCCTGTCGTCGCTCGCCACGGGCTGCGACCTGATGGACCACGTGCTCACGCAGCTCCCGATGGCCCTGTTCGCCGCCGGCGCCGCCGCCGTCCTGTACACGCTGCTGGCCGCGTTCCCGGGGTGAGGTACGGGTGTCGACGCCGCCCCGGACGCCGTGACAGGACTTCCGACCCGTGGTACAATCGGACGGACACGGTCCGGCCCCGGCCGGCCGGACCCGGGAGCCGGCCGGCGGCCGGAAGGCGGGCAACGGAGGAGGAGGCGCCTTGAGCGACGGCGCGGACAGGTGGGTCCTGATTCTCGGCGCGTCCAGCGGCTTCGGCGAGGCCGCGTGCCGGGAATTCGCGCGGGCGGGCTACGACATCCTCGGCGTCCACCTGGACCGCCGGGCCGGTCTGAAGCACGTGGAGGAATTGAAGGCCGAGCTCGAGGCGGACGGTCGCCGGGCCCGCTTCTTCAACATCAACGCGGCGAGTCCCGAGAAGCGCGACCAGGTGCTGGACGCGGTGGCGTCGGACTGCGGGCCGGGATCCGTGCGGGTGCTGCTCCACTCTCTGGCGTTCGGGACGCTCCGGCCGTTCATCGCCGCCGATCCGGCCGAGACGATGTCGTCGGAGCAGATGGACATGACGCTCACCGTGATGGCGCACACGCTCGTGTACTGGACGCAGGGCCTCGTGGCGCGCGGACTGATGGCGCGCGGCGGCCGGATCTACGCCATGACCAGCTCGGGCGGCGACCGCGTGATCCCCGCCTACGGGGCCGTGTCGGCCGCCAAGGCGTCGCTCGAATCGCACTGCCGCCAACTCGCCCTGGAGCTGGCGCCGCACGGAATCACCGCCAACGCGATCCGGGCGGGCGTCACCGACACGCCCGCCCTGCGCAAGATCCCGGGCGCGGCGCGGATGATCGACGACGCGATGCGCCTGAACCCGTACGACCGGCTCACCACGCCGGAGGACGTGGCCCGCTGCCTCGTGGCGCTGGCCGACGAGGGGACGTACTGGATGACGGGCAACACGATCCGGGTGGACGGCGGGGAGGACTTCGTCCTCGCGGGCCCCGCCTGAGCGGGCCCTCCCCCAGCGTGCCTCCGCCGAACGCGCCCGTCCCGCCCGTCCCGCC
>JAVVDU010000009.1:22255-56086 GCA_032251515.1 Gemmatimonadota bacterium
GCGGGCCCTCCCCCAGCGTGCCTCCGCCGAACGCGCCCGTCCCGCCCGTCCCGCCGCCCGCCCCGACCGATCCGGGCGGACGGCCGGCCGGACGGTCGGGCGCAGCGGCGGGCGGCGCGGTGCGGGTGTGCGCCGTGCAGCTCGCCCCCGTCCTCGGCGACCCGGACGCCAACGCGGACCGCATCGCGCGGGAGATGGAGGCGGCGGCGGAGGCCGGGGCCGCCCTGGCCGTGTTTCCCGAGGCTTCGCTCTCGGGCTACGTGTTCGCGTCCCGGGCGGAGGCGGCGGATGCCGCGGTCACCGAGGACTCCGCGCCGTTCCGCCGCGTCGAGGAGGCTTCCCGTGACCTCGGCCTGCACGCCGTGTTCGGCGGCGTGGAGCGGGACGGGGCGCGGCTGTTCAACACCGCCTGGCTCACCGGGCCCGGCGGGCCGCCCCGCCGCTACCGGAAGCTCCACACCCTGTGTCTCGGACTGGACCGGTTCATCGCGCCGGGCGACCTGGCGCTCCGTCCCTGGGACCTCCCGTGGGGACGGATCGGGGTCCACATCTGTTACGACGGGACGTTTCCCGAGACGGCGCGGGCCCTGAAGCTGGGTGGCGCGCAGCTCCTCGTCCTGATCACGAACTGGCCGCTGCTCGCCCTGAAGCGCGAGCAGGTGCGGATCCGCGCCCTGGAGAACCACGTGTTCCACCTGGCGGTGAACCGGGTCGGAACGGAGCGGGGCGTCACCTTCCCCGGCGGGAGCCTGGCGGCGGGCCCGCGCGGCGAGCTGCTCGCCGAGGCCGGGGGAGGGGAAGAGCGGTTCCTGCTGGACCTCGACCTGCCGGACGCGGACGAGAACCACGTCGTGGTGCGGCCGGGTGAGTACGAATTCGACTACGTGGCGGACCGGCGCCCGGACGCGTACGGGGCCCTCGTCGAGGGGCCGCCGACGGGCCGGCCGACCGGCGGGCGGCAGGCGGGATGAACTCCTCCCGCGCGGCCGTCGGGACGCGCGGGAGGATCGAACGGATCTCGGCGGGCGGGCGTCAGCGTGTGGTCACCCGCGCGCCCTCGCCGCCTTCAGGCGAGGAAGGACCGGCAGCCCGGCAGCCGCTCCTCCAGCGTGGGCGCGGGGAGCGGCGGGCATCGGAGAGGGGGCGGCATGACCTCCGGCCGCTCCAGGCGGATCTCCGGCGGAACGGCGTGCGGCGCGACGTCGGGGGGCGCGACCACGAGTCCCTGCAGGCCGACAGCCTGCGCGGCCGGGACTGCCTCGTCCGGCTCCAGGGCGGCGTCCGGCGTTTCCTCGACCACAGCGGGAACCTCCGCCTCCGCCTCGGCGGGAAGTCCCGCGCCGGCGATGACCTGCACGGCGCGGCCCGCCAGGGACAGCGCCGCCAGCGTTCCCAGCATTCCCACGATCTCCCGGATCTCCGGCCGCCCGATCATCGCTCTGCTCTCCCGTTCCCGTCCGGTCGTCGAGGCCGTCGCGTACCGCCCGTGTTCGCTTCCTTCGACAGGCGAAGGGCCCCGATGGTTGACCGACCGTACGGAAGAGGGCGAGCGCGGGTTTCAGGCCGGCGTCCGGTTTCCCGCCCGTCAGGGCAGCTCCACCCGCGCGATCCGGCCCTCGGGTCCCACGATCCACCCGGCACGCCGCGACGCGAAGCCGAGGCCCCACCACGCGCCGTCGGCGAGAGCGGTCCAGGAGAGGCCGCCGTCCCGCGTCAGGTCGGCGCCGCCGGGACCGACGGCCACGGCGAGCGGCGGGTCGGTGCCCGGGACCCAGGCCGCGCCGTACGCGGCGCCGGGAAACCGCAGACGCCCGCCCTCGCTCCAGGTGAGCCCCCCGTCGGTCGACAGCGCCACGTTCGCCGTCCGCTCGTCCGGCCGGCGGAGGTCGCCGCCCACCGCGAGCCCGCGCGACGCGTCGAGGAAGGCGACCGAGGTCAGCCCGGCCGCCTCGCCGGCGACGACCGGGGCGGGAGCGCCCGCCCACGACGCGCCGTCGTCCGTCGAGGCGAGGACGCGGGCCGGCTCGCCGTTCCCGGTGGCGATCCAGGCGCGGCCGTCCGGGCCCGTGGCCACGCAGGTGCCGCTCGCCGCGAAGCCGCCCTCGCCGGGCCGCGCGGCGGGGAGGTCGGAGGGGGGGACGAGCTCCCAGGTCGCGCCCGCGTCGGCGGTGCGCAGCACCCGCAGGACGCCGCCCACGGCATCCCCGTAGGCGAGGCCGCGCCGCGCGTCGAAGAAGTCCAGGCAGTCGTAGAAGCCCACCGGCTCGGGGTTCGTCCACTGGAGCTTCCACGTCGCGCCGCCATCGGTGGTGCGGTAGATGCGCGACAGCTCGCCCGGGCCCGCGGAGAGGAGCCACGCCGAGTCGGCCGAGATCGCGTGCACGTCCCGGAACTGGAGGGTGTCGGCGCCCGGGACGACCCCGCCCGTCCACGTCGCGCCGCCGTCCAGGGTGTGCAGCCACACTCCGCCATGGCCGCTCACCCAGGCGACGCGCTCCGACACGGCGCTCACGGCCTGGAGCAGCACGTCCACGCCGCTCTCCTGAGGTACGACCCGGAACGTCGCGCCGGGGGCGGCGGCCGGGGCGGGCTGCTGGGCAGCGGCGGGACCGGCCGCGAGGAGGAGGGCCACGACGGCGGCGGACCGGCGGGCCGCCGCCAAGCGACGCGGACCGTGCGCCCCGGATGCGCGAAGGGCCCGCCGTGGCGGGCCCCGGAGCGCGTCTTCCGGCCGGCGGATCACAGCTTTTCCGCCCACGAGCGGATCTCCCGCCCGAAGTCTTCCAGCGCCTTGAACACGGGAGCGGCTCCCCCGACCGCCCGGGCGAGGTTGTCACCCACGTGGTCCCAGTTCACGGCGCTCCAGAACGCCTGCAGGTAGTCGGCCCGCCGGTTCTGGTACTTGAGGTAGTAGGCGTGCTCCCACACGTCCACGCCGAGCACCGGCACGTGGCCCCGCATCAGCGGGCTGTCCTGGTTCGCCGTCGAGAACACCTCGAGCTCTCCGAACGAGTTCACGGCGAGCCAGCCCCAGCCCGAGCCGAACCGCGTCGCGGCGGCGGCCGTGAGCTTCTCCTTGAACCCGTCCACCGAGCCGAACGCCGCCTCGAGCTTCTCCTCGAGAAGGCCGTCGGGGCCGGCGGGGCCGCCCGGGGCGATGACGTTCCAGAACAGCTTGTGGTTCACGTAGCCGCCGCCGTTGTTGCGGACGGCCGTCTTCAGCCCCTCGGGCAGCGACTCGAAGTTCCACAGCAGCTGCTCGGCGGAGTGGCGCTGCAGGCTCTCGTGCCCCTCGAGCGCCTTGTTGAGGTTGTTCGTGTAGCCGGCGTGATGCTTGGAGTGGTGGATTTCCATGGTGCGCGCATCGATGTGGGGCTCGAGCGCGTCGTAGTCGTAACCGAGCTCGGGAAGCTGGAACGGATAGGCCATATAAGATCTCCTTCGGTTCGTGGCGGATGGAGCGCGCCCGCCCACCTGCCGCGGGCGCCGGCCGGGGATCGGCCGCACCGTATGGGTACGGGTTACGCGGCACGAGGTTCCGGACCGACGCGCCCGCTCAGTCGCCGGACGCGTCGATCACCACGTCGATGCGGCGGTTCCTGGCGCGCCCGTCGGCCGTGTCGTTCGGCGCGATGGGGCGGGACTCTCCGTAACCGGCCGCGGTGATCCGGTCGGCGCTCATCGCCACGCTGCGCAGCAGCCAGTCGCGCACCGCGATGGCGCGGCGCTGGCTGAGGGCCTGGTTCACGTCGTCCCGGCCCACGCTGTCGGTGTGCCCCTCCACCCGGATCCGCGCCTCCGGGAACTCCCGCACGATCCGCTCGAGCTTGGTCAGGAGCCCGAAGTCGGCCGGCCGGATCTCGTCCGAGCCGGAGTCGAAGGTGAGCCCGAACAGGCGAACCACGACCCGGTCCAGCGAGGCGACGACCTCCGCCTCGTCCGGCGCGAAGATGGCGCGCACCTCCCGCAGCCGCTGCTCTGCCCGGCGGCGCTCGCGCAGCTCCGCAGCGGCCGCCGCCTCGCGTTCCTCCAGCTCCGCGAGGCGGGCGTCCAGCGCGTCTACCTGCCGGTCCAGCCGCTCGACCTCTGCGGTCCGGGCGGCGAGGTCCTCCCGCAGGGCCTCCCGATCGGCCAGAACGCTGCGGATCGCATGCAGGGCGTCCTCGGCGACCGAGTCGGGTCCCGCGGCGAAGTCCGACGCGAAGCCCAGCACCGCGGCGATCCGCGCCAGCCGAGCCTCCGAGCGGAGCAGCAGGTCCTCGGCCCGGACGCGCCGCCGGTCCACGCTGTCGGCCAGCGCCGCGAGCCGCGCCGCGTGCCGGAACTCCGCGGCGGCCTGCTCGGCCAGCTCCCGGGCCCGGCCGAGGTCGCCACCGGGCTCGAGGATGCGGCGCTCGGCCTCGACGAGCAGCGAGTCGGCCCGCTCCGCCGTGCGCGGGGCGCGCTTCCAGGCCTCCACGCTCCCCGCGGCCCGCCGCTCCTCCTGCGCCCGGCCGAGCACGTCGGTGCGGACCGCCTCCACCTCCGCCTCGCGGAACGCCTGCACCGCGCGTGCGACCCGCTCGCCGGAGTCCGCGTCGTCGCCGCGCTCGAGGCGACGGCCGATCTCGCGGGCCTGGGCTTCGGCCTGCTCCCAGCGGCGCGGGTCGTGGTCCGCGGCGCCGGCCTCCAGGGCGGCCTCCCGGGCATCCAGCACGGGCTGCATGCGGGGACGGGCCTCCGCGGCTGCGCGCTCCGCCTCCGCCAGCGCGGCGAGGGCCTCCCGGACGGCGCGCTCCGCGGCGCCGGGGCCGGCCGCCTCCGGACCGCGCGCTCTCTCCAGGTTCTCCACCGCCCGCGCGAACGCGGCCGGGGCGAGGAGGAACAGGGCATCCGCCCGCGCGCGCTCGAGGCGCTCGACCGCGGCCTCGAGCAGGGCGGGCGCGTCCTGGGCGCCGGCCGGGGCGGGCGCGACCGGCACGAGAAGCGTGGCGGCCAGCGCCACGGAGAGGCGGGCGACCCGCTGCCGGGTCATGGGCGAACCTCCGGTCAGGCGCTTCCCGCCGCTTCCGCGATCCGGTCCACCAGCTCGCGGATCGTGGTGCGGCCGTGGTCCTTCGCGTACCAGCGGCGCGTGTCCTTGTAGATCTCGTCCACGGGCCGCTCGCCCGCGCGCTTCTGCGAGATCACGAGCTCCTGCAGCTCGGCCGGCCGCGGGCCCCAGCGCGCGACCGGAGTCCCCTCCGGATCGAGCACGATGGCGAGCGGAATCGAGCGGCTGCCGTTCGTCAGGTAGCGGTCCATCAGCTCCAGGTTCGCATCCCGCTTCAGGATCCGGATCTCGAGCTGCGGCGCGTCCAGGGCGAAGCGCGCCAGGACGGGAACCGTGTTGGACGCGTCGCCGCACCAGTCTTCGGACAGGACGAGGAGCCGCCAGCGCCCACCGATCGCGGCCAGGCGCGCGAGCTGGTCGTCCGGGGAGGTGGCCCGCTCCCACACGCCGCGCCACAGCTCGGCGTGCTCGCGGACCTCGTCCTCCAGGTAACGCTCCCAGGGCAGCGCGCGCCCCCATTCCGTCTCGTGGGAGACGTCGCTCTGCGCGGTGTGGAGATCAATCGTCATGGTGGCCTCCAGGGCCTCGTTCCGATAGCATAGGCGGGCGCGCGAGGCGCGCCGGAAACAGAAACGTACAGGAACCGCAGTCCTGCGAAACCCCGCGCGGCGAGACCGGGTTCCCCGGACGTCAGGGCCCGGCCCGGAGCCCGCCACGCCCCAGGACGCGCGGCCCGCCCCTGCAACTACCGCACACGGAGCCAGAGACATGCACCCCGATCCTCGAGGAATCACGGTGGAGGGCGACCTGCGCCCGCCCCCTCCCATCAACGAACCGGTGCTGGACTACGCCCCCGGGTCCGCCGAGCGGGCGGTGCTCGACGAGACGCTCGACCGCATGGCGTCGGAAGTCGTCGACATCCCCGTCATCGTGGGCGGAGAAGATCACCTGACCGGCGACACGGCCGACGTCGTGATGCCGCACGACCACGGCCACGTGCTGGCCCGCTACCACAAGGCGACTCCCGAGCTGATCCGGGCGGCGATCGAGACCGGACACGAGGCGTGGCACGAGTGGTCGAACTGGCCCTGGCCCGACCGGGCGGCCGTGTTCCTGCGGGCCGCCGAACTGCTGGCCGGTCCGTGGCGCGCCACCCTGAACGCTTCGACGATGCTCGGCCAGTCCAAGACGATCCACCAGGCCGAGATCGACGCCGCGTGCGAGATCATCGACTTCTGGCGCTTCAACGTGCACTATGCGCGCGAGTTGCTCACCCGCCAGCCCATATCCGACGCCGGGGTCTGGAACTACACGGACTACCGCCCGCTGGAAGGCTTCGTCTACGCCATCTCGCCGTTCAACTTCACCTCGATCGGCGCGAACCTGCCGACGGCCCCGGCCATGCTCGGGAACGTGGCGATCTGGAAGCCGGCCCGGACGTCGCTGTACAGCTCCTATTTCCTCATGCGGCTGCTCGAGGAGGCCGGCCTGCCGGGCGGGGTGATCAACTTCCTGCCGGGCAATTCGACGCAGATCTCGGCGGAGCTGATTCGCAGCCCGCACCTCGCGGGCATTCACTTCACCGGCTCCACGGCCGTGTTCCAGAGCCTCTGGAAGGACGTCGCGGCGAACCTCGAGAACTACCGCTCGTATCCCCGCATCGTGGGCGAGACGGGCGGCAAGGACTTCATCGTGGCCCACGCCTCGGCGGACGTCGACGCCCTGGTCACCGGGATGGTGCGGGGCGCGTTCGAGTACCAGGGGCAGAAGTGCAGCGCCGCCTCCCGGGCGTACGTCCCTGCCTCGCTGTGGCCGGAAGTGAAGGCGAAACTGGGCGAGGAGATCGCGGCGATCCGCATGGGCGATCCCCGCGACTTCGGCAACTTCTTCTGCGCCGTGATCGACGGCGCGGCGTGGTCGGACATCAAGGGCTACATCGACCACGCGCGGGACTCCGACGACGCGGAAATCCTGTTCGGCGGCGGCTGTTCGGACGAGAAGGGGTGGTTCATCGAGCCGACCGTGATTCTCGCCCGTGACCCGAAGTTCCGGACCATGTGCGAGGAGATCTTCGGGCCCGTCCTCACGATCCACGTGTACGAGGATTCGGACTGGGAGGAGACGCTCGCCGTCGTCGACGGCACCTCGCCCTACGCCCTGACCGGGGCCGTGTTCGCCGACGACCGGGCCGCAGTGCGCCAGGCGATGGCGGCGCTCCGCCATGCGGCGGGCAACTTCTACGTCAACGACAAGCCGACGGGCGCGGTGGTCGGACAGCAGCCGTTCGGCGGCGCGCGGGCCAGCGGCACGAACGACAAGGCGGGCTCGTGGGTGAACCTGATGCGCTGGGTGTCGCCCCGCTCGGTGAAGGAGACGTTCGTGCCGGCGGTCGACTGGCGGTATCCGTTCCTGGGGGAGCCGGGATCCTGAGCGCCCCGCGGGGCGGTTGAACCGTCGGGGGCGGTCACGGGTAGCCGGAACGGGGACCCGCGGCCGCCCCCGGCCGCCGGTCGGGAGTGGAGACGGCGGGGCAACGGACTCCGGGCGGGAGGAGCCATGGCGCGGTTCACCGACGAAGAGCTGATGCGGAAGGTGCAGGAAGGATTCATCGTCGAGTCCGACGAGGACATGACGGACTCCTACCGGTCGGCCCTCATCACCCAGCTCACCGTGCAGGGCGACACGGAGCTGATGAGCGCCCCCGCCTACTGGATGGCGGCCCGCGACGCGCCGTCCACGAACACCATGGTCTCGGCCACCGCGATCATCCAGGACGAGCTCGGGCACGCGAACATCGCCTACCGGATCCTGCACGACCTCGGCGTGGACACGGACGCCCTCCTCTACGACCGGCCTCCCGAGAAGTTCAAGAACCCGTTCGGCTTCGACCAGCCGCTGGCGAACTGGGCGGAGCTGGTCACCGCGAACGGCCTGTACGACCGGGCCGGGATCACCCTGCTGGGCGACGTGCACCGCCACACCTCCTACGGTCCCCTGAAGCGAGCGCTCGTGAAGGTCGGCCTCGAGGAGAACTTCCACCTGCGGCACGGCGAGGCCTGGATGAAGAAGCTGTGCGAGGCGGGCGGCGAAGGACGGGAGCTGGTGCAACGGGCGGTCGACTGGATGTTCCCGATGGGCGTGGAGTGGTTCGGGATGCCCGACGACCGCAAGCGCCACAACGCGCAGCTCGACTTCAAGCTCAAGGGGATGACGAACGACCAGCTGCGGGCCACCTGGCTCAAGGCCGTCGTCCCGCTGTGCGAGTCGCTCGGCCTCGACGTGCCGGCCCGCAGCGATCCCGCGACGGGCGAGGTGGAGCTCCTGTACGAGCTTCCCTGCGAGTGGGACGCGGACGAGCGGCGCTGGCTGCTGGACACGCCGATCACCTGGGAGCGTGTGTTCGACCGCTGGCGCGCCCGCGGCCCGATGAACGAGGAGTTCGTCGCCTCGATCCGCCGCAGCCGGGCACGCACCGAGGCCCTGCTGGCGGCCTGAGACCGTGAAGCGGCTCGCGCAGCTCGCGCCCCGCCCGGAGGCGGACACCGGCTACGTCTCGGACCTCGAGCGCGGAATGGACTTCTCCGCCGTGTTCGCCGAGACGGCCGGCCGGAATCCCGACCTCGCCCTCGAGGTGCCGGAGTGGGACGGGCCGCCCGACGACCTCGCCGAGGCCGCCTGGCGGGCCCTGCACGAGGTCCCGGACCCGGAGTTTCCGGTCTCGCTGCCCGACCTCGGCCTCGTGTACGGGATCGAGGCCGTGGACGCCACGGTGCGGGTGACCGTGACGTTCACGGCGTCGGCGTGTCCGTGCATCGAGTTCATCAAGTGGGACATCCGCGAGCGGCTGCTCGCCGAGCCGGGCATCGACGAGGTGCTCGTCGAGGTGACGTGGGACCCGCCGTGGGACACCGGGCGGATCTCGGAGCGCGGCCGGCGCGCCCTGCGGCGCGCCGGCGTGTCGTTGTGACGTTCGCGCCCGCGTCCGGCGCGCGCGGCGCCGGACCTCGCGGCGCTGCGCCGCGCGGCGAAGCCCGCCCCGACATCCGCCACGCCATCCGGGAGGAGGAGCGATGGGTCACCTGAGCGGCGAGAGTCTGTACGAGGTGTTCGCGCGCCAGAAGCGCGAGGACCGCCTCGAGCACGTCGGCGCCGTGTCGGCGCCGAACGCCGAGCTGGCCCGCGTCTACGCCTGGAAGACCTACGACGAGGCCACCTGGTTCGAGATGGTCGTCGCGCCGCGACACGCCTTCCACCCGGTGAACCGCGACGAGGCGCCGTTCACGCTGCACGCCGCGGGGGCCGCGTGACGGCGGGGCGCGGCGCCGGCTACCGGTCGGCCGCCGAGCTTCCGTCCGATGTCGGCCCGGCGCTGGCGGGAACGCTGCTCGCCCTGGCCGACAGCAAGCGGATCCTCGGGATGCGCTACGGCGAGTGGATCCTCGGCGCCCCGACCCTCGAGGCCGGGATCGCCTGCTCCGCGATGGCGCAGGACGAGTGGGGACACGCGCGCATCCTGTACGCCATGCTGAAGGACTTCGGGATGGACCCGGCGGCGCTGGAGCACGGGCGCGAGGCAGGCGAGTACCGCAGCTGCGAGCTGCTGGACGCGCCCGCGGCGGACTGGCCGGACCTGCTGGCGCTGAACCTGCTCCTCGACACGGCCCTCTCGGTGCAGGTGGAGGCCCTCGCCCGCAGCCGGTTCGAGCCGGTCCACTTCAAGGCGCGCAAGCTCCTCGAGGAGGAGCGGTTCCACTTCGGCCACGCGCGGGGCTGGTCCCTGCGTCTGGGGAGCGCGGCGGCCGGTCGGCGCGCGCTCGCCGGTGCGTTCGCGGCGGCCCTCGGCCCCTGTCCGGGCTGGTTCGGTCCCGGGGACGGTCCCGGCGGCGTGCTCGCCGCGCACGACATCACGGACGGCACGCCGGACCAGCTGCGCGACCGCTGGACGCGCCGCATCGCGCCGGTGCTGCGCGAGGCCGGTCTCGACGAGCTCGCCGATTCGCTGGAGGCCGCGCCTCTGCCGGCCTGGGACGGCTGGGACCCCCTGCGGCGCCGGCGGGCGCCCGGCGGCCCGGACGCGGAGACACTGGCGCGCATCCGGGGCGACCGGAACCGCGCCGTGCTGATGGACTGAGGTGGAGGTGGACGGCGGAGCGGCGGGGGGGCGCGGCGGGCCCGGAGCCCCGGGCGGAGGAGCGGGCGAGGGGCGTCGCCGGCTGGGCGGGCCGCTGCCCGGCGCCGGCGTGCCGGCCTGCGTGCCGTGTCCGCACTGCGGCGGCGCCGACACGGAGCTGATGACGGCGTTCGGGTCGGCCCTGTCGGTGAGCCAGTACTGGTGCCGTCCCTGCCGGACGGTGTTCGAGTTCATGAAATGGAGAGCCGGGGACGCGGACGGTTCCTGATCCGCCCGCTCCCCGGCTCTCCGGCTTCCTCGCCGGACCTCTCTCCGTCAGCGTCCGCCGGCCGGCAAGTGCTCCTGCAGGTAGCCGGTGAGCAGGCCGAACACGTGCTTTCGCGTGCCGGGCCCCTCGAAGATCCCGTGCGACCGGTTCGGGTAGGCCATCATCGTGAACGACTTCCCGTGGCGGATCAGCTCGTTCACCAGGGCCTCGGTGTTCTGGTAGTGCACGTTGTCATCGCCCGTCCCGTGCACGATCAGCAGGTCTCCCTCGAGGTCCTTCGCGTAGGTGAGGGGCGCGGACTCCTCGTAGCCCTCCGGGTTCCCCTCGGGCAGGCCCATGTACCGCTCGGTGTAGATCGTGTCGTAGTACTTCTCGTGGGTCACGGGCGCCACCGCCATCCCGACGTCGTACAGCTCCGGGTAGCGGAACAGCATGTTGAGCGTGTACGTCCCGCCGCCGCTCCAGCCCCACGCCCCGATCCGGTCCGGGTCCATGTACGGGCGCGTGGCGAGCAGGGAGCGGAGCGCCGCCGCCTGGTCGACCGAGGCCACCTGGCTCGTCTGGCGGTAGATCACCTTGCGGAAGTCGCGGCCGCGGGGCGCCGGCGTGCCGCGGTTGTCGACGCTGGCCACTATGTAGCCCTGCTGCGTCAGCATCAGGTGCCACAAGTAATTGAAGCCGCCCCACGAGTCCATCACCGTCTGTCCGGCTGGACCCGTATATCCGTACATGAGCACGGGATACTTCCTGGCCGGATCGAAGTCGGGCGGCCGCATCATCCAGCCATCCAGCGCGGTGCCGGCTGCATCGACCCGGAAGAACTCCGCCTCGCCGCGGCGCAGCGAGTCGACGGTCGCCTTCAGGTCGGCGTTGTCCACCAGCACGCGGATCGTCTGGTGGTCGGGCAGACGCACGAGCTCGGTGATCGGCGGCACGCCGAACCGCGACCACGTGTGGAAGGCGTACTTCCCGTTCGGCGCGATGGTGTAGCCGTGCGTGCCCGGCTGCCCGCCCGGCGTGATCCGCTGCACCGGCCGGTCGCCGCGGATCGGCGCGCGGTACAGGTAGCGCTGCGTGGCGTTGGCCGGGGAGGCGAGGAACCAGATCCACCCGCCCTGCAGGTCGACGAGCTCCACGGAGATCACGTCGTAGTTGCCCCGGGTGATCAGGCGGACGCCCTGCCCGTCCCGCGACACCTCGTACACGTGCCGCCAGCCGTCGGTCTCGCTGACCCAGATGAACTGCGAGCCGTCGTCGGCGAACTCCCAGTCGTCCACGGCATCGACCCACGCGTCGTCGCGGTCCGTGAAGATCGTGGCGATGCGCCCCGTCGCCACGTCGCCCAGCATCACCATGTTCGTGTTCTGCAGCCGGTTCATGCGCTGCAGGACGATCGCCTCCGAGGTACCCGCCCACTCCATGCGCGGGATGTAGTTGTCGCGCGGATCCCCCGGTACGTCGAACCAGCGGACATCCCCGCCCGCCGCCGGGACCACGCCCACGCGGGCGGCCGAGTTGCGCTCCCCGGCCTTGGGGTACTGCACGGGGATCGTATAGGAGTAGAGGGAGTCGGTGTTGTTGATCATCAGGAAGTCGCGGATGCCCTCGGCGTCGAGCTGCCAGAAGGCGATCCAGCGCCCGTCCGGGCTCCAGCGGAACCCGTCGCGCGCGTCGAACTCCTCCTCGTAGACCCAGTCGAAGGTGCCGTTGATGATCGTGCGCGAGCCGTCGTCGGTGAGCCGGGTGACCTCGCCGGAACGGAGGTCCTCCACGTACAGGTCGAACTCGCGGCGGTAGGCGACGCGGGTGCCCGAGGGATCGAACTTCGCGAACATCAGCGAGGCCTCCGGCGCGCCGTCGCCGAGCTGGTGCAGGCGCCCCGTGGCGGGCTCGTAGACCCAGTAGTCGCCGCGCGTGTTCCGGCGCCACACGCGCCGGGTGTTCGTGAAGATCAGCAGCCGGCTCCCGTCGGGCGACCACTCGTAGTCCTCGATGGCGAGCGGGTCGCCTCCCGCCCCCGGCACGAGCCGGGAGGCCGCGACGAGCACGGAACGCTCGCCCGTCTCGGTGTCGAAGCGGACGAGGTCGGCGCCGGGCCCGTCCTCGCGCGGCTCGAGCGTCGTGTAGGCGTCGCCGTCGTCCAGCCAGCGCGCCGGGCCGAAGCGGTCGCCCCGGAAATCGGCCGAGAAGAGGCGATCGAGCGTGACATGGCCCGCGTCGGCCACCTGGCCGGGAGCCGACGCGGGCAAGAGGGCGAGGAGGGCCGCCAGCGCGGCCGTCCGCCATGCGTGCCGTTGCATCTGCGGATCCTTCCGTTTCGGTGTGCGTGCCTTCGGCCTCGTGCCGCCCGGAATGCGGCGGGCGTGCCGGCCGGACGCGGCGGAATGTAACACGCGGCGCGTCCGGGCGGAGCCCGGCCGGGTCAGGCCCAGACCTCCTCGAACATGCGGTAGGTCGACTCGTGCAGGCCCAGCGCGCGGTACACCGCCTGCGCGGCGGAGTTGTCGCGCTCCACGTACAGGCGCAGCCCGACGGCCCCGGATTCCCGGGCTTCCTGGCGCACCCGCTCGTGGAGTTGCCGGTAGATTCCCCCTCCCCGGCTGCGCTTCGAGACGTAGACGCTCTGGATCCACCAGAAGTCCCCGTTCCGCCAGTCGCTCCACTCGGTGGTGACCATGAGCTGGCCGACGATCCCGGAACCGCCGACCGTGGCCATGTCGCCGGCCGGCTCGGCGACGTAATAGCGTCCGCGCGCCGGATCGCCGAGCACCTGGCGCACGCCGCGGGTGAGCACCGCCCGGTCGAGCTCGCGGCCCTCGGTCTCGCGGGCCATCGCGAGGTTGAACAGGACGATGCGCTCGAGGTCGCCGGGGTCGGCCCGGCGGATCGTGACGTGCATGGACGCTCCTGGCGCGGGACGGAAACGAGGGTCCATGATCGTGGCCCCCCGGCCTCCGCTCAACCCCTCCGGTGCCGCGGACCGCGGCAGAACGCGGCGGAGTGCCCGGCCGCCGGTGCCGCGGGGGCGCGCAGGCGCCGGGCGCGGAGGGAGTTCGCGACGGCACGCGGATTGCTCCCGATCGGGTGCGCGGCGGCCGGTCCGCGGCCCTCGACCGCCGTGCCGGTCACCCCGGATCACCCGGTACGACAGTCATTTCCTTCGGAAGGAAACACGTTGCGCCGTTACCGAGCCGCCTGGCGCCACTTCTGGAGTCCCCCCAAGGGGCCGCTGCTTCCCGCCGGCCGGGCGGGCGAGATCCTCATCTCGTGGCTGCGCGTGGTCGGGGGCCTCGTGGCCCTCGCCCTGTTCGGCATCGCCACGTTGCGCCATCCCGGCGAGCCGCGGCCGGACATCCTGCTGGTGCTCGCGGCCGCCGCGCCGGTGTTCGCCCTCGGCGTGCTGTTCCTCCTGCGTCGCGTCACCTACGACTGGTGGTTCGGCTTCGCGTCGAGCCTGGGCGACGTGACGGTGATCAATGCCACGATCCTGCTGCTGCACGGCCGGGAGCACGAAGGGGTCGCCCTGGGCCCGGAGATCGGGCTGCCGCTCCTGCTGCTCGCGGTGGCCGCCACGAGCCTCCGCCTCGACCACCGCGCCTGCGCCGCGGCAACGGGGGTGGCGGTCTTCGAGTACGGCGTCGTGGCCTGGATCGTCGCGTCGGGCTCCTCCTCCGCGACGGCCGGGCTGCTGGACCCGGAGATGTTCGCGGCACGCCTGCTGCTGCTGACGGCGGTCGGCGTCGTCGCCACGCTGGGCAGCCTGCGCATGCAGCGCCCGCACCTCCTGTCGGCCAACGACGCCCTGACCGGTCTGCTGAACCGGCGGGCGTTCGAGGAACGGTGGGACGGGGAGGTGGCGCGGTCGCGACGGCACGGCCGGCCGATCTCGGTGCTGGCGATCGACATCGACTACTTCAAGCAGTTCAACGACCACTACGGCCACGCCGCGGGGGACACCGCGCTTCGCGTGGTGGCCCGCGCGATCAGGGGGCGGGTCCGGCGCGGCGACTTCGTGGCCCGCATGGGCGGCGAGGAGTTCGTGGTGGCCCTGCCGGAGACGCCGTCCGTGAACGCGCTGGCCATCGCCGAAGCGTTACGGACGGCGGTGGCTGCCGCGCCCATCCCCATCTCCGGCGAGCGGACGCCGGCGGGGGTGACCGTGAGCGTGGGAGTGGCGAGCTGGCCCGAGCACGGCGAGGAGCTGTCGCGGCTGCTCGAGCGCGCCGACAAGCGGCTCTACGAAGCGAAACTGGCCGGCCGGGACCAGGTGAAGGGTCCCGAACCGCGCCTGCTGGAGCGGCGACCCGTCTCCCTCTGACCCGCGGGCCGGACCCGCCCCGCGCGATCCCGCCCGCGGGGTCCTGCCGACGTCGCCCCGGCCGCGCCTCCTCCCTATGTTGCCCGGGACAGGCGCGTCCGGTCGCCGGGCCGGCCGCGGCACTCTTCCCGCCGGCCGCGGAGCGCGCGTGCGGATCCTCCAGATCACCCCCGAGGCCCGGCCCTGGGCCAAGACCGGTGGGCTCGCCGACGTGGCGGGCGCCCTGACGGACCGGCTGGCGCGGCGCGGCCACGAGGTGACGCTGGCGATCCCGCTGTACCGGACCGTCCGCGAGGACGGCCACGCGGACGCTCCGATCGTCTGGCGGCCGGGAGCGGAGGGGCCGGACCTTCCGGTTCCCGTCGTGGTGCGCGAGCTCGCGGCGGGATCCCCGGGCCCGCGGGTCCTCGCGGTCGACGCTCCCGATCTGTTCGACCGGGAGGGGCTGTACGGCGACACGTACGGGGACTATTCCGACAACCTGCTCCGCTTCTCCGTGTTCGTGCGTGCCGCCTTGGCCGCCGCCGGGCCCTCCCGGCCCGACGTCGTGCACGCGCACGACTGGCAGGCCGCGCTGGCGCCCGTCTACGTGCGGGCCGGCCTCGCGGTCGGGACCGACTCCCGCCCGGCCCTGATCCTCACGCTGCACAATCTCGCCTACCAGGGGCAGTTTCCCGCCGACCGGTGGGCGGACACGGGACTGCCGCCGGAGTGGTTCCGGGCCGACCGGCTGGAGTCGTTCGGCCGGATCCACCTGCTGAAGGGCGGGATCCTCGCCGCCGACCGGGTGACCACGGTGAGTCCCGGTTACGCCCGCGAGATCGGCACGCCGGCGCTCGGCTTCGGGCTGGACGGCCTGCTGGCCGGGCTGCCGCACCCCGTGGAGGGCATCCTGAACGGGATCGACACGGAGGAGTGGGACCCCGCGCGGGACCCTCACCTCCCGGCCCCGTTCGAGCCGGCGGACCTGGGCGGCAAGGCGGCGGCCAAGGCGGCCCTGCAGGCGGAGTTCGGGCTGCCGGAGATTCCCGACGTGCCGCTGTTCGGGCTCGTGTCGCGCCTCGTCGAGCAGAAGGGGCTCGGGCTCATCGAGGCGGTGCGCGGGCGGCTGGGCGACTGGCCTGCCCAGTTCGTCCTCCTGGGGACGGGCGAACCGCGCTTCGAGGCGTTGCTGCGGGACCTCGCGGCGAGCCTCCCGAACGTCGGGGCCCGCGTCGCGTTCTCGGAGCGCCTCGCGCACCTGGTGGAGGCGGGATCGGACTTCTTCCTGATGCCGTCGGCGTTCGAGCCGTGCGGCCTGAACCAGATGATCAGCCAGAGATACGGGACGATCCCCGTGGTGCACGGCGTGGGCGGACTCGCCGACACGGTGGTCGATGTGTCCCCGGAGGCGCTCGCCGAAGGGTCGGCGACCGGCATCGTGTTCCGGCACTTCGACGCGCCGGCGCTCTGCTGGGCGATCGACACGGCGATCGAGATCCACGCGGACCCGGTCCGTCTGGATGCGTTGCGGCAGGCGGGGATGCGGACGGACTTCTCCTGGGAGCGGAGCGGACGCCGCTACGAGGAGCTCTACGAGCGGACGCTGGCCGACCGGCGGGCGGAACGCGACGACTGACGGTCGGCGACGAACACGGGAGAACGGCGAGATGCGCAGCAACCTGAGGGTCCTGGGGCTCGTGATGGCCGGCGGGGAAGGCAGCCGCCTGATGCCGCTCACCGTGGAGCGGAGCAAGCCGTCCGTGCCGTTCGGCGGCGGCTACCGCATCGTGGACTTCGTCCTCTCGAACCTCCTGAACTCCGGCATCTACTCGACGTTCGTGCTGGTGCAGTATCGGTCCCAGTCCCTGATCCATCACCTGCGGGAGGGGTGGCGGCTCAGCACGCCCCACCCGGACGACTTCCTGACCGTGGTTCCGCCGCAGATGCGCCTCGGCCGCTCCTGGTACCGCGGCACCGCCGATGCCGTCTACCAGAACTTCAATCTGATCTACGACTTCCGGCCCGACCTGATCGCCATCTTCGGGGCGGACCACATCTACCGCATGGACATCGGCCAGATGATCCGCTTCCACCGGGAGCGGCAGGCCGATCTCAGCGTGGCCATGCTGCCCGTGCCGACGGGGGAGGCCTCGGGGTTCGGGATCGCGGACGCCGACTCCCGCGGGCGGATCGGGTCGTGGCTCGAGAAGCCGGACGATCCCCCGGAGATGCCGGGACGGCCGGGTTGGTCGTACGCTTCGATGGGCAACTACATCTTCGAGCCGGGCCCGCTGATCCAGGTGCTGCGCGAGGTGGCCGAGCGGGACCTCGAGCCGGACTTCGGCCGGACGATCGTGCCCCGCATGGTGGAGGATCCGGCCTACGCCGGGTACGCGTACGACTTCGCCCGCAACGAGGTGCCGGGCATCCGCCCGTACGAGGAGCCGGGGTACTGGCGGGACGTGGGCACGCTCCAGGCCTACTGGGCGGCGCACATGGACCTGCTCGGGGCGCAGCCCCGGTTCGACCTGAACAACCGTCTGTGGCCTATCCACTCCCAGTCCTACAACCGCGCCAGCCCGCGCGTGCTGTCCGGCATGCTGGAGGACACGAGCCTCGGGGTCGGCACGGTCGTGGAGGGGGCGCGCATCGTCCGGTCGATCATCGGGCGCGACACGCGCATCGCCGAGGGCGCCGAGATCGTGGACTCCATCGTGATGGACCACTGCCGGGTGGGCGCCGGCGCCCGGATCCACCGGGGGATCGTGGACCGCTACAACTACATCGATCCGGACGAGGAGCTGTCGGCGGCGACGCCGGGCGAGCGGGAGGGCGTGCGGGTCGAGGGAGACCTCGTCGTCCTGCCGCGGGGGCGGACGCGCCCGCTGTGACCGGGGCGGTCGGACCGCGTGGCGCCGACCCGCGCGCCGCCTCTCCGGACCGCGTGGCGCCGCCCCGCCGGACCGCGCACGCCGCGGTCAGACGAGGAGCACGACGAGCGCGAACAGGGACACGAGGAGCCCGGCGACGGCCAGGACCGGCCGGGTGCGGTCCCAGCGGATCCGCGCGACGGCGAAGATGGCGCAGAAGGCCGCGAGGATCGCGTAGATCGCGACGAGGGAGGCGCGCCACAGCCGGCTGTCCGGGTAGAGGAACACGGCCAGCGCCGTGACCACGCAGCCGATGAACAGGATCCGTTCGCTCAGCGCCTCCTGCGGCCGGATGTGCCGCGTGGCGGGCAGGCGTCCAGCGAGCGCCAGGGGAACGGCCGCGGCGGCCGCGCCGGCGATGAGCACCTTCCACGCGGTGAGGGCGGGGCCGGGACCCGAGAACGCGTCCGTGCCGGCCGCGAAGGCGAGCGACACGAGGGACGTGAAGCCGAACACGTACATGCCCGCGGCGATGAGCCGGCCGATCACCAGGTTCGCGAAATAGCGTCCCGGCTCGTCGCGCCGCAGGCGCAGCGAGCCCACGGCCTCGAGGGGATGCCGCCGAACCACCTTCGGAGGCCAGCGTCCAGCCCGCGTGGCGCGCCGGACCGCCTCCGCCTCCCCTTCCACGCGCCGCGCCTCGTCGGGTTCGACGTGCCCCGCGCGGAGGGCGGCCGCGAGGTCGTCGCGGTCGAGGATGCGCGCCGGGCCGTCGCCGGCGGGCTGCCACACGTCGAGCCACAGGTCGGTCAGCTCCCACCGGTCTCCGTGGATCTCCGGCGGGCGCAGGAGGTTCGTGTACCAGCCGAGAAACCGGCCCGATCGGTCGTACACGGCGGCGACCTCGTACGGGCGCCCCGGAAACAGGTACCAGAGGAGCGCGCCGCCGCCCGCCAGCGTGACCTCTCCCACCCGCAGCGGGTCGGCGTCGGGGGGGTGCACGAGCAGCGAGATCTTGCAGTGCGGACCGTCGAACAGGAGCTCCTGCCGGAAGCGGGTCACCTCGTCCGGCAGGCGGCGGTACACGATCTCCACCTCGGGCACGGCCCGGCGGGGATCCCGTTCGGGCACGCCACGCGCGGCGAGCGGGCCGGAGCGGAGCCGCCTAGGAAGGATGCGTGAACGTCCCGTTCCGCCCCGCGAGGCGCTCCAGGAGCGGGGCGGGAGCGAACCGGTCGCCGTGGGCCTCGGCGAGCCGGACGAGGTCGTCGCACACCCGCGCGAGACCGACCGTGTCCGCCCAGCGCAGCAGGCCGCCCCGGAAGGGCGGGAATCCGGTTCCGAAGATCATCGCCAGGTCGAGCATGTCGGCCGACGCGACGACCTCCTCGTCCAGGGCCCGGGCGGCCTCGTTCACCATCGGGAGCAGGCAGCGCCGCCGGATCTCCTCGGCGTCCGGCTCGGGGCCGGCCGGCGGCAGCATCCCGGTCAGCGCGGGATCCGCCCCGCGCGACCGCCCGTCCTCGTACCGGTAGAACCCGCGCCCGTTCTTACGCCCCAGGCGTCCCTCCTCGATGAGGCGGTCGAGGAGGCTCGACGGGGCGAGCCGCTCGCCGATCCCCTCGGCCATCTCGCGCCCGGCGTGCACGGCCACGTCGAACCCGACCTCGTCCAGCAGCCGGCAGGGGCCCATCGGCATCCCGAACGCGCGCAGCGCCGCGTCGATCGTCTCCACGGGGACCCCTTCCTCGAGGAGCCGTCCCGTCTCGCCGAGGTACGGGGCGAGCACGCGGTTCACGAGGAACCCCGGCCGGTCGGCCACGATGACGGGCGTCTTGCCCGTGTCGAGCACGAAGCGGAAGGCGGTGGCGAGGGCGCGGTCGTCCGTGCCCTCGGCCCGGACCACTTCCACGAGCGGCATCTTGTGCACGGGATTGAAGAAGTGCAGGCCCACGGCCCGCCCGGGCCGCTCGAGCCGCGCGGCGATCGCGGCGATCGACAGGGCGGAGGTGTTGGAGGCCAGCACCGCGTCCGGTCCCATGGCGGATTCGAGCTCCCGGAACACCTGCTGCTTCACGGGCAGTCGCTCGACCACCGCCTCGACGGCGAGATCGCAGCCGGCCACCTCGTCGTAGGAGAGCGTGCCGGAGATCCGGGCCAGCTTCAGGCCGCGCTCCTCCTCGTTGAACACGCGCGCCCGGACCGCCTTGTCGAGCAGCGCCGCGGCGTGGCGCAGGCCCGCGTCAAGCGCCTCCTGGTCGATGTCCTTGAGCACGGTCGTCCGGTCCGCGGCGGCCGCCAGCTCGGCGATCTCGCCGCCCATCACGCCGGCGCCGATCACCGCCACCGATTCCACCCGGTCGGCCGCCTCGAGCTGCTCGGCCGGCAGCTCCTTCTTCGCCGCCTGCGAGAGGAGGAACACCCGCACCAGCGAGCGCGAGACCTCTCCCGTCACGAGCTCGCCGAGCGCCCGCGCCTCCTCGGCGTAGGCCTCGTCGAGCGACGCGCCGGCGGTGGCCTCCAGGACGTCGATCGCCCGCCCCGGCGCCGGATAGAAGCCCTTCGTCTCCCCCGCCACGCGCCGGCGGGACAGCGCGAACAGCAGCTTCCGCCCCGGCGCCGTTCGCTCGAGGAGCCGGTCGCGCAGGCCGAGGCGCGGCTCGGCGGGGTCGACGCGGCCGGCGATGACGTCCGCCACGAACTCGGCCAGCGGGCGCTCGGCGGCGTGGGCCGGCACGACGCGGTCCACCAGGCCGATGCGGGCGGCCCGCGCCCCCGGCACCGGACGGCCGGACAGGATCATCTCGAGGGCGCGCTGCAGGCCCACCGTGCGCGGCAGCTTCACGCATCCCCCGAAGCCCGGCACGATGCCGAGCCGGACCTCCGGCAGGCCGATCCGCGTGGCGGAGCGGTCCGTGGCGACGCGGAAGTCGCAGTGAAGGGCCAGCTCCGTGCCGCCGCCCAGGCAGGTGCCGTCGATGAAGGCCACGGTCGGGACCCGTAGGCGCTCCAGCCGGCGGAAGATCCGCTGGCCGGCGGCGCTCGCCGCGCGCCCCTCCTCGGCGTCGCGGACGTCCGCGATCTCCCGGACATCGGCCCCGGCGATGAACGAGGCTTCCTTGCCGCTCCGCACCACGAGCGCCGTGAGCTGGCCGTTGGCGATGCGGGACTCCAGCTCGCCCAGCAGCTCGTCCAGCCGCCGCAGCACGCCGGAGGACAGCGTGTTCACGGACGCCTCGGCTCGCTCGAACACGAGGCTGCCGATCCCGTCGAGGTCGATCTCCAGCCGGAGGGGCGAGTCGGTCGGACGGCTCGGCGAGGACGTCATGGGGTGCAACTCCCGGACGGAGACGGGGCGCGTCGGGCGCCCCGTCTCCCCTGTGGTGGCCTCGGATCAGAGCCGGAGGCGGTCGTCGCCGTTCTCCGGCGTGAGGAGGAGCGTGTCGACGGCCGACGGGTCGACCTGCACGTTCCAGTACAGCTCGCCGCGGACCGTCGGCACGCGGGCCGACACCCACCAGTCACCGCCCGGCAGGGTGCGCGTCACGTACCCGTCGGCGTTCGTCGTGTCGGCGAACACCTCGGTCTTGCGGGCGGCGAGGATCTCGGCCTCGATGTCGAAGTAGTCCTCGTAGGCGACTTCTTCCCAGCTGTCCCGCGCGATCTTGAAGGAGTCGATGCGGCTCGCCACCGATTCCTGCATGGCCGTGAAGGCGTCGAACAGCTCCTTCTTCTCGCGCTCCAGGCGGGCCACCTGGCTCTCGAGGTTTCCGAACTCCTCGTACTTCTGGAGGTAGGCGCGGGAGCGCCGGTCCAGGCCCTGCAGCTCCTGCGACAGCCGCTGCAGGCGGTCGCGACCCTCGGACCACTCGCTGTCCTTCTCCCGCCACGCTTCCTGGGCCGCGCGGATCTCCTCGAACGTCTCGAGCATGTCCGCGGGGATCTCAGGCCGCGGGGTCTCGGCCTGCGTGTCCAGGAGGTCGAAGACGGAGTCGCGGTCGAACGGGAGGAACCGGACCTCCACGTTCGGCTGCGGGACGGGGCCGTCGACACCCTCCCCCAGGACCTGCACGGTGATCGGAGAATTGCCGCAGCCCGCCAGGGCCAGGGCCGCCCCGGCGACGAGGGCCGGGCTGACTCTCTGCTTGCGCATGCATGCTCTCCACGTTGAGGGACGCGCCGGATCTCCCGAGAGGGAGGCGAATCTACCGGCCGGGCCGCGCGGTTTCAACGCACGGGGCCGGATCGGACCGGCGGAGGGAAGGGGTATGGTGGACGGAGGCGACGCCGCCCGCGGGCGAGCGACGGAACGGCCGGGCGCCTCAGTGGACCCGGTCGTCCAGCATGAACTGGCGCGGGTCGAGCGGCCGTCCGTCCAGGGTGACCTCGTAGTGGAGGTGCGGCGCGGTGGCGAGCCCCGACTTGCCGACCTCGCCGATCACGTCGCCCCGCTCCACGCGCATGCCGCGGCGCACGTCCGCCGAGCCCATGTGCGCGTACAGCGTCCGATAGCCGTACCCGTGGTCGATCTCGACCGTCTTGCCGTATCCGGCCCGGTTGCCGGCGGAGACCACCCTGCCGCGGGCCGTGGCGAGGATGGGAGTCCCCGCAAGGGCGGAGATGTCGATACCCGGGTGGGGCCGGTTCACGAGCAGGAGCGGGTGGAAGCGGTTCCGGCTGAACGACGAGCTGACCCAGGAGTCCTCGGCCTGGATGGGACGGATCGAGGGGCGCGACAGGAAGACCTCCTCGTGCATCGCCACCGAGTCCATCGCCTCCTCGATGCTGCCCGACAGGAGCTCCACGCGGCGGGTCAGCCGGTCGACGTCGTAGGCGCTGGCCAGCGTCCGCGAGGCCAGCGCCGGGGAGGCGGTGAGGAACTCCTCCATGGCGGGATCGCGCCGCAGCGGGCCGCCGACGCCCACCGCCTGCACCTCGGGATCGATGAGCGGCAGCCCCGCGAGCAGGCGGATCTGGCGGTCGCGGTCCGCCATCCGGTCGATCGCCGAGCCGAGCAGGCCGAGCTTGTTCTCGACCTCGGCCAGGGACCCCGAGAGGTTGGTGTTCTCCAGCCGCAGGCGGGCCAGCTCGCTCTCGCGCAGGGCATCGCCACCGACCGTGAGCAGCACCCCTCCCAGGAGCACCACGAGCAGCGCGAGGCCGCCCGCCAGCGCGTGCAGCAGCCGGCGCGACACGCGCAGAGAGCACACCCGTCCTCCTCCGTCCGGCATGAACTGGACGGTGAAGGCACGGGCTTTTCGAGACTCGTGCTGTGGCGAACGAGAAGGCGTCATGCGCAAACTTTTCAGATCGCGCCGCGCGCATGCGAAGCCGCGCTGCATCCCTGCGGGATACGCGGCTCCGTCGCGACCGTGCTGGACCGGCTGGGCTCGGGCGGCATGCGGACGCCGAGCGGGACCCGGGACGCTACCACGGGCCGCGCGCCCCTGTCAAGCAAGTCCGGTGCCGGAGACCTGCCGGGGGAGGAAGGCGCGGGGGGATCAGGGAGTCTCGGGCCGGGGAAACAGAACGCCCTCCCGAGCGGGCGACAGTCGCGCGGGAAGGCGGGCGTCCAGGTCCCCGAATGCGGGCAGGTCTCCCTCGCCGCCCAGGCGATGCCAGATCTCCAGCGCCTTGCCCGGCATGAACGGGGCGAGCGCGATGGCGGTCCGGGCCAGGGCCCGGTGCAGCGCGGCGAGCACGGCGTCCAGGCGGTCGCCGGCATCGGGGTCCTTCGCGAGCCGCCAGGGCTGCTCCGCGTCCACGAACGCGTTGCCCCGACGCACGATCTGCATGGCGGCATCGATGCCCTCGTGCAGGCGGAAGGAGTCCATCGCGACCGTGTAGGCGTCCAGGGCCTCGTCCCCGTCGCGGTCGAGGGACGTGGTGGCGCCGCGCGGCACTTCGCCGGCCCGGTAGCGGCGCAGCATGGAGACCGTGCGGTTCAGCAGGTTTCCGAGATCGTTGGCCAGGTCCGCCTCGTAGCGCACGTCGAACTGCGCCAGGAACGCCTCGGCCGAGGCGAAGTCGCGGTCCCCGGTCCACGGTGTCTCCCGCAGCAGGAAGTAGCGGAAGGCGTCCGGGCCGTGCCGGTCGACGAGTGCGTCGAGGTCCAGCTTGCGGGCCTCGGACTTCGAGAGCTTTCCGCCGCCGATCATCAGGAACCCGTGCGCCCACACGGTGCCGGGCAGCGGCAGGCCGGCCGACATCAGCATGGCCGGCCAGATCACGCAGTGGAACCGGGTGATGTCCTTGCCGATCACGTGCAGGGCCGCCGGCCACCAGGTGTGGTGCACCGGGTCCGGGAAGCCGATGGCCGAGATGTAGTTCGGCAGGGCATCGAACCACACGTAGACGGTGTGGTCGGGGTCACCGGGGAAGGGGACGCCCCATGGGACGCGCGATCGCGAGGCGGAGATGTCCTCCAGCCCGCCCTCGAGGAGCCGCAGGATCTCGTTGCGGCGGCTCTCCGGTTGGATGAACCCGGGGTGCTCGCGGATGTGGGCGAGCAGCGGGTCGCGGTACTTCGAGAGCCGGAAGAAGAAGTTCTCCTCCTCCGTCCACACGATCTCCCGCGACGGATGGAACGGGCAGCGCCCGTCCTCCAGCTCGGCTTCCTTGCGGAAGGCCTCGCAGCGGGAGCAGTAGTAGCCCTCGTAGCGGGCCGTGTAGATGTCGCCCGCCGCGGCGATCCGCTCGATCAGGGCCCGCACCGCCCGCCCGTGGCGGGGCTCCGTCGTGCGGATGAAGTCGTCGTGCGACACCTCGAGCCGCTCCCACACGGCGGCGAACCGCCCGGCCACCTCGTCCACCCAGTCCTGCGGCGGACGGCCCTGGCGCTCCGCCTCCTGCAGGACGCCCTGGCCGTGCTCGTCCATGCCGATCACGAAGCGCACCTCGTCGCCCCGGAGGCGGCGATAGCGCGCGATCGCGTCCGCGCCGACCTTCTCGAACGCGTGGCCCATGTGCGGGTCGCCGTTGGCGTAGTCGATCGCCGTCGTCAGGTAGAAACGGGTCACGCGCCGCGATCCTGTGGGAGGGTGGAAAGGTTCAGGACGCGGCGTCCCGCGCGGCCCGCCGGGCCCGGGTGGCCTCCGCCTTCAGCTCGGCCAGCGGCACGGTCCGCTCGCTGCCGTCCTCGGCCCGCAGCGCCACGGTCTCGCGGAACAGGTCCCAGCCCAGGACCTTCTCCTCGCCGCGCTCGGTGCGGATCCGCTTGCCGCGCCGCGGAAAGCGCTTCTTCGCCTGCACGTACATGGCGTGCTCGTAGTGGAGGCACGACATGAGGCGCCCGCAGGCGCCGGAGATCTGCGCCGGGTTCAGCGACAGGCCCTGGTCCTTGGCCAGCTGCAGCGTGACCGGCTCGATCCGCGGAAGCCACAGGCGGCAGCACAGCTCGCGGCCGCAGCGCCCGATCCCGCCCAGCCGCTTCGCCTCGTCGCGCACGCCGATCTGCCGCAGCTCGATGCGCGTCTTGAAGGTGCGCGCCATGTCCTTGACGAGGCCGCGGAAGTCGACGCGCCGCTCGGCCGTGAAGTAGACCGTCAACTTGTTGCGGTCCCACTGCCACTCGGCCTCGCTGATCTTCATCTTCAGCCCGTGGCGCTGCACCAGCTCGCGCGTGCGGCGGCGGATCTCGGCTTCCTCCGCCTGGAGGTCCCGGCTCCGCTCCACGTCGACGGGCGCGGCGCGACGCAGCACGCGGTCGGCCGGCGGGACCACCGGCCCGTGGTGCGCGTGATCGCAGCCGCCCTCGCAGGTGTGGGTCCCGGCATCCGACACGCGCCGCACCCACCCGAGGTCCTGTCCCCGGTCCGCCTCCACGATGACGTACTCGCGGACGCGCAGCGGCACGTGGCCGCGGAACGAGAAGTACTCCGAGCGGACGCCCTGGAACCGGACCTCGACGATCTGGTGGACGGGGCCCGAAGAGGCGTGGACGGGAGCGGGGGCCGGCGCGCCCCGCCGGACGGACCGCGGCCCCCGGCCCCTTCCCCGGCCCTTGCGTCCCGGCCCCCGGCGCACGCCTTCCACGGCCGGCGACGAGGCGATGTCGCGCGCCGGCCGGGGGCCGGATCGCCGGCCCGGTCGTTCCTCGCCTCCGTCCTGCGACCGGTCCCGGCCGCCGCCTCCGGGCGCCTCAGGCATCCGCCCTCTCTTCCCAGCGCCCCATGGCGTAGTACTTCTCCCGCCGCCGCCGGACCAGCTCGTCCGGCTCGATGCCCTCCAGCTCGTCGAGATGCCGGGCGAGCGCGGCCCCCACGGCCTCCGCCGCCTCCTCCGGCGCCAGGTGCGCTCCGCCCGGCGGCTCCGGGATCACCTCGTCGATGATGCCCGAGTCGGCGAGGTCGGGGGCCGTGAGCTTGAGCGCCTCGGCGGCGTCCGCCGCCCGCTCGCGGCTGCGCCACAGGATCGCGGCGCAGCCCTCCGGGGAGATCACCGAATAGATCGCGTTCTCCATCATCAGCACCCGGTCGGCCACGGCGATCCCGAGCGCGCCGCCGCTTCCGCCCTCGCCGATGATGCAGGAGACGATCGGGGTGCGGAGCCCGGCCATCACCAGCAGGTTGCGGGCGATCGCCTCGGCCTGCCCCCGCTCCTCGGCCCCGATGCCCGGGTACGCGCCCTGGGTGTCGACGAACGTGACGACGGGGCGCCCGAACTTCTCGGCCAGGCGGAAGAGGCGCTCCGCCTTGCGGTACCCCTCCGGGTGCGGCGACCCGAAGTTCCGACGGAGGTTCTCCTTCATGTCGCGGCCCTTCTGGTGGCCGATGACCATCACCGGCCGACCCCCGAACCGAGCCCAGCCGCCCACGATGGCCGGGTCGTCGCGGTACTTGCGGTCGCCGTGCAGCTCGACCCAGTCGTCGCATAGCTGGCGGATGAAGTCGAGCGAGAACGGGCGCTCCTGGTGCCGGGCGAGCTGGACCCGGTCGTAGCGGCTCAGGGCCTGCATCTCGTCGCGGTGCGCCGTTTCCAGGCGCTCCTCGAGGTCGGCGATCTCATCGCCCACGTCGACGCCGTGGCGCGCCGCCCGCGACTTGAGGTCGGCGAGCTGCCGCCGGAGGTCCCCGAGTCCGTCGTTCGAACCTGACATCGTGTCACCCGCGCATGAGGTGGACCCGCTCGCTGCCCAGGAGCGCCCGCAGCTCGGCGAGGAGCTCCGCGTTCGGCGCCACCCGCAGCGAGCGCGATACGAGCCGCACGGGTTCCGCGTCGGGGCTCGTCCCTCCGCTCCACCGGAGGAGCAGGGGGGCCGGTCCGGGGGACCGCTGCAGCACGGCCCGCACCCGGCCGAAGTCGAACTCCGGGGCCGTCTCCTCCCTCCGCATCTCGATGCAGACGCCGATCCGTCCGCTCTCGTTCAGCTCGCTGAGGCGCCGGACGGAATCGATGAAGATGGGGGGATTCTCCTCGTCACGCGAGTTTCCCGACACGGTTCCCTCGATGAGAACCGGCGTGTCCTCGGCGAGGATCTCCCTGGCCGCCGCCCAGGTCTCGCCGAACGCCAGGGCGTCGGCGGTGCCGTGGAAGTCCTCCACCGTCACCCGGCCGTACTCGGCCCCCGACTTCCGCGACACGCGCACGTCCAGGCCCGTGACCACGCACGCGAGCTCCACCCGCCGCTCCCGCAGCTCGCCGAGCATGGACGTGTTGCACGCCAGCGCGAGGAGGTCGACCAGCTCGCGGTGCCGCTCCAGCGGGTGGCCCGAGATGTAGAAGCCCAGGACCGCCTTTTCCTCCTTCAGGCGCTCCGCCTCCGTCCAGGGCGCGGTGTCGGGAAGCTCCGGGTCGGGCCGCCGCGTCTCCTCGCGGGCCCCGAACAGGGAGGCCTGGCCCGAGTCCCGCTCGCGCTGGCGGAGCTGCGCCTCGGCGAGCGCCGACTCGAGTCCCGCCCTCAGGGCGGCCCGCTCGCCCAGCGCGTCCAGCGCCCCGGAGGCGATGAGGCACTCGATCACGCGCTTGTTGTTCAGCCGCAGGTCCACCCGCTCGCAGAAGTCGAACAGGGAGGCGAAGGGCCGCACCTCGCGGGCCGCGAGGATGGAGCGGATCGCCGACTCCCCCACGCCCTTGATCGCGCCGAGGCCGAACCGGATGCGCTCCGCGTCCACCACCGTGAACTTGTAGCCCGACTCGTTCACGTCCGGCGGCAGCACCTCCAGCCCCATGGCCCGGGCCGCGGCGATGCTCGCCACGACCTTGTCCGTGTTGTCGATGAACGACGAGAGCAGGGCGGCCATGAACTCGGCCGGGTGGTGGGCCCGCAGCCACGCCGTCCGGTAGGAGATCACCGCGTAGGCCACCGAGTGGGCCTTGTTGAACCCATAGCGGCCGAACGTGCGGATCAGCTCGGCGATCTCGTCCGCCTTCGCGGGCGCGGCCCCGCGGTCGACGGTCCGGCGGCGGAACTCGGTCAGCACCTTCTCGGTCAGCTCCGCGTCCTTCTTTCCCACCGCCTTCCGCAGGACGTCCGCCTCGGCGAGCGTGAACCCCGCCAGCACGTTCGCCACCCGCATCACCTGCTCCTGGTAGGTGATGACGCCGTAGGTGGGGGCGAGCACCTCCTCCAGCTCGGGCAGCGGGTACTCGACCGGCTCCACGCCGCGCTTGCGGCGGATGTAGACGTCGGTCATCCCCGAGTCGAGCGGCCCGGGCCGGATCAGGGCGTTCACCGCGATGAGGTCGTCGAACCGGTCGCAGCGCATGGCGCGCAGCTTCTCGGTGGCGAGCGCCGACTCGAACTGGAACACGCCGCGCGTGCCCCCCGAGGCGAGCATCCGGTAGACCTCGGGGTCGTCGAGGCCGATCTCCTCCCAGTCGACCTCGATCCCGTGCCGCTCGCGGATCATCTCGACCGCGTCGTGGATCACCGTGAGGGTGCGCAGGCCGAGGAAGTCCATCTTCAGCATCCCGGCCTTCTCGAGCGCGTTCATGTCGAACTGCGTGATGACCGCGCCCGTGTCCCCGTTCTTCGTGTCGCGGCACACCGGCACGTATTCGTCCAGCGGCCCGGGGGCGATCACCACCCCGGCCGCGTGCACCGAACTGTGCCGCTTCAGACCCTCGATCCGCATCGTCTCGTCGAGCAGCCCGCGGATCCGCTCGTCGGACCGGTACAGCTCGGCCAGCTCACGCACCTTCTCCACGGCCTCGGCGAGCGGGACCTGGAAGCCGGGATCGGAGGGAATGAGCTTGGCGAGCCGGTCGGTCTCCTGCGGCGTGAAGCCCTGCACGCGCCCCACGTCCCGCACCGCCGCCCGGGCCTGCATGGTGCCGAACGTGATGATCTGACCCACCGAGTCCGAGCCGTACTTCTCGCGCACGTAGTCGAGCACGCGGGACCGCTTCTCGTAGCAGAAGTCGATGTCGATGTCCGGCATCGACACGCGGTCCGGGTTCAGGAAGCGCTCGAACAGGAGGTCGAACTCGAGGGGGTCGACGTCCGTGATGCGCAGGCAGTAGGCCACGATCGACCCGGCCGCCGAGCCTCGCCCCGGCCCCACCGGGACGTCGGCCTCCCGCGCCGCGCGCAGGAAGTCCCACACGATGAGGAAGTAGGAGGCGTAGCCCGTCTCCTCGATCACCCCGAGCTCGAAGTCGAGGCGCTCCCGTACCTCCGCGGGCAGCGGCGAGCCGTAGCGGTCGGCGGCCCCCCGCTCGGTGAGCCGGCGGAGGTGCGCGTTGTCGCTCTCCGCGTCCGGCGGCAGGGGAAAGGCCGGAAGGTGATAGCGCCTTTCGAACTGGACGTCGCACATCTCCGCCACGGCCGTCGTCGTCTCGAGCAGCTCGGGCCGGTCCGGGAACAGAGACGCCATCTCCTCGGCCGACTTGAAGTAGCTCTCCCGGCCGTGGAAGCGGAGCCGGTCGGTGTCGCTCTTCATGGCGCCCGTGCCGATGCACAGCAGCGTGTCGTGCGCGTCCGCGTCCTCGCGGCGCATGTAGTGCGCGTCGTTCGTGACCAGGACGGGGAGCCCGAGCTCGTCGGCCAGCCGGAACACCCCCTCGTTCACCTTCGCCTGGCCGGGGATCCCGTGGTCCTGCACCTCGAGGAAGTAGCGGCCCGGGAAGGTGCGGGCGTGCCACTCGGCCGCCTCCTTCGCCCGGTCCCAGCGGTCCATCTCCAGGTTCCGGGCCACCTCGCCGGCCAGGCAGGCCGACAGGACGACGATCCCGGAGGCGTGCTCGGCGAGGATCTCCCGGTCGATCCGGGGCCGGCGGTAGAAGCCCTCCATCCAGCCGCGCGAGCACAGCCGGATC
Source organism: Gemmatimonadota bacterium (assembly GCA_032251515.1). GTDB lineage: Bacteria > Gemmatimonadota > Gemmatimonadetes > Palauibacterales > Palauibacteraceae > Carthagonibacter. Next base: position 52,115 of record JAVVDU010000009.1, read on the forward strand.
AGGTTCCGGTAGCCCTCAAGATCGGCCGCGAGGACTACGAGGTGCGCCGACTCGGCCGGCGCGTCGGCGGGTTTCTCGCGGCTGCGGCGGTCGCCGTACGCCACGTAGGCCTCGAAGCCGAGGATGGGGCGGATGCCCCGGCGGCGCGCCAGCTCCTGGAATTCCCAGGCGCCGTGCAGGTTGCCGTGGTCGGTGACGGCGAGGGCGGGCATCCCGAGCTCCACGGCCCGGTCGACGAGCGCCTCGACGCGGTTCGCCCCGTCGAGCAGGGAATACTCGCTGTGACAGTGCAGGTGAACGAACGACATCGGCACGTCCGGCGGACTTACGGTGCGGCGCAGCGGAACGAGCCCAGGATCTCCTCGATCTGCATCACGAACTGCCACTTCCCGCGGCGGGGGTTCGGAGAGTAGAGCCAGGCGTCGATGAAGTACGTGGCATCGGGGCAGCGGAGCGCGCGGCCGATGAGCAGACCACCGGCCGGGTAGGCCGCCTCGTCCCGCCACGTCCCCCGGACCTCGATGCCTTCGGCGCCGCCCACCGCGACCGGGCGGGTGTGCCGCGGATCGAGCTCGAACGCCTGCGGCACGTTGTACTGGGTGGAGTCGATGTCCGAGCGCCATGCCGCGAAGGCCATCGGCGTCACGGTGTCGCGCGGCGCCACCCGCTGCACGAGGATCGAGCGGATGAGCTCGGACGGGTCGGGGTTGTCGTTGCGGATCAGCGCGATGTCGCCGTCGCGGAACACGGTCTGGTAGACGTTCGGGACGCGGAGCGAGATCCCGAGGCGCTCCTGCAGTTCCGCCGCGAAGGCCGAGTCCGCCCCGCTCACGAACATCCGGTCCAGCGTCCAGGCGCGGTAATCGCGGTCGAGGCGTTCGGCCACCTGCGGCAGCAGGGCGCGCCACGACTCGCGCTCGCGGCCCGGCTCGAGGACCGCGGCCGTGACGGCCTGTCCGGTGGCCCACACAGCCGGGGTCTGGAAGAGCTCCGGTGGAGACAGGGCGTCCCGGCCAGCCGCCTCGGCCGCCTGCGCCACCAGCGGGTCGTCGGGGGTCCCGAACACCAGCACCTGCCGCCACAGGAGGAGCTCGTTCATCTCGTCGGCGCCCGGCGCGACCCACGTGACGTGGAACTTCTTCTCGTCCCGGGTCGTGAACAGCGTCTCCTCGAGCGCGTCGTACGTGGCGTACTCCATGTCCGCCCACAGCGCGGAGTCGGCGATGAGGATCAGCGAGTCGGCCTCGCCCATCGCATTGGGACGACCGCAGGCGGCCAGCGCGGCAGCGGCGACGGCCGCCAGGGCGAGCGGGCGGCCGGCGCGGGACGCGAGGTTGCGGGACGGTTTCGACATATGAACTCGTAACACGCTGTAATAGTTGGACATGTGGGTTCGCCTCCGGGCTCGCGGGGGCCGCTCGGGGATCCCGCCTCGGCGCGGCGCGCGGACTGCGACGGCCATGTGCGCAAGGTACAGCGGGCCTGCGACGGCCAGCAACGGGCGTCCCGGGGGGCGCCGGGCGGACGGGCGGAGATCCCGGCGCGCGGGCCCCGGAGCGCGGCGCCGACGGCCCCGGGAGCGCCGGGCGGAGGGACCGCGAACTTCGCCGCCGCCCCCGGTGTACCGACGACCGGCCGGATCCCGGGCGGGTGACCCCGGAGCCCCGGCGGGCCATCCCGGAATCCCCGGGCGGGCGATCCCGCGACACCAGAGAGGCGCCGCACCGCCGTGCCATCCATACGCAACATCGCGATCATCGCGCACGTCGACCACGGGAAGACGACCCTCGTCGACCAGCTCCTGCGCCAGGCCGGGGCGTTCCGCGCCGGGCAGGACGTGCAGGAGCGCGTCCTCGACTCGAACCCGCTGGAGCGCGAGCGGGGGATCACGATCTTCTCGAAGAACGCGGCCGTCCACTGGCGGGCCGCGGACGGGTCCGACGTCAAGATCAACATCGTCGACACGCCCGGGCACGCCGACTTCGGCGGCGAGGTGGAGCGGATCCTCCGCATGGTGGACGGCTGCCTGCTGCTCGTCGACGCGTTCGAAGGCCCGATGCCGCAGACCCGCTTCGTGACCCGGAAGGCCCTCGAGCTGGGGCTCCACCCGGTCGTCGTGATCAACAAGGTCGACCGGCCCGACTCCGACCCGGAACGGGTCCACGACGAGGTGCTCGACCTGCTGATCGAGCTGGAGGCGAGCGACACGCAGCTCGACGCCCCGTTCGTCTACGCGTCGGCCCGGGACGGATGGGCCTCTAGCGATCCCGGCGCCCGCAGCGGCACGCTGACGCCGCTGTTCGAGACCGTGCTGCGCTCCGTGCCTCCGCCGCGCGGCGAGCCTGACGGTCCGTTCCAGCTCCTCGTCTCGACCCTCGACCACTCGCCCTACCTCGGCCGCCTGGCGATCGGCCGGATCGAGCGGGGCCGGGTGCGGGCGGGCGACACGATCGCCGCCTGGCAGCTCGGCGCCGATGCGCCCGGCGCTCCGTCCCGCGTCTCGAAGCTGTTCGGCTTCGAGGCTCTCGGCCGGGCCGAGATCGAGTCCGCCGCGGCGGGCGAGATCGTGGCCGTCGCCGGGATCGAGGGTATCGAGATCGGGGCCACGCTGTGCGACCCGGAGGCGTCCGAGCGCCTGGCCGGTATCGCCGTCGAGCCCCCGACCCTGTCGGTGGAGTTCCGGCCCAACACCTCGCCGTTCTCCGGGCGGAGCGGCCGCTTCGTGACCTCCCGCCAGCTGCGCGACCGCCTGCTGCGCGAGGTGCAGAGCAACGTCGCGCTGCGGGTGGAGGAGACCGAGGAGCCCGACCGGTTCCGCGTCGCGGGCCGCGGAGAGCTCCACCTGGCGATCCTGATGGAGACGATGCGGCGGGAGGGGTACGAATTCGCGGTCTCGCGGCCGCACGTGATCACCCGCCCGGGCCCGGACGGCCGGATCCAGGAGCCCTACGAAGAGGTCGTGGCGGACGTCCCCGCTTCGATGGTGGGCGTCGTCATGCAGGGGCTCGGCGAGCGGAAGGGGGAAATGACGGACATGGAGAAGGGCGACGGTGATCTCGTCCGGCTGCACTTCCTCGTCCCGTCGCGCGCCCTCACGGGCTACCGCTCGGAGTTCCTCACCGAGACGCGCGGCGAAGGCACGCTGCACCGGCAGTTCGCCCGCTACGGACCGTGGGCCGGAGACATCGAGGGCCGCCGCACCGGCGCGCTCGTGGCGATGAGCACCGGAACGGCGACCGGTTACGCCCTGTTCAACGTGCAGGAGCGCGGCGGCCTGTTCATCGGCCCGGGCGCCGAGGTGTACGACGGGATGATCGTTGGCGAGCACGCGCGGGAGAACGACCTCGAGGTGAACGTCACGAAGGGGAAGAAGCTGACCAACGTCCGGGCCTCCGGGTCGGACGACGCGATCCTGCTCGAGCCGCCCCGCGACGTCACGCTGGAGTTCGGGCTCGAATTCATCGTGGAGGACGAGCTCGTCGAGGTCACCCCCGACGCGATCCGCCTTCGCAAGCGCTCGCTGAACACCCACGACCGCAAGCGGGACCGCAAGGCCATCGAGGCGCGGGCCGCCGCCGGGCACACCGCCCGGACCTGATCCGGGGACCCGGCCGGGCCCCGGGGTCACCTCACCGCCCTGCCCGCGCGCCCCGCGCGGACTTGACACCGCCCCTCGCGGACGCTACAAGAGCGCGGATCGGCCCGGCCCCCCGCCGTCTGCCGAGCGACTGGTAACCCCCGCGGAGGAAGACCGATGCCGCAGCTGACCGCCGCCCGTCCGGGCCACGACGACGCGACCCTTCCCTGGGTGGCACGGCTGGACGACGACGAGGACATCGAAGAGGAAGTCGAAGAGGACCTCGAAGACGACGACTGGGACGACCTCGACGACCTCGACGACTGGGAGGACGAGTTCGACGACGACGAGCTCGACGAGGACGAGATCGAGGACTTCGTGGCGGACGACGAGGA
>JAVVDU010000009.1:56186-71845 GCA_032251515.1 Gemmatimonadota bacterium
ACGACGACGAGCTCGACGAGGACGAGATCGAGGACTTCGTGGCGGACGACGAGGAAGAGGAGTGGTAGCCGCCGGTTGACGCGGGCCGGACGGAGACTACCTTGTCGCCGTGAAGCGCGGGCCGGCCGAACCGGCTCGCGCTTTCGTTCCCGGGCCGCGGCACCCCGCCGCGCGAGGCCGGCCGGGAGCGAAGGGGGCTCGTAGCTCAGCCTGGTTAGAGCGCACGCCTGATAAGCGTGAGGTCGGTGGTTCAAATCCACCCGGGCCCATCCCCCTGATCGCAATCAGCGCAGTCGGTTACGGGGTGCACACTGCAGGCTCGCGCCCCTCCTTTGCCCTCGGGTAACGCTCGCCGGTAACAAACGCGCTGGATCGCCGCCTCCATCCGGTATGGTGCGATGTGGAACACATGCACCGGCAGCCGATGGGAGGCGACATGCCCCGGAAGCGAAACAGCCGCATCTACCGGAAGCGGGACCGCTATTACGGCGACTTCCGCGACTACGCGGATGTCGGCGGGAAGCAGGAGGCCCTCAACCCCGCCGGCGAGCGCCGGGCCACCCGCGACCTCGAGGAGGCCAGGACCCTGGCCGAAGCCCGCATCGAGGAGCTCGAGCGGCTCCGGAGCAACCGCATCACCGTCGAGCCCGGGTGTGACCTCACCCGGCTCGGTGACTTCGTCGACCACCATCTCGAGCGGGAAGCGGTCCTGACGGCAAACACCACGGCGTGGCTCGGGCAGGTGGACCGCCACCTGGAGGAGGCCATTCTGTTCTTCGGCGCAAAGATGAAGCTCCGCGAGATCGGAGCGCCCCGAATTGCGGAGTATGCCGTACATCTGACGACGGTCCCGAAGCGGGGGCACCCCGATCGCAGGTACGGCGTGATCGGCCCGGGCAGCCAGCGCAAGTACCTCAACTCGCTCTCCAAGCTCTTCCGGCGCGCGATCGCCGAGGGCCTGGTGCCGCTTCACGCCGATGCTGGTGCTGGCGCTGGGGGGCCCCTACATGGTGGTCTACGGCTCCTACCTGGACGCCGACGAGGACCTGGGGGCCAACGCCCTCTGGACCGTGGGAGGGGATACGGCCATCGGGCTCTTGGCCGGGCTGGCCCTTTTCCCGGCGGTCTTCGCGCTGGGTCTGGATCCGAGCAGCGGTCCGGATCTGCTCTTCACCACCCTGCCCGAGGTCTTCGCCCGGGTTCCTGCCGCGGCACTCTTCGGGGCCATGCTCTTCCTGGGATTGGCCGGCGTGGCGTTCCTCTCCGAAGTGGCGGCCTTCGAGGTCCTGGTGGCCGGCCTCACCGACAACAGCGGGCTGGATCGGACGCGAGCCGTGTGGATCATGGGGCGGTGGGGTTCCTCTTCTCTCTCCCGCCGACGCTGAACATGGACGTCTTCGTCCCCTGGGACCTCACCTTCGGATCCGGGCTCCAGACCGCCGGAATGCTGCTGGCGGTGTGTACCGCCGGGTGGGCTTTCCGGCGGGCCGAGGCGGTGGCCGAGCTGGCCCGGGATCAGTCGACTCTCCTCCCTGCCCGGCAGGGGGGCAATGGTGCATGAGGACTACTCGGGCCGGAGCTCAGGCCTCGAGCGCACGCCCGAAATCCTCCACCAGGTCCTCCAGGTTCTCGATGCCGACCGAGCAGCGGACCAGCGTCTCGGGGATCCCCAGTGCGGCCCGGTCCTCGGGCGTGAGCTCGACGTGGCTGGTCACCGCGGGCGGGCCGATCAGGGTTCCCACCGATCCCAGGCTCGCCGCGCGATGGGCCAGCCGCAGGCGGTCGAGGAAACGCTCCACGGCCCCGAAGTCCCCCTTCAGATCGAAGCTGAGCAGCCCCCCGAAGCCTCGCATCTGCCGCCGCGCGATTTCGTGACCGGGGTCGTCCTCGAGGCCCGGATGGTAGACACGCTCCACGGCCGGGTGCTCGTCGAGGAAGCGAGCCAGTCCGAGGGAGTTCTCGTTCTGCCTCTGCACCCGCAGCTCCAGGGTCTTGATGCCGCGGATCAGCAGGTGGGCCACCGCGGGGGCCAGGCTCGCCCCGTTGACCTCCCGGAAACGGAAGACCTTCTCGATCAGGTCGGCGCGGCCGCAGAGGATTCCGCCCATGGCGTCGGAATGGCCGCCGAGGAACTTGGTGGCGCTGTGCACGACCAGGTCGGCCCCGAGCTCGAGTGGGTTCTGGTTGATGGGCGTGGCGAACGTGTTGTCGACTACGACCACCGCGCCGGCGGCCCGTCCCGCCCGGGCCAGGCGCTCGATGTCGAGAACCTTCAGGGTGGGGTTGGTGGGCGACTCCAGGTAGAGGAGGTCGCATCCCTTCGCCACCGCGGCCTCGAGGGCCTCGTGATCGGTGGTGTCGCAGAGCTCGACGTCCACGCCCCAGCGCGGCAGGAACTCCAGGAAGAGCCGGCTGGTCCCCCCGTAGGTGTCACGGATGCTGACGACACGACGGCCGGGCTCGAGCAGGGCGAAGTGCAGGTCGCTGATCGCGGCCATGCCGGTGGCGAAGCTCGTGGCGGCCTCGGCCCCCTCGAGCACCCGCATCTTCTCCTCGAACACCTCGACGGTCGGGTTGGTGTTGCGGCTGTAGATGTGGCCGGGGGTGTCGCCCCGGCCGGTGGCCAGCCACTGCTCGGTATTGTCGAAGCCGAAGGTCACGCTGTGCACCACGGGCACCTGGGTGGCGCCGTGCCAGGACAGCTCTTCCTCGCCGCCCCACACGGAGCGGGTGCCGCGTCCGCGGCCGTCTCGTTCGCTTTGCATAATCTCTCTCGGGGGGGTTCAGGGGCTGGGCTCGGTGGGCCCACAGTACTCGATCGCGCTGCGGCGGAGAATCTCGGCCAGCTTCACCACCGACTCGGTCTCCACCCATTCCTCCTCGGTGTGCAGCCCCCCACCGGTCGGTCCGAGGACCACGGCGTCGACGCCGGCCTGGCCGAGCAGGGCCGAGTCCTCCCACCAGCCGTGGCCGATGGTGTGCACCGGTTCCTCCCGCACGCTCTCGGCCGCGCGCAGGACCGTGCCCACGATGGGACGCTCCGGGTCGATCTCGTGGGGCGGCTGCCAGAGGACCTTCTCCACGTCGGCGCGGAAGGTGGGATCGTGCTCGTGCAGCTTGGCGAGGATGGCCTCGAGCTCGGCGAGGACCTCGTCGTCGCTCTGCCCGGGGACGGTGCGGCACTCCATGTCGATGGTGCACTCGTCGGAGTAGATGAAGAGTTGGCGCCCTCCAGAGATCATGGGCACGTGCAACGAGGCCGCACCCAGCAGGGGATGGCTGCGACCCTTCTCCCAACGGGTCCGCAGGCCCTCGAGGGCCACGAGCACGCGGCCCATCCGCAGGTTGGCGTCGATGCCCACGTCCGGGCGGCCCCCGTGGGCGGTCCGGCCGTGGGTGCGCAGGCGGAAGATGCCGAAGCCCCGGTGGGCGATGCACACGTCGAGCTCGCTGGGCTCGAGGACGATGGCCGCGTCGGTGAGGCGATGCTCCACGAGGTCGGTCGTGCCGATGCTGGCGTGCTCCTCGTCGGCCACGAAGGCCAGCACGAGATCACCGTCGAGGGCGGGGTCCTCCTCGTGGATGGCGCGGGCCATGGCGAGCGCGGCGGCCAACCCGCCCTTGGTGTCCTGGGCGCCCCGCCCGTAGACCCGCCCGTCGCGCATCTCGGCCGAGAAGGGGTCGGACATGCCCGCCACGCCCACCGTGTCGAGGTGGACGTTGATCATGAGCGAGCGTCCGCTCCCCTTGCCCCGGCGAGTGGCGAGCACGCTGGCGCGGCCGCGGCCGTGGTCACGCAGCTCGGTTTCCCAGTTCCACGGTTCGAGGATCCGTTGCACGTGCTCGGCCAGCTCGCGCTCGGCCGGCGCGCCCTCTTCGAGCTCGGGATTGCGCGAGTCGATGCGGATGATCTCGCGCAGGGTGTCGATCGTGAACTGGCGATCGATGGGCATGGTGGTCCTAGGGCCTCCGGTCGCGGCTCTGCAGCAGATCCACGTAGGCGCGGTAGCGATCGCGGATCGAACGGACGTACTCCACGGGCTCGCGGCCCCGCACGTATCCGTGGCGGGCCTGGTTGGCCCAGCGGGGCTCTGAGAGCGCCAACATCGCCTCCACCACGTGGCCGAAGGGATAGGAATTTCAACGGCCCTCGTGCCTCCGAGGCAGGGGTGCCGGCGAGAACGTAGGACGCCGTGAGCGGGGCCGACAAGTGCGGCGGAGGGCCCGGGAGCGCGGTCGCGGCGAGCGTGCGGCCGATTGGCGCCCTCTCCGGCCACCCGGGCCCATTCCCCGCGTTCCCCGGGTTTCCCGCGGTCCATCTTCCACCGGGTCCGGCGGTCGTCGCGGGTTCGTGGCGCGAAGCCGCCACGACTGCTCCCGGGATCCCCGACGGCGGGCGGGCTGATTTCGCGGCCGACCTCGCCATCGCCCGCGCCGTGGACGGACTCCCGCGGGCTCCTTTTCCGCGAGCGGCGTCGACGACGTGCTGCAGCGGCACGGGCTCGACCCCTGGACGAAGCGGCTCGCCCCGGTCGCCTGCTATGGGGCTCCGCCCCGGCTCTCGCCTTGCGGACCCTGGTCACCGCCATCGATCGTCGCAGCAGAACTCGGAGCCATCCATCGTCGCATCTCCGCCGGACGGTCCCGGAGCAACGGCTGCGTCGAACGACTCCAGGGAGCCATTCGCGAGGAGTGCTGGAAGTCCGCCTGCGCCGGCTGTAATCGGATCAAGTCGGCAGGATTCGTTTACGTTGATTAAGGAAGCCGAGGAACCCCGACGAGGAGGATCCGATGGGACGGAGCGTCGCCCGCAAGCTGATCGACGACCACCTCGTCCACGGCGAGGCGGCGCCGGGGGAGGAAATCGGCCTCGAGATCGACCAGACCCTGACCCAGGACGCCACCGGGACGATGGTCATGCTCGAGCTCGAGGCGATGGGCCTCGACCGGGTGAGGACCGACATCTCCGCCCAGTACGTGGACCACAACCTCCTGCAGACCGACCACAGGAACCCCGACGACCACCTGTTCCTGCGCTCGGCGTGCCGACGCTTCGGGGTGTGGTACTCGAGGCCGGGCAACGGCGTCAGCCACCCCGTCCACATGCAGCGGTTCGGGATCCCGGGCGCCTCGCTCGTCGGGTCCGACAGCCACACGCCGGCGGCCGGGTCGCTCGGGATGCTCGCCTTCGGCGCCGGCGGTCTCGAGGTGGCGATGGCGATGGCGGGCGAACCGCTGTTCCTGACGATGCCCGAGATCTGGGGGATCCGACTGACGGGCGAGCTCCCCGACTGGGTGAGCGCCAAGGACGTGATCCTCGAGATGCTCCGCCGCCACGGCGTTGACGGGGCGGCGAACCGGATCCTCGAGTTCCACGGTCCGGGCCTCGCCGGCCTGTCGGCGATGGACCGCCACGTGATCGCGAACATGGGGACCGAGCTGGGGGCGACGACGACCGTTTTTCCCGCGGACGAGGCGGTCCGGCGATTCCTCCGAAGCCAGGAGCGCGAGAAGGACTTCGTCCCGATCGCGGCCGACGACGACGCGGTCTACGACGTCGAGGACGCGATCGACCTCTCCACGCTCGAGCCGCTCATCGCGCGCCCTTCCTCGCCCGGCGATGTGGTACCCGTCGCCGAGGAGGCGGGGAAGGAAATCTACCAGGCGTACATCGGTTCGAGCGCCAACCCGGGGCTCCGCGACTTTGCGGTCGCGGCGAAGATGGTCGAGGGCCGGGAGGTCCACGACGGCGTCTCGTTCGACGTCAACCCGACGTCCCGGCAGCTGCTCGAGAACCTGATCGACCTCGGACTCCTGCTGCCGCTCGTCCACGCTGGGGCGCGGATCCACCAGGCCGGGTGCAACGGGTGCATCGGGATGGGGCAGGCGCCGGCGACCGAGGGGATCTCGCTGCGGACGGTGCCGCGCAACTTCCCCGGCCGCTCCGGGACCCGCGAGGACAAGGTGTACCTGGTCAGCCCCGAGACCGCGACGGCCTCCGCGCTGACGGGCCGGATCACCGATCCCCGCACGCTGGAGTTTCCGTACCCGCGGTTCGAGGAGCCCGAGCGTCAGATCGTGAACGTCGAGATGCTCGAGGCGCCGCCCTCTGACGGCTCGGACGTCGAGCTCCGGAAGGGCCCGAACATAGCGTCGCTGCCCGAGTTCAAGCCGCTCCCGGAGTCGGCCGGGGGGCCCGTGCTGCTCAAGGTCGGCGATAACGTCTCGACCGACGAGATCATGCCCGCCGGGGCGGAGATCCTGCCGTTCCGGAGCAACGTCCCGGAGATCTCGAGGTGGGTGTTCGATCCGATCGACCCGACGTACCACGATCGCGCCCTCGCGGCGAAGGAAGCCGGCGGCCACGTCGTCGTCGCGGGCAGGAACTACGGTCAGGGCTCGAGCCGCGAGCACGCGGCGCTCGCGCCCCGGTACCTGGGCCTCGTGGCCGTCCTGGCGAAGGGCATCGCCCGAATCCACTGGCAGAACCTCGTGAACTTCGGGATCCTGCCGCTCGGATTCGTCGACGATGCGGACTACGACGCGATCGATCGCGGCGACGCGCTGACGCTTCCGCACGTGCGCGCGGAGGTGTGCGACGGCACCGACGTGACGGTCGAGAACCGGACGAAGGGCCGGACGTTCACGGTCCGGCACCGAATGTCCGACCGGCAGGTGGAGATGATTCTGGCCGGGAGCCTCATCTCGTTCTTCCGGTCGAACGCGTCCTTGAAGCACCGGAAGGGATAGAACCCCGGGCGACCAGGGAACTCGACCGGGAAGAGTCGCTCCGGAGGGACTCGTCACACCGAGCTCGGCTGGTCTCCCACCGTTCCGCCAATCGGAACAATGACCGCGCCTCCCCGTAGGACAGCAAAGAGTGACTCGGGCAGTCGGGAGCAACTCATGAAGTCCGCATATCCAGCAGTCGCCGCGTTCCCTCTCCTCTTCGTCCTGATTCTCTCGGCCTGCAGCGCGAAGGAGAGCGAGCTCGTGCCGGCCCCGGCAGCCGACGTTGTGGCGGGGACGGGATTCGGCGCCGCCGCCACGGTGCGCGACGTCGAGCTGACGGCCAGCGCCCAGGCTTGGACGGGCGAAGAGGCGATCTCCGATCTCGTCACCCCGATCCGGGTACGGATCGACAACGCGAGCGACCGCCCGATCCGGATCGCCTACCATCAGTTCGCCCTTGTCGAGCCGGATGGCGACAGGTACTCCGCGATCCCGCCCTTCGAGGTCGTGGAAGAGACCGTGCGCCACGCCGGATACGGCAGGTTCGGTCCGCTCCACCCCCGCTTCCATTACTCCGGTTTCTACCTGTCACCGTACTACGACGGCTTCTACAGCGGAATCGGAGCATATCCGGCAGGCCTCTACCCGTCCGCATTCGGGTTCTACCCCTATCACCACGGAAACTACTTCGGTTACTGGAACGAGGTCGGACGGGACCTCCCGACGCGTTACATGCTCGAGCACGCGCTTCCCGAAGGCGTGCTCGAGCCGGATGGCAGCCTCGACGGCTTCCTCTACTTCGAGGAGGTTCCCGCCGACGCTGGTAGCGTGGAGTTCCGCGGCGAACTGGTGAGCGCGGAGACCGGACGCTCCTTCGCGGAGGCCGAGATTCCGTTCGACGTGAGCGAAACGGGGTCGAAAGGCGACTGAGATCGTTCGGATCGGGAGCGGCGCGGCTCCCCGGCCCGGATCGGAGCGGAAGCCGGAGACGGGAACGTGGAGACACGTGGGAATCCGGGCGCCCCTCCAGTTTGGAGACGGGCGGAAATCTGGGGGGAGCCGCGACAGGGGGACCTTTGTTCGCAGAATGGTTCGCTGCACGAACCCCCCGCGGGCCGGTGCAAGACCGGGCAGACCCTCGGGGTCACCCGAGCACGAGGAGGCGATGATGATACACGGGCACAGCTTTCCGGCCGTCCTGGCCGGTGCCCTCATGACAGTCACGGCCGCGGGATGCTCCCCGGCGAACGAAGATGCCGCGGGGCAGGCTGCCGAGCGGCCGGCCGCGGCGGAGGCGACGCCGGTGCAGGAGGCGACGCCGTCGCCCGATACCACGGGCGCCGCCGTGTGGTCCCATCTCCAGAGGGTAGACTACGCGGCCAACTGGGATCTGTGGCCCGGAACCGGTGAGTATTACGAGGGACAGCAGCCACACGGAATGCTGCTCACGACCTACGTGAACGATGTCGCGGCCGCTGGTCTGGCGTCCGACGCCGGGAGGCTGCCGGCCGGGGCGATCATCGTGAAGGAGAACTACAAGCCTGACAGCACGCTCGTCGCCGTGACCACGATGTACAAGGTGGAGGGATACAATCCCGATGCGAACGACTGGTTCTGGGTGAAGCACCTGCCCGACGGGTCGGTCGACGGAGACGGAGCGGCTCAGGGCCGGGTGCAGAGCTGCATCGGGTGCCACGGCCGGCAGGCAGCCAACGACTACCTCTTCACGGGTGAGCTGAACTGAGCCCTGCAGGATAGCCCCCGCCATCGCGGGGGCTATCCATCTATTCGGGTGTCACTCCGGACGGCTCAACCGGTCCGCACCTCCGCGCGCTCGATCTCGTGCCCGGCCTCGCGCCAGGCCGCCGTGCCGCCCTCGAAGTCGTACACGTTCGCGAAGCCGGCTTCGTCCAGGCGACGGGCGACCTTCGGAGAAGCATCACAGTTCTCGCTCGCGCAATGCCCCGGTGGAGCTTCCGACGAGCCGGGATCGGCTGGGAATCACGACCCCTCGATCCCGTCGAGCCGCTGCCGCGCCGCGGCCCGGTACGGGACGTCGAACAGCGACAACTGGTCGATCGTCTCGTACCAGCGCCGGGCCTCTTCCGGGCGGCCGAGCTCCCGCAGCAGCTCGGCCTGCACGAATCGCTCGCGCACCTGCGTGAACAGCGGCGATACGGCCGTCTGGGCGTACCACATGTGGCGCGCCTGCCGCTGCAGCGCTTGCAGCGCCTCGCGCGGCCGGCCCTCCAGTCGCAGCCGCTCGGCGCGCACCGCCAGCGCCATGTCCTGCGGGAGACTGCCTTCGATCGGCCTCGGTTCGAGGGCGGCAAGACTGTCGGCGTACGCCTCGGCGGCCGCGCCCAGCCCGAGTTGCGCGGATGTGAGGCCGAGCAGGTAGAGCCGGATCTGCCGGTGGAGCGGGTCGTGCACGGTGAAGATCGCGCTCGGGTTGTCGCTCGTTTCGATGGTCGCCGGATCGAGTCGGAGGAGGCGGCCGCGCAGGCGCTGCAGCGCCTCGTCGTCGGCCACGTCGAACGGCAGGAGCACCAGCAACGTCTCGTGCTCCAGCCCGTTGCCGGGACTGAGCTCCGTGAGCGCGGCGACCGCCGCGCGCGCGTCATCCTCTCGTCCCTCGGCCGCCGCGAGGTGCGCGAGCTGGGCGAATCCGAGCCGCCTTGCTTCGGGGCTGCGGTTCGGCCGCGCGAGGGCTTCGCTCGCGAGGCGAGCGATTCGCAGGTCGCGGGCAAACACCGCGGCGCTCCAGGCGGCGAGGCCGAGGCTCGATTCGTCCGCCGACCTCAGCCGCTCGGCCAGCGCCTCGATCGCGGCCGAGTCCCTCATGCCGATCGCGCGGACGGTCGCCATCTCCGCGCTGCGCCCGGCCTCGGGATCCAGTCCGAGGAAGCGCGCGGTCAGCGTGTCGACCGCCACCGGATCCTGTTCGTAGGCGGCCACCCGGGCGTAGTGGATGAGCGCGGTCGCGTGCTTCGGGTCGAACTCGAGCACGCGTTCGAGCGTGGACCGGGACTCGGTGAACGATTCACCGTGCAGCGGCGCGGCGTGAAACACGATCTCCGACAGGTCGAGCCAGGCTTCCATCTCGTCCGGGTAGGTGCCGAGAATCGACCGGTAGATCGCCTCGGCCTCCCGGTTCCGGCCGAACCGGCGGAGGCGGTAGGCCTCGAGAATCCGCCTGTCCCGTTCCGACAGCCGGTCGGCGAGCTGGACGGCCCGCTCGGCCGCCCCGATCGACCGCTGGTTCGCGAAACTCCACTCGGCCGCGATGCTCAGGCGGTAGTAGGCGAGCGCGAACAGGCTGTCCTCCTGTGTGGCGCGCCGGAAGCTTTCCATGCCCTCGGTGAACTGTCCGGCCCGGAAGTGCTCCTCGCCCTCGAGGAACGCCTTCAGGGCGGGCACGCTGGTCGTGGTCACGGCGGCGATCCGCTGCACGCGCGCCGCCGGCCCGCCGCGCAGCCCCGACAGCAGCTGCGCGGTCAGCTCGTCGACGATCTCGAACACTTCGCCGGCCGCGCCGTCCACCGTCGCCTTCGCCAGCTCGTCGCCTCCGGCGCTGCGCAACTCCGCCGACACCTGCATTCGCCCTGAAGCTTCGACGATCTCGCCGGTCAGCAGGATGCCGGACCCGAAGACCGACGCGATGCGACTCGCGCCTTCCCGGTCGCCCGGCGCATAGCCTTCACGGGCCACGAGGCGCAGGACGGACCGGCCGTCGACGGTGCGCAGGTTTCCCGCCCCGTCCAGCTTCGTGCTCAGCAGGCTCACGATGCCTTCGCCGAGATACTGCACGTCGGGCCCGCCCTGTACGGCGAACGGCAGCACGGTGAGGACGTCGCCGTCCAGGGTCGCGCCGTCCGTCGTCCGGGCAGTGGTCGGTTCGCGCTCTCCCTCCCTGCCCGCGATCGCCCACCACGCCCCCCAGGCCAGCAGCGCGATGCCCGCCACGGCGGCGACGCCGATCGGCCAGCGGCTTCGCCCGGGGGCCGCGGCGATCCGTTCCAGGTCCCCTTCCTGCGTCGGCAGCGTGCGGCGCACCCCGTCCGGCGTGACCTCGAGGGCCCAGACCAGGACGAGCGCGACCGGGAAGGCGAGAATGAGGAGCACGGCGATGCCGCGGGTCACGGCGTCGGGCAGCGCGAGCGCGGGCACGAGGACGTCGGCGAGCTGGAGCACGCCGAAGCCGACGGCGCCGTAGACCGCCGCGACCTTGAACACCTTGCGCCGCTTGAGCTCGGCGAAGAACTGCTGGTACGACTTCATGCACATTCATCCGCAGTGGGCGGGGAACCGACGAGCAGGAAACGCCGCGACCCGTCTGTCCGGGTCGGCGTCCGAGCGGGTGTCGGAGAATCCGAAGGCCCTTCGAGTCTAAATCCGGAGACGGGGATGTCAAAGGTCGGGCCGGCTCCGGCGGACCGGGCCGCGAAGCGCGCCGCCGAGGCGGCGACGTGTGGTGCGGAGCCGCCGGCGCCGTATCTTCCTGTGAGCGGACAACCCGGACCCCGAACTCCGATCGCCCGCAGATAGAGGACTACATGACAGCCCGTCACCCCCGCCCCGGCCTCGCCGTCCTGACCGGGCTCCTCCTGACCGGGATCGTCACGCCCGGGCGCCTGCCCGCCCAGGGGGTCCCCGAGGGCTACCACTACGACCCGCCGACCGAGACGCGGCTCGCCGACGAGGGGGCACACGCCAGGCTCCTGAACTGGGTGGAGCAGGCGGGACGCGGGAACCGGTCGCAGCAGGTGATGTTCCGCAACACATCCGATCGGCCGATCGAGATCGTGTCGTACAGGTTCTTCGATTGCACGAACGTCAGCGGCGTGGAGTGCGGCGTCGAGATCGAGGGACCGCGCATCGAGCCCGGCGAGACGATCCGGCTGGCGACGATCGACCAGCGGGACTTAGAGCAGCGCTCGTTTTATCGGTACGAGTTCCGGGCGCGGTTCATCTGGTCTCCGGTCTCTCCGGCGGGCGTTCGCGAGGCCCCCGGTGCCGGAGACCAGCCCGCCCCGCGCCGGACGACCGGATTCGTGCCGGAGCGCTTCGCGTACGTCGACCAGGTGATGCCGTTCCTGATGCGGAACCACGCCGTGCCGGGAGTGGCCATCGTGCTCGTCGAGGGGCCGCACGTGCAGTGGTCGGCGGGCTACGGAGTCGCCCGGCCGGGCGGTCCGCCAGTGACCCCGGAGACCGTGTTCCGCGCGGGCGAGCTGGGGGAGCCGGTGGTCGCGCTCGCACTGCACCGTCTCGCGGCATTCCGGGACTGGAACCTCGCGTCTCCTGTCTCGACGTGGGCGCACCGGCGGACGATCCCGCCGGGACTCGAGTCCGTCAGCGCCGCCGCCATGCTCGCCCACTCCGGTCCCACGGCGGACGCGGACTACGCGCTCCTCCAGCGTCTGGTGGAGATGGCTGAGGGGCACGACCTCGAGGTGCTCCTGCGCGCGATGGTCATCGAGCCCCATCACCTGGCCTCGATGCGGTTCACGCCGCCGGTCGCCGGCGAGGTGACCACGGGGCACGACCGGTCCGGCGAGCTCCTGCCCGCGGCCCCGAGCGAGAGCGGCGACGCGGCCGGCTCCCTGTTCTCCTCCTCCGCCGACTACGCCCGCTTCCTCGTCGAGGTGTCGCCGCTGGCGGGCCGCGACTTCGCCACCTGGAGTCGGCTGACGGAGCCGCACCGCCGTCTCGACGAGGGGTCCGGTCTCGCGTGGGGCCGCGGGTGGGTCGTCGCGGAGGCCGAGGATGGCTCGCCCATCGCCTTCCGCCTCGGCGCGGCCCCGGGCCATGCGTGTCTCGCCGTCGTCGACGAGCTCCGACAGCGAGCCCTGGTCCTGTTCACGAACGGTGACGGCGGCGCGGCGCTGGCCGGGGAGGTCGTGCGATTCCTCGATCCCTGGTCGGCTCCGCTCATCGCGGCGTACCTGGAGCGGGGCGGCTGAGGTCGCGGGACGGCTGAGGTCGCGGGCCGTTCAGCGCACGTCCAGCACCGGATCTCCCAGCACCTCCATGCGCGGCTCGATTCCCAGCCCCGGGGCGCGCGAGGCCGCGAGGCGCCCGCCGCGGCGCTGCGGCGCCCCCTCGGCGGTGCTCACCGTGACGTAGCTGTTGAAGTCGGTGGACGTGAACAGGAGCTCGGGCGGCGTGCTGTGGGCGAGGTGGGCGATCGCGGCCGTGGCGATGTCGCCTCCCCAGCTGTCCTCGATGGTGACCGCGATCCCGAGCTCCACGCACAGGTCGCGCGCCAGCCGGGCGCCGGTGAGGCCGCCGAACTTGCTGATCTTGATGTTCACCACGTCCATCGCGTGGTCGGCGTGCCCCCGGTTCAGCATCGCGACGCTGTCCACGCACTCGTCGAGCACGAACGGATGACCCGTGTGCCGGCGCACGGACAGGCACTCCTCGTAGGTGAGGCAGGGCTGCTCGATGTAGACGTCCACGTCTTCGACGGCCCGGACCACCCGCATCGCCTGGTGCCTGAGCCAGCCCGTGTTGGCGTCGGCGATGAGCACGTCGCCCGGCTGCATGAGCGTCGCCACGGCCCGGATCCGCTCCGCGTCGGTCCCGGGATCACCGCCCACCTTGAGCTGGAACTTCCGGTACCCCTCCTCCCGGTAGCCCGCGACCTTCGCCGCCATCGCCTCCGGCGCCTCCTGCGAGATCGCCCGGTAGAGCGGGAAGTCGTCGCCGTACCTGCCGCCGAGCAGCGTGCACAGCGGCTGACCGGAGACCTGGCCGAGGATGTCCCAGCAGGCGATGTCGAGCGCGGACTTCGCGTACGGGTGGCCCTTGAGGCGCGATTCCATCAGCCGGTTCAGCGGCAGCAGGGCCGTCGGGTCCTGCCCGATGAGGTGGGGGGCGAGCTCCGCGATGCCGGCCCGGGCGCCGGGCGCGTAGGCAGGGAGGTACGCCGGGCCGAGCGGGCAGACCTCGCCGTGGCCGCTCACGCCGGCGTCGGTGTCGATGCGGACCACCGTGCTGTCGAAGACCTCGACGGACTTTCCGCCCGACCAGTTGTAGCTTCCCTCGTGGAGCGGCAGGTCGACCTGCCAGGCGCGTATCCGTACGATCTTCATCGGCGGCTCTCCGGGCCTGCGGGTACATTCGTTCGACGATCCAGCGGCCCAAGGTGGCGCTCCGGGAGCGAAAGGAGAAGTCGAATGCGGGTCCTGAGCGGTGACGACGTCCGGACCGCCCTGCCGTTGGCCACCGCCGTGGCGCGCATGAAGGAGGCGTTCGCCTCGTTGGCGCGCGGGGACGCGGCGGTGCCGCCACGGACGCAGCTCGCGGCGGCCGATGGCGCCGGCGTCACGCTCGTGATGCCCGCCCGCGTCGACGGCAAGGGCCGGGCGCTGGCCGTGAAGGTCGTCTCCGTGTTCGGCCGGAACCCCGGGGCCGGGCTGGCGCGGATCCAGGGGGCCGTGATCGTTCTCGAGCCGGAGACGGGGCGCCCGGTGGCCCTCCTCGAGGGGTCGATGCTCACCGCCATCCGGACCGCCGCCGCGTCCGGCGCCGCGACCGACCTCCTGGCTCCGGCCCGCAGCGAGGTGCTCGCCGTCCTCGGCGCGGGCGTCCAGGCCCGAGCCCACATCGAGGCGATGTGCGCGGTGCGCCCCATCTCGCGCGTCCGGGTCTTCGCCCCCACGACGGCGCGCGTCGCTGCGCTGATCGGCGAGCTGGCGGGCCGGACCGCCGGGGGCCCGGAGATGTCACGCGCGGCCACCGCCGCCGACGCGGTGCGCGGGGCAGACATCGTCTGCGCGGCCACCACGTCGGCCACCCCCGTGTTCGACGACGCCGACCTGGAGCCGGGCGCCCACGTCAACGCCGTCGGTTCCTTCACCCCGGGAGCCCGGGAGGTGAGCGGCGCCACCGTGGCCCGGGCATGGGTGGTGGTGGACGAGCGCGCCGCGGCGTGGACGGAGGCCGGCGACCTGATCCGGGCCCGTGACGAGGGCCTGATCGGGGCCGACCACGTCCGTGCCGAGCTCGGCGAGCTCGTGCTCGACCCCGGGCTCCGTCCGGCGGACCCCGGCCAGCCCACCCTGTTCAAGTCCGTCGGGGTGGCGGTGCAGGACGCCGTCGCGGCGGCGGCGGCGCTGGAGGAGGCGGAGCGGCGGGGCCTGGGGGCGGTGGTCGACTGGTAGCGGCGCCGGCATTCCCAGCGGCGGCCGTCGACTCACCGTCTCCGGAGCGCCGCCGTGGCGCGGCCACCCGGACCTCCTCGGGCACCGGCCCGCCGGCGGCGCTGCGCCCGGGCGAGGCCCCGCAATTCCTCGTAGACGAGGGGGAAGAGCTCGTCGGACGCGTCGCGATCCCCCGCGGAGGCCTTGCGGAGCAGACGCGTGACGGTCGTCTGGCGGGTGTCCTTGGTCACCTGGCTGCCGTCCCTGGCCGCGTATGTGTCCCCGACGAACCGAGGAGGAGCACGCCCCGTCGGAAATCGTCCTGCGCGGCGGACGCTCCGGAGTTGGGGAAGTGGAGGCTGCCCAGACCGTCCACGGCGACAGGCACTCCGCGCGGCAGGGCCGGCTGCGGCTCCTGTGCCTCGAGGGTGGAGACGGTCGTCGCCGCCAACAGCAGGAGGCAGACTTCGAGCCGCCGGAAGAGTCGCAAGGGAGTGCTCAGGGCTCCACCGGCAGCCCGCTCGGGACCCGCTCCGGCACCACGTGGTCGAGGTCCCGCGCGGCCGGGTCCGTGAGGCTCCGAAGGAACGCCAGCAGGTCGTGCACCTCGACGTCGCTCAGCCCGGTCGGTGCGAGTTCGTTGGCGGCCGCGATCCGGCTGCGGAGCTCGGGGTCACGCTGCGCCCACGTGTCGCGCATGCGCAGAGCCGCGAGCCGGGGCCCGCTCAGCCACCGGGGCGTGACGCGCGAGCCCGACCCCACGAGCTCCACCGCCCG
>JAVVDU010000010.1:0-70795 GCA_032251515.1 Gemmatimonadota bacterium
CACCGGGACTGCCGCGATGGGCGAAGCAGGATTCGAACCTGCGACCTCCTGCTTGTAAGGCAGGCGCTCTCGACCGGCTGAGCTATTCGCCCTCCGTACGCGCTGCCTGCGCGCCCTTTCCGTCCGCCGTGCGGCCGCGCCGCCAGCCCGCCAGCAGTCCGGCGGGCAGGAACAGGAAGTACCCCAGCACCAGGAGCAAGGGGCCCGAGTTCACGGAGCCACGATGCAACTGTACGTACCCGGCTACGACCGAAACGGCCCCGGCGACGAGCAGCAGCAGGTTCCAGCGCCTCAGCCCGAACGGGCTGCCCCCGTTCTCCGCCCCCCCCCTCACCCGGTCCCGATTCCTGTCCATTCGCGCAGACTACCCGACATCGGTGCGCGAGTCAACGGAGGGCGGGGATCCGCCCTCCACGTGGAGATCCGGCGGTTCCTCGGCCCGCATCTGCTCGATCCGGGCGCGGTCCCGGCGAACGCGCCGCACGCCCACCCCCAGCACGAGCAGGGTCACGGCGAGCCAGAACAGGCCCGCGCGGGAGAGGATGTACAGCCAGCCGTACCGGTCGAGGAGCGTGGAGCGCCAGCGCCGCTCGAAGGCGTCGGCCGTGAGTCCGAATACGGTCCGCACGGCCTCCTCCACCGTGGCGCCGCCTCGCAGCTCGCGGAACACGGCCGCCAGCCCTGCCGCCCCGCCGTCGGCGTGCATCTGCCGCACCGCCGTGTAGGCCAGCAGGTAGGCGAGCCCCGGGTCGCCGCGGCGGGCACGGAAGCGCAGGTCCACGTCCTCCAGCGTCCCCGCACCGCCCCGGAACAGGGCCACCTGCAGTCGCCAGGCGTCCTCCCAGTCCCACGATCCCGACACGAGCTGTGCGTAGCCCTCGTGCAGCCAGAGCGGAGCGTTGCCTCCCGAGGCCTCGTGCACGAACAGGTGCGCCAGCTCGTGCCGCAGGACGGCGCGGATCCGCGGCAGAGGCTCGAGGGGGCGCCGGACACGCACCGCCGCGCGCCGGCCCGCGGGATCGGCCGTCCCGGCCACCCAGGCCTCGGTCCGGGCCAGCCCCTCGGTCCGCAGGCTCGTCAAGTCCTCCACGAAGTAGAGACGTACCGTGTCCCGGTCCTGCTGCCCGGGCGCCGCGGGACCGATCCCGGGGAAGCGTACCCACGTCCGTGCATCTCCGACGAGGTTGGCCGCGAGGTCGGCCAGCCAGGGGTCCGCTTCGACGACGAGGGGCACCGGAGCGTCCGGTGCCGGCACCCGTACCCGCTCCGCCGCCGTCTGGGCCGGGACCGGCCGCACGGCGACGAAGGCGGCGATCACCGCCGCCAGGAGGACGGGCCGCACCCGAACGGCCCGGCGGCGGGTCATCGGTCCGCCTCTTCCCCGCGGGCCCAGGTCAGCGCCGAGGCCAGAGGCTCGGGAAGCCGCGAGGTGAAGCGCAGGCGCTCCCCGCTCGCCGGATGGACGAACTCGAGACGGGCCGCGTGCAGGAACATGCGCCCGCAGCGCCGCCGCAGCTCGCGGGCCCAGCGGTCCGCGGCACCGGCCAGTCCGCGCTCGCGATCCCCCCCGTACAGCGGGTCTCCCACGACCGGGTGGCCGGAGTGGGCGAGGTGGACGCGGATCTGGTGCGTCCGGCCGGTCTGAAGCCGCACGGCCAGGAGGTCGGCGGCGGCCCAGCGCTCGAGGCGCCGCACGTGCGAGACGGCGGGCCGCCCCCCGTCGACCACGGCCATCCGCGTGCGGTCGCGCGGGTGCCGCCCGATCGGTGCGTCGATGCGGGCGAGCTCCGGTTCGAACCGGCCCCACGCCGCCGCGACGTACCCCCGCTTGACGCGCCGGCGGGCCAGCGCCTCCGACAGGGCGCGGTGGGTCCCGGCGTCCTTGGCCACCACGAGCAGCCCGCTGGTGTCGCGGTCCAGCCGGTGGACGATGCCCGGACGGTGCGGCAATCCCAGCGGCGAGAGGCGATCTGTGATGTGCAGGAGCGCGTTGACGAGGGTGCCCGACGGATGGCCCGGGGCCGGGTGCACCACCAGCCCGGCCGGCTTGTCCACCACCAGGAGGTGGCCGTCCTCGTACACGACGGGGACGGGGATGGGCTCCGGCCGCAGCTCGACGGACGGCTCGGGCGGCAGCTCGACGACGAAGCACTCCCCGGCCCGCGGCCGGTGGCTCTTGCGCACCGTGGCACCCGCGAGGCGGACCCGGCCGTCCTCGATCAGGGCCGCCGCGCGGCTGCGGCTGAGATCGAGCCGACGGGCCAGCAGCGCGTCGAGGCGCTCGTCGGCGTCCGCGTCGATCGCGATCCGTCGGAGCTCAGGGATCCGGGGATCCGTCCGGTTCGCCACCCGTCCGCCGCTCCTCCAGCCAGAAGGAGATGAGCAGCAGCACAGCGCCCACGCTGACGGCGCTGTCCGCCACGTTGAACGTCGGCCAGCGCACGTCGCCGATGCCGACGTCGAGGAAGTCCACCACCCCCGCCCGGTACCGGATCCGGTCGAGGATGTTGCCCACCGCCCCTCCGGCGACGAGCGCCACCGCCGCCAGGCGGAGCGGATCGCGGCGTGGCGTGGACCGGTAGATCAGCCCGAGCACCACCAGGGCGAGAAGCGCCAGCACGAGGAAGAAGATCCGCGAGTGCTCGCCGACGTGGATCCCGAAGGCGGCTCCGGGATTGTGGGTGTAGGTGAGGCGGAACCAGTCGCCGAGCACCGGCCGACGCTCGTACATCCCGATCGTGCGGACGACCCACTCCTTGGTGACGATGTCCAGCGCCACCACGGGGATGACGATGGAAGCGAGAAGGGCGCCCTTCCGGACGCCCCCACGCGCTCCCGAGTCCGCTCCCGCCGCCGCGGGGTCAGGACGAGACACCCGTCTCCTCCTTCTCCTTGCACCGGATGCAGAGCCGCGTGTGCGGCAGCGCGTCGAGCCGCTCGAATCCGATCTCCTCGCCGCACTCCTCGCACAGCCCGAACGTCTCCGGCGACCGGTAGAGCCGGCGCAGGGCCTCGTCGAGGTGATACAGGTAACGGCCCTCCTTGCTCGCGAACAGGAACGCCTTCTCCCGCTCCATGGCGTCGGTCCCCTGGTCCGCCATGTGGAAGCTGTAGGCGGACATGTCACCATCGAACGCGAGGGAGCCTGCGGCGAACGACTCGTCGTAGTTCGCCAGCTCCTTCAGCGCCCGCTCGCGCATGTGCAGGAGCCGCTTTTCCAGGTGCTTGAGGTCCTTCTTCTTCATCCCGTACCCGCTCTCAGGACAGCGTTGTCCGTGTCTTCCGTTCGTCCGGCACCCGGTCGCCCGGGGCCGGACCGAGGCCGATGGCCGCCGTCTCGCCGTCGATCTCCACCTCGGCGCGATGCGGAAGGTCCCGCAGCGCCTCCGGTCCCGTTCCGATGCGAACCGCGAGCGTCTCGCCGGCGATCCACGCTTCGTGCGCCCGGACCGCGGTCTCGATCTGCGCGGACGCCGCCGCCGCCAGCACGATCCGGTCGCTGACCGCGAGGCCCGCCTCCCGCCGCAGGCGCTGCACCCGGCTCACCAGCTCGCGGGCCACGCCTTCCGCCCGCAACTCCTCGGTGACCGTCACGTCGAGCGCCACCAGATAGCCGTCCGCCGCCTCGATGGTCAGGCCGCCGAGCCCTTCCTCGACGACCCGCACCTCGTCGGGCATCACGTCCACCTCGCCGTCCGGCAGCGCGACCTGCACGGCCTCGCCGGAGCGAAGCGATCGCAGCGCCCCGGCGGCGAGCTCGCGGATCGCCTCGGCGACGAGCGGCGTGCGGGGACCGAAGCGCGGTCCCAGTCGCCCGAAGTCCGGCTTCGCGGACAGCCGCACAATATCGGTGTCTCCGGAGGGAAATTCAACGTTGCGGATGTTCAGCTCGTCGCGCAGCACCGCCTCGAGGTCCGGCGACAGCCGTCGTTCCCCCGGCAGGATAACCCGCATCGAGCCCAGCGGCTGCCGGACCCGGATCCCCGCTTCCTCGCGGGCCGCCCGCCCGAGGCGGACGAGCGCCCGGACGTCCTCCATGCCCGCCTCGAGGTCGGGATCGTGCCGGCCGGCCGGCTCCGGGTAGTCGGCCAGGTGGACCGAGGCGCCGTCCCGCAGCGACCGGTGCAGCCAGTCCGCGAGGAAGGGCGCGAACGGGGCGAGCAGGAGCGCGGAGCGGCGGAGCGCTTCGTGCAGCGTGGCGAAGGCCTCGGAGGTCGCCAGGTCCGTGGCGGCTCCGGGACGCGTCGCCCAGAAGCGCTCGCGCGACCGGCGGACGTACCAGTTGGACAGGTCGTCCAGTACGAAGTCGGCCACGCGGCGCGCCGCCCGGGTCAGGTCGTACCCGTCCAGGTCGCGGCGCACCGCCCCGGTGACGTCGTCGAGGCGCGACAGGAGCCAGCGGTCGAGCACCGGCCGGTCCTCCGGGGGCGCCGCCCCGCTCCCCTCGTGCGACCAGTCCTCGAGGCCCGCGTACAGCGCGAAGAACCGGTACACGCTGCGCAGCGTGTCGAACAGCTTGCGGTTCGTCTCGCGCAGCCCTTCCGCGTCCCAGCGCTTGGGCAGCCAGGGATTGCTGGACGCGAGGAGATAGAAGCGGATCGCATCCGCTCCGTGCTCGGCCAGGGCCTCGGCCGGGTCGACGACGTTGCCGCGGGACTTCGACATCTTCTGTCCCGACTCGTCGAGCACCAGGTCGTTGACGATCACGGCCCGGTAGGCCGGGCGGTCGAACAGGAGGGTGGAGATCGCGAGCAGCGAGTAGAACCAGCCCCGCGTCTGATCCACGCCCTCGGCGATGAAGTCGGCCGGAAAGTGCCGCTCGAACGCATCGCGCGCGGCGAACGGGTAGTGCCACTGCGCGAACGGCATCGCACCGGAGTCGAACCAGGTGTCGACCACTTCGGGCACGCGTCGCATCGTGCCCGCGCACCCGTCGCGCGTACACGTCCACGCGAGCTCGTCGATGCCCGGCCGGTGCGGATCGAAGTCGTCGGGCAGCGGCCCCGCCAGCTCGGCGAGGCGGGCGAACGAGCCGGGCACCTCGCGGTGCCCGTCGTCGGCGTCGCACACCCACACGGGCAGCGGCGTGCCCCAGTAACGATCGCGCGAGATGGCCCAGTCGACGTTGTTCTCCAGCCACTCGCCCATGCGGCCCGCCCCGATCTCCGGGGGCTGCCAGCGGACCGAGGCGTTGTGCGCCAGCAGTCGGTCCTTCACCGCCGTCGTGCGGATGTACCAGGAATCGCGCGCCACGTAGAGCAGCGGGCTCTCGCAGCGCCAGCAGTGCGGGTAGCTGTGGCGGAGCGTCCCGGCGCGCTCGAGAAGTCCCCGCGCGTCGAGGAGCTCGAGGAGCCGCTCGTCGGCGTCCTTGACGAACCGGCCGCCGACCTCCCGGACGTCCGGCTCGAAACGCCCGGCGTCATCCACCGGGCGGACCACGGGCAGGCCGGCCGAGCGCCCCAGCTCGAAGTCGTCCGCACCGAACGCGGGCGCGATGTGCACCAGCCCCGTGCCCTCCGCATCGCTCACGAACCCGGCGGGAACCAGGCGTCCGGTGCGCTCCCGGTACGAAGGGAGCAGGTCGAGCGGCCGCTCGTAGACCAGCTCCGCCAGCTCCGCGGCTTCCACGTCGCGGACCACGCGCGCGTCCTCCCCGAGCAGGCTCGCCACGCGGGACCGGCCGAGCACGTACCTCTCCCCTTCCCGCTCCACCTCGACGTACGGGACATCGGGCCCGAACGCGACCGCCACGTTGGAGACGAGGGTCCACGGCGTGGTGGTCCAGACGAGCAGGTACCGGCCGGGCTCCCCGGCGACCGGAAAGCGGACGGTGACCGAGGGGTCGGTGCGGTCGGCGTACCCCTGCGCGACCTCGTGGCTGGACAGGCCCGTGCCGCAGCGCGGACAGTAGGGGAGCACCTTGTGTCCCCGGTACAGCAGGCCCTTGCGGTCGATCTCGGACAGCGCCCACCACACGGACTCCACGTACTCCGGCGTGAAAGTCACGTAGGGCCGGTCGTAATCGAGCCAGTAGCCGATCCGCCGCGACAGGCGCTCCCAATCCTCCTTGTACGTGAACACGTTCTCGCGGCAGATGCGGTTGAATTCCGCGATTCCGATCCGCTCGATCTCGGGCTTGCCCGAGATGCCGAGGTGCTTCTCCGCCTCGATCTCCACCGGCAGCCCGTGCGTGTCCCAGCCGGCGATGCGCGTGACGTGGAAGCCGCACATCGCCCGGTGACGGGCCACCGTGTCCTTGATCGTGCGCGCGAGGACGTGGTGGACGCCGGGCCGGCCGTTCGCCGTGGGCGGCCCCTCGTAGAACACGAACGAAGGCGCTCCCTCGCGCTGCCGCAGGCTCTCGTGGAAGGTGTCCTCGGCGGTCCACCGCTCGAGCACCTCCTGCTCGAGCGCGCCTATGGAATCGGGCAGCGGCGGATAGGACATGGTCAGTGCCCGGACTCGGCGTGACCGCCCCCGTCCCCGGCGTCGGCCGGGGTCCCGTCGGCGCGGGCTTCGCCGCCGGCCTCCGGAGCCGGGTCCCGCGGGTCCGGCCGTCGCCGCTCCTCCTCGTCCAGCTCGGCCAGGAAGCGTTCCGCCGTGGAACGCAGCGCCCGCAGCAGCCCCGCCCGTCGCGTCTCGAGCCCTGCGAGCTCCCGCCGCGCCTCGCGGAGGGCGAGATCCGTCTCGCGCCGGATCCCGGCCGCGTCCTGCTCCGCTTCGCGGATCCGCGACTCCGCCGACCTCTCGGCCTGCCGCCGGGCCTCCTCGCGCAGCTCCTGCGCGGTGACCAGCGCCTCGTTCAGCGCCCGTTCCCGCTCCCGGAACGCCTCGAGCTGCTCCTCCTGGGCCTCCAGCCGGTCTCGCAGCCGTGCCTCCTGCCCCACCAGGTCATCGAGCCGCTCGGCCACGAGGTCGAGGAAGCCGTCCACCTGCCCGGGATCGTACCCGCGCACCACGCGGCGGAAGTCCTCCTTCTTCTTCCGGACGTCCAGGGGCGTGAGTTCCATCATCGTTCCGGCCTCTCTCCCACGAGGATCGTGCCCAGACGCACCTCGGTACTCCCTTCCTCGATCGCGATCTCGAAGTCGTTGCTCATCCCCATCGACAGCACGGAGGCGTCATGCCCGAAGATCTCCTCCCGGCAGCGCCGAAAACACTCGGCGGTGCGCCGAAACGTGGCGCGCAACACGTCCTCGTCCCCGGTAAACGGTGCCATCGTCATCAGGCCGCGCACCGCGAGACCGGGCAGCTCGCACACCCGGGCCACCTCCGCCGGCGCCGAGTCCACCGGAAATCCGCCTTTCGCTTCCTCGCCCGAGGCGTTCACCTGCACGAGCACCGGCAGGGGCTCACGACCGGCGCGCTCCGCCTCGAGCGACAGGCGGCGGGCGAGGCGCCGCGAGTCGACCGACTCGATGACATCGAACAGGGCGACGGCCCGCGCCGCCTTGTTCCGTTGCAGGTGCCCGACCATGTGCCAGCACAGCCCCAGCGTTCCCAGGGCCTCGCGCTTCCGCTCCGCCTCCCCCACGCGGTTCTCGCCGATCGCGGCGAACCCCGCCTCCGCCACGGCGCGCAGCACCCCGGCGGAGTGCCCCTTGGTGATGGGCAGTACGCGAACCGCGGCCGCGTCGCGGCCGCTGCGCTCCGCCGCCCTTTCCACCCGGGTCCGGACCCGGGCGATGCGCTCCCCCAGCTGGGTCTCGTTCACGGCGCGGAGTCTAGCCGCCGGGATGGGGCCGGGCAACGCGCCCGGGAAGGCGCGGCGGCGACGCGTACCGGACCGGATGCGACAGGGCCGGCCACGCGCGGCGCGGCCGGCCCCTCTGCGGTGGCGTCCCCGTCCGACGGGACCCGGCCCCGGGGGCCGGCGGAATCAGCTCGTGATTCTCCAGTCGATCCGCTGCGCCACCCACACGCCGACGGGCTTGTCACGGTTCATCGCGGGCGAGAAGCGCATCTGTTCCACCACCTGCTGCGCGGCATTGTCGAACGCCGGGTAGCCGCTCGACTTCTGGACCTGCGACTTGGCCGCGCGTCCGTTCTCGTCCACGAACACCCACAGCGTGACCTCGCCCGTGATCCCGGCCTCCCGCAGCATCGGCGGGTACAGCCGCTGCAGGACACGCGAGATCTCCGCGCCGTTCTTCATCCGCGGCTCCACGTCGCGCGGGATGTAGGAGGGCACGTCGGACGGCCGGGCGCCCTCGGGCGGCGGCGGCAGGTTCTCGACCGGGTTGTCCTCGAAGGTGGTCGGCGCGATGGTGACGTCCTCGTCCATGTTCACGTCCGCCGACACGCGCGGCGTAGCCGGGCGGGCGATCTGCTCCGGCGGCGGCGGGATCTTCACCTCGGGCGGCAGGTCGATGGACACGATCTCGTCGGTCACCGTGCCGATGTCGGCCGCCTGCAGCTGCGGGAACCAGGCGAACAGGGCGAAATGGAGGAAGATCGCCCCCAGCACGCCCATCCACGTCCATCCGCCGTACGCCTGCTTGAACCGGTCGTTCGCCGTGAGCCAGGCGGCATCGCCTTCCCGGCGCTCCTTCAGCCGGTTTCTCCGGGCTCCACTGTCCTCGAGAGGGTTGTTCATCGTCACCTCCTCGCGCGCTGCACGCGCTGCTCGACTCGCGTGGCGAACGTGACGCGGACCGCCCCCGCCGCCTGCAACTGCTTCGTCACCGTGTTGATGTCGGTGTACGGGACGTCCCGGTCTCCCCGGATCGCGACCACGAGCTCGCGGTTCTCCGAATAGATGGGCCGGATGACCTCGGAGATGATCTCCTGCGGCACGACCTGGTCGTTGATGAACACCGTGCCGTCCTGGTCCACCCAGACGTGCAGGATGTTCTTGCGCTTCTCATCGATCTTCTGAGTAGCCTGGGCCGTCGTCCAGTCGATCGGAACGTTCCGCTCGCGGCGGAACACGGTCGAGACCATGAAGAAGATCAGGAGGAGGAACGCGATGTCCGCCATCGACGAGGACGGGATCTCGCTGTCCGCACCCGACTTCCGGCTGAAGCCCTTTCCCTTCGCCATCTCACTCCTCGAGCATCTGCAGGGAGATCCGCTCGGCGCCCGCCAGCTTCACTTCGTCCAGCACGTTGATCATGTGCCGGTAGGCGGCCCCGGGATCCGTCTTGATCGCGGCGATCAGGTTCGCGTTCTGCTGCAGCTCCTGCCGCAGCAGCACGTCGACCTGGTCGTAGGGAATCACCTGCTCCTCCTGGCTCTCGCCCCGCTTCACGGTCACGGAGCCGTCCGGCCGGATGAGGAAGAAGATGATGTTCTTCGCGGACACTTCCTGAGTCTCGGCCTCCTCGGGGAGGACGATCGGAAGGCCCTTCTCCTCGTTGAACACCGTGGTGGTGAGGAAGAACACGAGGAGCAGGAACGCGATGTCCGCCATCGAGGCCGTCGGAATCTCGTCCGACACCCGTTCCTTCCGCTTCAGGATCGCCATCGTCGCTCTTTCGTCCTGGGGTTCGGCCCGGCTCCGTGCCGTGATCTACCCGCGGGGGGCACCCGCGGTCCGGCTCACGCTCAGAGCCGCTGCTCCTTCTGGAGGCGCCAGATCAGGTCGAGCACCGCCTGCGCCCCCTTCTCCATGTCCGAGATCAGCGTGTCCACCCGTGACACGAAGTAGTTGTACGCCACGTGCACGGGAATGGCGATCGCCAGGCCCGATGCGGTGGTGATCAGGGCGATCTTGATGCCCGACGCGACGAGCGCGGGCTCCACCTGCCCGGCCTCCTCGATCGCGGCGAACGCGGCGATCATTCCGATCACCGTGCCCAGGAAGCCGAGCATCGGCGCCACGTTCGCGATCGTGGCGAGCACCGTGAGGCCTCGCTCGAGAAAGTCCAGCTCGATCGTTCCGGTGGTCGAGATCGCCTTGCCGATCTCCTTCTGCGAGCCACCTTCCTTCACGCGCCGCAGGCCCGTCAGCAGGATGGCGGCCACGGGGCCTCGCGTCTCGCGGGCCAGCTGGATCGCGTCGTCGAGCCGGCCGCCCTCGCCGAGCTCCTGGATTTCGGCCAGCAGCTTCTTCGAGTCGCGGTGCGCCACGAGGAGCGTCCACGCCTTGGCGAGAATCACGCCCAGGGCGACGAGCGAGCAGAGGACGAGCGGGAGCATCATGAAGCCCCCGTCGTGGTAGATCGTCAGCAGCTCGTAACTGGTGTCTTGCACGCGATCCGCTCCGTTGTCCGACGGTTCCTCCCACCGGCGCCGAGTCGATCCAGTCTACGGCGCGCTCCGAATCCCGTCAACGCACTCAGCCGCCCCCGCCGGCCAGCGCCGACTCGTGCCCGCCCTCGGCCGACGCGGCCGGCGGTGGCGCGGGCTCCGCCTCCCCGCTCCCCGTCTCGAGGCGCCGGTGGAGCTCGTCGGGCTTCAGGCCCCGGAACAGGCGCCCTCCACGCGCCAGCGAGATCTGTCCCGTCTCCTCGGAGATCACGACGACCTGGGCGTCCGTCTCCTCCGACAGCCCGAGGGCCGCACGGTGGCGCGTCCCCAGGGCCCGGTCCACGGCAGGCGACTCCGACAGGCGCAGGATGACCGAGCCCGCGTACGCGATCTTGTCGCCCTTCACGATCACCGCCCCGTCGTGCAGCGGCGAATACGGCGTGAAGATCGTCGCGAGCAGCTCGGCCGTCAGGGTCGCGTCGATCGGCGTCCCGTGATCGACGTGGTCGAGCAGGTTCACCTCCTGCTCGATCGCGATGATGCCGCCCACCTTCGCCCGGGCGAGCCGGTCGGCGGCCCGCACCACCTCCTCGAGAACCTCCTGCCGCTCCAGCCGCGCGAACAGCTGGAACAGCCGGCTGCGGCCCAAACGGGCGAGCGCCGCGCGGAGTTCCGGCTGGAAGATCACGATGAGCGCGAAGGCGCCGTACGTGAAGATCTGCGACAGGAGGTACGGGATCAGGCGGAGGCCGAGCGCACCCGAAGCGACGTAGACGGTGACGAGCAGGACGAGGCCCACGAGGACCTGGAAGGCGCGCGTCCCGGTGTAGACGAGCAGGATGCGGTATACGATCCAGGCGACGATCAGGATCTCGGCGAGATCCTTCCAGTCGAGGCGCAGAAAGCTGAAGTACTCGAACAGCGCCTGCATCGCCCGTCCCCTCCGTTCCGCTCAGCCGCCCGGCATGCCCGCCGGGACCGGGGGCACCGTGCCGGACGGCGTCGTCCGGCGGATCCGCTCCGCGAGGTCCAGGGCCCGTCGCACTGCCGCCACGTCGTGCACCCGGAACAGGCGGGCGCCCCGCTCGAGGGCCGCCACGCAGGCGGCGAGCGTGCCCTCCAGGCGCTCCCGCAGGGGAAGGCCGAGAAGCTCGCCGATGAACGACTTGCGCGATGGCCCCACCAGCACCGGATACCCGAGCCCGGCGAACGTGCCGCAGCCGGCGATGAGCTCCAGGTTCCCCTCCGGCGACTTCCCGAACCCGATGCCCGGATCCACCACGATCCCGTCCGCCGGGACGCCCCGCTCGCGGGCCAGGGCGGCGCGGCCCTCCAGGTAGCGGGCGACCTCCGGAACGAGCGCGCCGTAGCTCACGTCGTCCTGCATAGTGCGCGGGTCCCCCCGCATGTGCATCAGCACGAGGCCCGCTCCCGTGCGGGCACACAGGTCGGCGATGCCCGGCGATGCGGACAGCGCGGACACGTCGTTCACGACCACCGCACCGGCGTCCAGGGCCCGCGCGGCGACCTCCGGCTTCGTCGTGTCCACCGAGACGGGAACAGCCTCCGCGGCGAGCGCCGCCACCACGGTCCCGATCCGCCGCCACTCCTCGGCGGCGTCCACGGCCGCGGCGCCGGGACGCGTCGACTCCCCGCCCACGTCGACCAGGTCCGCGCCCTCGTCACACATGCGGCGCGCATGGGCGAGCGCGGCTCCGGGATCCCGCCAGCGACCGCCGTCGGAGAAGGAGTCCGGCGTGAGGTTCAGGATCCCCAGCACGACGGGCCGCTCGAGCGCGAACCGCCGGTCACGGGCCCGCCAGCTGCCGAACGGCGGGCGCCCGGTCCGCGGCGGCTCGTTCGACACCGTCAGGCCGGTACGGGGGACGGGTCGCCCCCCGGGCCCTCGAGCGGAGATTCCCCGGCCCGGGGATCCGGACGCGCCGGGACTTCCTCCGGGATGGCCCGCTCCGGCTCGCCGGCCGGCGGAAGCGGCGGAAGGGGCTCTCCCGCATCGAGGAGACGGATGTCGTCGGCGTCGAGCGTCTCGCGCTCCAGCAGCGCCCGGGCGATGCCGTCCAGCAGTTCCCGGTTCTCCGTCAGCACCCGCTCGGCCGCGGCGTACGCCGTGTCGAGAATCCGCTTGATCTCCGCGTCCACCACCTGCGCCGTCTTCTCGCTCACCTCCCGGCGCTGGCTGAGCTCGCGGCCCAGGAAGATCTCGTGCTCCTGGTCGCCCACCGCCATCGGGCCCACCGCCTCGGACATGCCGAACTGTGTGACCATGCGGCGCGCCAGGTTGGTGGCGCGCTCGATGTCGTTGCCGGCGCCGGTCGTGATCTTACCCTCCCCGAACACGAGCTCCTCGGCGACGCGGCCGCCGAACAGCATCGTGAGCTGCCCCTCCAGCCAGTCCTTCGTGTAGTTGTGCCGGTCCTCCTCGGGCAGCGAGGCCGTGAGTCCCAGGGCCCTGCCCCGGGGCACGATCGTCACCTTGTGCAACGGGTCCAGCCCCGGGACGCGCAGCGCGATCACCGCGTGGCCCGACTCGTGGAACGCGGTGACGCGACGCTCCTCCTCCGAGAGGACGAGACTCTTGCGCTCCGCGCCCAGCATCACCTTGTCCTTCGCCTCCTCGAAGTCCGTCATGTAGACCCGGTCGCGGTCCCGGCGCGCCGCCAGGAGGGCGGCCTCGTTCACGATGTTCGCCAGGTCGGCGCCCGACAGGCCGGGCGTTCCCTTGGCGAGGACCTTCAGGTTCACGTCGTCGCCCAGCGGGATCTCCCGCACATGGACCTTGAGGATCCCCTCGCGGCCCTTCACGTCCGGGTTGTCGACCACGATCTGGCGGTCGAAGCGGCCCGGCCGCAGGAGGGCCGGGTCGAGCACGTCCGGCCGGTTCGTGGCGGCGAGCAGGATCACGCCTTCGTTCGACTCGAACCCGTCCATCTCCACGAGGAGCTGGTTGAGGGTCTGCTCGCGCTCGTCGTGTCCGCCGCCGAGCCCCGCCCCGCGATGGCGGCCCACCGCGTCGATCTCGTCGATGAAGATGATGCACGGCGCGTGCGCCTTCCCCTGTTCGAACAGGTCGCGCACCCGGCTGGCGCCCACGCCCACGAACATCTCCACGAAGTCGGAGCCCGACATCGAGAAGAAGGGACGCCCGGCCTCGCCCGCCACGGCGCGGGCGAGGAGCGTCTTCCCGGTTCCCGGGGGGCCGACGAGCAGCGCCCCCTTCGGAAGCCTCCCGCCGAGCCGACGGAACTTGGCCGGATCCTTGAGGAACTCGATGATCTCCTGGAGGTCCTCCTTCGCCTCGTCCGCCCCGGCCACGTCGGCGAAGGTCACCTTCGGCGTGTCGCCCGTCAGGAGCTTCGCCTTGGACTTCCCGAAGCTGAACGCCCGGGAGCCGCCGGCCTGCATCTGCCGGAAGAAGAAGAACCAGAGCCCGATGATCAGCACCCAGGGCAGGATGGAGACGAGGACGCCGATCCAGTTCGCGCCCGAGTCCTTGGCCTGTACCTCCACGCCCGCCTCCTCGAGGCGGTCCAGGAGATCCTGGCTCGCGTCGGTGGGCAGCAGCGTGCGGAAGTGCCCGATCTCGACGCCCTGCTCCTGCAGGGGACGCCGGAACTCGCCCTCGATCTTGCGCGCCTCGGAGATCGTGACCCGGGCGATGTTGTCCGCCTTGAGGAAGGCCTGGAACTCGCTGTAGCTCAGCTCCTTCTCGGCCCGCCGGGACGTGTCCATCACCTGGA
This sequence comes from Gemmatimonadota bacterium, assembly GCA_032251515.1. Taxonomy (GTDB): domain Bacteria; phylum Gemmatimonadota; class Gemmatimonadetes; order Palauibacterales; family Palauibacteraceae; genus Carthagonibacter. The sequence goes on from JAVVDU010000010.1 coordinate 13,950, forward strand.
AGATCGCCAGGGGGATGAGGACGATGAGCGCCCAGAACGAGGCCGTCCGCAGGAACCGGTTCGGCCCGCCCTCGGGGCGCTTTTCGTCTGGCTTCGTCATGTCCGTCCGTTCCCTCCGGCCCCGCGGCCGTCAGCTCTCGATCTTCGCCACGAAGGGCAGGTGCCGGAAGTCCTCGGCGTGGTCCAGCCCGTAGCCGACGAGAAAGTCCGGCGGGGCGTCGAACCCCACCCAGCGTGCGTCCAGGGACAGGTCCCGGGCCAGGTGCTTATGCAGCAGTGCGCACAGCTCCAGGGAGGCGGGCCGCCGCTCCCGCAGCGCCCCCGACAGCCGCCGGATCGTATTGCCGCTGTCGACGATGTCCTCGACGAGCAGGATGTGCCGGCCTTCGATCGGCGCCGTCGGGTCGTACAGGAGCTTCACGTCGCCCGAGCTCGTGGTGCCCGCGCCGTAGCTCGAGGCCACGATGAAGTCCACGTGCAGCGGCCGCTCGATGCAGCGCACCAGGTCGCTCAGGAAGATGAACGACCCCTTGAGCAGTCCCAGGACGAGCAGGTCTTCCCCCGGCGGGTAGTGCGCCGTGATGGAAGCGGCCATCTCGCGCACCCGGCGGGCGATGTCGTCCGGAGTGTATACGACGGAGTGGAGCGGCTGCCCGCCGTTCCGGGCCAGCCAGCCGCGGACCGTCTCCGGAACCGCTCCGGTCGCTCGCTCAGACATCCTCGACCTCGATCCACAGGTTTGCGTCCGGAGCCGGCACGGCGTCCGCGGCCGTCGCTACCCCCTCGACCCACAGCACCCGACCCGCGCGATCCGCGAGCACGAACCGGCGCCGCCGGTCCTCCCGGGGCACGCGCGACTCGCCGAACGTCTTCTTCAGCTTTCGCGTCCCGGCGGTCGTACGAATCCGCTGGCCCGGCAGCCAGGGCCCCAGGCTGAGGGGAAAATGCCCGCGTGGAACGCGCAGGGCAACGCGCGCGACCGCCCCGCCGGTTCCCGCCGGCGCCTCGCCGCTCCAGCGAATGCGTGCCACCCGGTCGCCCGCCCGCGCGGCGCCCCTTCCCCGCACGCCCGCCATGCGCAGGGCATCTCCTGCGCCTGCGCCCGGCATCCGCCGGACCGGGTCGCCGGCCGGGCCGGTCGGGCCACGCAGCACGATCTCATCGAACGAACGCTCCAGCCACAGGCCGCCACCGACGTCCACCGTGCCGCCGCTCGGGCCCCGCCTGATAAACTCCTCCCCGGCCCGGGTTCCTCCCCGCGTGAGGTCGATGCCGGACGCCCGCGCCAGGCGGCGCAGCGCCCTCGCGCGCAGCTCCCGGGGGGCTTCGCCGAGGATGTCCCGGTCGAGGCGCACGGACCCGGCGGACGCGGACTCCCGAGCCGCGCGCCGCAGCAAGACCGCGGCGCGTGCATCGAGGAACCGGTCCACCCGGCGGGCTTCGTCCGCGAGACGGCACAGGTCCCCCACCACGTCGGTCCCGTCGGCCGACAGCCGACCGAGCACCCGCCGCATGCGCGTCCGGGTCCAGCGGAGATCCTCGTTCGCCGGATCCGCCTCGGCCATCACGCCGCGCGATGCGACGAACCCGGCCAGCTCCGACCGCCGGATTCCGAGCAGCGGCCGCACGAAGGGGCCCCGCCGCCAGGGAATGCCCGCGAGTCCCCGCAGCCCCGTGCCCCGCAGGACGCGGAACAGCACGGTCTCCGCCTGGTCGTCGGCCTGGTGTCCGAGCGCGATGCGGTCCGCGCCCGCCACACGTGCCTCCCGGCGCAGGAAGGCGAGCCGGGCATCACGGAATGCCGCCTGGGACCGACGCAGCGGCCGGGCCGGCGCGCCGAGGCGACATGGCACCCCGAGGCGGGCCGCCGTGGCCGCGCAGCGGCGGGCGACGTCGGAGGATCCGTCCCGCAGGCGGTGATCGAAGTGCGCCGCGTGCAGGGTGAGCCGCCGTTCCGCCCGCAGCTCCGCGAGCAGCAGGAGAAGGGCCGTGGAATCGGGGCCGCCCGAGAAGGCGACGAGCACGCGGGAGCCATCCGGCAGGAGGTCCGGCCGGGCGGCGAGGGCGGCACGGAGCTCCTCCGCCGGACCCCGTGCACTCCGGGCCCGGTCCGGGTGACGCGCCGTCAGTCGGTGTCGCGCCCGGGCCGTGGCGCGGCGGAGGGGGGGAGGACGTCCCGCCAGCGGCTCGCGCCCCGGTGAAACCGCAGGCGCTGCGGGACCGGAACCGGCGCTCCGCGCGCCGCGGGCGGCGCGGCGGATCCGGCCGGCCGGGGCGCCACGGGCCGCGGCGGCGCGGCGGCGAGCTTGCGGTCCTGCGACCACCCGCGCCCCTTGCCCCGCACGTAGATGTCGAGGGCGCGCCCCGCGTCGAGCGGGCGCGGCAGCGGGGGACGCCGGTCGGCGTCCGGATCCGTCGTCGGGCGGACCGGTGGAGCATCTTCGCGCATGTCGATCAGACCTCCATCACCTCGGCTTCCCTGTGCTCCAGCATCTCGTCGATGCGCGCGATGTGCTCGTCGGTGAGCTTCTGCACGGCGTCCATCTGCCGCCGACCCTCGTCCTCGCCGATCTCCCCCTCCTTGACCTTCGCCTCGATCTCGGACTTCGCCTTCTGGCGGGCGTGCCGCACCGCGATGCGCCCTTCCTCGGCGAACTTGTGCAGGAGCTTCACCATGTCCTTGCGCCGCTCCTCGGTGAGGGCGGGGATCGAGACCCGGATCAGGTTGCCGTCCACGGAGGGGTTCAGTCCCAGGTCGGCCGACTGGATCGCCTTCGCCACGGCGTTCACGAGGTTCGCATCCCACGGCTGGACGACCAGCAGCTGGGGCTCCGGCGCGGACACGGATGCGGTCTGCTTCAGGGGCATGCGCGACCCGTACGCCTCCACCTGCACGACATCGAGAAGCGCCGGCGAGGCCTTGCCCGTCCTGACGCCCGCGAATTCGCGCTGCACGGCCTCCACGTTCCGGTCCATCTGGGTAGAAGCTTCCTTGAGCGTCGGGCTCGTCATTTCGCCACCTCTCAGGTTACGAGCGTCCCGATCCGCTCTCCCCGCAGGGCGGAGAGAATCGCCCCCGGCCGGCGGATGTTGAGCACGATGACGGGAAGCTGGTTCTCCCGGCACAGCGACATGGCAGCCGCGTCCATCACCTGCAGCTCGTTGTTGATCACGTCCCGGTAGGTCAGCTCCTCGAGGAACTCCGCCTCGGGATGCTCGGCCGGGTCGGCCGAGTACACGCCGTCGACCTTCGTCGCCTTCAGGATGACGTCGGCCTCCATCTCGATGGCCCGGAGAACCGCCGCCGTGTCGGTGGAAAAGTACGGGTTGCCGGTACCGCCCGCGAAGATCACGACGCGCCCCTTCTCGAGGTGCCGCAGGGCGCGGCGCCGGATGTACGGCTCCGCCAGCTGTTCCATGCGGATCGCCGTCATCACGCGCGTCTCCACGCCCGAGCGCTCGAGCGCGTCCTGGAGGGCGAGGGCGTTGATCACGGTGGCCAGCATGCCCATGTAGTCAGCGGACACCCGGTCCATGCCCTCGCGGCTGGCCTCGGTGCCGCGGACGATGTTTCCGCCCCCCACCACGAGGCCCAGCCTCACCCCCGCGGCGTGTACGGCACCGATCTCGCCGGTGAGGGTCTCGACGACCTGCGGCTCGATGCCGAATCCACGGGCCCCGGCGAGCGACTCGCCGGAGAGCTTCACCAGGGCCCGGGGATAGCGCAATCCGGTCACGGCCGGCGCCTCACTCCCCGATCTCGAACCGCGCGAAGCCGCGTACCGTCACGGCCTCGCCGTGCCGCCCCAGCAGCTCGCCCACCGTCACGTCGGGCTCGCGCACGAACGGCTGCAGGAGAAGCGCCTGCTGCTCGAAGAACTTCCGCATCCGTCCCTCCACGATCCGCTCGACGATCGCCTCGGGCTTGCCCTCGGCCTTCGTCTGTTCCGCCAGCACGGCCCGTTCCCGGTCTCGCACGTCCGCCGGGATGTCCTCCGGGGTCACCCCGGCCGGACGGGTCGCCGCCACGTGCATCGCGACCTGGCCCGCCACCGCGCGCGCATCGTCTCCCTCCGCCCCTTCGAGCTCCACCACGACTCCGCGCTTGCCGTCGAAGTGAAGGTAGCTGCCGAGGGCCCGATCCGGGGCCGCCGCGAAGCGCACCGCCCGGTGCACCTGGATGTTCTCGCCGATGCGGGAGCGCAGGTCGGCCACCTCGTTCGCGAAGGGCGCGAACGCCGGGCGAGCGAGCAGCGTCTCGCCGTCCACCGGCCGGCCGGAATCGAGATCCGAGGCGGCGACCGCCTCGGCGAGCCGGCGCGCGAACTCCTGGAAGTCCGCGTTGCGCGCCACGAAATCCGTCTCGCTCGCCACCGCCACCATCGCGGTGGCGTCCCCGCTCTCGACGATCTGCACGCTTCCCTCGGTCGTGTCGCGACCGGCGCGCTTCGCCGCCTTGGCGCTGCCCCACTGGCGGAGCAGGTCGATCGCCTTCTCCTCGTCGCCGCCGGCCTCGGACAGGGCCTTCTTACAATCCATCATTCCCGCGCCCGTGCGGTCGCGCAAGGATTTCACCGCCTGTGCCGTGATCCCGGACATCTCTGCCTGCTCTCCTCGCTCTGGGTCCCGGAGGCCACGTGGCGCGCATGCGTCGCGGCCGGTCGGGCCCGGTTCTCCGTGTGAAATCCGACTTCCCCAAAAAAAAAGGGCCACCGAGGTGGCCCGCCGCCCCGCGGATCAGGGAGAGCCGCCGGCCTCCCTGTCGCGCTCCGCCGCGGGCGCGGCCCCGGCTTCTTTGGCTTCCGGCTCGCCACCGCCGGCGTCCGTCACCGTCCCGGACGTCTCGTCCGCGGCAGCGACGTCCTCGGAACCGGCCTCCTCGGACGCGCCGGCCGGCCCCTCCGAGTCGTCCGCCGTCTCCGCGCTGCCCGGCTCGGGATCGGTCGGATGCAGCCGCCGCTTGATGAGCTCCGGCTTCGGCCGGCGCCGCGGCCGCTTCCGCCGCTTGGTCGGGCCCGCCGCTTCCGCCTCTCCCGTCTCGGTCGAGTACGTGTAGACCTCGCCCTCCTCCTCGGCGGCCTCGCCCTTCGGCTTGTCGCGCCGGGCGGCCTCGATCTCGTCGCAGATCGCCCGGGTGATCAGGGACACGGACCGAATCGCGTCGTCGTTGCCCGCGATGGGCACGGTCAGCATGTCCGGATCCGCGTTCGTGTCGGCGATGGCCACCACGGGGATCCCGAGACGGTTCGCCTCGCGGACCGCGATCTCCTCCTTCTTGGCGTCGACCACGAACACGACGCCGGGAAGGCGATTCATGTCCTTGATGCCGGAGAGGTACCGGTCCAGCTTCTGGCGCTCCCGCTCGAGCAGCAGCTTTTCCTTCTTCGTGTAGAACTCGAACGCCCCCTCCTCGGAGCCTCTCTCCAGCTCCTTGAGGCGGCGGATGTTCTGTTTGATCGTCTGGAAGTTCGTGAGCATGCCGCCGAGCCAGCGCTCGGTGACGTAAAACGTGCCCACGCGCTCCGCCTCCGCCCGGATGATCGGGGCGAGCTGCGGCTTGGTGCACACGAACAGGACGCCGCCGCCCGCACGGACGGTCTCGCCGACGAGGGCGCGCGCCCGGTTCAGCTCCCGCAGCGTCTTCTTGAGGTCGATCAGGTAGATCCCGCCGCGCTCGGCGAAGATGTACCGGCGCATCTTCGGGTTCCAGCGGTGCGTCTGGTGCCCGAAGTGCACGCCCGCCTGCAGGAGTTCCTTCAGTCCGACTTCAGTCATGGGGTCCCGTGCTCGCTGGTCGATGTCGGTCGGTGTGGCGGCCCTGGATCAGCGCTTCGAGAACTGGAAGCGCTTGCGGGCCTTCGGCCGGCCCGGCTTCTTGCGCTCCACGACACGCGGATCGCGCGTCAGGAGATCGTGCGCGCGCAGCGTCTGTCGCGTTTCCTCGTCCGACGAGAGGATGGCGCGGGCGATGGCCAGGCGGATCGCGTCGGCCTGGCCGGTCGGACCGCCGCCCCGCACGCGTATGTGGACGTCGAACGGGCCCACGTCGTCGATGACCTGGAGCGGCTTGCGCACCATCTCCTGGTGGCGGAGCTGCGGGAAGTACTCCTCCAGCGACCGCCCGTTGATCCTCCAGCCGGCCCCGCCGGGGGTCAGCCACACTCGCGCGACCGCCGCCTTGCGGCGCCCTACCGCCTGGAACTTCGTCTGATCCGTCAAGCTTCCTCCGGCACCGGTCTGGTTGCTGCGGGGCCTGCGTGTCTCAGAACTCCAGCGCGCGGGGCTGCTGCGCCGCGTGCGGATGATCGGGTCCCGCGTACACCTTCAGCTTGGACAGCTGCCGACGCCCCAGCGCGTTCTTGGGCAGCATGCCCTTCACGGCCAGCTCGATGACGCGCTCCGGGTAGCGGGCCATCATCGTCCGATAGGGGATGCGCCGTTCGCCTCCCATGTAGCCGCTGTGGCGGAAGTACTCCTTCTGGTCCGCCTTACGGCCCGTCAACCGGACGTCCCGCGCGTTCACGACGATCACGAAATCGCCCACGTCCAGGTGCGTGCTGTACGTCGGCTTGTGCTTCCCCTTGAGGACCGAGGCGACACGCGTGGCCAGGCGCCCGAGCACCTGGTCGCGGGCATCCACCACGAACCAGTCCCGCTGGATCTCACCGCCCTTGACTGAATACGTCTTCATCACCGCGTCGCCCGTTCGCACGCGCCACGAATCGCTTCCGGCGTCGTGGGGAGAAAAAGCCGGCCGCCCCGCGTGTGGCAAGGGCGGCCGCATCGATCCACTCGCAGCCGAGGAACCTACCGAGCCTCATCGAACGTGTCAACCCGCGTGCGGCCGGGCCGCGGGACGACACGGCGGGGCGCTCCAGGGCCCGGCCGACGGCGCGTCAATCGGACCGGAACGTATCCAGCCGGTCGCCGGATTCGCCCAGCCGAAGCCGCATGAGCGCCCGGTCCTTGATGGCCCGGACCCGCTCCCGGGACAGGCCCACGTGCCCGGCGATCTCCTCCAGCGTCTGCGGCGGCTCCGCACCGAGCCCGTAGTACCGCCGGACGATGTCCGCCTCCCGCTCGGGAATCCGGGTCAGGCCGTCCTCGATCGCCTCCCGCAGCGCCTCGCGGTCCGCCTTCTCGTCCAGGTCCACGCCGCCCGGGTCCTGGACCAGGTCGAGCAGCGTCGAGGCGGCGTGCCCGGCGACGGCCGCGTCGAGCGACACGTATCCGGCGCGCGCCGTCAGGGCGTCGGCGACCTCCTGCGGAGTCATGCCGACCTCCTCGGCGATCTCCTCGATGCGCGGCTCCCGCCCGAGGGACTGCGCGAGCCGGCGCGCGACGCGCGTGATCCGCTGCGCCGTGTCGATCCGGCCGGACGGATAGCGGACGATGCGGGCCCCTTCCGACAGGGCGGCGAGGATCGATTGCCGGACCCACCAGGCCGCGTACGATACGAAGCGGACCCCTCTCGTCTCGTCGAACTTCCGCGCCGCGCGCAGGAGCCCGAGGTTGCCCTCGGTGACCAGGTCGGACAGCGGAACGCCGTGCCCCTCGAAGCGACGGGCCATGGCCACCACGTACCGCAGGTTTCCCCCCACCAGCGTCTCGAGCGCGGCGCTGTCCCCGGACCGGATGCGGCGGGCCAGCTCGACCTCCGCCTCACGGTCGAGACGGGGCTGAACCGCGATCTCGCGCAGGTACATTCCGAGCGCGTTCGACTCGGACTCTTCTCTCCTCGACATGGGCGAACCGGATGTCTGCAGGTCAGTACCGGGGCGGAGGCCGCATACCGGTCGCCAGGGGCGGCCGGGTCCGCCGGATCGCTCAGTGTATGGGACTCAGGAGCCGCCCCCAGCGGATCTCCGTGATCCACGGAAACGGCACCATCTTGTTCCTGTCGTAGGAAAAGTAGATCACCAGCGGCCGTCCCTTCACCGCATCGGAAGGAACGAAGCCCCAGTAGCGGGAGTCCTCCGAGTTGTCCCGGTTGTCGCCCATCACGAAGAAGCTGTCCGGTGAGACGACGATCGGACCCCAGTTGTCGCGGGTCGGCCGGTACTCCTGCACCCGCCGCCCGTCCGCCCGCACGAGATGGGAGCGCTGCCAGTCGAACTGCGGACTGCGCGGATCCTCGAAGGGTCGGCTGTGCTTCGCGTACGGCTCGGCGACCGCCACGCCGTTCCGGTACAGCTGGCCGTCGACCATCATGAGGGTGTCGCCCGGCAGGCCGACGATCCGCTTCACGTAGTTCGTGTTCGCCACCTGGCCGGCCCGCTCCGGCGGCTCGAAGACCGCGATGTCGCCGCGCCCCGGGGGATCGAGGGCCGGCAGGCGCAGGCTCGTGCCGGGAATCTCCGCTCCGTAAACCATCTTGTTCACGAGGAGAAAGTCTCCCACCAGGAGGGTGTTCTCCATCGACCCGGTCGGGATCTGGAACGCCTCGACCACGAACGTCCGGACGAGCAGGAAGAGGAGGAGCGCCACGGCCCCCGACTTCGTCCACTCCCACAGCCAGCGGCCCACCGAACCCGAATCCCCGGTCCGGTGCGCCGTCCCCTTCTGTCGTTCGCTCTTCGCCATTCTCCCCGTTCCCGGTTCCACGTGATCGTGTCTGTCTCGTGTCTGTCCGGGGCCGAAACGCTACATCCGGACCCTCAACAGAATATCAACTCCAATGCAACCCCGCCGTTGCGCCCCGGTTTCCACGCCCCCGCCGGCGGGCGGCGGCACGGACCGCGGCATCGTTCGAGGCGCTCGCCGCGCCGGTGGTCGTGCCACGCCGGAACTCGAGCCCTCCGGGTCCCGTCCGCACCTCCGTGATGTGCGGCGGCAGCGGGACGAGGAGGCGGGGACCGGCCGCGCGCACCCCGGGAATCTGCAGGCGGGGCAGCAGCAGGGGAATCGCCAGCGCCGGAACGACGATCGGGCCGGCCTGCAGGGCGATCACCCGCAGCGCCCCGGTCCCCGGCTCGCGCACCTCCGGCACGAGCTCTACCGCGAGGCGTGCCGTGTCGGCCAGGATGTCCCGGATCACCTCCGGCGGCGCGACGCCGGACAGGTGCTCCGGCCGCAACCGGGCCGTCAGGACGAGGGTGGAGTCGCGGACCTCCACCGTCGGGTCCTCGATCCCCGCGGCGAGCAGGGGACCCCACGTATACGTGAGCAGGCTCTGCAGTTCGGCCTCGGAGAGGCGCACCGTTCCCCCGTCCGGGTCCGCCAGCTCCCGGATCCGGGCCTCGGCCCGCCGCGCCAGGGCCTCGCTCGGCTGGGAGGCGGGAGCCAGCTCGATCCGCCCCGCGAGCCGCGACAGGGGAGCGCGGAACGCCCACGCCCCGGCCGCCACGAGCGCGACCGCGAGCAGACATCCGATTCCCGACCGGCGTCTTCTTCCCACCCGCCCCTCTCCTCTCCCGGCGAGCGCGGACGAACCGCGCCTTCCGTCCGGGCGGCCCGCACGGCGGGCCACCGCTCAATCGTTCGCGAGAAACGCCGTGTGCAGCGTCCGGTGCTCGTACTCCGCCGGGCCGGGAACGCTGCACACGAGATCCACCCGCGACACCTCGAAACCGTCGACCGTTTCCGCCCCGCACGTGGCGCGCGCCAGCGCCTCGGCCGCCGCCGGCCCGCCTCCGGGGCGGACGCGGCCCAGCGTCAGGTGCGGACGGAACGCCTTCCCATCGCCCGGGTGCCCGACGGCGGCCAGGGCGCGTTCGACGTCCGCGTACAGCCCGCCGAGCGCCGCGTCGGCCTCCACGCCCAGCCACAGCACGCGCGGCCGGCGCGGCGAGGGAAAGGCCCCGGGCCGCCCGAACCGCAGGCGGAACGACGGCCGCGACGCGACGGCGCCGTCGAGCGCCCGCACGATCCCGGCGACCTCCGCCTCGGGCACTTCGCCGAGGAAGCGCAGGGTCAGGTGGAGCCGCTCGGGCCGTACCCACCGGGCCCGGACCCCACCCCGCCGGAACGCTCCGGCCAGCCTGTCGATGGCCGCCCGCCGATCCGCCGGCACCGGGATGGCGACGAACACCCGCATTTCCCCACCTCGCGCGGTCCGTGTGCAACGCCGGCAGCCGCCCCGGAGGTTCCGGCGCGCCGCCGGTCTCCTTTCCCCGCCCCACGCCCCTGCCGTACGATGGATCCCTTGACCCGGTTCCGGAGGTGCGCAGGGTGAACATCCAGGATACGAAGATGCCCGTTCACGCGATCCGCGTCGAGAAGGAGTGCCTCGGCTTCGCCGCCGGGCACTTCATCACGTACGGGGGCGGGCAGTGCGAGACGCTGCACGGCCACAACTACCGCACGGGCGTCGAGCTGACCGGCCCGCTCGATGCACACGGCCTGGTGGTGGACTTCGTGATGGTGAAGCGCGAGCTGGAGGGAATCCTCCGTCCCCTCGATCACCGCATGCTGCTGCCCACCGGCAACCCGGCCCTGTCCGTCGAGCGGCGGGACGGCTCCGTGGAGGTGCGGCACGGCGACCGGCGCTACGTGTTCCCCGAGGAGGACGTCGCGTTCCTGCCCGTGGCCAACACGACGGCGGAGCTGCTCGCCGGCTGGATCGCGGAGCGGCTCGTGGAGCGGCTGGCGGCTCACGGCGTGTCCGAGCCGGACGATCTGGTCATCGAAGTGGAGGAGTCGTTCGGGCAGAGCGCCACGGTTCGCCGCACCGGCGGGCGGCGGACAGCGCCTCCCGCCACCTGAGGCGGCCGTGCGGCTGCAGCGGACGGGCCCCGGGCGTCTCGCGGTCAGGGGAGGGCCCGAGCCGTCCGAGGTGTTCCGAGGTCTCGCCGGCAGGCCGGGGGCGCTGTGGCTCGACAGTTCCCTGCCCGGTGGATCGGCGGGCCGGCGCTCGTTCATCGCGGCGGACCCGTTCGCCGTCCTGACCTGCCGGGACGGACGCTGCCATCTCGCCGGGGCGGCCGGCGCCTTCCCGGTCGAGGGGCCCCCCTTCGACGCGCTGCACCGCCTGCTCGTGCGCTGGCCGGGCGACCCGGGAGACACGTTCGCCGGCGGCGCCGCCGGCTTCCTCGGCTACGAGCTCCTGCGCGAGCTGGAGGACGTTCCGCCGGCACGAGACCGCGACCTCGACGTTCCCGACCTGGAGATCGCCTTCTACGACCTGGTGCTGGGCTGGGACCATGCGGCCGGGTCCGCCTGGATCGCCTCCACGGGGCAGCCGGAGCGGGGGGCGGCGGCGCACCGGCGCCGGGAAGAGCGGCTCGCCGCCGGAGCGGCCTGGCTGCGGGGGGAGGCTCCGTCCGGGGCGGACCCGGGGCGCCGACCCTCCCCGGATGCGCTCGCCACGCCGCCGCCCGGAGCGCCGACCGGCCGGCCGGGCCTCGCGGCGTCGTTCGACCGGCCCGGTTACGAGGCGGCGGTACGGGAGGCCATCGAGCGGATCCGGGCGGGCGACATCTTCCAGGTGAACCTCGCGCAGCGCTTCGTGGCGCCGGCCGCCCCCGACCCGCTCGCCTTCCACCTCGCGTTGCGCGAGAGGTCTCCCGCCCCGTTCGGCGCGTTCTTCCGGGGCCACGACGCGGTGGTCGTGAGCGCCTCGCCGGAGCGCTTCCTCCGCGTGGACGCGGCGGGGCGGGTGGAGGCGCGCCCCATCAAGGGCACCCGTCCCCGGGGCGACACGCCGGCCCGGGACCGGGCCCTGGCGGCCGAACTGACGGCCAGCGCCAAGGACCGGGCCGAGAACCTGATGATCGTGGACCTCGTGCGGAACGACCTGTCGCGGGTCTGCCGGCCCGGGACCGTCCGGCCGCGAAAGATCTTCCAGCTCGAGTCGTACGCGACCGTGCACCACCTCGTCTCGGTGATCGAGGGCCGCCTGCGCCCGGGCACCGGCATCGTCGACCTCCTGCGGGCCGCGTTTCCCTGCGGCTCGGTCACCGGCGCGCCGAAACCACGGGCCATGGAGATCATCTCCGAGCTGGAACCCGTCCGCCGGGGACCGGCCTACGGCGCGATGGGCTGGTTCGGTGGCCCCGGGACGGCGGACCTCTCCGTGGCGATCCGCACGGCCGTGCTGAGCGGCGGACGGGCGACGTTCCACGTGGGCGGCGCAGTGGTGGCCGACTCGGACCCGGCCGCGGAGTACCGCGAGACGCTGGACAAGGGACGGGCCCTCGCGGCGGCCCTGGGAACGGACGAGCTGCAGTGATCCTCCTCATCGACAACTACGACTCGTTCGTCTACAACCTGGCGCGCTACTTCGAGGAGCTGGGCGAAGCGACCCGCGTGGTGCGCAACGACCGGATCGGGGCCGCCGAGGCGCTCGCCGCCGGCGCGACGCACCTCGTCCTGTCGCCCGGTCCGCGGACGCCGCGCGAGGCGGGAATCTGCCTCGAGCTGGTCCGGCTGGCGCGGGACGTCCCCACCCTCGGCGTCTGCCTCGGGCACCAGTGCCTGGGGGCCGCGTTCGGCGCCCGCGTCGTGCGGGGTCCGCCCGTGCACGGGAAGTGCAGCCGCATCCGGCACGACGGGACGGACCTGTTCACCGGCCTGCCCTCTCCCCTGTCCGTCGTCCGCTACCACTCGCTCGTGGTGGACCCGGGCTCGCTGGGCCCGGACCTCGTGCCCCTGGCCTGGACGGAGGGCGGCATCCTCATGGCGCTGCGCCACCGGAGGCGTCCCGCGTGGGGCGTCCAGTTCCATCCCGAGGCCGTCCTCACCGAGGCCGGCCACGCGCTGCTGGCGAACTTTCTCGCGCTGGGACGCGGCCGGGCGCCGGGCGGTCGCGCGGCCGCCCTCCCCGCGCCCGAGGTGGCACCGGGATCCGTGGAGGCCCCGGCGGCGGAGTGAGCCGGAGGGCCGGCGGCGGGGGGCGATGACGGGCCACGCCTCCTCACCCGCCGACGACGGGCGCGCCCCCGCGGAAGTGCAGCGCCTCCGCCACGTGTCCGGCCTCGACGCGGCCGGATCCGGCGAGGTCGGCCACCGTCCGCGCGACGCGCAGGACCCGGTGCTGCGCGCGGCCGCCGAGCGGCAGCCGCTCCGCCGCCTCGCCGAGCAGGGCCTCGGCCCCGGCGGTGAGCCGGCACGCCTCGGCCAGTGCCGGTCCCGGGAGCTCGGCGTTGCACAGGGCGGCGCACGCCCCGGCCGAGGAGAGACGGGCCGCCCGGCGGCGCGCTCGCTCCCGGGCGTTCCGGACCCGGTCGCGCACGGCGGCCGTCCGCTCGCCCCCGTCCGCGCCGGGACGCATGTCGCGCCACGGCACGGCCGGCACCTCGAGCCGCAGGTCGAACCGGTCCAGCAGGGGGCCGCTGATCCGGCCCACGTAGCGGCGCACCGCTCCCTCGTCGCAGACGCAGCGACCCGTGCCGGAGGTGCGATAGCCGCAGGGACAGGGATTCATCGCGGCCACGAGCTGGAAGCGGGCCGGGAACGAGGCCACGGTGCGGGCCCGCACGATCCGGACGCATCCTTGCTCCAGCGGTGCCCGCAGCCCCTCGAGCACCGATGCGCGGAACGCCTGGAGCTCGTCCAGGAACAGCACCCCCCGGTGCGCGAGGGACACTTCGCCCGGCGCGGGCGAGCTGCCCCCGCCGAGCAGCCCGGCGGCCGTCACGGTGTGGTGCGGGGCCCGGAACGGTCGCGCCACGCGCGCCGCCTCTCCGGCGGCCGCTCCGGACGCGATCCCGTGCACCATCATCGTCTCCACCGCCTCGGCGGCCGTGAGCGGCGGGAGAAGCCCGGGCAACCGGTTCGCGAGCATGGTCTTGCCCGCCCCCGGCTCGCCGCTCAGCAACAGATGGTGCCCACCGGCCGCGGCGATCTCGAGGGCCCGCCGGGCGGCGGACTGGCCTCGCACGTCGGACAGGTCCGGGTGGTTGGTCGCGGGAGCGGGCGGCGGCGCGCGGGGCGGGCGGGCGAGCGGCGCCCCCTCCTCCAGCCACGACAGTACCGCACCGAGGTCGGACGCCCCGAAGATGCGCAACCGCCCTTCGTGCAGCCCGGCGAGCTCGGACAGCCCGGCGCGCGGTACCACGAGCGTGTCGATCCCCGCATCCCCGGCGGCGTGCAGGGCGAAGGCGAGCACGCCCCGGACCGGCCGGACAACGCCGCTGAGGCCCAGTTCGCCCACGAGGGCCGTCCGCGCCAGGCGGCGGTCCACGTCGGCTCCCCGCCGCGCCAGGATCGCCGCCGCGATCGGGAGGTCGAACGCCGCGCCGTCCTTGGGGAGATCCGCGGGCGCCAGGTTCACGGTGACCCGCAGGCCCGGGATCCGCCGCCCGAGCGCCGCGGCGGCGGCACGGACCCTCTCGGCCGTCGCCCGCGCGGAGGCGGCCGGGAGCCCGCTCGCGTGAATCCCGGGCGTGCCCCTGCGGACCGCCACTTCGATCCGCACGGGCACGGGCCGGATCCCACTCAGTCCATAGGCGGCGGCGACCCTGTACACGCCCGAACGATGGGGCGTCGGATCATCGCGCGGTCATCGCTCCGGCGAGGGATGCTCCGTCTCGGGGTCCGCTCCGCTCCGCAGGGCGGTCCAGGCCCGGGGGTGCGCCCGGACCAGGAGCCCGCCCATCGCGACGCCCGCCAGGATGTTCGCGGCGGCGACGAGCCCCCAGCCCGGCACGCGGGCACCGCTCGCCTCGAGGGCGGTGAAACCCGCCAGGGAGAGGAAGAAGCCGGCCAGGCCGGCGTACAGCACGACGATCGCGAACGAGGGGTGTCTCTCCGCCTGCAGCACGAGCCACGCCGCGGCCGTACCGATCGCCAGGAAGGCGAGCAGGTGGAGTCCGTTCACCGCGAACACGGCGCCGGCGGTCCCGCCGCGGGCCCCCGTGCCGGCGAGCCCGGATCCGAGGTCGATCGCGGCGGCGAAGAAGGAACGGCCGGCCAGCAGGCTGGCCACCCCGAAGAACAGGACGATGGCGAGATAGCCCGCGAGGCCCGCGGTGAGGCCCTCCACGAGCACGAGTCGACGCCGTGGCTGCATCGGACCCTCCCTGCTGGAGACCGGTCTCGCGTCCGCTCATGGACCGTCTTGAAATCTGTCGGATCTCAGGTTCCGCGGCTACACTTGCCCGGTCCGGTCGGCACGCCCGCCCCTTCGCGGCCCGGGCTTCTGCGCGGGCCGGCCCGCTGCGCCGGCAGAGAGGAGACCGTCCTGGCGAACCCAGCACACGCCCATCCCGCCGCGTCCGCGGCGCGACCGACGACGGCCGCCGCCGGTTACGCCGCCGCCGTCGCCGCCGGAGCGCTGTGGGGTACGACCGGACCGCTGAGCACGGCTCTCTACGCGACGGGCGCCGAGCTCACATCCGTCGGCTTCTGGCGCATCGCCGTGGCCGCCGCCGGTCTCGCCGCGCTGGCGGTCGTGCGCCCGGCACTGCGGCGCGTGGACCGCACGGCGCTCCTCCTGGTCGGGGGGCTCGGCGGAGCGCTCGTGGCCCTGTTCGAGATCGCCTACCAGTTCGGCATCGCGGGCACAGGGGTGGCGGGCGCCGCGGCCCTGCTGTACACGGCGCCCGTGCTCGTGGCCCTCCTCGCCGGTCCGCTGCTCGGTGAGCAGGTCACCGCCCGGCGCCTTCTCCTGGCCGTCGCCGTGATGGCCGGAGCGGCCCTCACCGTGCTCGGCGGAACGGGCGTGGAAGAGGTCTTCCCGGACCGCGTGCGGGGACTGGTGGCGGGCGTGATCGGCGGACTTCTGGCCGCCCTCGCGTACGCCGGCACGACGCTGGTGGCCCGGTTCGCGGTGCCCCGCTACGGGGCGCTCCGCGTCCTCGCGCTCGAGATGATGGGAGGGACGCTCCTTCTGGCGGTGATCCTGCCGCTGGCGGGTCGGCCGCCCGCCCTGCCGGGCGGTCCCGGGGCCTGGCTGTACGTGCTGCTCCTCGCCCTCGGCGCGGTGCTGGGGGCGAACGCGCTCTTCTTCGCCGCCCTGAAGCGGATCGCGGCAGCCCCGGCTTCCGTGGCGGCCACCGTCGAGCCGGTCGTCGCGGCGGGACTGGGCGTCGTGCTGCTGGGACAGGTCCTCGCCCCGGCCGGGTGGCTCGGCCTGTCGCTCGTGGTGGCCGCCGTGGCGACGGGCTACCTGCTCGAAGCGCGCGCCGGCGCCGGATGAGCGACGGACCGTCCGCACCGCGAGGGACGCGCCGCATCCCGGGGAGATGCGTCGCGTCCTGGAGAAGTCCCCGTGGCCCGGGGCGTTTCGCGGCGCGGCGGATCCGCTAGATTCTCCCGGTGAACCGGAACGAGCCAGCCGCCCCGACCCGCCTGGAGCGCCTCGCGTGGCCGGCCGTGGTGGAGCACCTGCGCAGCTCGCCGCGGCTCCTGATGGCCGTGGGAAGCTGCGTTCAGCACGGGCCGCACCTTCCACTCGGCACGGACACGCTGATCGCCGAGCGGCTGGCGGAGGACGTTGCGGCGCGAACGGGCCTCCTGCTCGCGCCGACGTTCTCGTTCGGCGTCACGTCGCGGCGCGACCGGGAGTTCGCCGGCACGGCGGCGCTGGATCGAAAGACGCTGCACCGGGTGCTGAACGAGTTCGTGGAGTCGTGGGAGCGGCACGGCCTGCAGGAGATCGTGTTCCTGACCGCGAACGGCCATCCGCGGCACATCCAGGCCCTCGCGATGGTCGTCGCCGAGCGGGTCCGCGTCCGCTCCATCGACCTGCACGCGTTCGACCTGCGGCAGTTCCTGAGCGGCGCCTCGCGTCCGGACCACGGGGGCGAACTCGAGACCTCGCTGATGCTGCATCTCGCGCCGGATCTCGTCCGCTGCGAAGCGATCCCCGCGGCGGACGAACCGGAACAGGGCGCCGCGAGGCGCCGGCCCGGTCCGCTGGGGGCCGGGGGACGTCCGTGGCTGGCCAGTGCCGAGAAAGGACGCCGGATTCATGCGCATCTCGTCGAGACCATCACCCGGCGCCTCGCCGGTTGACGCCGGGCCGCGGCGAGCGCTGCGCCCCGGTCTCCACCCGGGGCGTTTCTCGCTGCTCGCGGCGCTCCTCGCCGGCGCGCTGCCCGGGCCCCTCGGCGCCCAGTCGGGCGAGACGCTCGACCAGGGGCGGTTCGAGATCCGGATCGACGGGGCCGTGCGCGGACAGGAGAGCTTCGCGATCCGCCGCCAGGGCGCCGGCATCATGGCCGTGGGACGCCTGAGCCGCGAAGGAGCGGGCGCGTGGATCGGCTCGGCGGAGGTCGGCCTGCGAACCGACGGGCCGGGCGGACCGCTGCGCTACGAGTACCGCTCGCTCCAGCGTCCCGTGACGCGCATCATCGCGACCCGGACCGGGCGCCGGATCCGGATCACCACGAACGACCCGGAGGGCGAGCGGATGACGGAGCTCGCCCCCGACCCCGGCCTCGTCCTCCTGCAGCCCGGGGTCGCTCACCAGTACTGGTTTCTCGTGTACCGTCTTCGCTCGTCGTCCGGTGACGCCCTGTCGACGCTGGATCCGCGCGCCGCACGCACGGGGCCCGTCCAGCTCCTGGACCGGCAGGACGTGGCGCTGGAAGGCCCGGACGGCGAGGTCCGACAGGCGGTCCTGTCCGAGGTGCGGGTCGACGGCACGCTGCACCGCGTGTGGACGGATGCGGCCACGGACATCCTGCTCCGCGTCGAGATCCCGGAGCGGCGCTGGACCGCCGTGCGCCTGCCGGATCGATCCGAAGCCGAGTCCCTGTCCCCCGAGGAGGCACCATGACGGAGACGACGTCCGAGTCGAGCGCATCGCCCGTGGTGGAAGCGCCGCCGCTTCCGGCACTGCCGGTCCGCCTCGTCCAGGTGTTCACGTCGCCGGCCCGGCTGTTCGACGCCCTGGCCGCCACCCCGCGCTGGGTCGGCGCCCTGGTGACCGTGGTCGCGCTCGGCCTCGTGGTCCAGGCGCTGATCCCGGCCGACATGCTGCGAGAGCTCATGATGGCCGGCCTCCCCCGGGACGCCACGCCGGAGCAGATCGCTGCGGCCGAGCGGGGCGTGGAGATCGGGATGAACGTGCGCTGGGTCGGCACCGTCCTCTTCCCGCCCCTGCTGGTGCTGCTCGCGGCAGGCTACGTGCTCCTGGTCTGGAATACGCTCCTGGGGGGAGACGCCGGGTTCCGCCCGATCTTCGCCAGCGCCTCGCACGCCTACGTGATCTGGGCGTTCGGCGGTCTCCTCACGCTGCCGCTCGTGCTGGCGAGCGGCGACCCCAGAACGGCCTTCGCACTCCACCTCCTGGTGCCGTTCCTCGAGCCCGACGGCTACGCCTTCCGGTTCCTGCGGGGGCTGAACGTGTTCGGACTGTGGACGATGATCGTGCTCGGGGTGGCGGTCAGCCGATTGTACCCGCGCCGGTCGGCCGGGGGAGCGGCCGCGGTGCTCGTCCTCACCTACGTCCTGCTGAAGGCCGTGGGCGCGATCCTGGCCCCGGCGTGACCGGGTGAGACGCCGCGTCCGGCCCGCGCGCGGCGTCCCGCCCGGCGGCTTAACGAAACGGGCCCGGTGCGTGTTCTCCAGCGGGCGGATGCGCGACGCGCCGGACCGGCGATACCGCACCGGCGAAACCGCCGTTGGTCCCCTCCCGTACGTCGACCGGGACCATGAATCTCCAGGCGAAACGGAACGAGCGATCGAACGATGTCCCGTGGAAAGAAGATAGGGATCGGAGCCGGCGTCCTCGTGGTGCTCGGCATGATGGCGGCGGCCGCCCTGGCCGGAGGACGCGAGAAGGGCGTCGAGGTGCGGGTCGAGGAGGTCGAGCGGCGCGACCTGGTCGCTCGGGTCTCCTCGACGGGGCACATCGAGCCCTTGAAGCTCGTCGACATCAGTGCCGACGTATCCGGCCGGATCGTCGAGCTGAACGTCGAGGAGGGCGACGAGGTGACCGAGGGAGACCTCCTCCTCGTCATCGACCCGGTCCGCTTCGAGGCCGCCGTGCAGCGGGCCGAGGCGGCGCTGGCGGAGGCGAAGGCCCGCGAGATCCAGGCGCGCACCAACGCCGGCCAGGCGCGGCGGGACTGGGAGAGGATCCGGGACCTGAAGGCCCGCCTGCCGGAGCTCGTCACCGAGACGGAGTTCGAGACCGCGCGCACGCAGGCGGAGGTGCAGGAGGCCCTGGCCGGCTCGGCCAAGCACGGTGTCGAGATGGCCGAGGCCAGCCTCGCCGAAGCCCGGGACGCGCTCTCCAAGACGGTGATCCGCTCCCCCATGAGCGGCCGCGTCACGCGGCTGAACGTGGAACGGGGAGAGACGGCGATCGTGGGCACGATGAACAATCCTGGAAGCCTGCTGCTCACGGTGGCGGACCTGTCCGTCATGGAGGCCGTGATCGAGGTCGACGAGACGGACGTGCCGGAGATTGCGATCGGCGACTCCGTCTCGGTCACCATCGACGCGTTCCCGAACCGCGAGTTCCCGGGACGGGTCACGAAGATCGGGAACAGCTCGATCCGTCCCCGCACCCAGGGGCAGGCGAGCTCGGACCAGGCGATCGACTTCGAGGTGCGCGTGACGCTGGACGAGCCCGGCATCGCTCTGCGGCCGGATCTTTCGGCGTCGGCGGACGTGATCACCGACATCCGCGATGACGTCCTGGCCATCCCCATCATCGCGCTGACGCTGCGCGACCCGGGCGACTACGAGGAGATCCCCAGCGAGCTGCGCGAGACCGGGGACGGCGACACGGTGCCGGCCGGCCGGGCGGCGGCGAGGGACGGCTCCGAGCCAGTGGAGGGGGTGTTCGTGGTGGACGGCGACCGTGTCCGGTTCCGCCCCGTGGAAGTCGGGATCGCGGGCGAGAGCCACTTCGAGGTGCTGAGCGGGCTGGAAGAGGGCGAGCGCGTCGTCTCCGGCACGTATCAGGCGATCCGGGAGCTGGAGGACGGGAGCGTCGTCCAGGTGGTCCGGGAGGACTCCACGGCGGAGGGGGCACGGTGAGGGGAGAGGCGGAGATGGGAGCACCGGGCGAGGTCATCATCGAGACCCGGAACCTGCAGAAGCACTACGTGATGGGAGCGGAGACGATCCGGGCCCTGGCGGGAGTGGACGTGCAGGTGCGGCGGAACGAGTACATCGCGATCATGGGTCCCTCCGGGTCCGGCAAGTCCACGCTGATGAACCTCATCGGCTGTCTCGACACCCCGTCCGGCGGCGAGTACGTCCTGAACGGGACCCCGGTCCAGGACCTGCACGACGACGAGCTGGCGCGGATCCGCAACCGGGAGATCGGCTTCGTATTCCAGACGTTCAACCTCCTGCCGCGCGCCTCGGCCCTCCACAACGTCGAGCTGCCGCTGATCTACGCCGGCGTGCCGTCCCGCGAGCGGCAGAAGAAGGCCAGGGAGGCGCTGGCGCGCGTCGACCTGGCCGACCGCACGGACCACCGGCCGAACGAGCTGTCGGGAGGCCAGCGCCAGCGCGTGGCGATCGCCCGCGCCCTCGTGAACGATCCCTCGATCCTGCTGGCCGACGAGCCGACGGGGAACCTCGACTCGAAGACGTCCGCAGAGATCATGAACGTGTTCGACGAGCTCCACGCGGCGGGACAGACGATCATCATGGTCACGCACGAGCACGACATCTCCGAGCGCGCGCAGCGCGTCGTGACGCTGCGGGACGGCCTGATCGAGTCCCACGACGCCCGGGCCGACGGCATCGTCGCGGGGGTGTGAGCGGTCCGCCCGGCCGCGCCGGCCGGGCGGGACAAGGAGCGGGACAAGGAACGGAAAGCGGGACCACGACGCGTGTACATCCTGGAAGGCATCCGCCTCGCGCTCCAGCAGGTCTGGCTGCACAAGCTGAAGTCCGTCTTCACGCTGATCGGCGTGGTGATCGGCATCACCTTCCTGATCGCCGTGATCACGATCGTGGAGGGGATGAACCGCTACGTGCAGGACGACTTCGCCGGCTCGCTGTTCGGGGTGAACACGTTCACGGTCGTCCGGCGCTCCCGCATCCAGACGGGCGCCGAGACCGACGAGCAGCGGCGCGCGCGGGCCCGTAACCCGGACCTCGAGCTGCACGACGTGGAGATCGTGCGGGCGGCCGTGCCGGATGCCTGGCGCTTCGCGTGGGCCGACGACCGGGGGTTCGACGAGGTCTCGTGGAAGGACCGCCGCCGCCGGAACATTCGCCTGATCGGCGCCTCGGACGGCTACGAGGCGCTGCAGGGCTGGGAGATCGAAAGGGGACGGGGCCTGGCCCCGCTGGACGAACGGCGGGGGCTCCAGGTGGCGGTGATCGGGGCCGAGATCGCGGATCGCCTCTATCCGGACGTGGATCCGATCGGCAAGGAGATCCGCCTCGGCGCCCGCCGGTTCCGGGTCGTGGGCGTGTGGGAGCGGCAGGGCGGCCTGCTGGGCAACATCCGGGATGCCTCGGTCCTCATCCCCTTTTCCACCTGGCGCCAGGCCTTCGCCCGCGATCCGAACCGGGTCGGCGAGATCAGCGTGAAGTTCCGCACCGCCGAGGAGATGCGCGCCGGCATGGCGGCGGTGGAGGGGGCGCTGCGCGCGGACCGGGGGCTCAGACCGGGCGAGGAGAACACCTTCTGGCTCGAGACCTCCAACGAACTCCTGGACACCTGGGAGACGATCAGCCGCGTCCTGTTCGCCGCCATCCCCGGTCTCGTGTCGATCTCGCTCCTGGTCGGTGGCATCGTGATCATGAACATCATGCTGCTGTCCGTGGCGGGCCGGGTGCGCGAGATCGGGATCCGCAAGGCGGTGGGCGCCCGCCGGGCCGACATCCTCGTCCAGTTCCTCGCCGAGTCGTCCACCCTGTCGCTCGTCGGGGCGGCGGTCGGGGTGCTCCTCGGCATCGGGATCGCCAAGGGCGTCGCGCGGTTCACGCCGCTTCCCGCCTCCGTACCGGTCTGGGCGATCGTCCTCGGACTGGCGCTCGGGCTGATCGTCGGCGTCGGCTCGGGCCTGTACCCGGCGTACCGGGCGGCACGGCAGGACCCGATCGTAGCCCTGCGCTATGACTGACGCCCGGCGGATCCGCGGCATGGGCGTTCTCGCCACCCTGCGGGAGGGCGTCCGGGTGGCCATCGACTCCCTGCGCGCCAACAAGGTGCGCAGCGGCCTGACGATCCTCGGCGTGGCGATCGGGGTGCTCGTGGTGATGGCCATGGCCGCGGTGGTGCAGGGCCTGAACGACAGCTTCGGGGAGGCGATCTCCGCGCGGGGCGCCACGACCTTCTACGTGTTCCACGCGCCCGTGGGCGGAGGCGGCATCCAGACCGGCCTCGAGGAGGAAGAGAACGAGTTCATGCGGAACCGGCCCCTCGACCCCGCGTGGGCCGAAGATCTGGCCCGCCTGCCCGGCATCGCCCGGGCGACCCCGCTGGCCGACCTCGGGCAGTCGGGTTTCCGCGCCCGCGCCGGGGAGGAGGAAGTCACGATCAGCCTGTACGCCGTGAACACCGCCTATCTCGAGATCGACGGCGGCGACGTGGTGGACGGCCGCTGGTTCACGAGCGTGGAGGACCAGCGGCGGGCCGCGGTCGCGGTGGTCGACTCGCAGGTGGCGGAGGACCTGTTCGGCGGCCTCGACCCGATCGGGCGCCACCTCGTCATCGGCCGCCCGGGCCAGCGGAGTTCCCGCTTCGAGATCATCGGCCTGTACCGGCGGCCGCCCAACGTGTTCTCCGGCCTCGCCAGCCACTGGGTGTTCGTCCCCTTCTCCGCCGCCATGAAGGAGCTGGATGTGTGGGAGCGCCTCGTCGCGTTCAGCGTGCAGCCGGCGGAGGGGGTCTCGCTGGACCGGGCGATCGACCTCGTGCGGGGACGGATGCGACAGATCCGGGGCCTGAAGCCCGGACAGGACGACGATTTCAACATCATCACGCAGGAGGAGTTCCTCGAGCTGTGGAACGACCTCACGGGCGTCCTGTTCGTGGTGATGATCGCCCTGTCCGGCGTCGGGCTGCTGGTGGGCGGAGTGGGCGTGATCGGGATCATGATGATCTCGGTCACGGAGCGGACGCGGGAGATCGGCCTGCGCAAGGCGGTCGGAGCGAGGCGGCGTGACCTGCTGCTGCAGTTCCTCGTCGAGGCGGCGACGCTGACGGCGCTCGGCGGAGCGATCGGGATGGCGCTGGGCGCCGGGGCCGTGGCCCTGGTCACCGGCCTGACGCCGATCCCCGCCTCGGTGCCCCTGTGGGCCATCATCGCCGCGCTCGCCGCATCCATCCTCACGGGCGTCGGGTTCGGCCTCTACCCGGCCGCGCGCGGCGCCGCGCTCGACCCGGTGGACGCCCTGCGGTACGAGTAGGCGGAAGCGCGGCGTGGCGCCGAAAGGCCGCGCCACGCATCCTGCACCCGTCCGCGAACGTGTCCGCCCGCAATCGGAGCGCATCATGACTCCGTCCCCGCTCGACCTGCTCGCCATCGCGCCGCACCCCGACGACGCCGAGCTCCTGTGCGGCGGCGCGCTGGCGAAGTCCGCGGCGCTCGGCCGCTCGGTGGGCATCCTCGACCTTACGCGCGGCGAGACGGGCACCCGCGGCACGCCGGAGATCCGGGCCGAGGAAGCGCAGCGAGCCGCGCGAACGCTGGGGGTCGCGGTGCGTGAGACGCTCGGGCTGCCGGACGGCGGCGTGCGGGACGACGACGACGCGCGGGCCCGGCTCGTGGCCGCCCTGCGGCGGCTCCGGCCCCGCACGGTGATCCTGCCGTTCCCCCGCGGGCGGCACCCGGATCACGGGGCCACCGCCGCGCTCGGCCGCAGCGCCTGTTTCCTGTCCGGGCTCGCGAACTACGGCGGCGGGGAGCTGCGGGCCCTGCCGGCACACCGGCCCGCCAAGGTCGTGCACGCCCTCGCCTACCGCGAGGACGCCGTGAAGCCGACGTTCGTGGTGGGACTGGACGCGGAGGAGTTCGGCCGCAAGCTGGCGGCGGTCCGCTGCTACGCCTCACAGTTCGAGGGCGTGACGAAGGCCGGGGAGCTGTTCCCCACCGGCCAGCCGCTGCTCGAACTGGTGGAGACGCAGGGTCGCCACTACGGGTCGCTCGTGCGGCGACCGTTCGGCGAGCCCTACTGGACCGAGGAGACCGTCGAGGTGCACGACATCTCGCGCCTCGAGGTCTTCTCGCTCTGAATCCCCTCCGGACCCGCGCGACCCGAAACGAGTATCTGACCGGCATGTCGAACGCCCCTCGAATCTACCTCGACCACGCGGCCACCTCGCCGCTGCGACCGGAGGCCCGGGCCGTCCGCGAAGCCTGCGCCGACGTCGCGGATGCGAACCCCGCCTCCGCGCACGGCTTCGGCCGCGCCGCGCTCGACGTGCTGGAGCGGGCCCGCCAGGGGCTGGCCGACCTGCTGGAAGCCCCGCGGGACGGGATCCTGTTCACTTCGGGCGGCACCGCGTCCGACAACCTGGCGGTGCTCGGGTTTTCCCGCGCGCACGCCGGGCAGCGCCCCCTGGTCGTCGTGTCGGCCGTGGAGCACAAGGCCGTGCTGGGAGCGGCGCGGCGGGCCGCCGCCGAGGGAGCGGAACTGGTCGTGCTGCCGGTCGGCCCGGACGGCGCCGTCGACCCCGTCGACCTGGAGCACGCCCTGGACGGGGCGGACGACCGCCCCGCGCTCGTGTCCGTCATGTGGGCGAACAACGAGATCGGAACCGTGCAGCCCGTGGCGGACCTGTGCCGGATCGCCCGCGCGCGGGGAGCCCGCTTCCACACGGACGCCGTGCAGGCGTTCGGGAAGATCCCGGTCTCCCTCGCCGAGGTCCCGGCCGACCTGCTGACCGTGACGGCACACAAGATCGGGGGACCGGTCGGCATCGGGCTGCTCGCCCGCCGGGAGGACGTGCCGCTGGAGCCGCTGTGCTACGGCGGCACGCAGGAGAACGGGCTGTGGCCGGGGACCCAGGACGCGGCCGCGGCGGCGGCGTTCGCCGAGGCCGCCCGGCTCGCGGTGGCCGAGCGCCCGGACGCCGCGGCGCGCTGGCCGCGGCTGCGGGAAGCGCTGGCGGCCGAGCTGCGCGACGGGATCGAAGGCCTGGTCGTCCACGCCGAGGGGGCCGCCGCACGGCTTCCCCATCTCCTCAGCGTCGGCGTGCCGGGGGTGGACTCGGCGACCCTGCTGGTGGCCCTCGACATGGCGGGCGTCGCCGTGTCGTCCGGCTCGGCGTGCGGCAGCGGCAGTTCCTCCGGCTCGCACGTGCTCGCCGCGCTGGGACGCGAGAGATCCGGGCCGTACGCCGTCATCCGGTTCAGCTTCGGCCCCGCGACCACGTCCGAGGAGGTCCGCCGCGCCGCCGCGACCACCGTGCGGGCCGCGGCGCGGGCCCGGTCCGCCGGGAGCGCGTCGCCGGCGTGAGCCGCTCCGTCCTGTGCGCCATGTCCGGCGGCGTGGACTCCAGCGTCGCCGCGGCCCTGCTCGTCGAGGCGGGCTGGCGCGTCATCGGCGCCACCGTGAAGACCTTCTGCTACGCGGACGTCCCGGCGGGCACGCGCTCCTGCTGCGGCCTGGAGGGCATCGCGGACGCGCGGGCCGTGGCCGCACGGCTCGGCGTGCCGCACCAGGTCTTCGATCTCGAGGACGACTTCACGCGCGACGTGATCGAGGACTTCGTGGCCGAGCACGCCGCCGGCCGCACTCCCATTCCCTGCGTGCGCTGCAACAGCTTCACGAAGTTCCGCGACCTGGTGCGGCGCGCCGACGCCCTGGACTGCGAGTTCCTGGCCACCGGCCACTACGCCCGCACCGTCCCCGCCGACGACGGTACCGTCCGCCTGGCCCGGGCCGCGGACGACGGAAAGGACCAGACCTACTTCCTGTGGGGCATCGAGCGTGGCGTGCTCCCCCGCCTCGCCTTCCCGCTGGGCGAGGCCCGCAAGAGCGAGGTGCGGGCGCGGGCGCGCGAGCTCGGCCTGGTGACCGCCGACAAGCCGGAGTCGTTCGAGATCTGCTTCGTGCCCGACGGCGACCACGTGGGCTTCCTGCGGCGGCGCCTGCCCCGGGCGCATCCGGCCGTGTCTGCCGGCCCGATCGTGCTGGAGGACGGCACGCGGGTGGGCGAGCACGCCGGCACCGCCGGCTTCACGGTCGGTCAGCGCAAGGGCCTCCCCGGCGGCTTTCCCGAGCCCATGTTCGTGGTCGAGGTGCGGCCCACGGCACGCGAGGTAGTGATCGGGCCGCGCGCCTCCCTCGCCCGCTCGCAGCTCGTGGCGGAACGGGGGAACTGGCTGGCGCCGCGGCCCGGAGCCGGCCGGGAGGTGGAGGTGCGGATCCGGCACCGGGCGCCCCTCGTGCCCGCCGTGGTGGAGGCGTCCGGCCCGGACGGCTTCACGCTGGCCCTGTCGGCGCCCCGGGAGGCGGTGACGCCGGGCCAGAGCGCCGTGCTGTACGGAGAGGACGGATCGGTGCTGGGCGGCGGCGTGATCACCGCGGCGGCGTGATCACCGCGGCAACCTGATCGTCGCGGCGGGAGGATCGCCGCGGCCCACGCCCCCCCGCGGCGCCCCGTCAGTGCCGCAGCTGCTCGGCCTCGACGAGCTTCGCGAGCGCCTCGCGGCCCTCCTCGCTCAGCCGGTCGGGCAGCCGCACGACGACCCGCACGAGCTGGTCCCCGCGCCGCTCCCCCTTTTCCACTCCCTGCCCCTTGATGCGGAAGGTGGTGCCGGACTGCGTCCCCGGAGGGATGCGGAGCACGACGCGGCGATTGTCGGGCGTCCGCACGCGGACCTTGGAGCCCATCATGGCCTGCGCGAGGTTGATGGGGATCTCGCAGCGCAGGTCCAGCCCGTCGCGCTCGAAGAAGGGGTCCGGTTTGACCTTGAACTGGACGATGAGATCGCCCGGCGGCCCGCCCTGCGGACCGCGCTCGCCCTGGCCGGACACCCGCAGACGGGACCCGTCGTCCACGCCGGCGGGAACGGTGACGGCGATGCGACGGCGCTGCGACACCTCCCCCCGGCCCTCGCAGGCGGGGCACGGCTGCTCGGGGACCGTGCCGCGGCCGAAGCAGGCCGGGCAGGGCCGCGGAATGGAGAACGACCCCTGGCCGAAAGTGATCGTGCCCCTGCCCCGGCACTCGGGGCAGGACGACTGCGTCGCTCCCGGCGCGGCGCCGGAGCCGCGGCAGGCGGCGCACTCCTCGCGCACCGGAACGGAGATCCGGACCTTGCCTCCGCGCACCGCGGTGCGGAACGAGATCTCCACCAGGAACTCCACGTCCCGACCGCGCTCCGGGCCGGACGTCCGCTCGGCCGTGCGCCGGCCGAAGTCGAAGATCGACCCGAAGATGTCGCCGAGCCCTCCGAGGTCCTCGAAGCGGAAACCGCGCCCCCCGGCCGGACCGCCGACGCCGCCGCCCGCCGCGCCCTCCGGGGAGGGCCGAGATCCGCCGGCGCGACCGAATCCGCCCGACGCCGCGAACCCGTCGAGGCCGCCGAACCGCCGATAGCGGTCGTACGTCTTCCGCTTCTCCGGGTCCGACAGTACGTCGTAGGCCTCCGCGACCTCCTTGAACTTCTCGCCCGCCGAGGGATCGTCCGGATTCGCGTCGGGGTGGTACCGCTTCGCCAGCTTCCGGTACGCCTTCTTGATCTCGTCGGCCGACGCTCCCGCCGCGACGCCCAGCGTCGCGTAATGATCCTTCGTCCGGGTCGCCATCAGTCCCGTACGTCTCCGTCCGCCCCGAGCGGGCGGTCCCCGGGCGCCGCGCCGGCGTCCTTCGCATCGTCCGCCGCGTCGGGGTCGTCGGCCTCGTCCACGGCCGCCGGGGCGTCGGCCTCCCCCTCCCAGCGGCGGACCTCGACCTGCGCTGGCCGTACGAGAAAGCCGCGCAGCCGGTACCCGTGCGCGAACACCCGCCCGACGGTCTCGTCTTCCTCCGGACGCTCCGCCGGCTCCACGCGGAGGGCCTGGTGGACCTCCGGATCGAAGGGCGCGCCCTCCGCCTCCACCCGCTGCAGCCCGTGTTCGGCCAGCGCCTTCTCGAGATTCCGCCGGATCAGGTCGAGACCCCGGTCCAGCGCCTCGACCGTCGTCGTCTCATCCGGCAGATCGCGCCAGCGGGCGAGGTCGTCGAGCGCCGGGACCACCGCGCGGGCGATGTCCGCCTGTGCCTGCACGCGGAAGTCCTCCCGCTCGCGGGCGGTGCGCTTGCGGAAGTTGTCGAACTCGGCGGCCAGCCGGAGCAGCCGGTCGTTCAGCGATGCGATCTCGTCGCGTGCGCGCTCGAGCTCGACGAGCAGCACCTCCGCCTCGGGCAGCTCGGCCAACTCGCCGGCGGGAGATTCCCCGCCGGCCTCCGGGCCCGTGGCCCCGGTCGCCTCCCCTGCGGCGTCGGCGGGCTCCGCCGGGGAGCCATCCCGTTGCGCCCGGGAGACGCCTCCCTCCTCCTCGCGGCCGGTGTCCGCCTCCGGCGCGCCGTTCCTACCACGTGACCTGCGGCTCAACCCGTCCTCCCTCTGGTTGGTTCTCCCGCGGCGGGTGGTTCGACCCGCTCGTCCAGCCATCCCGCCAGGTCCTCCAGCGCGGCCGGCGCCTGCGGGTCGTGGAACAGCGCGTGCCGCGCTCCTTCGTACTCCCGGATCCGGGCGGCCGGTTCCAGGCGCGCCGCGAGGTCGCGTGCCGCCTCGTTGCTCACGATGCGCTCGTCCCCGGCCAGCAGAAAGAGCGCCGGCACGTCGAGTCGCGACGCCCCGCTCCGCAGCACCGCCGCCCCGCGCCGCATCTCGCCCCACGTCCGCGCGCTGATCCGCCGGTGCACGAGCGGATCCGCTTCCCAGGCCAGCCGGTCCGCCTCGCGCCGGAAGATGTCCTCGAGCGGGAGACCGTTGTCGAGCGTGAGTCCCGGTGCGACGGCGTCCGCCACGGCGCCCAGGGTCCGCTTCCAGCCGGGAACCCGGACGGCGGCCTCCACGAAGGGCGCGGAGAACACCACGCCCCGCAGCGTACCGGGGTCCGCCGCCAGGACGAAGCGCCCGGCCACCAGTCCGCCCAGCGAATGCCCGAACACGAAGATCGGCGCCCCGGTCTGCTCCGGCACGGCGGCGGCGCGCAGGGCCTCGAGGTCCTCCACCAGGAGCCCGAGCCGGGCCACGTGCCCGCGGCGACCCGGGGAACGGCCGTGCCCCCGCATGTCCGCGGCATGCACCGCGAAGCCCCGGCCGGACAGGAACGTCCCCACCGGCTCGTACCGCCCGGCGTGCTCGCCGAGCCCGTGCACCAGGAGAACGTGTCCCCGTGCGGCGCCTGCGTCACCCCACGAGCGCCGGAACAGCTTCGCGCCGCCGGCTCCCGGAAACCAGCCGCCGTCCGCCGCGTCGGTCATCGGGCCGCCTCCAGTCGCGCGAGCAGGAGCCGGAGGGCGCCGTCCACTGCCGCCGCACGCACGGCCTCCCGCCCGCCGTCGGCACGGAGGAGTCGCGCCTCGGCATCGTCGCACCCCGGCCCGGCGACGGCGAGCCACACCGTCCCCACGGGCTTGCCCGGCGATCCTCCTCCCGGACCGGCCACGCCGGTCACGGCCAGCGCCCAGTCGGCCCGCGCGGCCCGCCGGGCGCCGCGGGCCATGGCGCGCGCCACCTCCTCCGACACGGCACCCCGGACGCGCAGGATTTCCGCGTCCACCCCCAGCAGATCGGACTTGAGACCGTCGGCGTAGGCGATGATTCCGCCCACGAACCCGGTCGAGGCGCCGGGCACCGCGGTGATCGCGGCTCCCAGCGCACCTCCGGTGCAGCTCTCCGCGACCGCCAGCGTCGACCGTCGTCCGGCGAGGCGTGCGAGGACGGTCCGGACCAACGGGGCATGGGACGATTCCCGCGGCCCGGGAGCGGCCCCGGAGCTCACGCTCCTTCTGCCGGCCGCCGCCGGAACGCCCGCACGTAGATCACGAGCGACACCACCGTCAGCAGGAGGGCCACGGCGAGCGACGCGCTGGTGAACCAGCCGTGCAGCCGGGACCAGGTGCGGAACAGCCCGCCGGTCCAGTCGTGTTCCAGCGCCGCGGTCCGCAGCGCCAGCCAGGCGATCATCGCACCGATGAACACGTTCTGCGCGAACGCCTTCCGCTTACCGATGGTCCGGGCGCCGAACACGACGCCACGCCGGGCGGCACGGGTGCGCAGGCCCGTCACCAGGAGCTCGCGCCCGAAGAACAGGACGAGCACCCACCACGCCACCCCTCCGAACACGGGGAGCTGCCCCAGCGCCGGGTCGGCACGCGTGAGGATCCAGAACGGGACGAGGGTCGCGACGAGCAGCAGCTTGTCGGCCATCGGATCGACCAGCTTGCCGAAGTCGGTGATCTCCCCTCGCTGGCGCGCCAGGGCCCCGTCCACGAGGTCCGAAACGGCGGCGACGACGAACACCAGCCCCGCCGCGAGGCGCGCCGACGAGTCCGGCTGCAGCAGGAGCAGGGCGACCACGGGCGCCAGCACCACGCGGACCGCCGTGATGAGGTTCGGGAGGTTCCAGGTCGGGGCCATGGAATCCCGCTCAGGCAAGCGCGCCGACGACGCGGACCGCGGCATCCAGGAGCGGCTCGAGCACCCCCTCACGGCGCAGGGCCGACGTCTCGTGGATCGTCCGGTCCCCGGCGTCGAGGCACCGGGCGAGCTCGTCCCGGTCGATGGCGTCCGCGAGGTCCCGCTTGTTGAACTGCAGGAGCAGGGGGACCGCCCCGCCGCCGGGCAACTCCGCCAGGTCGGTCGCGAGCTCCCGGAACGCCACGAGGTTCGCCTGCAGGCGGCCCGGGGCGCCATCGGCGACGAACACGATCGCGTCGGCGGAACCAAGCAGCCGGCGGCGCAGTGCATCCGGCACGCCGGCGCCCGCCGGGGCCAGGAGCTGCAGGCGCAGGTCCCGCTCGTGCAGCCGACCCAGCTCCACGGTCAGCAGGTCGAACAGGACGGTGCCGCCCGTCTCGTCGGTCGGAGCGAGCAGCGGGCCCGTGCACGCGGCGTCCAGCGAATCGCGCACGGCCCGCAGCGTCTCCGTC
This sequence comes from Gemmatimonadota bacterium, assembly GCA_032251515.1. Taxonomy (GTDB): domain Bacteria; phylum Gemmatimonadota; class Gemmatimonadetes; order Palauibacterales; family Palauibacteraceae; genus Carthagonibacter. The sequence goes on from JAVVDU010000010.1 coordinate 44,851, forward strand.
TTCCCGGCGCCCCGCGGCCCCGCGTAGACGATGCGCGCGTGGACATCGAGCGCGTCCGCGTCCGAGCGCTCCACGCCGTCAGGCCTCCTCGAGTTCCGCGAGGTCCTCCTCCATCCCGGCGAGGATCGCCGTGGCCCGCTTGCGCAGGAGCGGCTTCTCCTCCCAGGCGAGGTAGTCGCGCAGCAGCAGGACGTTGTCCACGTCCGGGTGCGCCTTGAGGTATCCCAGCGCGGCGAGCCGCCGCAGCGGGAGCGGGCTGAACAGCTCCCGCTGGTTACGCGCCATCTGGTCGCGGGCCATCCACACCGTGAGGCCGGCCGCCGCGGCCGCCCCGACGATGACGCCCGCGACGATGCGCGCCACCTTCCACGTCGCATCCGTCCGATCGTCCCGGATCTTCACGATCCTTCGCACCATTCACATCTCCCGGCGTCCCGTGAACGCCTCGGCGATGGTCACTCCGTCCGCGTACTCCAGGTCTCCACCGACTGGCAGACCCCGTGCCAGCCGGGTGACGCGCAGGCCATCCAGGTCCGCCGCGAGGCGGTGCAGGTACGCCGCCGTCGCCTCGCCCTCCACGCTGGGGTTGGTGGCGATGATGAGCTCCCGCACGTCACCCCCCAGCCGTCGCATCAGCGAGGCGATGTTCAGCTCGTCCGGTCCGATCCCGTCCAGCGGCGACAGGTGGCCGCCCAGCACGTGGTACCGGCCCCGGAACTGCCCCGCACTCTCGATCGCCGCGATGTCGGACGATTCCTCCACCACGCAGATCGAGGCCGCGTCGCGCCGCGGGCTCCGGCACAGCTCGCAGGGGTCCGCGCCGCTCAGGTTGCCGCACTCCGAGCAGGGCCGGACCTCGTCGACCACCCGCTCGATCGCCCGCGCCAGGCGGCGCGCCTCCTGCGGAGGGGCCTTGAGCAGGAAGTAGGTCAGCCGCTGCGCCGTCTTGCGGCCGATCCCGGGCAGTCGCCCGAACTCCTGGACGAGGGATTCGATCGCCGACACGTGCGCGATCGCCCCCTCAGCCCAGCAGGGAGCCGAGGCCCGGCAGCGGCATGCCGCCGGCCGCCTTGCGCATCTCCGTCTCCAGCAGCTCCCGCGCGCGCCGCTGCGCTTCCGATACCGCCGCCAGCACCAGGTCCTCCAGCATCTCCACGTCTGAGGGGTCCACCGCGGAAGGGTCGATCCGGATCGTCCGGATGCTTCCCTTTCCGTCGGCCGTCACCTCCACGAGGCCCCCTCCCGTGGCGGCCGTGACCGTCTCCTTCTCGAGCCGCTCCTGGGCTTCCGCCATGCGCGACTGCATCTGCTGGCCGAGCTGGAACAGCTGCTGGATATCGTTCAGGTTCTTCACCCCTCCATCACTCCTTGAGCTCGAGGTCCAGGGTTTCTACCGCCTGCCGCAGTCGTGGGTCCGTCTCCATCCACCGGCGCAGTTTCTGGTCCCGCGCCGCCTCGGCCGTCATGCGACGCGGCCCGTCCCCGGCGTTCAGCTCGAACACGAGGTCCGCGGGCTCGAGACCCAGCCGGGCGCCGAGCTCCCGCCGGAGCCCGTCCGATCGGGCCGGGTCCCCCAGGAACTCGTCCAGGTCGGTGACGAGGCCGCCCGGGACCTCCAGCCGCACCGTGGAGCCATCGAGCCCCTGGATCGTGGCGCCCCGCAGGCCGATCGCGGCGCCCCGCAGGCTGCGGCCGCGCACCGCCTCCAGGGCGCCGCGCCACGCCTCGTGCAGCGAGCCGGCGCCCGCCCCCCCCGCCGGTTCCGCGGCCCGGTCCGCCGCCTGCCCGGTGGCCGGCTGCGCTGCCGGCTCCGGCGGCGGATCCGCCTTCGGACGGGCGCGCGATGGCGGCCCGTCGGCTTCCACGGGCCCCGGTCGCGACGCGGCCGGAGCGGGCTCCGACCGGCCGCGCGGCGACCGGGGCGCGGCACGGGGGGGCGTTCGGCGCGCCCGCGTGGGCTCGCTCCCGCCCTCCAGCAGGCCCAGCAACTCGTCCAGCCCCACGATCGCGTCCACGCTGGCGAGCCGCAGCAGCAGCATCTCGACCTGGATCCGGGGCTGCGAGCTCCGCCGCAGCCGCCCCGAAGCCTCGAATTCCGCCGCGGCGGCCAGCATGCGAAGCAGCTCCTCCACGGAGAACCGGTCGGCGGCCTCCCGGAACGCGGTCCGCGACTCCGGCGCGAGCTCGGCGGTGTCCGCCTCGGGGTCGAGCCGCAGGGCCAGCAGGACCCGCAGCGCCTCGCCGAGGCCGCGGGCGAACTCCGCCAGGTCGTATCCGTCATCGAGGAGGCCCTGCACGAACGGGAACACGCTGGCCCGGTCGCGCTCCGCGACGCGCGCGAACAGCTCCAGGTATCGCTCCTCCTCGACGAGTCCCAGCAGCCGTCGCACGTCCTCGGTCCGTACCTCCGAGCCGGAGAACGAGAGTACCTGGTCGAGCATCGACAGGGCGTCGCGCACGCCCCCGTCCGCCCGGCGCGCGATCGGCAGGAGCGCGCCCTCCTCTGCCTCGACCCCCTCCAGGGCGAGGACCTCGCGCAGCCGCTCCACGAGCTCCGGTACCGTCACCCGACGGAAGTCGAACCGCTGCACGCGCGACAGCACGGGCGCCGCGGTCTGCCGGATCTTCTGCGGCTCGGTCGTCGCGAAGACGAAGATCACCCGCGGCGGCGGCTCCTCCAGGATCTTGAGCAGCGCATTCCACGCTTCCCGGGTGAGCATGTGGGCCTCGTCCACGATGTAGATCTTGTGGCGGTCTTCGTCCGACGGAGCGTACATCGCCCGCTCGCGCAGGTCCCGCGCATCATCCACGCCCCGGTGGCTCGCCGCGTCGATCTCCACCACGTCCACCGCCGTGCGGCCGGCCCAGATCCGCTCGCAGGACTCGCACGTGCCGCACGGCTCGCCCGCCGATCGGGCCTCGCAGTTCAAAGCCATGGCGAGAACGCGGGCCGCGGTGGTCTTGCCGATGCCGCGCGGGCCGCAGAACAGGTAGGCGTGCGCGGCGCGCCCCTCCTCCACGGCGGCCCGGAGGGTCCGGGACACGTGATCCTGGCCGATCAGCTCGGAGAAATGGCGCGGGCGGTGGCGGCGTGCGAGCGCTGTGCGATACATGTCGAGAAGCTACCCTCGGCGAACGGCCATCGAAAGCGCGGCCCGGGGATGGTCACGAGCCGACGGAGGCGAGTCGGCGCTCTCGGAGGGACGAAACCTCCCGGGCGGACCGCGGCGACCTTTGCGCGCTTACCGCTGCTACCTTCACGGTCCTGACGGGGTTCACGCCCGCCGGCCCCACGGGCCCGGGAGGCGGACAAGCTAGATCCGGGGGGATCGGCCGTCAAACGCCGCCGGCCCGGCAGCGGACGGTCGGCCCCGTCGGCCCGGGGGGCGTCAGGCCTCGTCGGCCCGGAACGCGTCGGGCCAGTGTTCCACCAGCGGTCGGCCGCCCGGCGCGACCACGACCTCCGCCACGTCGAACCGGAACTCGCCCCCCGTCCCCGGGTGGCCGGCGATCCACGCGCCGGCCGCCGCCACGAGGTGCCGCCGCTTCCGCCGGTCCACGGCGTCGGCCGGGCGTCCCCCCGGGCCGAGCCGGCGCGTCTTCACCTCCACGAACGCCACCGTGCGGCCATCCCGGACGACGAGGTCGATCTCGCCGCGCCCCGCGCGCCAGTTCCGCGCCACGACCCGGATGCCCCGCCGCTCGAGCCACGCCGCGACGATCGCCTCGCCCCGTGCTCCCGTCGATTCCACCCGACCCTCCCGGTCCATCGTCCCCCGCCGGCTCCCGGCCAGTGGTGCACGGGAGACGGCACCGGGTCGTCATCGGAGCCGGCGGAAGGAAAGGCGCCGGGACGGTCGGGCCCGATCGGTCAGGTCGGGAACCGCCATCCCTCGCGGGCGACCTCCGTCCGGCCGCGCCAGCCCGCCGCCGCCAGGAGCGACGGGAGATCGGCGGCGGTCCGGAACGCGGGATAGACGTGCGTCAGGAGAAGGAGCCCCGGCGCCGCCCCGGCCGCGACGGCCGCGACGGAGGCCGGGGAGAGGTGGTTGTCGACCGCGTGGGAATCCGGCAGGGCGCATTCGCACACGAGGAGATCGGCCCCGCGCGCGAAGGACGCGAGCTCGGGGCAGGGACCGGTGTCCCCCGTGTAGACGATCGTCCCCGGGCCGCCCGCGAGCCGCAGCGCCTGGCTCTCGGCGGTGTGCGGAACGGGCTGACCGCGCAGCGTCACCGCCCCGCCGAGCACCGTGTCGGCGCCGGGGCGCATCTCGCAGATCTCGACCGGGAACCCCGGGTCGGTCACGAACGGGCCGAACGCCGCCGCCATGCGGTCGACCAGGTCCCGGGTGCCCCGGGGCCCGTGGATCCGCAGGGGCTCCTCCCGCGTCTCGGGCAGGAGTGCGTGGGTGAGGGCGAACAGCAGCCCCGGCATCGCGCCGACGTGGTCGGCGTGGAAGTGCGTGAGCACGAGGTCGGTGATCCGCGACCACGGCAGGCCGAGGCGGGCCATCGCCTGCAGCGCCCCGGGCCCGCAGTCGAGCAGGGCCCGTACGGGACCGCTCTCGAGCCAGTAAGCGGAACAGGCGCGGTCGGCCTCCGGCACGACGGTGCCACATCCGACCACGACGAAGCGGTCGCCCGGTGCAGCGGGCTCCGGAACCGGCGCCGGGGGGCGGCCGCCGGCCTCCGTCACGCGACCTGTCCCCGGGGCAGGTCGCGGATGTCCATCGCCACGAGGGTGCTCACGCCCGGCTCCTGCATCGTCACGCCGTAGATGTGGTCGGCCGCCTCGATGGTGCGGGGGTTGTGCGTGATGACGATGAACTGGGTGCTCTCCTTGAACCGCTCGAGCATCGCCGTGAAGCGTCCGATGTTCGACTCGTCCAGCGGCGCGTCCACCTCGTCCATCACGCAGAAGGGGCTCGGCTTCGCCAGGTAGATCGCGAACAGGAGCGCCAGCGCGGTGAGCGCCCGCTCCCCGCCCGACAGCAGGTGGATCCGCTGCGTGCGCTTGCCGCGCGGGCTCGCCGAGATCTCGATCGGCGAATCGAGCGGATCGGCCGGGTCCTCGAGCCACACGTCCGCCTCGCCTCCCTCGAACAGCGTCACGAAGATGCGCTGGAAGTTCTCGCGCACCTGCTCGAACACCTGCTCGAACGAGCGGGACGCCGCCTCGTTGATCCGCTGGATCGATCCGAGAAGGTCGTCGCGCGCCGACACCAGGTCCTCCCGCTGCCCCTGGAGGAAGTCGAGCCGCTCCTTCTCCTCGTCGTACTCGGCCGCCGCCAGGAGGTTGACCGGACCCAGCGAGGCGAGCGACTCCCGCACTTCCTCGAGCTCGGTCCGCCAATCCTCGGGAGACCCTTCGGCCGGACGTTCCACGCGCGCCCGCAGGCTCTCGAGTTCCTCCTCCCATTCGGCCTCGATGCGCTCGCGGATCGCCGCCCGCGCCCCGTGCAGGCGCGTCGCCTCCAGCTCCAGCTCGTGCAGCCGGTCGGCGGTCTGCCGCTCCCGCTGCCGCAGGGCGCGCAGCGCCGTCTCGCGGCGCTCCACCTCGTCGCGGCGCTCCGCGAGCCCTTCCGTCGCCCGCGCGACCTCGTCGGCGAGGGCCCGCCGCTCGCCGAACAGGCGCTCCAGCGATTCCTCGCTCGCCGCCAGCGCGGCGTGGCCCGCCTCGATGGCAGCCTCCCGCTCGGCCTTCTCGGCGGCCAGGCGCCGTTCCCGCTCCGCGAGCTCTTCGTCCCGCTCCGCGAGACGCCGCGTCCGCTCGGCCGCCGCCGCCGCTTCGGCCTCTGCCCGGGCGATCCGCAACCGCGACTCCTGCAGCGCGGCGCTGCCGGCCTCCCAGTCCCCGGTCGCCGTGGCCAGTTCCGCGCGGCAGTCGGACAACGACGCCTCGACCCGCTCGCGTTCCGTCCGCAGCTCCGCGAGCCGCTCCGAGCCCGCCTCCTGCTCCGGCCCCCCGCGGCCCAGCATTTCCTCGAGCTCCACGATCCGACCGTCGAGCTCGGCCGACAGCCGCCGGGCCCGCTCGAGTCCCGCGGCCGCGTCGTCCCGCGCCTCGACGGCGGCGCGAAGCCGGACCGATGCCTCCTCCAGCGCCCGGTCCGCCGCGGCGGCTTCCGCCGCGAGGCGCCGGGTCCGTGCGGACTCCGCCTCGACCTCGCCCTGTGCCTCTTCCACGCGGCGCTCCAGGTCGTCGAGGCGGCGCCGGAGCTCGTCCAGCTCCGCCCGGCGCCGCAGGGCCCCGCGCCCGCCCGCCGGCCGGCCGATCCGGACCGCGCCGGCCGCGTCCTGTCCGCTGCCGTCGGGCGCCACCCAGGGCCCGGTCGCCGGCCCGAAGCCCTCGGCGCGGGACTCGACCCCCGCCAGCAGGGCCCGCACCCAGGGCGCCCCGGCTCCGCGCGCCTCCACGCGCGCCAGGAGTCCCCCCTTTCCGGCCCGCGCGACCGGGCCGGGATCCAGGGGAAGCAGCACGACGCCCTCCCCTTCGCCCCGCGCCTGCAGCCAGGCGCGAACGCGCTCCACCGTCCGCCAGTCATCCACCACGACGGCGTGCAGGAAGCTCCCCAGGTGTGCCTCGACCGCCGCGACGTCGGCGGCTGGGACGCGCACGCAATCGGCCAGGACGCCGTGCGTGCCCGGCGAGGCGGCCGGGTCCTCCAGCAGGGCCGTGACGACGGACGGGAGGTCGCGCCCCGAGTCGAGCAGCGCCGCGAGCGCCGCGGCCCGTTCACGCGCCGCCGAAAGCTCGCCGGCGAGAGCCGCGTGCCGCTCGCGCGCCTCCCGCTCGCCGTCCCGTCCGGTCCGCTCCGCCTCCCGCGCCGCCTCGAGTCGAGCCTCGAGCTCCGCCCGCTCCTGCGCCGCGGCGGCCGTCCGGGCCTCGTGGGCGGCGAGATCCTCCGCGTACCGGTCCGCGCCCGCGCGCAGCTCGTCGCGCTCCGCCCGCCGGCGCTCGAGCTCCCGCTGCCGTTCGTGCTGCCGCTCGCGCAGCGCTTCCGCCTCCGCCCCGGCGGACCCGATCCCGGCGATGAGCCGGTCCAGCTCGGCACGCGCCTCCGCCTCGAGCGCGGCGAGCTCGGAGCGCCGCGCGCGCAGCCGGCCCACGCGCTCGTCCAGGCCGGCCTCCTCCTCCCGCAGGCTGCGCAGCGCCGCTTCGGCCTCCGTCGCGGCAGCGGCGGCTTCCTCGCGCTCCTCGGCGATCCGGCGCCGGCCGGCCGCCATCTCGTCCCGCTCGGCGGCCAGTCCGTCGAGGCGCGCGCGTGCCGTGGCGATCCGCTCCTCGGTCAGCAGCCGCTCCCGCTCCAGGGCTTCGAGGCGCCCCCGCACCTCCTCCAGGCGGCTCGCGGCAGCCGTCCGGTTCCGCTCCCGCTCCACCAGGTCGAGGCGCAACGCCTCGACCTCGGTCTCCTCCACCCCGAGGCTGCTCTCCGCCTCGGGCCGCACGCGCCGTGCCTCGGCGAGGGCCTCGTCGACCTCCCGCATCCGGTCCTCGATGGCGGCGAGGCGCGCGTCGGCCACCGCCACCTCGAGCACCAGGCGGCGCTCGCGCAGCTCCTGCCAGCGGCGCGCCCGGCCACGCTGGCGGGCCAGCGAACGGACCTTGCTCTCGACCTCACCGATCACGTCCTCGAGCCGGCGCAGGTCATGCTCCGCCTGCTCCAGCCGCCGCAGGGCGGTCCGCCTGCGGTCCTTGTAGCGGCCGACCTCCGCCGCCTCCTCGAACAACGAGCGCCGCTCTTCGGCCCGGTCGCTGAGAATCGCGTCGATCATCCGGCTCTCGATGATCGAGTAGGCGTTCGCTCCGAGCCCCGTGTCGCGGCACAGGTCCTGGATGTCGCGCAACCGAACGGCGCGCTCGTTCAGCGTGTAGACGCTCTCGCCGCCACGCAGCACCGTGCGTCCGATCACCACCTCGGCGTGCGGAACGGAGAGCAGGCCGTCCTCGTTGGAGAGGGCGAGCTGGACCTCGGCGCGGTGGACCGGCTTCCGCCCCGACGTGCCCTGGAAGATCGCCTCCTCCATCCGGCTGCCCCGGATCGCGGACGGCCGCTGCTCGCCGAGCACCCAGCGCAGGGCGTCGGAGATGTTCGACTTGCCGCACCCGTTCGGGCCGACGATGGCCGTGATCCCTTCCCGGAAGTCGATGTGGATCCGGTCGGCGAACGACTTGAAGCCGTGCAGGGTCAAGGACCGGACCTTCACCACGGCCTCCCGCGCCGGGATACCAGCCGCGGCTCCTGGCCCGCGGCTCGCAGCATCTCGCCCAGCGGAGCCGCCGCCTCCTCGGACTCGAAGGCGCCGGCGTACAGCGCGTACACCTCCTGCCCTTCCTCTCCGGCCGGCACGACGTAAGCGATCCCCGGGGAAAGGCCCGCCTCCTCGAGACGGCGCACGGCCGCCCGGCCCTCGTCCGCGGTGTGGAACACGCCGACGAGCCACGCGAGACCGACGGGCCGCACGTCCCACGCCCGCGCCCGCTCCTTGTGTCCCGCCTCCACGAGCTCGCGCATCAGCGATTCCCCCGCGGTCCGCTCCGCCCGCGCCCCGGCCAGCACGCGGTAGTAGACCCGCCCCCGGATCGGCGTGGGCGCCACGAACAGCGCCGCCGCACGGCCGCCCTCCCGCAGCTGGCGCGCCGCGTCCTCGGGCCGCGCGAAGCTCGCGATCAGAACGGAATACGGCAGCTCGGGGGCGGCCGGGCCCGCGGGCAGCTCCGGCGGAGCGAACTCCGCCGGGCCCTCTCCCGGATCCGGGTCGTCCGCGGCGTCCGCTCCCGCGGCGGCCCGACCGGCGGACGGCCCGCCAGCCTCGCCCGGACCGGACGCATCCGCCACGACGGCGCCTTCCGGCGCGCCATCGCCGTCCCCGCTGCCCCCGGCCAGCAACGCCCACGCCAGCACTGCCCCGACGGCGAACACGGCGACGACGATGGGCAGCTGCCACCCGAATCGGCGGCGCGGTGGTCGGTCGGTCGCCCCCGCGCGCCCCTCCGGCGCGGCGGCGCCTCCCGCCGCGCGGCCCTCTCCCGCGGCGGCGGCGTCTCCCGGGCCCGTGGCCGCCCTCATCGCCTCCGCTTCGGCCCCGGGCCGAGGAGCGCCCGCCGGCCGCTCGACCCGCGCGAGGAGCGGCGCACCTGCCAGCAGGGCCGGTTCCTTCACGTCGCCGATCGCGATGCAGCCGTCCAGGGGAAGGTCGAAGTCCGGATCCGGTCCGTACTCGCCGGCCAGGTCCTCCTCCGCCACGTAGAGGAGCACCGTGCCGCCCCGTTCGGCCACCCGGCGCAGCAGCCGATGGAATGCCGGAACCTCGCGCAGGCGGCCGAGGGGGAGGGCCCGGGCACCCGCCGGCAGATACGCGAACGCCTGGCGCGGCGCGGAACGCGCGGCCCGCGACAGGGGAAGGTCTCCGGCGAGCGAGCGGGTGAGACCGGGCGCGTCCACCGCGTCCATCAGACCGTCCAGCTCCTCCGCGCCCGGCACCGTGCAGGCGAGAAACGTGCGGCCCCGCCGCCGGCCCACCAGGTCGGCGAGGCCCGCGGCCACGCCCGCGGACCAGGCCCCCCCGCCCCGCTCGCGGACCAGCGCCACCACCGAGGCGGACGCGGGAAGCCACGGGATGGCCTCGCCTGCCGGCTCGGCCCCGGGCTCCGGTCCGCGCTCCGGTCCGCGCTCCGTCACGGGCCCCGATCGGGACCCCGGCCCGGCCACCGGCTCAGGCATCCGGCCCGACTCAGGCATCCGGCTCGATTCCCGTCACCCAGCTCTGCAGCCGGCGCTCGCGCTGGAGCTGCCGGGCGGCCGCGTCCGCCTCGGCCCGGGTGGCGAACGGGCCCACGAGGCCGCGATGCCAGGTCTCGCCCGCGAGGTCGCGGATCGTCTGGACCGCGACCGGAAACCCGGCCTCGGAGAGGTCCGTCACCAGCCGCTCGATCCCTTCCGGCTGCCGCGCGGAACCGACGATCGCGTAGTAGCCCGGCGGCGGTCCCGTCTCGCCGCCCTCCGCCGGCGGCAGTTCCTCCGGCGGGCCCGCGCCGTCGGGCGCCGTCCGCTCGCCCTCCGCCGCCGCGAGCGCGTCCCGCGGGGCGCGACGGCCGGGATCCGCCGGCGGTCCGCCCGCTTCCGCGACGTCAGGGCGCGGGACGGGCGGCACCCAGCGGACCGGAACCCACCAGGCGTCGGCCGGGGCCTCGAGCGGGCGGGAGCCGCCGCCCGGCGCCACGAGCCGCAGTCCGTCCGCCGTGCGGGAGAGCACGCCGCCATCCGGCAGGCCGAGCGGCAGGTCGCCGGCCCACGTGCCCCTGACCTCCACGGGCAGCCCCCCGGAGACGGGCAGCCGCCAGATGGCCTCCCCGTCCGTGACGAGCAGCGCCTCGCCGAACAGCGACGGCCGGATCTCGCGAGCCGTCGCCGGAAGCGTCGCGAGGCGCCGGACGGTGAACGCGAACCGGTTCACCGCGAAGATGGCCGGGGGATCCGCGATGGCGGCGTAGATCTCGTGCGAAGAGGGCGATGCGGCCAGCGCCGTGATCGGGCCGTCGAACCTGGCCCTCCCGACCGGCTCCAGCGACTCGACCGCCAGCGCGACGAGCGCCCGCGGGTCATCGTCATCCCGGAAGACCAGCCGTCGTCCCCAGCCCGCCACGAGCCCCGGAGGGGGGGCGCCCACGCCGCCCGTTTCCGGCGGCGCGGTCGCATCCGAATGCGGGATGACCTGGAGCGTCGCGCGGCCCTCCGCCTCCGCCAGCACCGCCACCCCGTCGTGGATCGCGCCGGCCCACAGGACGTTCCCGGACGCCTCGTGCTCCCACCGGCGATCGCCTGCGAGCGCCAGCAGGTCCGGCGCCCCGGCCGCGGCCCAGGCGACGGCCCCTTCCCCGGAGGCGCGCAGCCGGAGCTCGCCCCGCGCGATCCGGCCCAGTTCCGTGACCGAATCGCGGGCGACGTCGTACCGGAAGACGCGGCCGGCCGGCCCGGCCAGCGCCACGAGCGCTCCCTCGAGGTGCCGCGCCTCGGCGACCGGCGGCAGGCGGGTGCCCCCTTCGCGCACCGTCCGGTCGGGCGACGCGAGATCCCGCAGCTGTGCCGGTCCTCCGTCCCGCGGCAGGGCGAGCAGACCCCACTCCTCGGCAGCCCGGCCGACCACGAGAGCCGTGCCTTGCGGAGCCGGTGCGTCGGCCCGCCGCTCCGGGCGCTGGTCGGACCGGCCGTCGCAGCCCGCGGCGGCGAGGACGGCGGCCGCCACGGCCAGGATTCCGTGCCTTCGTGCAGTTCGTGGTGCCAACGAGCTCGCCTCAGGGGTTCGCGTGCGGCCTGCGCCGCGGGACGGCGCCTCCGGCCGCCGAATAGTGCCCCACCGGACGATCCCCCGCAAGAAACCCGGAACGCGCCTGCCGATGCGACCCGTTGACGCCCGGCTCAGAAGATCTCCCCCACCGACACGGACCAGATCCCGTCGCCCGGCCCGCGCGAACGCCCCGTGGGAACGGCGTAGTCGAGCCGCAGGATCGCGAAGAACAGGTTCAACCGGATGCCCGCGCCGTAGCTGGCCAGCGGCGCCCGCCGGCGCACGATGTCGTCGTCCCGGTCCCGCTGCAGGACCAGCGACGACCGTCCCGGCGTCCACGCCACGCCCAGGTCGAAGAACAGCGTCGCGTCGAGCGCCGGGAAGTTCAGCGGCAGCCAGGCATCCTTGCGGGCGTTGAGGAGCGGCAGACGCATCTCGGAGTTCAGCAGCAGGACGCTCGACCCGATGAGTTGCTCCTGCGCCGGACAGAACAGGTCGGAGCCGCTGCGCTCCCGGGAAGCGACGCATTCGTCGAGCTCGAAGGAGCCGAGATCGTATCCGCGGAGGAAGTACGGGCCGCCCCACGCGAACGTGAACTCCTCCGCGTCGTCGCCCGCCGTCGTCCCGACGCGTGTGAACGAGAGCAGCCGCTGCGCGAACACGAGGGAGCCGGGGAGCGGCGTGTAGTGCCGCAGGTCCGCTGTCAGGTCGGCCAGGTTCAGGTCGCCGGCCGACAGGGACGCGCCGAGGCGGAGCCGGCGGCCGGCCACGGCGCCCGTGAATCCGGGCAGCGAGTTGTCGAACACGTACGCGATGGTCGGAACGAGGAAAGCCCGCGTCGGTCCGTCGAGCACGGTCGTGAAGCCGTCGCCCCGCGTGGCATCGAAGCCCCGCAGGACGAGGTCCGTCTGGATCGAAGAGGCCTCGAGGCCGAAGTCGAAACGGGCGAACGAGCTGAGCGGCGCCTGCGCGAGGATTCCCACCGAGCGGAACTGGTCGCGCTGGAACAGCTCGAACTGTCCGACCGAGCCGGGGCGGCCGGGCACCTCGCCCGATCGGCGGCCGAAGAAGCGGAAGAAGGGGAACTGGCGGAAGCTGACCCCCAGGTTCACCCGGTTCTTCAGGTACGTGTACGAGGTGAACACCTGCGCGTCGTCGAACGACCCCTGGACCGCGGCGGCGATCCACAGGTTGTGGTTGCCCAGCATGTCGGACAGGGAGACGAAGGAGCCCCCGCTCACGGAGTTTCCGAAGAACCCGCCCACCTGCGCGCCGATCGTGGGCCGGCCCACGATGTCGGGGCTCAGCCGGGCCGTGTAGTCCCGGCTGGTGAAGGCCGCCGTGTCCGGCAGAGCGAGGCTCGCCGAGTCGAGGAGGGCCCGGACCGACCGGGGATCTTCGGCCGCGGCCACCGCGAGGGCCTCACCGTCGCCACCGAGGTCCGAGCGCCGGAAACCCCCGTCGGCGCGGTAGAACGAGGACGGCTCGCCCCCGTCGCCCCGCGCCCCGTCGCCGTCCACCACCCCACCGCCGTCCGCCGCCCCACCGCCACCGTCGCCGCGCCGCTCCACGAGACGGATCCGTCCGACCTGGTCCGCCGCCGTCGGGGTGGAGCCCGGAGCACCCGCGGGGCCGGCCTTCTCCGTCGGCCGGTCCGCCACGTAGATGTTGAATCCGGCGTCCTCGAAGTAGGAGAACGCCAGGCGGTCCGCCGCACGGGCCCACGTGAGACCGGGACTCGTGAGCAGCGCCCCCTCGCCCATGGCGCCGGTGAGGCTGTGCGTCAGGCGCGTCGTCCGTCCGGCCCCCCGGTCGTGCAGGTAGACGTCGAACGCGCCGGCCCGCGTCGCCAGGTACGCCACGACCGAACCGTCCGGGGACCAGGCAGGATCGATCGCCGTTCCGCCCTCCTGGCCGGGCAGAAGGCTCTTCTCTCCCGTCGCCGGATCGAGGATCGCGATCCGCAACGGTCCGAACACGAGGCGTTCGAAGTCCGACTCCGGCGTGTCGTCCGTCGCGTAGGCCAGCAGACGCCCGTCCGGCGACCAGGCGGGATGGAGCTGCGAGAACCGATCCGCCGTCAGACGCTCGAGGCGGTCCGTTCCGACCTCCCAGGCGTAGAGGTCGCTGATCCCGCCGCGCAGTCCCGTGAACGCGATCCGCCTTCCGTCAGGCGACCAGGTCGGCGACTGGATGCCGTTCAGGTCCGGCGTCCAGCGCGACACGACCTCGCCCGTCTCCGCGTCGGCCACGATGAGCGCGTCCCGCCCCCCCGCGGCCGCCACGAAGGCCACCCGCCGGCCGTCGGGCGCCCACTCCGCCGCCGACGTCAGGTACCGCAGGCTCTCGAAGCTCCCGCTGCGGGCCGCGGCGGCGAGGCGCCGCAGGGGACGACCGGTCTCGACGTCGGCCACCCACAGATCGAAGAAGCCGTGCAGGTCGTGCGCCCGGTCCGACAGGTAGACGAGCCGCGTGCCGTCGGGCGACAGGGCGGGCGCGATGTAGCTCGGCGAGGACGCGCGCCCCGTCGGCAGGGCGTGGTCGGTCACGCGCCGCGCCACGGTCCGCACGTCGCCGGCCCGCCGGATCGACGGCACGTGGGCCGCCCGCACCGCGTCGTGCCACTCCCGGGTCAGGTCTTCCAGCCCGATGCCGAGGGTCCGCTCGAAGGCGCCCCGGATCCCGAGGGCGCCGGCGCGCTTCAGCAGGAGCCCGATCGCCTCGTCGCCCCAGCGGGCGCCGATCCAGTTCCACAGAGACTGACCGAAGCGGTAGGAGAGGAAGTCGTGGAACCGATCCATCTCCTCGATCGTGCGCAGGTAGCCCGACAGGGTCGCATCGCGCATCCAGGCGGACGTCTTGGCGTCGATGCGGCCGACCGACAGGTACTCCGCCATTCCCTCCATGAACCACAGGCTGGGCACGAAGGCGAACGGCGATGCGCTCTGCTCGACCACCCCGCGGCGCAGGATGTCGAACTGGAACGCGTGGACGATCTCGTGTCCGAGCACGTGCTCGAACTCCGCCCACGATCCCGTCAGGGGGAGCAGCACCCGGTCGCGCAGCGACTCGGTGACGCCGCCGGTGGACTCGTCGACGTGCCCCCCGAGCACGTTCGTCTGCTGGAAGTCCGTCTGGGAGGCGTACAGGATGATCGGCTTGCGGCGGGCGAACTCGTGGTCGAGGATCCGGCTCAGGCGCCCGTAGATCCGCTCCGCCATGCGAGCCGCCTGGACCGCGGCTTCGCGCTCTTCCTCGTAGAAGTAGATGTCGAAGTGGGCCGTCTCGATGATCCGGAAGTCGCGCGGCCGGTACTGGACGCGGTTCCGTGACGACTGGGCGCCGGCCGGCGGCGGAAGCAGGAGCGCGGCGAGTCCGGCGAGGAGGGCCGTGACGGGGGCGGCACGGCCGGCGGTCACGGCATCAGCTCCCGGCGGGCGACGGGTCCGCGATGCGTGTCGTGGGCGCGTCTCCCCACAGCTCCTCGAGCCGGTAGAAGTCGCGTACCCGCGGCAGGAACACGTGCACCACGATCGACACGAAGTCGAGCAGGATCCACGAGGCGGGCCCCTTGCCCTCGATCCCCACCGGGCGCGCGCCGGCGGCCCGGGCGCGTTCGAGCACCCGCTCGGCGATCGCCCGGGCGTGCGTGTCGCTGTCGCCCGAGGCGATCACGAACCAGTCGGCGGCGTCGGACAAGCCGCGCAGGTCGAGCAGCAGCGGATCGCGGGCCTTCCGCTCCAGCAGCGCCTCGAGGATCGCCGCGAGCTCGGGCGGCTTCGCCTCCGGACGCCCGTCCGGGCGGGAGCCGCTCCGGCGTCCGCTTCCCTTCGCCCCGCCCTTCATCGCGTCGCCGCGCTCCTCCCCGTGCACTGCCGGCGTCAGTCCTCGATCTGGTAGGCCACGGCCCACGCCCCCGGCCCCACGTGGACGCCGAGCACGGCCGTGGCCGGCCCGGCGAGGATCTCCACGGGATCGTACCGCGTCTCGAGCTCCCGCACGATCCGGTCCGCCATCTCCGCGGCCGCGAAGTGCGCCACGCCCAGCCGGTAGCGGCGCGCCTCGAGCAGGCGCTCGTCCAGCAGCCCCAGCACGCGCTCCAGCACCGCCTCGCTGCCGCGCACCCGGCCGATCGCCGTCAGGCGGCCATCGTCGCTCAGGCTGAGGATCGGCTTCAGGTCGAGCCGCTCGCCGAGCCACGCTCGGGCCCGGCCGATCCTCCCCGAGCGGGCGAGATACTCCAGCGTTTCGACCGTGAACAGGATGTTCGACCGGGCGCGGACGCGCTCCAGCTCGCGGAGCACCTCCGGCAGCTCGCGTCCCTCGTCGAGCAGCTCGACGGCGCGCACGGCCAGCAGCCCGGCGCCCAGCGAGCCGGACCGCGAGTCGAAGGCCGCCCCCTCGACGCCGGCCGTGTCCCGCAGCGCGGCGGCGCCCGCGCCGTACGTGCCCGACACCGCCGAGCTGAGGAAGATGCCCAGGACCGACTCCGCGCCTCCGGCGATGCCGCGCCGGTACGCCTCCGCGAACGCGGCGGGAGCGGGCTGCGAGGTGGACGGCTCCGGGGCCCCCTCGCGCCGTATCAGGTCGTAGAGCGCCGCGGCGTCGATGTCCACCCCGTCCCGGTACGAGATGTCGCCGACCACGACCTGGAGTGGCACCACGGCCACTCCGTGCCGTTCGGTCCACTCGTGCGGCAGGTCACAGGACGAGTCCACGACCACCGCCACGTGCGTCGTCGCGCCGGCCAGCGACGTGTCCTCGATCCGCTCGGAGACGACTTCCCCGAACCGCGACAGCGTGGCGACCACTTCCTCCGGCCGGTCGGCGTGCACGTGCACCTTGGCGAGGTCCCCCGCCCGCAGGACGATGAGCGATGTGCCCTGCCCGCCGAGGGCCGCACGGAGCTCGGCCTCCGGGGGAAGCGCACCGCCGCGGATCGCGACCTGGGTGCAGTAGCGGCCCTCGTCCGCACCCACCCCCGACTGGCGGGCGAAGTACAGGCCGCCGGCAGCCGGCGCCTCCTCGAGGTGGTCGTCGCGGATCTTTCCCTCGATGTAGTGGAGGATCCCCTCGAAGAAGCTGACGAAGCCCTTGGCGCCGGCGTCCACCACCCCCGCCTGCCGCAGGGCGGGAAGCATGTCGCGCGTGCGCTGCAGCGAGCGCTCGGCGGCGTCCTGCATCTCGTGCAGCCACGCGTGGAAGTCGTCACTGCCCGAGGCGGTCCGCCGCCGGGCCTCGGCGGCCATGTCACGCGCCACCGTGATGATGGTGCCCTCGCGGGGGCGCTCGAGGACCTCCTGCAGGGCGGCGGCGGCGCCGGTCAGCGCCTCGGCGACCTCGCTCGATCCCGCCCGGACCTGGTCACGCAGGCCGGAGGCGAAGCCGAGCAGAAAGCGGGAGAACAGCATCCCGGAGTTGCCCCGCGCCGCGAGCACGCTGGCCTCGGCCGCCCGTTCCGCCACCTCGGAGAGCGAGCGGCTCTCCAGCGGGCGCACCGCCTCGGCCACGGAGCTCAGGGTGAGCGCGAGGTTCGTTCCCGTGTCGCCGTCCGGGACGGGAAACACGTTGATCCGGTCCAGTTCCTCGCGCTGCCGGCGGACGTTCCGGACTCCCGCCAGGATCACCCGGCGGAGGCGCCGCCCATCGAGGTAGGCGATGCGGCGCGGCGAAGGACCTTCCCCGGTCGTGGGCGCCGGGCCGGGCTCCGGCGATGCGGCGGACCCGGAGTCCGGGCGTGCCGGCTCTCCGG
This sequence comes from Gemmatimonadota bacterium, assembly GCA_032251515.1. Classification (GTDB taxonomy): domain Bacteria; phylum Gemmatimonadota; class Gemmatimonadetes; order Palauibacterales; family Palauibacteraceae; genus Carthagonibacter. The sequence goes on from JAVVDU010000010.1 coordinate 61,892, forward strand.
GCATCCCACCATCGGGTGCGAGCGGCGTTTCGCCCACGGGCCTCCCTCCTGCCGGGTCCCAGTTCCGTCGAGTCGCACGGCCGGCGCTCCGGTCCGGTCGGCTCGCCGGACGCGGCTCAGGTCTCCGCGACCACCCAGACCGAGATCTCCGGCTGGACGTCCGCGTGCAGGCGGACGGGCACCTTGTACACCCCCAGCTGCTTGATCGGTTCGTCCAACTGGATGATGTGCCGGTCGATCTCGTGTCCCTGCTCCGCCAGCGCCTGCGCGATGTCGGCCGTGGTCACCGACCCGAACAGGCGTCCCTCCTCGCCGGCCTTCACATGGAAGGTGACCGCTACGCCCGCCAGCCGTTCGCCCACCGCCTCGGCGCGCTCGAGGTCCCGCGTCGAGCGGGCCGCCACGTGACGGCGCTCCTCCTCGAGCCGCCGCAGGTTCGCGTCGGTCGCCTCGTAGGCGAGCCCCTGCGGGAGAAGGAAGTTCCGGGCGTACCCCGCCTTCACGTCCACCACCTCGCCCGCGTCACCGAGCTTCTCCACGTCCTGCCTCAGGATGATCCGGACCATTGTTCCCCTGTCTTCGCTGCAGTGTCCCGGGGCGATCGCTTCAGCGCCCCGCCCCTCCCCCGCCGCGGGCGGGAAGCCGCTCCCGCACGCGCAGCCAGGTGTCTCCGATCCCCACCACGAGCGCCGCCCCGAACACGACGGGGTAGGCGAGCACGACGCCGACGCCGAGCAGGAGCCACGTGCCGATCGACGGGGCCGCCGCGGCGGCGAGCCAGCCGAGGATCGCCCCGCCGCGTGCCAGGTACAGGGCGGTCATGAACACGGTGGCGTTCTCGCCCACCCGGAATGCCGCCGCTCCGAGCGGCAGCGCGAGGAGGGCGAGCCCCGCCACCAGGATCCACACGAACTCGTCCCGGAACCGGAAGGCGCGCACCGCGGGCGGCCGCCCGGCCCCCTCCGCGGCGGGGCGCACGAAGTACCAGCCCGCCGCGAGCGCCGCCATCGTGGCCAACGCCAGCAGGGCCGGGTACACGTCGTGCTGAAAGGCCGCCCAGGCGTCGATCGCCGCCCGGATCGAGTCCCCCGTCGCCTCCGTGCCGCTCCCGGACTCGAACAGTCGGGACGCCGCGAGCGCCGCCTCCCGGATCCGGGCGGCCATCCACCCGTCGATCGCCACCCCGAAGCCGGGCCGCACCACGGTCACCCCGAGCACCGCGCCGAGCCCCAGGACCGTGGCCGCGAACGCGCGGTCGAGGAGTCCCGTCGGCCGGCGCAGGCCCACCAGCGCCACGAACATCCCGCCCGACAGCAGTCCCCAGCCGCGCTCCATCATCCAGCCGGCCTCCGAGCGGCCCGCGCCGAACGCCAGCGCGAGGATCACGCCCGCCATGGCCAGCGACGCGACCTCGCGCCCGCGGAACGCCAGGAGCAGCAGGGCGAACGGGATCGCGAGGAGCGGGAACGGCCCGATCGGCGACAGGAGCAGCGCCGCGCCCAGCAGGGCCACGATCGCCGCCGTTCCCTTCCTGTTTCCGCTCATCACCCCGCTTACCCGCGGCGCCGCCCGGCCGTCCGGCTCGCGCGGCTCAGTCGTAATAGCCCTGGATGTAAGGCACGAGAGCGAGGTAGCGGGCCCGCTTGATCGCCGTCCCCAGCTGTCGCTGGTGCGCCGCGCAGGTGCCCGTGGCGCGGCGGGGGAGGATCTTCCCCCGGTCCGTCACGAAGCGGATCAGCACGTCGGCGTCCTTGTAGTCGATCTTCTCGACGTTCTTCTCGCAGAACCGGCAGACCTTCCGGAATCCCATCGTCTCAATCCTCGTCGTCGTCGGAATCGTCGTCGGAATCGTCGTCGGAATCGTCGTCCTCGTCTTCGTCTTCGTCCTCCTCCTCGTCCCGCATCGAGGCGGGCAAGGGGAGCTCTCCCTCGGAGAGCACGACGAGGTGACGCAGCACGTCGTCATCCAGCTTCAGGAGCCGCTCGAACTCGGGCAGCACGTCCGGTTCGGCGGTGAACTGGGCCACGACGTAGTAGCCGTTGTCGTTCCGGTCGATGGGATAGGCGAGATGGCGCTTGCCCCAGTGCTCCACGGCCGTGATCTCCGCGCCCTCGCCGGCGAGGATCTTCTCGTGGTAGCGCTCGAGCCGGGCATCGATGTCCTCGGTGCCCAGCGCCGACTTGAAGATGTAGACGACCTCGTAGTCGCGCATCGTTCCTCCTTCGGTCTCGTTCGGCCCCGGGCGCGCCACCCGGGGCAGGAGCATGTTCAGCGGCCCGCTCCCGTACGGCGCGGAGCGGGGGCGGGCCAAACCTAGGCGCCCGGGCGGGCGCCCTCAAGCCGGACCGGCGTCCTCACCCGGCCAGCGGCAGCCAGGCGGCGAGCCACGCGGCCAGGCGTCCGGCCGCCTCCAGCGTCTCCGCGGACACCTCCACCACCTCCACGCCGTGCACGCGGGCGAACCACGGCGCCAGCACCAGCGACACGACGCTGATCAGCTTGATCACGATGTTCATCGACGGGCCCGACGTGTCCTTGAACGGGTCGCCCACCGTGTCCCCCACGACGGCGGCCTTGTGCGGGTCCGACCCCTTCCCGCCGTGCGCTCCGCCCTCGATGTACTTCTTCGCGTTGTCCCACGCGCCCCCGGCGTTGGCCATGTACAGGGCGAGCAGCACGCCGCTCAGCGTGGCGCCGGCGAGCAGTCCGCCCAGCGCTTCCACGCCGATGAACCGGCCGACGAGGATCGGAACGAGGATGGCGACCAGCCCCGGCAGGACCATCTCGCGAAGCGCCGCGCGCGTCGAGATGTCCACGCAGCGGGCCGAGTCCGGCTCGGCCGTTCCCTCCATGAGGCCGGCGATCTCGCGGAACTGTCGCCGCACCTCCTCCACCATCCCCGCGGCGGCCCGTCCTACCGCCGTCATGGTGAGCGAAGCGATGAAGAACGGCGTGATGCCTCCGATGAACAGCCCGATCACCACGTACGGGTCGGTCAGGTCGATACCCGTGCGGGTGAGCCCGACCGCGTTGGCGTACGCCGAGAACAGGGCGAGCGCCGTGAGCGCCGCCGAGCCGATCGCGAAGCCCTTGCCGATCGCCGCCGTCGTGTTCCCCAGGGCGTCGAGGCCGTCGGTGATCCGGCGCACCTCGGGCCCGAGCCCGCTCATCTCGCTGATCCCGCCCGCGTTGTCGGCGATCGGACCGTATGCGTCCACGGACATGGTCACGCCCACCGTGGCCAGCATGCCCACCGCGGCGATCCCGATTCCGTACAGGCCCGCGAAGTTGACGGCGAGGAAGATCGACAGACAGATCAGAAGCAGCGGCACCGCGACCGATTCCATGCCGATCGCCAGGCCCGTGATGATGTTCGTCGCCGCCCCCGTCTCCGACGAGCGGGCGATCGTGCGGATCGGTCGGCCCGCCGTGTAGTACTCCGTGGCCAGGCCGATCCCGATGCCGACCAGCGAGCCGAACAGCATCGCCCAGAACGGCCCGGCGGCGGGGTGGAGCCACGTCCAGAGGCCCTCACGCCCGCTCCCCGCCAGGATGTCGAGGCGGACCGTCACGAACCACGCCCCGATCCAGAACAGGATCGCGGCGACGAACGTCGTGTTCCGCAGGGCCGCCGCCGGGTTCATCTTCTCGAGCACCCGCATCGACAGCACGCCGAACACGCTCGCCACCAGGCCGATCATCGCGTAGAGCACCGGCAGGGCCATCGCCTCCAGGCGCTTCTCCGGCCCGATGGCGAGCGCCGTGGCCCCGAGCACGATCGTGGCCACGATGGATCCGACGTAGGACTCGAAGATGTCGGCGCCCATGCCGGCCACGTCCCCGACGTTGTCGCCCACGTTGTCGGCGATCGTCGCCGGGTTGCGGGGATCGTCCTCGGGGATTCCGGCCTCCACCTTGCCGACCAGGTCCGCTCCGACGTCGGCCGCCTTCGTGTAGATCCCGCCGCCGATGCGGGCGAACAGGGCGATGGACGAGGCACCCATCGCGAAGCCGGAGATGATCTCCCCGAACCCGCGCAGGCCTACGCTCTCGGGCCGGAAGATCAGGAGCACGGCACCGATCCCGACCAGTCCGAGGCTCGCGACGGCGAGACCCATGACCGCGCCGCCACTGAACGCGACCCGCAGCGCCTTGCCCTGCCCGTGGGCCCGCGCCGCCTCCGTGGTCCGGACGTTGGCCAGCGTCGCGGCCCGCATTCCCACGAACCCGGCCACGATGGAACTGAACGCGCCGAACACGTACGCGGCGGCCGTGCGGCCGTCGATGAGCAGCATAAGCATGAGCGCCACCACCGCGACGAACGGGATGAGAACGGAGTATTCCCGCCGCAGGAAGGTCATGGCGCCCGCCTGGATCTGGCGTGCCAGGCCCTGCATCACGTCGCTGCCCTCCGGCTGCGACCGCACGTACGCGAACAGGCCCAGCGCGAACGCCAGCCCCCCCAGTCCGAGCCACAGGGCCCAGCCGATGGTGTCCATCACGGAACGCTCTCTCCTGTACGAGTTCCCGCGCCGCCGCCGCAGCGCGCCGCCCTCACGACCGGTTCGCCCGGTTCATCGCCTCTTCGACGCCGTCTGCCAGCCAGCACTCCACCGCCTCCGCGGCCCGCCCGAAGCCCGCCAGCACGAGTTCCTCCTCGTCGGGACGGGGCGGCGAGAGGACCCAGTCGGCGAGGTCCACGTCGCGGTCCCCCGGTCCCCCGACGCCGATCCGCAGGCGGGCGTAATCCCGCGACCGCAGCGCCCCCTCCACCGAGAGCAGGCCATTGTGGCCGCCCGCCGAACCCGAGGCCCGGACGCGGAAGCGCCCCGGCGGGAGCGCGACGTCGTCCACGAGGACGAGCAGGTCCTCGTCGGGACGGAAATCCTCGCGCTCTCCCCAGGGGCGAAGCGCCCTGCCGCTACGGTTCATCCAGGTCAGCGGCTTGACCAGCCGTACGTCCTGCCCGCTCACGCCGCCGCCCGTTCCGGCCGCCGGTCCGTCCCGTCGGAACGCCGGCAGGTCCCAGCGCGCGACCAGGTGGTCGGCCAGCCACCAGCCCGCGTTGTGACGGGTGTCGCGGTACCGCTCGCCCGGATTCCCGAGGGCGAGGATCAGCTTCACGTCGTCGGAAGGCGGCGGAAGACGGGGTCAGTCCGTGTCCTCGTCCTCGTCCGGCCGGGCCGAGAGCACCTCGGGTTCCACGTCCTCCCCGATGAGCTCGAGTCCCTCCTCCTCGGCCTCTTCCTCCTCGACGATGCGCGGCGCCGCGACGGCGCAGATCGTGAGATCGCCGTCGTCGCGCACGTCGAGTCCGCCCGCGTCGATGTCCCGCACGTGCAGCGAGTCGCCGATATCCAGCGCCGAGATGTCGACCTCGAACAATTCCGGGATGTCCGTCGGCAGGCACTCGACCTCGATCTCGTGGCGGATCTGCTGCAGGACGCCGCCGTTCTTCACGCCCGTCGCCGAGCCGGTCAGATGGAGCGGCACGTTCACGACCAGCTTCTCGTCCACGTTGATCTGGAAGAAGTCCACGTGCAGGATCCGCGGCCGGACGGGGTGGCGCTGCACGTCGCGGATCAGCACCCGTCGCGGCCGTCCCCTGCCCACCGTCAGGTCGATCAGCGTGTTCTCCACGGAGATGCCCGCCAGCAGGGCCTCGAGCTCCCGCTCGTCCACGGCCACGGACACGGGATCGATCCCGTGTCCGTACAGGCTCCCGGGGATCCTCCCCTCCTGCCGCATCCGCCTGGCGGGCCCCTTGCCCCGCTCCTCGCGCGCCTCGACGCGCAGCTTCGCCTCTGTCATCGCTCCGTCCCGTGTTCGCTTCCCTGGGGCCCGTCGCGACTGCGCGACCGGGCACTTCGGCCGAGCAGCCCGTTCAATCGAACAGCTTGCTCACCGACCGGTTGTAATGCGTGCTCTCGATGGCCCGCGCCAGCAGGCTCGCGATCGACACGACCGTCAGGTTCGGCAGCGCCTGCCGCGTATCCTCCGGGATGTCGATCGTGTCCGTCACCGCGATCTCGACGATCTCCTGGCCCGCCAGGCGCTCCACCGCAGGCCCCGACAGCAGCGCGTGCGTGGCGATGCAGTACACCTCGGTGGCCCCTCGCTCCCGCAGCGCCTGGATCGCGTTCACCATGGTGCCCGCGGTGTCGACCATGTCGTCGGGGATCACGCAGCGGCGGCCCCGCACCTCGCCGACCACGTTCACCACCTCGGTCACGTTCGCCGTGGGCCGGCGCTTGTCGATGATCGCGAGGCCCGCGCCCATCCGCTTCGCGTAGCCGCGCGCCATCTTCGCCGCGCCCACGTCGGTGGCCACGACGACCACGTCCTCCAGCTTCCGCGACCGGAAGTGCTCCATGAACGCCGGCGCGGCGTACAGGTGGTCGACCGGGATGTCGAAGAACCCCTGCAGCTGGTGCTGGTGCAGGTCGATCGTGATGACCCGGTCGGCCCCCGCCGCCACGATCAGGTTCGCCATCAGCTTCGCCGCGATCGACACGCGCGGCTGGTCCTTCCGGTCCTGCCGCGCGTACCCGAAGTAGGGCACGACCGCGGTGACGCGCGCCGCCGATGCCCGCTTGGCCGCATCGATGAGCAGCAGCAGCTCGAGCGTGTTCTCCGCCGGCGGACTCGTCGGCTGGATCACGAACACGTCGCGACCGCGCACGTTCTCGTCGATCCGGACGAAGATCTCTCCGTCCGCGAACCGGCGGATCGTCACCTCGCACAGCGGCTGCCCCAGCTCGGCGGCGATGCGGGCCGCGAGGCCCGGGTTCGCCGTCCCGGTCAGCACCATCATCGGCGTGCCGGTCGCGGACATCTCCGTCATGGTCCCGGCTCGCTCCCTCTTCGCGGGCGGTCAGGGGTCCGGAACGAGCCGGGCATCATACAGGCCATCGCGGAGACCGTCAACCGGCCGCACCGCTGCGCTCGTCCGGCATCGCGGGCTGGAACGGGGACGCGCCACCCTCCGCCCCGTGCAGGTAGAGGAGCTGCGTCGGATAGGCGAACTCGATGCCCTCCCTGTCGAAGCGCTCCAGCAGGGCGAGGTTGATCTCCTGCTGCACGTCCATGTACGCGTTGTAGTCGGGGACCATCATGTAGTAGACGGTCTCGTAGACGAGCGACGAGTCCCCGAACGCCTTGAAGTGGCAGCGGTCGAAGCGCGTGCGCTCGCACGACTCGATCGTGTCGCGCACGATCCCGGGAATCCGTCCCGCCAGGTCGGGCGGCGTCTGGTAGATCACCCCGAACGAGAACAGCACGCGGCGCTCGGACATGCGGCCGTAGTTGCGGATCCGGCTCTGCAGCAGGTCGGTGTTCGCGAACACGAGCTGCTCGCCGCTCAGGCTCCGCAGGCGCGTCGTCTTCAGCCCGATCGCCTCCACGGTGCCCAGCATGTCGCCCACCGCGAGGAAGTCCCCCACGAGGAACGGCTTGTCGATGAGGATCGACAGGGAGGCGAACAGGTCGCCGAGGATGTTCTGGACCGCCAGCGCGATGGCGATGCCGCCCACGCCGAGGCCGGCCACGAGCGCCGTGATGTCGATGCCGAGGTTGTCCAGCAGGACGAGCAGGGCGACGGACCAGATCGCCACCCGGACCGCGTAGCGCAGGAGGTTGAACGAGGACAGCGTCTCCGGCTGGTCGGCGAATCGCGTCCGCTTCCAACCCTCGAGGGCCACCTCCGCCCAGCGGCCCGCCGAGATGCCCGCCTGGAGCAGGATCGCCGCGAGCACCAGACGCTCCACCCAGGGCACCAGCGACGGCGACACGTCGAGCAGCCGGCTGCCCGCCCAGGCGCCTGCCGCGAGCCCGAACCACGGCCGGACCGCATCGAGGGCCGCGAACAGGCCGTCGTCGAGGCTCGTCGCGGTGGCCTCGGCCAGCCGGCGCCCGCGCATCAGGACGGAGCGCGCGATCCGGATCGCCAGGACGACGGCGAGGGCGACGCCGGCGGCCACGACCCAGTCGCGTGCCGAGTTGCCCAGCCAGACCAGGTCAGTCATTCGTTCCTGCCTCCCACTCCACGGTGCGGATCGGATAGGGGATCGTGATGCCGTGCTCCCTGTACCGCCGGTGCAGCCGCTTCACGAACTCGTGCCGCACCGGGAACTGGAGCGCGAACTCCTCCACCGGGATCCGGACCGTGAGATCGATGCTCGAGTCGCCGAACGTGTGGAATCGGAGGACCGGCTCGAGGCCGTCCACCTGACCCGACGCCTCGCTCACGATCTCCCGGGCGGCGGCGAGCGTGACTCTCTCGACCTCCTCGAGGTCGCTGTCGTAGTGGACCCCCACGTCGCAGCGCGTCCAGATGACGCGCCGGGGCAGATGGTAGTTGGTGACGATGGAGTCCGCGAGCTTGCTGTTCGGGACCACCACTTCGTGGTCGTCGAACAACCCCTCGATCGCCGTGTTCCGCCACCGCACCTCGGTGACGTAGCCCTCCTCGCCAGACTCGAGGCGGATGTAGTCGCCCGCCCCGACCTGGCGCGACGCGAGGATCTGGAACCCGGAGAACAGGTTGGCCAGCGTCGGCTGCAGCGCCAGGGCCACCGCCAGCCCGCCGATCCCGAGCCCCGTGATGATCGGCGTGATCTCGATCCCGAGCGACTGCAGCAGCACGAGCCCGCCGAGCAGCCACACGACGAACCGCACCAGGTTCGCCATCAGGGAGCCGGCCGGAAGCGTGGAGCTCGAGCGTCGGACCCAGCGGCGCACGCCGGTGGCCGCGGCCCGTGCCGCGACGGTCGTCACGGCGATGACGATCAGCGCGGTGAGCGCCGCGTCCAGCCAGCGGCGCGACACGTCGTCCGGCAGCGCGAGGCCGGCGGCGGCCCAGGCGCCGAGCGCCGTCAGGAGGAGCAGCGGCGCGTGCCCCAGCG
>JAVVDU010000011.1:0-21975 GCA_032251515.1 Gemmatimonadota bacterium
CGTCCCGGCCCGCGAGCTCGGCGTGCCGCGCCCGCTTCAGGGCCACGTCGTAGTAGGGGTTGAAGTTGTCCACGCCCACCACCGCGTCGCCCCGCTCCAGCAGGCGGCGCGCCACGTGGAACCCGATGAACCCGGCGGTGCCCGTCACGAGTGTGCGGCTCACGAAGACTCCCCGTGCGTGTCGAATGACCTCAGGTGCGGACCTTCGCCATCAGGACGAGGCCCGCGGCGAGAAACAGGCCGTTCGGCAGCCACGCGGCCGCCGTGACCGGCAGGATCCCGGAGGCGCCCATCGCCTGCGCGACCCGGATCAGGACGAGCATCACGATCGTGGTCGCCAGGGCGATCCCGATCGACAGCGAGGCGCCGCCGCGGCGCGACGAGGTGGCCAGCGGCACCCCGAACAGGACGATCACCAGGCAACTGAACGGGAAGGCGATCTTCATCTGCCGCTCCACCCGCAGCTTGCCGGTGCGGGCCCCCGACCTTTCCAGCGCCTCGATGTACTCGCCCAGCTCGGTGTAGCCCATCTCCTCCTCGCCCTTGGCGCGGGCCAGCAGCTCGGTGGGCGTCTCGGTGAACGAACGCTGGCGCAGCTCGGCGAACCGGAACTCTGCCGTCTGGTCGCGCGACGGGAAGAAGCGGATCCGCCCCTCCTCCATCACCCAGCGGCCCGTCTCGGGATCCCAGCGCGCCCGCCCGGCCGTCGCGTCGTAGGCGTGCAGCCGGCCCGCCTGCGCCTGCTCCTCCGAGCCCTCCCGCGCGATGCGGATCTCGCTGATCTCGCCCCGGCCGCTGGACAGGCGCCGCACGTAGTACCAGCGTCCGCCCTCGCCCCGGTACACGAACGAGGTGCGCACTCCCTCGCGCTGGCTGCGCGTCTCGCCCAGGGCGTCGGCGCTGCGCCGGTTCATCTCCGGTACGACCTCGGTGAGGGCGAGGGCCAGGAGGCTGATCGCGGCGCCCGCCAGCAGGATCGGCCGCACGATGCGGTGGAAGCTGATCCCGCCCGCCTTCGCCGCGCTGATCTCGAACCGCCGCGTCATCGCCGACACGGTGAACACCGCCGCCAGCAGTGCCGCGATCGGGAAGGAGAGCAGCATCTGGTACGGCACCTGGAAGAGGTAGTGCAGGAAGACGCTGCCGCGGGTCAGCTCGTCGGCGATGTACGTGTCGATCTGCTCGGTGAGGTCGATGAGGATGAACACGAACGGCACGCCGAGCACGCAGATCGCGAAGATCCGCACGAACTGCCGCAGCACGTACCGGTCCAGCGTCTTCACCCGCCCGCCCTCCGGGCCCGCAGGAACGCGCCGACGCCGATGAGCAGGAACAGGATGTTGGGCGACCACATGGCCCAGAACGGTGAGGCGATGCGGTTGTCGGCCAGGTGCTCGCCGCCGATCAGGGCCACGTAGTAGGCGCAGAACACCACCAGGCTCACCCCCACCACCAGCCCGATGCCCGCCCGCCGGTACCGCACGGCCACCGGCGCGCCGATGATCACGAACACGATGCACGCGGCGGGGATGGAGTACTTCTTCCAGATCTCCACCTCGTAGCGGTCGGCGTCCGACAGGTACTGCTCGGCCGACAGCGCCTGGGTGCGGAAGCTGGCCGCGGCCGCCTGGGGCGAGCTGATCCGCCGCCCGGTGCGCCAGCCCTCGAGGGTGGCCTCGGCCGAGTCGGGGGGCACCGTGTCCGGCGCCAGGCCCGCCAGCACCGACTGCGCCCACGCCACCGCCGTGCCCCGGCTGCTCGCGGCGGACCGCGCGGCCCGCTCGCGGCTGAACTCGACCCGCGCCGCCATCGAGTCGATCGGCAGCTCGCGGTCGCCGCGCACGCCGCGCCGGCCCCGGTCGAGCGCCGTGGCCACCTGCGGGACGCGCAGGTAGTTGCGGGCGAACCAGGTGCGCTGGAACTGGTCCGGGCTGCGCGCCGAGGCCTCGTGGATCACCCCGTCGTACAGGGTGAGGTAGAGGTCCTCTCCCTCCTCGCCCGTCTGCAGGGCCATGCGCGCGCTGTCGGCGTAGATTACCCGCTCGGCCGCCGGGTCGGCCACGTCGAGGATCTGCACGTCCACCAGCAGGTCGCGCGCCTGCTCCTTCCGCTGCGCCAGCAGGAACAGCTTCTTCTCGGCGATCTCGTTCATCTCGCGCTCGCGCAGCGCGAAGGTGGGCGACTTGCGGGCGATGCTCTGCAGGAGCAGGGACAACTTGTGGTTCGAGTCCGGCAGGATCGTGTCGTTGAACCGGACCATCCCGACCGCGAGGACGGCCCCCGCGAAGACGACGGGCAGGGTGAGCCGCGCCAGGCTCACCCCGCTCGCCTTCATCGCCGTGATCTCGTTGTCGCCGGCCAGCCGGTTGAACGCGTACAGGACCGCCACGAGCACGGCCATCGGCACGATCATCGCCAGGATGAAGGGGATCGAGTAGAAGAACACCTCCACCACGACCCTGGCGCCGAGCCCCTTGCCCACGAGCTGGGGGAAGCGCTTGGCCACCTGGTCGAGCAGCATCAGCGCGGTCAGCGTCACCACCGCGAAGCTGAACGGCGCGATGAGCTGCCGCAGGATGTATCGAGTCAGGATCCGCACGTCCGCTCCCCGGCCGCTCCCCGGCGGGCCGTCCCCGCCGCGGTCCCCGTTCCGCCGTGCCCCCGTTTGACAGGGGGTGTCCGCGGTCGGAACATACCCGGCCATGGCCCGTTTGGCTCCCTCCGCGCCGCCCCGCTCCGTGGCCATCGTGCTCCTCAGCGCGATCGGCGACGTGGTGCGCGGCATGCCCGTGGCGACCTCCCTGCGCCGCGCCTGGCCGGAGGCGCGCATCCACTGGTGCATCCAGCCCGCCGCGCACGCCCTGGTGGCTCCGCACCCCGCCGTGGACGCCTTCCACGTGCTGGACCGGCGGCGCGGCGCGCGCGGGCTGGCCGGCCTGCGGGCCGGGCTGGCGGGGGAGTCGTTCGACGTGGCGCTCGGCCTGCAGACCTACCTGAAGGCGGGGCTGGTGCTCGGCCTGCTGCCGGCCCGCCGCAAGATCGGGTTCGACCGGGCGCGGGCCCGCGACGCCCAGTGGCTGTTCGCCCGCGAACGGATCCCCGCGCGCCCTCCCGTCCACGTCCAGGACCAGTACTTCGAGTTCCTGGAGCACCTCGGGGTGCCGCCCGTGCCGGCGTGGGAGTTCGCGTTCTCCGAGGCCGAGCGGGCGGCGGCGCGCGCCTTCTTCGGGCGCCTGGACCGACCCGCGCTGGCCGTCGTCCTGCGCACCACGCGCCGCGTGAAGGACTGGCCGCTGGAGCGCTGGGCCCGCCTGCTCGAGATCGCCGAGTCCGACCTCGGCCTGCGGCCGGTGGTCGTGGGCAGCGGGGCGGAGGCCGAGCGCGCCGCCGCCCGCGAGGTGGTCGCCCGCACCCGCGCCCGTCCCCGCGTCGAGCTCGCCTGGGACCTGCGCCGCCTCGCCTGGCTGCTGGACGGGGCCGCCGCCGTCGTCGCCCCCGACACGGGTCCCTACCACGTGGCCGTGGCGCTCGGAACCCCTTCGGTGGGCCTGTTCGGGGCCACCGACCCGAAGCGCGTCGGTCCCTGGGGGCGGTTCGAGCACCTGGTGGTCGACGCGTTCACGCGGCCCGGCGAGACGGACCCCACGCCCGGGATGCGTCCGGGGAACATGGAGCGCATCGGGGTGGATCAGGTGGCGGAGGCGCTGGAGAGGGCGCTGCGGACGCCGCGGGCGGGGTCCGTGGCCGGGGGCGGTCCCGCCGGCCCGGCGCGGCCCGCCGGCCCGGCGCGGTCCGGGCGGCCGGATGCTGTCGGCCCGCCGCCGCCCGGCCTATGATGCGCGCCGCGGGGGGACACGGAGCGGAGGGGGGCACGGTGGCGGACACGGTGGCGGACACGGCGGACACGACGGACAAGGTGGCGAACAAGGGGCGGATCCTCTGGGTCGACGACGAGGTCGACCTCCTGCGGCCGCACACGATCCTGCTGATGCGCGAGGGCTACCACGTCGACGCCGTGATGAACGGCAACGACGCGCTGGAGCTCCTCGACCGCGAGAGCTACGACCTCGTCCTGCTGGACGAGCAGATGCCCGGCCTGTCCGGGATCGACGTGCTCACCGCGCTGCGCGCCACCGGCCGCGGCCTGCCCGTGGTGATGATCACCAAGAGCGAGGCGGACGACACGCTGCACGAGGCGATCGGGCGGCGCGCCGACGACTACATCGTCAAGCCCACCAGCCCCCGCCAGGTCCTGTCGGTGGTGACCCGCATCCTCGCCGGGCCGCGGCTGCGCCACGAGCGGATCGCCCAGGACTTCACCCGCCGGTTCGGCGAGCTGCGCGACGAGATCGGGCGGGCCGGGTCGTGGCGCGACTACGCCCGCCTCCACTCCGAGCTGGTGGACTGGGAACTCGGCCTCGAACGGGCCGGCGAGACGGACATGCAGGAGATCCTGCGCGCCCTGCAGTCCGATGTGCGGCGCGAGTACTGCGAGCTGGTGGCGCGGGAGTACCCCGACTGGACGCACGAGGGCGGCGAATCCGGCCCGCCCCTGTCGGTGGACGTGATGCGGCGCTTCCTCGGTCCCCTGCTCGAGCACGAGGCCGGCTGCATGCTCGTGGTGTTCGACTGCCTGCGGCTCGACCAGTGGCGGGCCATGCGCCCCCTGCTGGAGGACGTGTTCGACGTGGAGGAGACCCTGTACTCGTCCATCCTCCCCACCGCCACCGCCTTCTCGCGCAACGCGATCTTCTCCGGGCTGTTCCCCGACGAGATCGAGGAGCGGCGGCCCGGCTGGTACGAGTCCGGCTCCGAGGAGGGGTACAACAAGTTCGAGGACGAGCTGTTCGCGACGCACGTGCGCGAGCTGGCGGGCGCGGACGTGCCCACCCACTACGAGAAGGTGTTCGGGGCGGAGCAGGGGGACGACCTGCTGCGGCGCCTCCCCGGCTGGCTGAGCCGCCGTGCCGCCACGGCCGTGGTGTTCGGGTTCGTCGACCTGCTGACCCACGGGCGCTCGGAGTCGCACCTGATCTGGGAGGTGGCGCGCGACGCCGCCGCCCTGCGCTCCCTGACCGTCACCTGGTTCGAGCGTTCGCCCGCCTTCGCCGCGCTGCGCGAAGCGGCCCGGCGCGGCGTGCCCGTGCTCCTCACCACCGACCACGGGTCCATCCACTGCAACCGCGGCGCGGTGATCTACGCGAAGCGCGACGCCACGGCGAACCTGCGCTACAAGTTCGGGCGCGACCTGCGGGTCGAGGCGCCCTCGGCCGTCCTGATCACCGACGACCCCGACGCGCTGCGGCTCCCGCCGCGCGGCTACGGCAACCGCTACGCCCTGTGCCTCGAGGACCACTACTTCGTGTATCCCACGAAGCTGCGGGAGTACCAGGGCCGCTACCGCGACAGCTTCCTGCACGGCGGGGTGAGCCCCGAGGAGATGATCCTGCCGGCGGCGCTCCTGACGCCCCGCACCTGAGGCGCGGAGGGCGATGAGCGGCGGCCGGCGCGCGGGGCCCGGCCGGGAGCGGGGGCCGGCGGTGCGGCTCGCCGCCTTCCTGCGCCCCTTCGCGGGACCGTTCGCCGTCAGCCTCGTCCTGACCGTCGTGTCGGCGGGGTTCGACGTGTTCAGCCTCGTGCTGGTCATCCCCCTCCTGCAGGCCCTGTTCGGCGCCGGGCCGGTGCTCGGCGGGGCGGGGGCGAGCGCCGTGGAGCGCCTCCTCGACTCGGTGGCCGGCGAGCTGATCCGGGCCGCCGGGCCCCTCGACACTCTGCGCAACGTGTGCGTCCTCATCCTCGCCGCCATCCTGCTCAAGAACGCGGCGATCGTGGGGTCGAAGTACTTCGCCGTGCGGGTGCGCGAGGGAGTGGAGAGGGACCTGCGCGAGGCCGTGTTCGGCCACCTGCAGCGCCTGCCGCTCGCCTGGTACGGGCGGGCGCGCACCGGGCAGGTGCTGGCGCGGGTGCTGGCCGACACCAAGCAGGCGCGCGAGGTGGTCAGCTACGCCCTGCTGGACCTGTTCCGGAAGATCGCCACCACCGTGGCCTACGGGGCGGCGCTCGTCTTCCTGTCGTGGCGGCTCTCGCTGCTCGCGCTGGCCCTCGCGCCGCTGCTCGCGTTCGGGATCGCCCCCCTGCTGCGCCGCCTGCGGCACGGGTTCCGGCGGGCGTTCGACGAGCAGGGCGAGCTGCTGTCGGTGGTGCAGGAGGCGGTGAGCGGGATCCGGCTCGTGAAGGCCTCCGGCGCCGAGGCGCACGAGCGGGAGCGGTTCCGCGCGCGTTCGCGCCGCTACGAGCGCCGCATGGTCCGCACCGGCGCGCTGTCGGGGCTCGCCGCGCCGCTCTCCGAGACCCTGTCCTCGGTGGTGGCCGTCCTGCTGGTGTGGCTCGGGGCGCGCATGGTGCTGGTGGACGCCACCCTGCAGCCCGAGCAGTTCCTCGCCTTCGTGACCATCGCCCTGCAGCTCATCTCTCCCGTGAAGGCGATCGCCGACTTCCCGTCGCGCCTCCAGGGCTCGGTGGCCGCCGCCGAGCGCCTGTTCGAGGTGCTGGACGAGCCGGCCGAGCCGGCCTCCGGGGCCCGGCGGGCCGCGCCGCCCCGCGACGGGATCCGGCTGGAGGGCGTGGAGTTCGCCTACGAGCCCGGCCGGCCGGTGCTGCGCGACATCGATCTCGAGGCGCGTCCCGGGCGGGTCGTGGCTCTCGTGGGCCCGTCCGGCTCCGGCAAGAGCACCCTCGTCGATCTCCTGCCGCGGTTCATCGAGCCCACCGCCGGGCGGGTGCTCCTCGACGGCACGGACCTGCGGGAGTTCGACCTGCGCTCCCTGCGCGCCCTGTTCGGGATCGTGAGCCAGGAGACGGTGATCTTCCACGACACGGTGCGCGCGAACATCGCGTACGGCGACCCGGTGCGCAGCGACGACGAGGTCCGCGCCGCGGCCCGCGCCGCCCACGCCCTCGCGTTCGTCGAGGCGCTGCCCGCGGGGCTCGACACGCCGCTCGGCGACCGCGGGGTGCGGCTGTCCGGCGGGCAGCGCCAGCGGATCGGCATCGCCCGCGCCGTGCTGCGCGACCCGCCCGTCCTCATCCTGGACGAGGCCACCTCGTCGCTCGACACGGAGTCGGAGCAGGAGATCCAGCGCGCCCTGGCCGGCCTGTTCCGCGGGCGCACCGTGTTCGTCATCGCGCACCGGCTGTCCACCGTGCACGGGGCCGACGAGATCGTGGTGCTCGAGGAGGGGCGGATCGTGGAGCGGGGCACGCACGCCGGGCTGCACGCGCGCGGCGGCGCGTACCGGCGGCTGCACGACCTGCAGTTCGCGGCGCCGGGCGTCGCGTCGGACGCGAGGCCGGACCGGGCGGCCGGCGCGACGTCCGGCGCGGCGCCGGGTCAGGCGGCCGGCACGGGCCCCGGCGCCGCCTCGTAGCCCGCCCGCAGCGCCGGCAGCGACGAGACGGCCGCCGCCAGGCCGAGGCGGCGCAGCGAGCGCTCGAGGCGGGCCAGGTTCGCCTCCGCCGCGGCGCCTCGCACTCCGCCGGCCACGAAGCGGCCCCGGTCCCAGTCGATGACCAGCGGCCCGAGCCCCGCGCGCCCCGTGGGGACGAGGACGTTCCAGGCGTTCAGGTCCGCATGCCGTCCCCCCGCCTCGTGCACGCGCCGCACCGCGCGGCCGATCTGCTCGAGGCGGGCCGCGGCCCGGCCGGGGCGGGCGCCGCGCAGCACGAGGGCGGCGGGCGAGAAGCCGGCGGCGCGGCGGCTCACCAGGGCGGCGGCGTACGCGGGGCCGGG
The DNA here is from genome assembly GCA_032251515.1 of Gemmatimonadota bacterium. Classification (GTDB taxonomy): domain Bacteria; phylum Gemmatimonadota; class Gemmatimonadetes; order Palauibacterales; family Palauibacteraceae; genus Carthagonibacter. The sequence continues at coordinate 7,790 of JAVVDU010000011.1, forward strand.
GCCGATCCGCGTCTGCACGGCGGCCAGCACCTCGGGCACCGGGGCGCCGGCCAGCCGCAGGCGCTCGGTCAGGGCCAGCTCGTCGAGCGCCCGGTCGCCGCGCAGGTAGCGGCGCCGGTTCACCCGCCGCAGCCAGCCGCCCCGGCGGAACGGCCGCACCACCACCTCGCCCAGCGCGCCGGCCGGCAGCAGGAACGCCGCGCCCCGGCCGCCGGGCGGCCCCGCGGCGCGTACCGCCTCCACCTCGCAGCCCGGGCCGGGGCCCTCGCCCCCGTCGTCTCCCGCCTCCCGCGCGGCGGCCAGCAGGCCGAGCGCGTCGAACGCGGGGCGGAAGTCGGACCGCACCACCGCCACGGTGCCGGGCACCCGCACGACGTCGAAGCGGCCGCGCAGCGCGGCGGGGAGGGACCAGGGCATGCCCCACGATCGCACATCCTCGGCGCCCCGGGAAAGGGCACGAGGCGGGGCAGGGCTTCCGGCACACCGCGTACGTCCGGCCCGGCCGGGCCGCCGCGCGTTGCCGGACCGGCACGCGCGCGGGTAGGTTCCGCGCATGGATGCCTGCGTGCCGATCCGGGTCCTGCACGTCGAGTCGGGCCACGAGTGGCGGGCGACCCGGGACCAGGTGCGCCTCCTCGTGGACGGCCTGCGCGGGGAGCCGCACATCCACCAGGCCGTGGCCACCCTCGAGGGCTCCCGGCTCGCCCGGGAGACGGAGGAGATGGGCGTGCCGGTCGTGCCGCTGCCCTGGGCCACCGGCACCGATCCCCGGGCGCTGCGGATGCTGGCCAAGGTCGCCGCGACCGACTGGGACGTCCTGCACGCGCACGACACCCAGGCCCTGCGCCTCCTGGTCTACGTGCAGGCCCTGGAGGGCTCCCGGACGGCGCTCGTCGCGTCGCGCCGGGTGGTCGGCCTGCCGGCCAGCGGCTGGAAGTGGCGGCGGGCGCGCGTGGTGCTCGCCGTGTCGAACGGCGCGCGGCGCGACCTGCTGGCCGCCGGCGTCGAGCCGTGCCGGGTGATCGTCGTCCGCAGCGGGATCGACGTGGGGGAGCTCCACCCGCAGCTCGTCGGGCGGCTGCGCGACCGGGTGGGCGCGCGCGACGAGCACCTGCTGGTGGGATCCGACGCGGCCCTGGAGGCGAACCGGGACCACGAGACGCTGGTGCGGGCCGCCGTCGGGGTGAGCGAGCGGCAGGACCGGGCCCGCTTCGCGCTGCTCGGCGACGGTCCGGCGCGGCGGCGGCTGGAGGCCCTGATCGACCGGTACGGCCTCGCCGGCCGCGTCTGCCTGCCCGGTTTCGTGCCCGACGCACGCCGCTCGCTGGCCGACTGCGACGTGTTCGTGCTGCCCGCGCGCGGCGAGGAGCTCGCGACGTCGGCGCTCGACGCGCTGGGGGCCGGCGTGCCCGTCGTGCTGCCGACCGGCGACGGACCCGAGCGTTTCGTGGGCTCGGGCATCGTCCCGGTGCCGCGCGGCGACCCCGTGGCGATGGCGGAGGCGATCGGCGGCCTGCTGGACGACCCGGAGCGGCGTCGCCGGCTCGGCGAACAGGGCCGCCGGTTCGCGGAGGCGCACGGCCGCGACCGCATGGTGCGGGGCACCCTGCGGGCCTACCGGACCGTGATGCACTGAGCCGCGCCGGCCGGGAGCCGGACCCGCACGGCCCGCGAGGAACGGGGCGGGGGCCGGGAGGTACACGAGGAGACGGCGGCGCGCGCCGCCGCCGCGACGTGAAGACACGCCCCCACGCGCGGGGCTCGGGATACAGGAAAGGAGGCCGCGGACCGTGATCTGGGTCGCGCTGCCGATACACGACGAACAGCACACCGCCGGGCCGCTCCTGTGGCGACTGCGGCAGGTGTTCGGAGAGGCGGGCGAGGACTACCACGTGCTCGCCCTCGACGACGGGTCCACGGACGGCACGGCCGATGCGCTCGAGCCGTACACCCGCGTCATGCCCCTCACCGTGCTGCGCCACGAGCGGCGCCGGGGCTTCGGCCCGTCGCTGGAGCGGCTGATCCGCGAGGCGGTGCGGCGCAGCGACTACCCGCGCCGCGACGGCCTGCTCGTGATGCAGGCCGACTTCACCGACGCCCCCGAGGCGATCCCCGAGCTGCTGCGCCGCTTCCAGGGCGGGTCGGACCTGGTGATCGGCTGCCCGACCGTCTGCGAGGGGGCCCCGCGCGCCGTCCGCGCCGGGCGGCGCGGGGCCGGCCTGCTCACCCGGTCCCTGCCGCGGCTGGAGGGGATCGACGATCTCGTGTCGGGGTTCCGCCTGTACCGGCTCGTGGTGCTCCGCAAGGCCCTGGCCGAGCTGGCCGAGGGGGAACCGCTGGTGCGGCGGGACGGCTGGGCCGCGCACCTCGAGCTGCTCGCCGCCGTGACCCCGCACGTGCGCCGCTCGGACGAGGTCGAGTTCACCTCCCGCTACACCTGCCGCTACCGCCGCAGTCGCTTCCGGACCCTGCCCGCGCTGTGGTCGCTGTTTCTCGCCACCCGGGCCGCCCGACGGTCCGGCGCCGGCGGGACGCCGCAGGCGGCCGGGGGAGGTGCGTGAGGCGCGCCGCGGCCCTGCCGGCCGGGCTCCTCGCCGCTCCCCTCCTGCTCGCGGCATCGACCTTCGCGGGGGCGGCGGCGACGTCCGCGCCCCGCGCGGCGCCGCAGGCGCGTCCGGCTCCGGCGTCCGCGCCGGCGGACACGCTGGCCGCGTGGCGCTTCCCGGTGGGCGAGCGCATGGAATACTCCGTCACCTGGGCCGGGCTGCGGCTCGGCACCGGCGCCCTGACGGTGGAGGGGCTCGACACCCTGGACGCCGGGCCGGCGTGGCGCGTCGCCCTGACCCTCGAGGGCGGGCCGCCGTTCTACCGGATCGACGACCGCATGACCACCTGGATCCGGGCCGACTCGGCCTTCGGGTCGCTCCGCTTCGAGCAGCGCCAGCGGGAGGGGAGCTACCGGCGGCACCGGCGGATCGAGATCGACCCGGCGGCGCGCATCTACACCCGCTACGACCGCAAGGACGGCGAATGGGTGCGCCACGGGACCGAGGCCGACGTGCCCACCCCGCCCGGCGCCCTGGACGAGATCGCCTTCATCTACTTCGCCCGACTGCTGCCGCTCGAGCCGGGGCGCCGCTACGAGTTCCACCGCTACTTCAAGGAGGCCGGCAACCCGGTCACCCTCGAGGTGCTGCGCCGCGAGCAGATCCGCGTGCCGGCCGGCCGGTTCGACGTGGTCGTGGTGCGCCCCGGGATCCGCGAGCGCGGGATGTTCGCCGAGGGCGGCGAGGCCGAGATCTACCTGACCGACGACGCGCGGCGCATCCCGGTCCGCGTGAAGGCCGCGATGCCCGTGGGATCGGCCGAGTTCTTCCTCACGGGCTACGAGCCCGGCGGCGCGCCCGGCAGCGAGCCCGGCAGCCCGCCGGGCGGCGTCCCCGGCGGCGTCCCGGAGGGCGGGACCGGAAGATGATCCGCCGCCCGCGGGAGCCGGCGCCGCACCGTCCCGACGAGCGGGAGCGCCTCCGCCGGGTGCCGGTGGCCGAGCGGCCCGACCGGGTGCGGCCGGGCGACTTCGCCGCTCCGCCCCGTCCCGGCGCCGGGTTCGACGACTTCCTGGACTCGCTGCCCCGTCTCCTGCAGGCGGAGGCGCTGCGCGAGGTGGCCCGCGGGGTGGCCGGGGCGGCGCGCAAGGGGCGCACCTGCCTGTGGATGCTGGGCGGGCACGTCGTGAAGACCGGGCTCGCGCCGGTGCTCATCGACCTGATGGAGCGGGGAGCGGTGACGCACGTCGCGGTGCCCGGCTCCACGGTGATCCACGACTACGAGACGGCCCGTTTCGGGGGGACCTCCGAGGACGTGGAGGCCGGGCTGGCCGACGGGACGTTCGGGATGGCGCGCGAGACGGGGCGGGACATGAACCTCGCCATCGTGCGCGGACGCGACGCCGGGCTGGGCCTCGGCGAGGCCCTCGCCGCCGACCTGGCGGGCCGCGACGACCTGTTGCACCCCGACCTGTCGCTGCTGCTCGCGGCGCGGCGCCACGGGATCCCCCTCACCGTGCACGTGTCGATCGGGGCCGACATCCTGCACCAGCATCCCGAGGCCGACGGCGCCGCGCTCGGCGAGACCTCGCTCCGCGACTTCCTCGCCCTGTCGCGATCGATCGAGGGCCTGGACGACGGCGGCGCCGTGCTGAACGTGGGCTCGGCCGTGCTGCTGCCGGAGGTGTTCCTGAAGGCCCTGGCCGTGCGGCGGAACCTGGCCGAGGGGCGCCCGCGCGCCTTCCTGGCGGCCGATCTGGACATGATCCGTCACTACCGGCCGCGCGTGAACGTGGTGGAGCGTCCGACCCGCACGGGCGGCGGCACGGGCTTCCAGATCACCGGCCACCACGAGATCCTGGTGCCGCTTCTCGGGTGGGCCGTCGCCTCGGAGCTGGCGGCCGCCGGCGCCTGAACCGGCCGGCCGAGCGCCCGCGGTCGTCTTTGCGCGCTTCCCGGTCGGTTCCTATATTCGCCCCGCCGCGCGGATGGAGAGACCGTCCGCGGCGGCGAACCCCCACGGAGGAGGTCCACTTGGGTTCTTCGAAGTACAAGCCGACCACCCTCGAGCTCGCTCGCGACGAGCTCTTCAGTCATATCCAGCGGTGTGGTGTCCTCGAGGCCGAGGAAACCGAGCGCTTCGATTGGATGAAGGACACGGTCGAGTACCTGGGCGAGCGGTATCCCGACCTCGACGCCGGGCAGCTCGCGGAGCTCGCGGCGATCGGGCACCGGTACTGCCAGCCGGCGATCCCCCACGGCAAGGTGACGGCAGCCGAGCAGGGCAGCGAGGCCTGACGACACGAGGCTGAAGCGGAACTGGAACCTCCGTCATCGCGGCCGTCCGCGGCCGCACACAGTCGATCCCTCCCGGGCCCGGGAGGCGCCGTGAACGCGGCGCCTCCGAGCTGCGGCCCGGTCCGCCGGTCCCCCGCCGGCCCGTGATCCCGACCGTACTCCTGGCCGCCGCGCTGCTCGTGGCCGGCGCCGTGTGCGTGGCCGGCGAGCACGCGCTCGTCGCGGCGCGCCGGACCCGCCTCGAGGAGCTGGCGGAGGCCGGGGCCCGGCGGGCGCTCCGCGCAGTCGCCCTGCGGGAGGACCTCGAGCGGTCGCTGCGCGCCGCCCGGCTCGGGGCCGTCCTGTCGGCCGTGGGTTTCGGGGCCGTCGTCGTCCCGCCCGCGGCCGGCGCCTTCGCGTCCCTCCTGCGCGGCGGCCTGTCTCTGTCCGCCGGGCCGGCCGCCGTCCTCGCCGCGGTGCTGGCGTTCCTCGCGGTGGCTGCCGTCTACCTGCCGCTCGGCCGCACCCTGCCGCGCACCGCCGCGCTCGCGCGCCCGGAGCCGGTGCTGCTCGCCGCGGCGGGCCCGCTCGTGGGTCTCCGCGCCGCCGCCCGGCCCCTGCTCTCGCTGGGGAGCCGATTCGAGCGCCGGCGCCGGGAGGACGGCCGGGAGCGCATCGGACCCGAGGAGATGGAGGCGCTGCTGCGCGGCGTGTGGCCCGAGCGGGGCGTGGAGCGGGACGAGGAGGCGATGATCCACGGCGTGTTCGAGCTGAACCGGACCATCACCCGCGAAGTGATGACCCCGCGCCCCGATATCGTGGCGTTCCCGGAGGAAGCCGCCCTCTCAGACGTCCTCGCCACGATCGCCGAGTCCGGGCTCAGCCGCTTCCCGGTGTACGGCGAGTCCATCGACGCGGTGACGGGCATCCTGCTCGCCAAGGACCTGCTCGGCTGGATGCGGGGCGGGGAGGAACGGACGTTCCGGCTGGCCGAGATCGCCCGCCCGCCGTTCTTCGTGCCCGACTCGAAGCCGGTCGGCGATTTGCTCGGCGAGTTCCGGCGCAGCAAGGTGCACATGGCGATCGTGGTGGACGAGTTCGGGGGGACGGACGGCGTGGTGACGCTGGAGGACCTGGTGGAGGAGATCGTGGGCGACATCTTCGACGAGCACGACGTGGCCGCCGAGGAGATCGTCCGCCTGCCGGATGGGCGCCTGCTGCTGGACGGGGGGGCGGGCCTGGCCGACGTGATGGACGAGTTCGGGCTGGAGGACGTGGAGGGCGCCGACGAGTACGACACGGTGGCGGGGTACGCAATCGGCCGGCTCGGCCGGATTCCCGACGTGGGCGAGGTGGTGCGGGTGGGCCGGGCCGAGCTGGAGGTCCTCGAGACGCACGAACAGCGCGTGACGCGGCTCGAGCTGCGGCCGCGGCCCGCCACCGGCGAGGGCGCGGAGGAGCCGGACGGGATCCCGTCCGCGCCGCGCGGGGAGAAAAGAGAGGCGCGATGAGAGACGAGTTCGACCTCGGGGGCGGCCCCGCCTTCGGGCCGGAGTTCGGGCCCGAGGGCAGCCCGCACGAGCCGGGGAGCGTGGACGACTACGACTACCGGGCCAATCGGCGGTTCCTCGCCGGCGACTTCGACGGGGCCGCGCGGCTCCTGCGCGAAGGCGTCGCCCGTTATCCTGAAGCGAGCAACCTGTTCGTGTGTCTCGGGTTCGCCGAGCTGGCGCGCGGCGAAGTCGCCTGGGCGCGCCGCGCCTTCGAGGAGAGCCTGCTCCTGCTGCCCGGCTTCCCCGACGCGTTGCTCGGCCTCGGGGAGTCGCTGCTGCGGCTCGGCGAGCGGGCCCGGGCGCTGCGTGTGTTCGAACTGGCCCTGGAGGAGGGGGCCGAGGACGACGAGGACCTGCTGCTGCCCATGGCGCGCGCCCTGCTGAACGAGGGCCTCGACGAGCGGGCCGTGCGGATCGCCCGGCTCGCCGTGGACGTCGGGCCCGAGAGCGCCGAGGCGGCCGCCCTGCTCGGGTTCGTCCTGCGCCGGCTGGCGCTCGACGCCGAGGCGCGGCTGTGGCTGATCCGGGCGCTGTACCTCGACCCGCGGCACCACGAGGCGCGGGCTCTGCTCGGGAACCTGCTGTACGAGGCGGGCGAGCGCCGGGACGCCCTGAGGCACTTCGTGCGGCTCCCAGCCGACGCGTTCGAGGACGAGCCGACCCTGCGGCGCGCCCTCGAGCTGGAGCGGGCCTTCCGGGGCGACGAGGCGCGGCCGCGCCTCGAAGCACTGCTCCTCCGGCTCGAGGAGCTGCGCACGGGGGACGGTCCCGACGACCGGCTGCTCGGCGAGCTGGCCGCCGGGCCGCCCGCCGTCACGTCCGGGCAGCTCGACCTGTTCCGGGCCGGGGACGATCCGGCGCCGGACCCCGGGCGGCAGGGCCCGGAGGACTGGGAGGACGTCGTGGCGGAGATGTGCCTGCGCTCCTCGAACCCGTTCCGGACCGTGCAGCAGTACATGCGCGACGCGGCGAGCCGCATCCGCGCCCGCACCGGCATCGCGATCCCGCACGACGATCCGCGGGAGTTCCTGCAGGCATCGGCCCGCGCCGGCGCCCTGAACATCCCCGACTGACCCCGCGGCTACGCGAAGCGAGGCGACCATGGAAGACCGCGCGGCATCGCTGTTCGATCTGCTGCGGCGCCGGCTGGCCGAGGAGGCGATGCCGGACGGCGCGGCGCTCGCCGTGGCCGAGCTGCACCGGCGGCTCGTCCCCTACGCCCTGTGCCGCGAGACGCTGGAGCTCGCCACCAAGGCGGAGTACGACCTCGCCCTGCTGCGGCTGCTCGCCGACGAGGACCGGATCGCGGTCGCCGAGCCGGGCCTGCGCGAGGCGGTGCGGCGCGAGCTCGAGAGTCCCGAGCCCGGCCTGGGGCTCCTGCACCGGTTCGCGGCCTCCGAGATTCGCCCGGCGTCCGGTGTCCCGGCCTCCGCGGGTCCCCCGCCGGCCGACCACGAGACGGAGCGCCGGGCCACCGACCGGGTCCCGGGTTTGGACGCCCTCGAAGAGCGACCCGCCGCTCCGGACGTGCCCGCCCCGCCCGCGGCTCGCGTCCCGGGCGCCGCCGCGGCCCCCGCCACCGGACCCGCCTGCCGGGCCTGCCGGGCGCCCCTGCCCGACGTCGAGGAACTTCGCTACTGCACGGCCTGCGGGGCCGACCAGGCCCGCTGGCCGTGCCGCGGGTGCGGCGCGGAGGTGGAGCGGGGGTGGAGATACTGTCCCCGCTGCGGTATCGTACAGGATTCGGAGTGAGGGAAACGGCATACGTTTCCGCGCCCCGCGCTGGTCGGTCCGGCCGGGGCTCGCTATGTTCACCCGCTCACGGATTCCCGGGAGCGGCCGCCGGGAACGCCCCGGCCCGCGTCCCGCGGATGGCCCCAGATTCCGATCGAAGGAGTGAACGACACATGGTGGAGACGAAGATCCGCTGGCCGGCCGGCCTCGCGCTGGCGCTGGTGTTCGGTGCAGCCGCGTGCGGCGGCGATGCGAACGGAAACGCGGCGCAGGAGGCGGCGCAGGACGCGGCACAGGGCGTCGCAGATGTGGCGGCCGACGTGCAGGAAGCAGCGGCCGGGATCGCCGAGGCGGCGCCGCAGGAGCTTCCCGAGGGCGTCACGGCCGAGATGGTCGCCAAGGGCAAGACGATCTACGCGGGCGCCGGAATCTGCTCCTCGTGCCACGGACCGGCGGGAGCCGGCATCCCGAACCTCGGCGCGAACCTCACCGACGCGGAGTGGCTGCACTCGGACGGCAGCTACGACGGGATCGTAAAGACGGTCACAGCCGGAGTGACGGCCCAGGCCTCGAGCTCGGGCGTGCCGATGCCCGCCAAGGGCGGCACGAACATCAGCGAAGACGACGTGAAGGCCGTCGCGGCCTACGTCTGGACGCTGGGCCACGGCGGCGAGTGACGGAGGCGCGGCGCCCGTGCGCCGCGTGCCGCAGTCCGGAGGAGGCCGGAGGTCCCGCGGGGCCCCGGCCTCCCGCCGTTTCCCCCCGCGGGGCCGGCGCCGCCGGCGGGAGGTCGCGTGATCCGCATCGCCCTGCTTCCCGGTGACGGGATCGGCCCCGAGGTCACGGGCGAGGCGCGCCGCGTGCTGGAGGCCGCCGCCGCGGCCGGGCTCGCGGAGCTGTCGTTCGAGACCTTCCCGCACGGGGCCGATCACTTCCTGGCCACCGGGGAGACGCTCGGCGACGAGGCGTTCGCCCGCCTGCGCGACGGGTTCGACGCGATCCTGCTCGGCGCGGTGGGCGATCCGCGGGTGCCCGACCACCGGCACGCCCGCGACATCCTGCTCGGCCTGCGATTCCGACTCGACCTGTACGCGAACCTGCGCCCGGCCCGCCTGCGCCTCCCGGAGCTCTCCCCGCTGCGCGGCGCGGCGGAGCGGCCGTTCGACGTGACGATCGTGCGCGAGAACACCGAGGGCTTCTACGCCGGGGCGGGCGGGGTGCTGCGGGAAGGCACGCCCGGCGAGGTCGCGGTCGCCGACGGCCTCGCGACCCGCGTCGGGGTGGAGCGCATCGTGCGCGCCGCGTTCGCGCTGGCGAGGCGGGAGGGACGCGGTCGCGTGACTCTGGCCGACAAGGCGAACGCCGTGCCCCACCTGTTCGGGCTGTGGCGCCGCGTGTTCCGGGCCGTGGCGGCCGAGCACCCGGAGATCGAGGCCGAGGAGGCGTACGTGGACGCCGTGGCGATGCGGCTGGTGCGCGAGCCGGAGCGGTTCGAGGTGATCGTGACCGAGAACCTGCTGGGCGACATCCTGTCCGACCTCGCCTGCGAGCTGGCCGGCGGGATCGGGCTCGCGCCCTCGGCGAACCTGAACCCCGGGCGCCACGCGCTGTACGAGCCGGTGCACGGGAGCGCCCCGGACCTCGCGGGGACGGGAACCGCGAACCCCGTGGGGGCGATTCTCAGCGCGGCCCTCCTGCTGGCCGGCGCCGGCGCCGCCGAGGCGGCGGCCCGCGTCGAGGAGGCCGTCGACGCGGCGCTGCGCGGCGGGATCCGCACGCCGGACACCGGCGGAGACCGTTCCACGCGCGACGTGGGAGCGTGGATCGCCGACCGCGTGCGGGGCGGCTGACCGGCGCGGCCGACCGGCGCGGCGCCGGAGGCCGACGCACCTCGAACCGACAGACCGACAGGGAGACCCGATGGGAACCATGGGCACCGACCGCGAGGTCGTCTTTCTTTCCGCCGTCCGCACCCCGTTCGGCACGTTCGGGGGCAGCCTGAAGGACCTGTCCGCCACCGAGCTGGGCATTCACTCGTCGCGGGCCGCCGTGGAGCGCTCCGGCGTGGACCCGGCGGAGCTGGACGAGGTGTTCTTCGGGAACGTGATCCAGACCTCGTCCGACGCCGTGTACCTGGCCCGGCACATCGGCCTGAACGCCGGCCTGCGGGTGGAGGCGCCCGCCCTCACCCTGAACCGCCTGTGCGGCTCCGGCTTCCAGGCGGTGATCGACGGGGCCGAGGCGATCCTGCTCGGCGGCGCGCGCGCCTGCCTGACCGGTGGCGCGGAGTCGATGAGCCAGGCGCCGCACGTGGTGCGCGGGGCGCGCTGGGGCCTGCGGCTCGGGCCGTCCGCCCCGTTCGAGGACTCCCTGTGGGAGGCCCTGACCGACACGTACTGCGGCTTCTCGATGGCGCAGACGGCCGAGAACCTCGCCGACGAGTACGACATCCCGCGCGAGGAGGCCGACGCGGTGGCCCTGCGCAGCCAGCGGCTCGCGGCGCGCGCCTGGGAGGAGGGCCGCCTGGCCGAGGAGGTCGCGCCGGTCGTCCTGAAACGCCGCGGCCGGGAGGAGCGGTTCGAGCGGGATGAGCACCTGCGCCCCGACACCACGGCCGAGGCCCTCGCCGCCCTGCGTCCCTACTTCCGCAAGGATGGCCTCGTCACCGCCGGCAACGCGAGCGGCATCGGGGACGGGGCGGCGGCCCTGGTGATCGCCGACGCGGAGTTCGCCGACGCGCACGGCGTCGCGCCGATCGGCCGGCTCGTGTCGTGGGCCGTCGCCGGCGTACCGCCCCGGATCATGGGGATCGGCCCGGCGCCCGCCTCCCGCGCCGCCCTGGAGCGCGCCGGCCTCTCGCTGTCCGACATCGACGTGATCGAGGTGAACGAGGCCTTCGCGCCCCAGTACGTCGCCGTGGAGCGGGAGCTGGGGCTCGACCGCGAGCGGGTGAACGTGAACGGCGGGGCGATCGCCCTCACCCATCCCCTGGGCGCCACCGGCGCCCGCATCACCACCACCCTGCTGCACGAGCTGCGGCGGCGCGGCGGCGGCCTCGGACTCGGGTCCGCCTGCATCGGCGGGGGGCAGGGGATCGCCGTGGTACTGCGCGTGGACGGCTGAGCCCGGCGGGGGGCGCGGCCCGGAGGCGGCGCCCGGACCGGCTGGCCGCTGGCTGGCCGCCCCCGGAGGCGGCGCCCCCCGCGATGCCGTATCTTCCCCGGTGGCCGCACCCGTATCCCGCCAGGCCCCGGAGAGACCCCATGGAGACCATTCTCGCCATCATCGCCGCCGGCGGCGCCGCGGCGCTCGCCACGAGCCTCCGCATCCTGCGCGAGTACGAGCGCGCCGTGGTGTTCCGCCTCGGCCGCGTCCGTCCCCTGCGCGGGCCCGGAATCATCTTCCTCGTCCCGTTCGGCATCGAGCGGATGGTGCGCGTGGGACTGCGGATCATCGCGATGGACATCCCGCCCCAGGACGTGATCACGCGCGACAACGTGTCGGTGAAGGTGAACGCGGTCCTGTACTTCCGCGTTCGCGACCCGAGCAAGGCGGTGCTGGAGATCGAGGACTTCCTGTTCGCCACCTCGCAGCTCGCCCAGACCACCCTGCGCTCGGTGATCGGGCAGGCCGAGCTGGACGAGCTGCTGGCCGAGCGGGAGAAGTTCAACCAGATCCTGCAGCGGATCATCGACGAGGGGACCGATGCCTGGGGTATCGACGTGACGGGCGTCGAGGTGAAGGACGTGGACCTGCCGCAGGAGATGAAGCGGGTCATCGCCCGGCAGGCCGAGGCCGAGCGCGAGCGGCGCGCCAAGGTGATCAACGCGGAGGGCGAGCTGCAGGCCGCGGCCCGGCTATCCGACGCCGCCCGGCTGCTGGCCCGCCACCCGGCCTCCCTGCAGCTGCGCTTCCTGCAGACCGCCTCGGAGATCGCCGCGGAGAACAACTCCACCACGCTGTTCCCGCTCCCCCTCGACCTCGGGCCGCTGCGCGAGATCCTCGCCCGCCCGGCGGCTTCCGCCGACGACGAGGAGACCGAGTCCATCGCCGAGCTCACGGCCCGGGCCCGCCGCTCGGCCGACGAGGCGGCGGGCCTCGTGCCCGGCGCCGACGTGCCGCGCCTCGGCGAGGCGATGCCGCGCACCTTCGACGAGCTGATGGACCGGGTGCGGCGCGGCACGGGCCAGCCGCGGCCGGGCGGCCGGCCGCCGTCCGAGGCCACCGGGACCGCCGGGGCCACCGAGGAGTCGACCGGCGGCGAGCCGGACGAAGGAGACGCCCCGGCGTGACCGGGCGGGAGGTCGGCCCGGCCGGCCGGGCGGGTCCGCTCGAGGATCTCGCGTCCCTGCCCGCGGAGATCACCCGCGGCCAGCTGGAGAAGGTGATCCACCGGGCGGCCGAGCTGCAGTTCGCCCGCGACGGGACGCCCGATGGCCTGGAGCCGGACGAGGTCGTGCGGATCGCCGAGGAGGCCGGCCTCGAGGGCCGGTACGTCCGGCAGGCCCTGGCCGAGATGCGGGCCGATGCCCTCCTGCCGGCCGTGCCGGAGGAGCGGACGCTGGCCACGCGGCTCTGGGGCCCGACGACCGTCGTGGTGGCGCGCGTCGTGCCGGGCGCGCCGGCGGAGATCCAGGCGGGCCTCGCGCGCCACCTCGAGGAGCGCGAGAGCCTGCGCTGCGTTCGGAACCGGCCGGGCAGCCTGGTCCTCGAGCCGGCCTCCGACCTGATGAGCCAGCTGCGCCGGGGGCTCGACTTCTCGGGGCGCGGGTACGAGCTGGCCAGGGCCCGATCGCTGCGCGTGATGATCCAGCCGCTCGAGGAGGGACGCTCCCTCGTCTCGGTGACCGCCGACATCGGGAACCAGCGTACGGGGCACGTGCTCGGCTGGTTCCTGCCGCTGACCGGGTTCGGGATTCCGACGGCGCTCGTGTCGATCCTGGCGGTGGGAGAGCCGGCGCTCGTGGTGATCCCCGCCGTGGCCGGGGGCGTCGCGGCCGTCGGGACGTACGGGGTCTCCCGCACGCTGGCCCGGCGCCGCACGCGCATGGAGCTGGCCCTGCAGGGCCTGCTGGACCGGCTGGAGACGGGCTCGCGGCTCTCGCCGGAGAGGCCGACGCTGCGGGACCGGATCACGGAGTTCCTGGACGAGGGACCGACAGACAGGAGGAGATCTTGAGCCAGATACGGAAGGTGGGCGTGGCCGGGTGCGGCCTGATGGGCCGGGGCATCGCCCAGGTGTGCGCGTCGGCGGGCTTCGAGACGGTGGTGCGCGAGGTGAACGAGGAGCTGCTCGGCAAGGGCCTCGGCGCGATCGAGAAGACCCTGGGGCGGGTGGTGGAGAAGGGGAAGCTCACCGCCGACGACCGGGACGCGATCCTCGGCCGGCTGCGCGGCACGGTGGACCTGGCCGACCTCGCCGACTGCGACCTGGTGATCGAGGCGATCGTCGAGAACATCGACGCGAAGACCGACCTGCTCGGCGTGCTGGACCGCCAGTGCCCGGCGCACACGATCTTCGCCTCCAACACCTCGAGCCTCACCGTCACCGAGATGGCGGCGGCCACGGAGCGGCCCGACCGGGTGGTGGGCCTGCACTTCTTCAACCCCGTCCCCGTGATGCAGCTCGTGGAGGTCGTGCGCACCGGCTCCACGTCGCAGGAGACGTTCGACCGGGCCTTCGCGTTCGCGAAGGCGCTCGGCAAGGTGCCCGTGGCCTGCCGCGACAACTCCGGGTTCATCGTGAACCGCCTGCTCGTGCCCTACATGCTCGACGCGATCCGGGCCTACGAGGAGGGGATCGGCTCGATCGAGGACATCGACACGGCGATGAAGCTCGGGACCGGCTATCCCATGGGGCCGTTCACCCTGGGCGACTTCGTGGGCCTCGACACGCTGTACTACATCTCCGGGATCATGTTCGACGAGTACCGCGAGAAGCGGTTCGCGGCGCCGCCCCTCCTGCGGCGGATGTTCCTCGCCGGGCACCACGGCCGGAAGGCGGGCCGCGGGTTCTACGACTACGCGGGCGCGGAGCCGGTGGTCAGCGACTTCGTGCGCCGCTGAGGGCGGCCGG
>JAVVDU010000011.1:22075-68443 GCA_032251515.1 Gemmatimonadota bacterium
GTTGCCCGCCCGCGCCCGTCGCGACTATCTTTTCCGGGTTATGCAGACTGCGGAGCGAGCGCGCGTCGAGGCCCCCGGGGAGGCGCCCGCGGTGACGCTCGGCCGCCTTCATCTGCGGGATTTCCGCAACTTCGCGGACCTGCGCTGCGAGGTGCCGCCCGCCGGGGCGATGATCGTGGGACCGAACGGGTCCGGGAAGACGAACTTCCTCGAGGCGATCTACTACCTGGAGGTGTTCCGCTCCTTCCGCGGGGTGCCCGACGGAGACCTCGTGCGCTTCGGGGCGGACGTGTTCCGTATCGAGGCGGGGCTGCGCGGGAGCGAGGGGCCGGACGAGGTGGCGGCGGCGTTCCGGCGGGCCGGCCGGCGCAAGAAGGTGGAGCTGGACGGGGCCGAGCCGGACCGGATCGCCGACGCCCTCGGCGCGTTCGGCGCGGTGATCTTCCACCTCGATGACGCCGAGCTCGTCTCCGGCTCGCCGGGCCGGCGCCGGCGCTGGCTCGACATCCTGCTCTCCCTCGTGGAGCCGGGCTACGTGGCCGCCCTGCAGCGGTACCGCGCCGTGCTGGCACAGCGCAACGAGGCGCTGCGGGCCGGGCGCGACGCGGTGGTGGAGGCGTGGACCGAGGGCCTGGTGGGCCCGGGGGCCCGCGTGATGGAGGCCCGGGCGCGCTTCACGTCCGAGCGCGAGGCGGACTTCCGCCGCTACCACGCGGCCATCGCGGGCGGGGGAGACGCGGCCCTGCGCTACGAGCCGGGGCTCGGCGGATCGGGCCCCGCGGAGGCGCCGGACGGCGGCGGCGCGGACGAGGCCGCCGAGGCCGCGGAGGCCGCGGAGGCCGCGGAGGCTGCGGAGGTCACGGAGTCCGCGGAGTCCGCGGCGCCCGACGAGGCCGGGTGGGCGGCGCGGCTGCGCGAGCGGCTCGCCGCGTGCGCGGCGCGGGACCGGCGGCGCGGATTCACCACCGCCGGACCGCACCGGGACGACCTGGCGATCCGGGCCGCGGTGGAGCCGGAGGGCGGTCCGCGCCGTGACCTGCGCCAGTTCGGGTCGGGGGGGCAGCGGCGCACCGCGGCCATCGCCCTGCGGCTGGTGGAGGCCGACAGCCTGCGCGAGCGGCGGGGCCGCGAGCCGGTGTACCTGCTGGACGACGTGTTCGCCGAGCTGGACCGGGAGCGCGCCGGGCGCGTGTTCCGGCTGCTCGAGGAGGGCCGGACCGGGCAGGTCCTGTTCACGGCCCCCAAGCCGTCGGACCTGCCCCTGCGGGCCGGAGGGCTGGCCGCGTGGCGGATCCGCGACGGCCGGCTCGACACGGGCGCCACGTGACCGGGAAGGGAAGCGACGGGCGGGAGCGGCGGCGCCCGCCGGAGCGGATCGGCGGGCTGCTGGGCGCCTTGCTCGCCAAGTGGGGTATCGCCGAGCGCGTCGAGCGCGCCTCGGCCATCGCCGACTGGGAGGCGCTCGTCGGACCGGCGATCGCCCGGGTGGCGCGTCCCGTGCGGATCCGGGGCGAGACGCTGTTCGTGGAGGTGGAGAGCGCCGCGTGGCGCCAGGAGCTCAGCCTGCTCCGGCCCCGGTTGCTCCGGAAGCTGAACGCCGGCAAGCGTGCCGGACGGATCGAGAGGATCGTCTTCCTGCAGTCGGACGGCAGGATCGCGGAGGAGAGGGATGGCGAAGACGAACGGTAAGAAGGCGGGCGACGGCTACACCTCCCGCCACCTGCAGGTTCTGAAGGGGCTGGAGGCGGTCCGGCGCCGGCCCGGGATGTACATCGGGTCCACGTCGGCCCGGGGCCTGCACCACCTCGTGTACGAGGTCGTGGACAACGCGATCGACGAGGCGATGGCGGGGTTCTGCTCCGAGATCGGGGTGACGATCCACGCCGACGACTCGATCACGGTGACCGACGACGGGCGCGGCATCCCGGTCGACGACCACCCCACGGAGAAGATCCCCGGGGTCGAGCTGGCGCTCACGCGCCTGCACGCGGGCGGGAAGTTCGACAAGGACAGCTACAAGGTGTCGGGCGGCCTGCACGGGGTGGGCGTCTCCGTGGTGAACGCCCTCTCCGAGCGCCTCGACGTGGAAGTGTGGCGGGACGGCAACGTGTGGACGCAGTCCTTCTCGCGCGGGCTCAAGACCTCGGAGCTCGAGAAGGGGGCGCGCACGAAGGAGACGGGCACGCGCGTCCACTTCAAGCCGGACCCCGAGATCTTCACGGACCTGCACTACCAGTGGGACACGCTCGCCACCCGCCTGCGCGAGCTGGCGTACCTGAACCGCGGCGTGTCGATCCTCCTGCGCGACGAGCGGGACCCGCCGCACGAGGACCGCTTCCACTTCGAGGGCGGGATCGTGCAGTACGTCGAGTACCTGCGCGGCAAGAAGACGCCCCTGCACGACGAGGTGATCTTCCTGGAGGGCTCGCAGGACGGCACCGAGATCGAGCTCGCCATGCAGTACACGGACGGCTACAACGAGGACACCTTCACGTTCGTCAACAACATCAACACGCACGAGGGCGGCACGCACCTCAGCGGTTTCAAGGCCGCCCTCACGCGCACCATCAACGCGTACGGGAGCCGCTCCAGCGCCTCCCGGAAGGGCGATCCGACCCTGTCGGGCGACGACGTCCGCGAGGGGCTGGTGGCGGTCCTGTCGGTGAAGGTCCTCGAGCCCCAGTTCGAGGGGCAGACGAAGACGAAGCTGGGCAACAGCGAGGTGCGCGGCGTCGTCGAGAGCCTCGTGAACGACCGGCTCGGCACGTGGCTCGAGGAGAACCCCTCCTCGGCGCGGCGGATCATCGAGAAGGCCGTGCAGGCGGCGCGGGCCCGCGAGGCGGCGCGCAAGGCGCGCGACCTGACGCGCAAGAAATCGGCCCTCGAGACGGGGATCCTGCCCGGCAAGCTGGCCGACTGCGCGAGCCGCGACGCCTCGCTGTCGGAGATCTACCTCGTGGAGGGAGACAGCGCCGGCGGCTCGGCCAAGCAGGGCCGGAACCGGGAGTTCCAGGCGATCCTCCCCCTCAAGGGGAAGATTCTGAACGTGGAGCGGGCCCGCATCGACCGCATCCTGTCGAACGACGAGATCCGGGCCCTCATCACGGCGATCGGGGCGGGGATCGGCGAGGAGTTCGACCTCGGCCAGGCGCGCTACCACAAGATCATCATCATGACCGACGCGGACGTGGACGGCGCCCACATCCGCACCCTTCTCCTCACCTTCTTCTTCCGGCAGATGCAGGAGCTCATCGAGGCGGGCTACGTCTACATCGCGCAGCCGCCGCTGTACCGCGTCCAGAAGGGGCGCCGGGAGTTCTACTGCTACAACGAGGCGGAGCGGGAAGAGGTGGTAGGGCGCCTCAAGGGCGGCAAGGACGGCAAGGCGGTGTCGGGCGGCGGCTCGATCCAGGTGCAGCGCTACAAGGGCCTCGGCGAGATGAACCCGGACCAGCTGTGGGAGACCACGATGAGCCCGGAGAACCGGACCCTCCTGCAGGTGACGATCGACGAGGCGACCGAGGCGTCGCTCCTGTTCGAGCGCCTGATGGGCGACGACGTGGAGCCGCGCCGCGAGTTCATCGAGCAGAACGCCCGCTACGTCCGCAACCTGGACGTCTGAGGGCGCCGGGCGGCCGGATGGGGGGCGGAGCGGGGAGCGGCGGGGCCGACGCGGCGGTGCGCGAGGCGGCGGCCCGCGCCGCGCGCGACCCGCGCCGCCCCGCCTGCCACTTCCGGCCGGCGGCCGGGTGGATGAACGACCCGAACGGGACGATCTTCCACGGCGGCCGCTACCACCTCTTCTTCCAGCACCACCCGTACGGCGACGCGTGGGGCTCCGTGCACTGGGGGCACGCCGCGAGCCCCGACCTCGTGCGGTGGGAGTGCCTGCCCGTGGCCCTCGCGCCGGCCCGTGAGCTGGGCGAGGATCACTGCTTCTCGGGCTGCGCGTGGCGCCCCCCGGACGGTCCGCCGCTCCTGTTCTACTCCAGCGTGCGGGGCGACGCGGTCGACTTCCGTGCCGAGCAGTGGGTCGTGCGGTGCGACGACGCGCTGTCGCGCTTCGCGCGCTGGGAGGGGAACCCCGTCCTGCCGGCCGGAGGCGGCGCCGCCGGCCCGCGGCTGGGGGAGCAGGCGCGCGATCCGTTCGTGTTCGAGCGGGAGGGCCGGCTGCTCCTCGCCCTCGCCGCCGACCTGGCCGACGAGGGCGGCGCGCCCGCCGTGGCCCTGTTCGAGGCGCCCGGCGGCGATCCGTTCGCCTGGGAGTACCGCGGCCTGCTGGAGCGCGGCCGGCCCGGCGACCGGTACATCGAGTGCCCGAACGTGCTGCGCCTCGCGGGTCGCGACGTGCTGGTCACCTCTCCGCACGGACCGGTGACCTGGCGGTCCGGCCGGCTGGACCCCGACGCGGGCCGGTTCGCCGAGGAGGCGCGCGGCCTCGTGGACGCGAGCCCCGACTTCTACGCCACTTCCGTGTTCGCCCACGCTCCCGGGAGCGATCCCGTGGTGGTGGGGTGGGCCCGCGGATGGAAGCCCGGCGCCGGCTGGAACGGGGCGCTGGCGTTCCCGCGCCGCCTCGCGGCGGGGCCGGACGGCCGCCCCCGGCAGCGGCCGCACGAGGCGGTCGCGTCGCTGCGGGAGGGGCCGGGAAGCGGGCCGGAGGAGATCGCCCCGGAGCCCGGCGGGGAGGCGCGGCCGCTGGGCCCGCCGGCCCGCCAGCTCGAAGTGGAGGCGCGGGTGGAGGGGGACGGCGAGGCGGGCGTGCGTCTGCGCGACGGCTCCGGCGCGCCCGTCGCCGAGGTCCTGCTGGCGCCCGCGCGCCGCGAGGCGATCGTGCGGGGGCCGGGGACGGAGCCGCTGCGCGTGGCGCTCCCGGGCGACGCGCCGCGGGAGGGCAGCGGGCTGCGGCTGTTCTGGGACCGGTCGCTGCTGGAGGTGTTCCTGGAGGACGGGCGCGCCGCCTGCACGCGGGTGTTCGACGCCGCGTCCGGCGGGCCGGTCGAGCCGTGCGGCGTCGCCGCGGACCGGCCGGCGCGGCTCGCCGGCGTGCGGACCTGGCCGCTGCGGCCCGTGTGGCCCGACGCGGGCTGAGCCGGCGGGTCGGGAGGCGGGCAGCCGGTCGCGCGCGCGGGCGGCTGGACCGATCGAGACCGAGGAGGGCGTGATGGCGGGCGAGGAGGACGCGATGGCGGGCAAACTGGTCGGGGCGATCGAGGCCGGGGGCACCAAGTTCGTGTGCGCCGTGGGACGGGCGCCCGCCGCCGGCGCGGACGCGACGCCGGACGCGACGCCGGACGCGGCGCCTGACGCGCTGCTCGCCGAGACGCGGTTCCCGACCACCACCCCCGACGAGACGCTCGAGCGCGCCGCGGGCTGGCTGCGCGAGGCGGCCGCGCGGCACGGCACGCTGGCCGCCCTCGGCATCGGCTCGTTCGGGCCGGTGGACGTGGACCCCGCCTCGCCCACCTGGGGGCACGTGACGTCGACGCCCAAGCCCGGCTGGCAGGGCGCGGCGTTCGCGCCCCGCCTCGCTGCCGCCCTCGGGGTGCCCGTGGGCTTCGACACGGACGTGAACGCCGCGGCGCTCGGCGAGTGGCTGTGGGGCGCCGGGCGGGGCACGGACACGCTCGTCTACGTCACGGTGGGCACCGGGATCGGCGGCGGGGCGGTGCTCGGCGGGCGACCCCTGCACGGGCTCCTCCATCCCGAGATGGGCCACGTGCCGGTGGGGCGCGACCCGGCGCGCGACTCCTTCCCGGGCATCTGCCCGTTCCACGGCGACTGCCTGGAGGGGATGGCGAGCGGGCCCGCGCTGGCCGCGCACTGGGGACGGCCGGCCGAGGAGCTGCCGCCGGACCACGAGGCGTGGGAGCGCGAGGCGGCGCACCTCGCCGCCGGGCTGGCGGCGATCACCTGCGTGCTGTCGCCGGAGCGGATCGTGCTGGGTGGCGGCGTGATGGAGACGCCGGGGCTGCTGGAGCGCGTGCGGGACGCCCTGCACGCCCGGCTGGCGGGCTACCTGCGCGCCCCCCGGCTCGCGGAGCGCGCGGGGCTGGACGAGTACCTCGTGCCGCCCGGGCTGGGCGCCCGGGCCGGCGTGCTGGGTGCCCTCGCGCTGGCGGCGCGGGCGGCGGCGGTCGGGACGCGCGGGGCGGACTGATCCGTCCTCCCGGTGCGCCGCCGTCCGAGCCGCCGCCCGAGCGGCCCTACCAGAACATGAGGACCACGACGGCCGTGGCCGCCAGCAGCGCCACGGACTGGATGCGGTAGTTCTTCCACCAGGCCATCTCCCGCAGCTCCTCGCTCTCGCGCCGGAAGAACGCGGGGGTCCACGTCGTGTCGGCCACCTTCTCCGCGGCCGGCGGGGCGCCCGCCAGGCTCACACCCACCGCCGCGACGAGCGAGAACACGAACAGGATCGGGGCCACGAGCAGGAAGTGGATGTCCGGCATCCACGCCGCGCCGGTGATGTTGGCGACGAACAGGGTGACCGACACCACGAGCCCCGTGATCAGCGCGAAGAAGGCCCCGTTCGCGGTCGTCCGTCGCCAGAACACGCCCAGCAGGAACACGGCCACGATGGGCGGGCTGATGTAGGCCAGCACGCTCTGCAGGTACTTGAACAGCGAGCCGAAGTGGACGATCTGCGGCGCCCAGAGAGCCGCCAGCACCATGAAGACCGCGGTGGCGACCCGTCCCACCCGCATGAGCTGCCTCTGGTCGAGCTGCGGCTTCCACTTCCGCACGAAGTCCATCGTCACCAGCGTCGAGGCGGAGTTCAGCGTGGAGTCGATGCTCGACATCAGGGCGGCGACGAGCCCCGTGAGGATCAGGCCGCGCAGGCCCACCGGGAGCATGTCGAACATCATGGTCGGGTAGACCATGTCCGGGTTCGGCAGGTCGGGGTACAGGACCCGCGCCATCGTGCCGGGCAGGACCATCAGGAAGATCACCGGCAGCTTGAGGGCGGCGGCCAGCAGCGCGCCCCAGCGGGCGTGGTGCACGTTCTTGGCGGCGAGGGTGCGCTGCACCATGAACTGGTTCGTGCCCCAGAAGTAGAAGCCGAGCAGCGGCACCCCCGTGATGAGCCCCAGCCACGGCACTGCGGGGTCGTCCATGGGCCGCACGAGGCTCAGCATCTCGGGCGGCGTGACGGCCGTCACCGCCTCCCAGCTCCCGACCTTCAGGAAGGCCACCGTCGCCACGATCACCGTGCCGAGCAGCAGCAGGCCCGTCTGGATCACGTCGGTGATCATCACGGCCGCCAGCCCGCCGAGGATCGTGTAGATGCCGGCCAGCACCGCCAGGATCGCGATCGTCTCGGCCAGCGGGACGTCGGGGAAGATCAGCTTCAGGACGAGCCCGCCGGCGTACAGGTGGCCGGCCGTGTCGATCACGATGTTGCCGAACAGAGTGAGGCCCGAGAAGTAGTAGCGCGAGCGCCCGTCGTAGCGGCGCTCGAGGAACTCGGGCATCGTGTACACGCCCGTCTTGATGTAGAAGGGCGCGAAGAAGATGGCGAACACGACGAGCACCACCGCCGCCATCCACTCGTAGTTGAACACCGAGATGCCCGTGCTGTAGGCGTCGCCGGTGAGCCCCACCAGCGCGGTGCTCCCCATGTTCGACGCGTACAGCGAGATGCCGATGACCGGCCACAGCATGCGCCGGCCCGCGAGGAAGTACTCCTCCGCGTCCTCGTGCTTACGCCCGAAGTAGATCCCGATCGCGACGATGAGGACGGCGTACACGACCACCATCGCGAGGTCGATCCCGCCCAGGGTGAAGGTCGGCATCCGCGGTCTCCCGTACATGGGTGGGGAACGAAACGGGGAGGGGGTCGCCCCCCTCCCCGTTTCGCGGCATCACCGGTTCCCGCCCGAGCGGGTCCGGGAAGGGCTCAGAAGTTGTAGGTCACGGCCAGCTGGGCATTCCGCCCGAGGATCGGCCGCGCCATGAAGATGTCCTGCTGCGAGCCCACGACCTGGCCCTCGCGGGGATTCCCCTCCGTGAGGCCGATCGCGTTGAAGATGTTGTGCGCCACGAGCTGCACGCCCACCTGCGGCGTGACGTCGAACG
Organism: Gemmatimonadota bacterium; assembly: GCA_032251515.1. Lineage (GTDB taxonomy): Bacteria > Gemmatimonadota > Gemmatimonadetes > Palauibacterales > Palauibacteraceae > Carthagonibacter. Next base: position 30,155 of record JAVVDU010000011.1, read on the forward strand.
CGAGCCCGCCGCCGATCACGTTGTAGTCGGGCAGCACGACGTTGTTCGCGTCGTCCACGAAGCGCTCGTCGATGTAGTTCCAGGTTCCCCACAGCCTGAAGTTCCAGTACTCCTCGGGGAGCTGGTAGGAGAGCCGCACCTGCGAGATGATCTCGGGGATGCGGCGGATCTGGTTCCCGTCGAAGTTCAGGTCCGGCGGCAGCTCGAACGGGAAGCTCTCGTCCAGCCGAAGACCTGTGTACTCGGGCTGCTGAATCGTGCCCCGCCAGCTCGCCTCGAAGCCGGGAATCGGCACGAACACGATCTCCGTCTCGAGGCCGATCGTCTCGGTGTCGGCGAACCGCGCCGCCGTCACGAGATCGCCGTCCACCACCACCTCGTCGGAGAAGAACACGTCCGACAGCTCGCTGTAGAATCCGGTCGCGAAGATGCCGAGCATCGGCGAGCCGTACTTCACGCCGATCTCCGCCTGCTTCACGTCCTCGACGTCGCCCTCGGAGATGTTGCCGGCCGCGTCGCGGCTGAAGATCCACTGCTCGAAGTCCGGCATGCGGAAGCCGTCCGTGTACCGCCCGAACAGGCCGAACTGGTCCGAGAACATGTACCCGATCCCCACCGACCAGGCGAAGTCGTCGAAGTCGAAGTCGTACGGCCGGAAGGTGCCGGTGCCGAAGCCCATGTCGTCATCGGCCACCGTGTTCGGATCGCCGAGGTCGAACGTGGCCGAGTTCTCGACGCTCCCGTTCACCTCCATGTACTCCCAGCGGCCGCCCGCGTCGATCGTCAGCTTCTCGATGGGCTTCCAGGTGTCCTGCGCGTAGAGCGCGTACACGTTGGCGTTCCCCGAGTGGTTGACGTACAGGTCGCCGTACCGGGTGAACCCGTTCTGAGTGACGGAAGTGACCGTGTTGCCGCCGTCGTCCAGGATGTCGAGCTCCAGCAGGCGCGGCGCGTCGCGCACTTCCTGCAGGATGTTGTTGAACAGCCAGAACTCGTCGGCCTGGTACTCGCTGAAGTAGAAGCCGAACGTGACGCTGTTGTCGATCTCGCCCGCCCAGTTCTTGGAGATCTGGAAGTTGTTCACGAAGTTGGACATAGGCTTGGTCACGGCCCACCAGCCGGAATTGACCACGAGGCCGTTTCCGTTCGCGTTCGCCGGGTTGAACGTCGCCCCGGAGTTCGTGAACGAGTAGCGGAAGCTGTCCCCGCCCAACTCGTCCGCCTTCTGCTGGCCGAACGTGGCCGCGTCGACGGGGCTGTTCACCGAGAAGATCGCGTTGAACTGGACGTCCACGTCCGTGTAGCGGAACGCGTCCTTCAGGGTCCAGCCGTCGCCCAGGTCGAAGAAGCCCTCGGCGCCGACCGCCGTGTACACGGGGTGCATCCCGTCCTTCAGGTTCAGGTCGAGCACGTCGCCCACGCCCGTGGCGCCGCCGCCCGGCTGGGGCTTCGGCGTCGGGATCTTGATCCGCGCCGCGTCGTTGGACGTCATCGTGCCGAAGTTCGCGTCGAAGCCCGGGATGTCGGTCGGGTCCTCGGGGTTCTGGAGCGGGACCGGCAGGTAGAAGATGTTCTTCTCGTTCATGTGCTTGACCGAGAACCGCAGGTACCCGTTGTCGAGCAGCCTGGTCAGGTTGGCCTTGATCTGGCCGCCGCGGTTCGCGGGGAAGCCCGGGCTGCGGACGCCGCGGTCGAAGCGGTAGAAGCCGCCCACGTTGAAGCGCCAGTCCTCGCCCAGCGGCCCGCCGTAGTTCACGTCGGCGCGGAACAGGTTGTAGTCCCCGCCCGTGAGACGGAACTTGCCGACCAGCTCGTCACCGCCGGTCTGGCTCATGAAGTTGATCAGTCCGCCCGGGGCGTTGCTGGCGAAGATCGAGGCCGATCCGCCGCGTACCGCCTCCATCGTGCGCGTCGTCAGGTCGGTGCGGAACAGGAGGTCGATGTTCGTGAACGCGAGCTCCGGCGACTCGAACACCGGCAGTCCGTCCTCGTAGAACGCCACGTAGCGGAAGCCCCCGTCCTGCGGGATGCCGCGCGCCCACACGTTGTTGCCGCCCTCGCCGCCCGAGCTCTCGACGTAGAAGCCCGGTACGACTTCGAGGAGCTCGGCCGTGTTCTGCGGCGCCTTCGCCTCGATCTCGTCGGCGGTCAGGTTCGTGATCGAGTACGTGGCCTCGACTTTCCGGGTCTCCGTACCCGTACCGGTCACGACCAGCGTCTCGAGGTTCAGGGCGTCCACCATCAGGACGAAGTCGGCCGTGGCCGTGCCGCCGGCCGGGACGCTGACCGTGACGCTGGCCGGCGCGTAGCCGATCATGCTGGCCCGCACCGTGACGTCACCGGCGGGGACGTTGGTGAGCACGTACGCGCCACCGTCACCGGCGAGCGTGCCCAGGCGCGTGCCGCCGATCGTGACGGCCGTGCCCACGAGCGCCTGCCCGTCCGACGAGGTCACCCGCCCCGAGACCGTCCCGGTCTCCTGGGCGAGGCCCGTCGACGGCACCAGGGCCGCGACAGCCAGTAAAGCACAGAGCGAACGAAGGATATGTTTCATGGTACCTCCCTGTCTGGACCCGGTGGGACCGGGTCGCACCGACGACCGGAAGCGGGGGCGCTCCCGGTGGGAAGGGTTGCGCCGGGGCCGGGCGCAGTCAGGCTCCCCCCCCGAGAATGAACAACGCGCTGACGGTAGCCCGGTGTGTGGTCCATGTCAACGACTTGCACCCACGCGTCGCCCGTGCGCAGCTCACCCTGCCCGCCGCCCGGTGGCCTGATCGAACAGGTGGAGTCCGTCCGCGCGCACTTGCACGTCCACCCAGGCGCCCTCGGCGGGCGCCCGCTCCGGGGGGACGATCGCCCGGACCTCCGGCCCGTCCGTGCTGCCCGCGGCGGACAGGCGGACGTGGACCAGGGTGGCCGCGCCGAGCGGCTCGACCACGTCCACGCGGCCCCGGGCGTCCGCCTCTGGCGCGCCGTCGCGGGTCTCCGGGGAGGGCGACAGCTCCACGTCGTGCGGCCGCACGCCCAGCGTGAACGGGCCCGCTCCCGCCCGTTCGGCGAGCCCGGGAGGCAGGGCGCGGTCGAGCGCGTCCCCGGCGAGCCGCGGGCCGCCATCGCCGCGGCGCAGCTCCACCTCGAAGAAGTTCATCGACGGCGACCCGACGAACCCCGCGACGAAGCGGTTGGCCGGCCGGCGGTACACGTCCAGCGGCGCGCCGTACTGCTGCAGGATCCCGTCGTTCAGCACGGCGACGCGGTCGCCGAGCGTCATCGCCTCTTCCTGGTCGTGCGTCACGTAGACCATCGTGGCGCCGAGACGCCGGTGCATGCGCCGCAGCTCCGCCCGCGTCTGCACGCGCAGCCGGGCGTCCAGGTTCGACAGGGGCTCGTCGAACAGGAACGCCTGCGGCTCCCGCACGATCGCCCGCCCCAGGGCCACACGCTGGCGCTGTCCGCCGGACAGCTGGCCCGGCTTGCGGTCGAGGAACTCCTCGAGGCCCAGCGCGGCCGCGACGCGCTCCACCCGCTCCCGGATCTGCGCCGCGTCGTGGCGCCGCATGCGCAGGCCGAACCCCATGTTGTCGCGGATCGTCATGTGCGGGTACAGGGCGTAGCTCTGGAACACCATGGCGATGTCGCGGTCCTGCGCCGGGACCTCCGTGCAGTCCCGGTCGCCGATCCACACCCGGCCCTCCGTGGGCGTCTCGAGCCCCGCCACGATCCGCAGCGCCGTGCTCTTGCCGCACCCCGAGGGTCCGACGAGCACCACGAACTCGCCGTCCTCGATGGACAGGTCGAGCCCCCGCGCCGCCACGTGGCCGTTCGGGTAGGTCTTGTGGACGTCCTCGAGTCTCACCGATGCCATCGCGCGCCTCGCTCCGTGGTCCGCGTCATGCCGGTCCCGTGCCCGCCGGGCGCCCGCGCCCTCATCCCTTCACGGCCCCCGCCGTGAGGCCCTGCACGATGCGCCGCTGGAAGGCCAGGACCAGCGCCGCCACGGGAGCCGTCGCCACGACGGCCGCGGCGAGGATCTGGCCCCACGGCACCTGGTACTGGCCCCGGAACAGGGCGATCGCCACGGGCACGGTCTGCCGCTCCGGCCCCAGCGTGAACGAGAGCGCGAACAGGAACTCGTTCCAGCTGTAGACGAACGTCAGGATTCCCGTGGTCGCCAGGCCCGGCAGGGCGAGCGGCAGGATCACCTCGCGGAACGCCTGCATGCGCGAGGCGCCGTCCACCATCGCCGCCTCCTCCAACTCGGCCGGGAGCTGGCGGAAGAAGCCGACCAGCAGCCACACCGTGAGCGGCATGGCGAAGGTCATGTAGGGGAGGATCAGCCCCGGGTAGGTGTTGATCAGCCCGATCGCCCGCAGCAGCAGGTAGAGCGGCGACACGATCGAGATCTGCGGGAACATCGTCACGGCCAGGATGAACCCGAGCACGAGCCCCCGGAACCGGAAGCGGAGCCGCGCCAGGGCGTAGGCGCACAGCGAGCCGACCGTCACGCAGAACAGGGTGGTCGTGCCCGCCACGACGAGCGAGTTGCGGATCGGCACCCAGAAGTTCCGCTCGTCGAACAGGGCCCGGTAGTGGTCGAGCACCAGCTCGCCGGGCAGCAGGGACGGGCTCTCGAACAGCCGCGCTTCCGGGGTGAGCGACGAGACCACGGCCCAGTAGAACGGGAACGCCGTGGCGAGCACCAGCGCCGCCACCACCGCCACCGGGAGCCAGCGGGCGGCGCGGTTCACTCGCCGCCTCCCAGCAGGTCCGCCCCCAGGAAGCGGATGTAGAGCAGAGCGAGGCCGAAGGTGACCAGGAAGACGAGCACCGAGAGCGCCGATCCGTACCCGAAGCGCAGGTTCTGGAGCAGCGAGTTGAACGTGTACAGGGCGATCGGCTCGGTGCTCGTGCCCGGACCGCCGCCCGTGAGCACGTAGATCAGGTCGAACACGCGGAACGCGTCCAGGGTGCGGAAGATGAGCGCCACGAGGATCGCCGGCTTGAGGAGCGGCAGGGTGACGTGGCGGAACTGTCGCCACGCGGAGGCCCCGTCGATGCGGGCCGCCTCGTAGAGCGACGCATCGATGTTCTGCAGGCCCGCCAGCAGGAGCAGCGCCACGAACGGCGTCATCTTCCACACGTCCGACAAAATTACGGGCACCCACGCGGCGCCCGCCTCCACGAACCACACGAACGGCCGGTCCATGAATCCCGCGCCCATGGCCACCGCGTTCACGATGCCGGCCTCGGCGTCGAACATGAAGCGCCACAGCAGGGCGGCGACCACGGTCGGGATGGCCCACGGGATCAGCACCGCGGCGCGCACGAGGCCGCGCCCCCGGTAGGCCCGGTTCAGCGCCAGGGCGAGCACGAGGCCGAGCCCCAGCTCCAGGGCCACCGTGGCCACCGTGAACAGGAGCGTGTGCCCCATCGCCTGCAGGAAGCGCGGGTCGCCGAGCGCCTCGGCGTAGTTGCCGAGCCCCACGAACGGCCGGCCGAGCCACGGCATGCGCAGGTCGTGCAGGTGGAGCGACTCCCACACCGTCCAGGCGAGAGGGAACAGCGCCACGAGCAGGACGGTGGCGAGCGCCGGGAGGACGAGCCCCCAGGCGAGCCGCGCCTCCCGCGCCTCGATCGCGCCGCCCCGTGGCGGCGCCGTTCCCGCCGCCGGCCCGGGCCTATCCGCCATCCGGTCCCTCCCCGTCCGGGGCCAGCCCGACCTTGCGCAGGAAGGCCCGCATCTCCCGCGCCGCATCCGCGAGCGCGTCGGCCGGCTCCGCCTGGCCGGTGAGGGCGCGGTGCAGGCGGATCTGCAGGATCTCGGACAGCTGCGTGTAGACCGGCGACACGGGCCGGGGCCGGGCCCGCGCGATGATCTCCCGCACCGGCGCGGGGTCCACGCCCAGCGCCTCCGCCAGCTCCGGCTCGCCGTACAGGACCTCGCGCGTCGGGTACTGGCCCACCAGGGCGGCCCGCTCGAGCATCTGCTCCGGGCGGGTCAGGTACTCGAGCACCGCCCAGGCCGCCTCGGGGTGCTCGGTGCGGGCGTTGATCGCGAGCTGGCTGCCGCCCAGCGCCGCGGTGGGCTCGCCGCCCGGCGCCGCGGGCATGGGGGCGATGGCGAAGTGGCCACGCACGCGGGAGTCCGGGTCGGTCGCGAGCAGCGACACGGCGTACGGCCAGTTCCGCATCAGGAGCGCCTGCCCGTTCTGGAAGGCGAAGCGGGCCTCCTCCTCGTGCCAGGTGAGCGTGGTGCGCGGCGACACCCGGGGCCCCGCGCCCCCGGCCACCGCGTCCCGCATCCAGGTGAGGGCGCGGATCGCCGGCTCCTCGTCGACCGCCACCCGGCCGCGTTCGTCGAGGATCCGGCCCCCGAACCCGCCCGCGATCTCCTGGAACACCGTGACGAGGCCCTCGTAGCGGGCGCCCTGCCACACGAAGCCGTAGCGCGGGACGGGGCCGCCGGCCGTGTCCGGCGGAGCGGTCGCCCCGACGTGGCGCGCCACGGCGCGCTCGACCTCGGCGAAGCTGCGGGGGGCGGCGTCGAGGAGGTCGGTCCGCCAGTAGAGCATTCCCACGTCCACGAACCACGGGAGGGCGAACAGGGTGCCGTCCCAGCGGTTCGCCGCGATCGTGGCGGGGAAGAAGGCGGCCGTGTCCGGCGCGAAGCGGTCGAGCGGCAGGATCCAGCCGGCGGCCGCGAACTCCGGCGTCCACACGACGTCGAGCTGCAGGATGTCGGGCGTCGAGGCCCCGGCGTTCAGCCACTGGACGTAGAGCTGGTGCCGCTGGTCGGCCGCGTCCGGGGTGGGCCGGGAGATGACGCGGATGTCCGGGCGCGCCTCCATGAACCGCTCGAGCTGCCGGCGCAGCACGACGGCCTCCGCCCCCACGGCGCTGCCGGGGAAGGTGACGACCGCGGGCCCGCCCGGGGCCTCGGCACGGCAGCCGGCGAGCGCGACCGCGGCGACGCAGAGGGCCGAGACGGCGGCAGCCGAGACGGCGGCGGCGGGCGCGGCGGGACGGCCCCGCGGGTGGCGGGGCGGGACAGGGGAGGGGCCGGCGGATCGTCGTCCGGGCATGCACCTCTTCCGTCGTCGGGTGGTCGGTCCGATCGACCGACGGTAACACGGGGCCGGCGATCCCGCGAGCGCCGCTGGCACCGGGAGCGCGGTCCGGGTTATCCTCGTCACAGGTGCCCGCGGGGCCGCGCACGGGTCCCGCTCTCCCGTAACGGATCACGCGCGGACCGGTTTCCATGGACACGAAGCGACCCACGGTGCCCGCGGCCGAGGAGATCCTCGGCGGCTACTTTCCCGTCCTCGACCACGGCTTCGTGGCCCTCGTCGACTACATGGGCTCCGACGAGGACATCGAGCGCGCGGCGCGGGTGAGCTACGGGTTCGGCACACGCTCCAGCAGGGCCACGCGGGGCCTGGTCCGCTACCTGCGGCGGCACCGGCACACGACGCCGAGCGAGATGGTGGAGCTGAAGTTCCACTGCGCGATGCCCATCTTCGTGGCGCGGCAGTGGGTGCGGCATCGCACGGCGTGCCTGGCCGGCGACACGGAAGTGCATTTCGACCTTCCCGGCGGCATCCGCAGGCGCGGTAACCAACTCCATAAGCTCACGCTGCGCGAGATCTGGAATCGCTTCCAGCCCACCCGGAACCGGACGCGGCCGGACAAGCAGAGGAATCCCTACTTCCGGCGTGACCGGGTGCGCGCCATGCGGTTGCGGCAGATCGACGAGACAACGGGACGGCTTCGGCACACCCGCGTCGTCGACATTCATCGCAACGGGCCGAAGCCCGTCTTCCGCATGGTTCTCGCGGACGGCAAGTCGATCAAGGCGACGGCCGACCATCGGTTCCTCTTCGCCGAGGGCTGGAGCACGCTGCGTGAACGTACCGGGCTCGTGGAGCGATCCGGCAAGGCGGTCTGGACGGCCGGCGACCATTTCCTGCACGTGAACGGTTGCGTGTGCGAGGTCCCGGCGCTTTACCGCGACCGCGACTGGCTGGACCACGAGTACAACGTGCGGCGCCGCTCTCTGGGGGACATCGCCGAGGAGTGCGGCTGCACAACCCACACCATCCGTAAGTGGCTCAGGCGCTTCGGTCTGCAGGACAGGGACGGCCGTGGAAACTTCGAGGCCGGCCACGTCCCGTGGAACAAGGGACGCACATATCGTACGGGTCCGCGCACGATCACCCCGGAGCATCTCGAAGCAATCCGGAGCGCCCGCTCCGGAGCGGCGTCGAACTTCTGGAAGGGTGGAGTCTCGGCGGATCGGGACTCCATCGGACGGTGGACGACGCAGGCCGCCGCACGCGTTCACGCTCGCAACGGCTGGACCTGCCAACTGTGTCACGACCGGGCCGGCGAGCTTCATTGCCACCACATCGTGCCTGTCTGGGCCGACCCGGACCTCGCGCGCAGCGAGTCGAATCTGACAACGCTGTGCGCGGGCTGCCACAGGTCCGTTCACGGCCGCGAGCTCGAGTTCGTGCATCTGCTCGGTGGTCCCCCGGTTCGCAAGGAGTGGAACCCCGTGCCCCCGCCCCGACGGGCGTGGAACCGGCTCGAGACTTCCCGTCTGGTGAGAATCGAGCGATTCGAGTACGTCGGCGTGGAAGAGACGTTCGATCTCGAAGTAGAGGGGCCGTTCCACAACTTCGTCGCCAACGGGATCGTTACTCACAATTCGGTAAACGAATACAGCGGCCGCTACAGCCTCATGCCGCTGCTGTTCTATCGTCCCGCGTACGAGCAGTTCGCCCTGCAGACCGGGGCGAACCGGCAGGGCCGGGAAGCGAACGCCGCCGACCGCGAGACGTACGAGAAGGCCATCCGCTGGTGGGAGGAGGTGCGGGAGGCGGCGGGCGGCGCGTACTCCTGGCTCGTGGAGCGCGACGTGGCCCGCGAGCTCGCCCGCATCGACCTGCCGCTCTCGACCTACACGCAGTGGTACTGGAAGGTGGACCTGCACAACCTGATGCACTTCCTGTCGCTGCGGACCGACCCGCACGCCCAGTGGGAGATCCGGGCCTTCGCCGAGGTGATGGCCGGCATGATGAAGCGGGTCGCCCCCCTCAGCTACGAGGCGTGGCTGGACTACGAGGTCACGGGCGCCCCGTTCGGCGGGGCCGAGCTGGCCGCCCTGCGGCGGCTCGTGTCCGTGGAGGGCGAGGTCCTGCGGGCCCGCGACGGCGAGTCGCTGACGCCGGACGACCTCGCCGGCCTCGGCCTGTCTGGCCGGGAGATCCGGGAGCTGGCCGGGAAGCTGCGGCCCGCCCCGCGCCCCGACTACGAGCTGGACCTGTCGCGCATGCGCCCGGCGTCCGAGTTCGAGGCCCGTATGCGAGCGGCCGTGCCGGAAGGCTTCGAGTAGGGGCCGGATCGGGCGGCGGCACTTTTCGGGCCGGGCGCTCGTACTACCCCGTGACTCGTCGGTCGCCCGGCCGGGACCGGGCACGAGGGCCGGCGGGTGCTGGGGGCGGACCGTTCCGCGGGGCGACGGGCCGCCGGCGACGCGGGAGGAGTCCGATGCGCAGAGTCAGGTGGACGGCAGCACCCGGGAGCAGTGTGGCGACGGGGAGCCATGCGGGATGCCTGGCGGCGATGGCCCTGGCCGTCGCCGCGCTGGCGGCACCTTCCCCCAGCGGGGCGCAGGAGCCGGCCGCGGCAGACCGGGGCGCCGACAGCGCCGCCGCGCCCGCGCGGTCGCAGGACGATGCGTTCGCCCGCCTCGCCGCCGAGGCGGGACGCGTCGAGTCCGGCGCCTTTCCCTTCGACTTCCAGCACCTCTGCTTCTATCCCGGCACTCCGGACAGCGTGGAGATGGTGACCGCGGCGAGCGTGCACGCCGGCCGGGTGCGCGGGGTGTTCGATGGCGGATGGAAGTACGAGCTGGCCCTGCGGATCGAGCTGTCGCGCGACGGCGTGCCCGTGGCGTCCGGCGAGTCGCGCGTCCGCCACGTGCTGAACCGGCTCATCCCCCCTTCCACCACCGACGGCTTCCCCCTGCAGGCCAGCGTCGTGGTGCCGCCCGGCGAGTACGACTACCGCATCGAGGTGCGCGACCTGAACTGGAACGAGGGCCGCTCGGTGAACGTGCGCGAGGGACACATCACCATTCCCTCCTTCGAGGTCGGCGAGGCGCCCCTCGTGAGCTCGGTCGCCGTGGCGGCCGACTCCGGCGGGTCGTGGACGCCCGCGCCGGGCGTGAACCTGAAGCTCAACGCGGCGCGGATGGTTCAGACCGATGCGCGCCCCTACGTCTACTTCGAGACGTACGGACTCACGCCGGGCGCTCCCTACCGCGGCGAGGTCCGCCTCGTCTCCACGTGGCGACCCGACGGCAGCGGGGAGCGCTTCGAGGGGGTGTGGCAGCCCTTCCAGCTCCAGTACCGGGGCACCGCGCCCGACGAGTCCGGCGAGCCGGCGCGCTCCGTCCTGCGGCTCGACATGAAGGACACGCGGCCCGGGCCGTACGAGGTGCAGGTGCGCGTGACCGACACGGTCACCGGGAGGCGCAGCGCGGTGCGGACCGCCGGCATCCGGGTGCGGGAGCCGGAGCAGCGGGGACCGGAGGTCCCGGTCACCGAGGTGGGGCCGGGACGGTCGGACGGAGACGCCCCGGACCCCGATGTGGACGACGCGCCACGGGAGGACGGAACATGAACGGGCCGTCGATCGAGGTTCGGACCCTGCTGCGGGTCGCCCTGCTGGCCACCCTGGCGGCCGGACTGGCCGGCCCGCCACCCGCCGCCGCGCAGACGATGCCGGTCTCGACCCGGTTCGCCCTCGAGAGGGACGGGCACGGGCGCCTCGCCGAGCGGATCGCGAAGCGGCTCGAGTTGCGGGCCGATCCGGACCAGGGAGACGTGGAGGACCTGCTGGCGCGCTGGCAGCGGGAGGCCGGCGGGCCGGATGGCGGCTGGGACTGGATCACCGTGGCGCGGCTGTGGCTGCGGGCCGGCGACGCGGTCCGGGCGGACGCGGCGCTGGAGCGCGCCGAGGCGGCCGGCGGCGTTCCGGCCTCGGTGCTGCGCCTCGACCGGGCCCGCGCGGCGTTCCAGGCCGGCGACCTGGCCGCGGCGGAACGCGCGTACTGGGAGGGCTGCGACGGGGCGGACGACGCCGTGGCGCTGGAGTACTGGCTCGACGTGGAACCGCTCGCCACGCCGGTAGAGCTCGAGGAATGGGACCGGCTTCGCCGCCTGCCCGCCCCGCAGCGGGACCTGCGTGCCTTCCTGCGCGCCTTCTGGACCCGGCGCGCCGTCGCCTCGGCGCTCTCCCTGGCCGAGCGCATGGCCCTCCACTACGAGCGCATGGGGCACGCGATGGACCTGTACCGGAGGCGCGGCGGGAAGAAGGGCCCCACCTTCTCGAACGAGCTCGGCCGTCCGCGTAACGCGATCCTCGACGACCGGGGCCTCCTGTACGTGCGGATGGGTCCGCCCGACCGGGTCGCCACGTTCGCCGGGAACCCGTCCATCTCGTCCGACCTCGTGAGCGCCGAGTGCTACCAGCCGAACGAGAGCTGGGCGTACGACTACCCGGACGGAACGCGCGTCTTCCACTTCAGCGCGGCCGGCGGTACCGACGACTACTGGCTCGTCGACAACCTGGGCCTCGTGTACCGGTGCGGGGACCCGGAGGCCGCGGCATCGGGAACGGCCGCCGTCGCGCGGCTCACCCCGATCAACGAGTTCCGGTCCGTCCCCCTCGGCCAGGCGGCGCGGCTGGTGCTGACCGACCTGTACCGCTCGCGCCAGGGGCTCGATCCGTGGTACGCCGTGGCCGCCCAGCGGATGGCGGGATCGGACGTGGACTTCGGCCTGAAGACGACGGGAACCGCGGCCCTCGAGTCCACCAAGGTGCTGGAGGAGGAGCGCGACGCCACGCACGACGACGGTCGCTTCGCGGTCGCCACGGTGCCCGAGCGGCCCGCCGTCACGCCCGCCGCCCGCCTGATCGTGGAGGAGCTCCAGTTTCGAGGCGCGGGGGCCGGCATCACTCGCGTCTGGATGAACGCGCTCGTCGAGGCCGCGAATCTTGAGCCCGAGACGCTGCCGGACGGCACGTACCGGTACCGGCTGGAGGCGCGGTGGGCGCTGGCCGACCCGTCCGGCGCGTTCGAACGGTACGGCTCCGCGTTCGAGGCCCGCACGCCGCGCCGGCTGGGGCCCGATGAGAGTCTGCCGGTGCGCCTCGGGGTGGATCTCCCGGTCGGCCGCTACCGCTCGACCTTCGTCGTGCGGGAGGCCGCCGGAGGGGGGACCGCCGACGACGGGGTCGGCGGCGACGAGGTCGGCGTGCGGGGGCCGAAGGGCAACTACCGGGTCTCCGACCTGACCGTCCGCCGCTTCGACCTCGCCGTCCCCGAGCTGTCCGATGTGGCCGTGGCCCCCGACTCCGGCGGGACCTGGTCGCCGGGCGGAGATGCGGCGGACGTGACGGTGGGCCTGCGGCCGAGCCCGGTGCACGTCACGGGGGCCGGCGGCGCCGCGTTCGTCTACTTCGAGACGTACGGGATCACGCCGGGCGCGGAGTACACGACCCGGATCCGCCTGCGCCCCCTGGAGGGCGACGGGCCGACGTACGACCTGTCCTTCCCGGGCGAGGCGCCCCCCGAGCCGGCCCCGCGGCTGCGGCGCCTGCTGCGCGTCGACCTGGCCGACGCCCGGCCGGGCGCCTACCGCATGTCGGTCACGGTGACCGACGGGGCGACCGGCGAGTCGACTCTGCCCTACGAGTCGGAGATCCGGGTGCGCGGCGTCGCCGGCGAGTCCGCCGGAGGCTGAGGCGTGCGGACCCGCGGGGCCCGCGCGGCCGCGGTCGTCCTCCTCCTGTGCGCCGCCGCGGCGGCCGGTCCGGCGGCCGCCCGCGCCCAGACCCTGCCGGGCCCGGCCTACCACGAGCTGCTCGACCGGGGGCGCGATGACCTCGCGAAGCGGCTCGACCGCGTGCTCGATCCGCGGACCGGCACCGACGACGCCGACGTACAGGACCTGCTCGCGCGCTGGCGGGCGGCGGAGGGCGGGCCGCAGACGGCGTGGGAGTGGCTCGCGGTGGCGCGGGCGTGGGTGCGGGCGGGCGAGGCGGGCCGCGCGGCGGAAGCGCTGGAGCGGGCCGGTCCCGGCGTGCCGGAGGGGCTGCGGCTCCTCGAGCTGGCGCGCATCGGGTTCCTGCGCGGCGCCCCGGAGGCGGCCGAGCGGTGGTGGCGCGCCTGCGCGGTGGCCGGGGAGGCGGCCGCGCTCGAGGCGTGGCTCGATCTCGAGCCGCTCGCCACGCCCGAGGAGCTGGAGGCGTGGGACGGGTTCCGGCGGCTTCCCGCCCTGCAGCGCGATGACTGCGCCTTCTTCCGTTCCTTCCTGAACCGGCGCGCCCTCGCCTCTGCCATGCCCGTGGACGCGCGCCTCGCCGAGCACTACGCGCGAATGCGGCACGTGCGCGAGCGCTTCCGGCGCCGAGGCAAGGAGGTCGGCACGCTGGGGCGTCGCCTCGACCTGGCGCGCCGGCCGTGGTTCGACGACCGCGGGTTCCTGTACCTGCGCCTCGGTCCGCCCGACGAGACGGCCGCGATGCTGGGCGACGAGTGCTTCGAGACCAACGTCACGTGGGCGTACGACGAGCCCGGCGGCCGGCGCCTGTACCACCTCAGCCCCGCGGGCGGCGTCGACGACTGGTGGCTCGTCGAGAACCTCGGGGGCGTGTACCGGTGCGGTCTGAAGGGGCGCGGCTCGGGCCGCAACCCGTTCGTGGAATCGCCGGCGCTCCTCGTCCTCATCCCGGCGGGGGTCCTGCGCGACCTGTACATGTCGCGGGCCTCGCTGGACCCGACCTACGCGCGCAGCGCGTTCCGCCTCGACAAGGGCCCGCTCGAACGGATCAAGGAGTTCCAGGAAGAGCGCGACCGGACGTTCGCGGACGCCGGGCGCGTGATCCGCGACGTCGCGGAGCGGCCCGCCGTCGATCTCGAGGTCCGGATCCGCATGGAATGGCTGCAGTTCCGGCACCCGCGGCCGCACACGACCCGTGTGTGGCTGAACGCCGAGGTTCCCCTGCGCGACGTCGTGTCCGACGGTCGGTGGGGCGAGGACCTCGAACTGGCGGTGGACGTCGCGGCGCTGGATGACTCGGGCCAGCGGATGGTGACCGGCAGCCACCGGGTGCGCGTGGAGGGCGACTCGGTGCGCCGGGACGAAGACCGCGCGGCGGCGTTCCGCTTCCCGCTCGAGCTCGCGCCCGGGCGCTGGGAGACGAACGTCACGGTGCGGGTGGCGGATGACCGGGACGACCCGCCGCGCGGGACGTTCCTGCGCGACACGCTGGACGTGCGGGACATGGCCGGCCGCCTGCCGCAGCTCAGCGACATCGCCGTCTCGCCCGACTCGGGCGGGACCTGGGAGCCCGTGCCCGGAATCCGGCTGCGCCCGCTCCCGGCGCACGTGAGCGGCAAGGACCGCTCCGCCCGGATCTTCCTAGAGGCCTACAACCTGACTCCGGGAGGAGACTTCCTCGTGCGGGTCCGGCTCGACCCGGTCGGGGGAGGAGACGAGTCGGACGGTGCGCCCGCGCGGCCGATCTTCCGCCAGGAGTTCACCGGGGTCGCCGCGCCGGGGGGGCGGGTGGTCACGCCGATCCTGCTGCGGCTCGACCTCGCGGTCACGCCGCCCGGCCCGTACGACCTGTCCCTGTCGGTGGAGGACCGGACCAGCGGCCTGCGGAGCCTGACCGCCCGTACCTCGCTGGAGGTGGTGGAGGCCGCGGGACCGGGCTCCGCATCGCCCACCGCGGCGGACTGAGCCGCAGCGGGGCGCGGCCCGGTGACGGGCCGGCCCGCCTCAGGGGCCGTCCAGCTCGAGCTGCAGGGCGTCGCCGCCCGCGTCTTCCCCCGTCCCGCCGCCAGCCTCGTCCGCGTCCGTTCCGCCGTCCTCTCCGGCCGATCCGGCCGCCCCGGCCGCCCCCGTGCGTACCGGGTGCAGGGCCGCCACGGGACCCCGGCGGGCCAGGGCCGCGAGACGCCGGCTCGCGCCGCGGCGGGAGGTGTCGCGGACCTCGTCCGCGGCGACGGCCACCACCTCCCCGGAGGCGAGTTCGAACGCCACCCGGTCGCCCGGGTGCGCCTCCAGGACGCCGGCCACGTCGCCGGCCTCGTCGCGTTCCGGCAGGATGCCGACTCCCTTGCCGGCGCGGCCCTGCCGCCGGACCTCGGTGAGAGGGAGCCGCTTGGCGCGGCCGCCGGTGGTGCCCACCAGCAGGTCGGCGTCGCGCCGGGGCGCCAGGGCGGCCACGACCGCGTCGCCCTTCTCGAGGTCGATGCCGCGTACGCCACGCGCCGTACGGCCCATCGGGCGCACCTCCTCCTCGGCGAACCGGATCGCCTGGCCGTGGGTCGAGACCAGCAGCACGTCGCCACGGCCGCGCGTCACGTGCACGGCGAGCACCTCGTCGCCCTCGCCGAGGCCGGCGGCGCGGATCCCCCCGCTCCGCACGTTGGCGAACTCGGCGAGCGGCGTCCGCTTGACCTGCCCCTGGCGCGTGGCGGCCAGGACGTGGCGCTCGTCGTCGCGTTCCTCCTCGCCCTCCGCGACGGGGATCACCGCCACCACCCGGTCACCCGCGTCGAGCGGCAGGAACTCCTCCAGCGGGCGGCCGCGGGAGCTGCGCGTGCCGCGGGGCAGCTCGCTCACCTCGAGTCCGTGCACCGCGCCGCGGGCCGTGAAGCAGAGCAGGCGCGTGGACGCGCGGGCTACGAAGGCCTGCCGCACGAAGTCGCCCTCGCGCTCCTCCATCGCCTCCGCGCCGGCCATGCCGCCGCCGCCCCCGCGCACCGCCTGGGCCTTCACGTAGCCGCGACGGCTCAGCATCACGAGCGACGATTCGCCGTTCCCGCCCTGAGGCAGGGGGAAGGGGCGGCTCTCGTCGAGGATCTCGGTGCGCCGCGCATCGCCGTACGCCGCCGTCAGCTCCGCCAGCTCCCCGCGCAGGAGGCTCCGCCGCTCGGCGTCCTCCTCGACGAGCCGGCGCAGCTCGCGGATCCGCTCCCGCAGCCGGTCGCGCTCTTCCTCGAGGCGCCGTCCCTCGAGCTGGGTGAGCCGGGCGAGGCGCATCGCGAGGATCGCCTGGGCCTGCCGCTCCGTGAGGCCCAGCTCGGCGCACAGCCGATCGGCCGCCGCGGCCGGCGACGTCGAGGCCCGGATCAACTCGATGACCCGGTCGATCCGGTCGAGCGCGAGCAGCAGGCCCTCCAGGACGTGCGCCCGGTCCTCGGACTCCTGGAGCTCGTGCGCGGCTCGTCGGCGGATCACCTCCAGCCGGTGCGCGACGAAGCACTCCAGCGCCCGTTTCAGGTCGAGCTGCTGCGGCCGACCGTCCACCAGGGCCAGCATGATCACGCCGTACGTGCTGCGGAGCTGCGTCTTCAGGAACAGGGTGCGGACCAGCTTCTGGATGTCGGCGTCGCGCTTCAGTTCGATCACCAGGCGCAGGCCGTCGCGGTCGGACTCGTCGCGCAGATCGGTGATCGCCTCGGTGCGTCCCCCCCGGACGATCTTGGTGATCTGCTCGATCACCCGCGCCTTGTTGACCTGGTAGGGCAGCTCGGTCACCACCAGCGAGCGCTTGCCGTAGGCGCCCTCCTCCAGGTGCATGCGGGCCCGCATCTCGACGAGCCCCCGGCCCGTGCGGTAGGCGTCCCCGATGCCCTCCCAGCCCCAGATGTATCCGCCGGTCGGGAAGTCCGGCCCCTCCAGGCGCTCCACGAGGTCGTCCACCGAGCAGTCGGGGTGGGCGATCAGGTGGTCGGTGGCCGCCGCCAGCTCCCGCAGGTTGTGCGGCGGCACGCGCGTCGCCATGCCGACCGCGATGCCGTCGGAGCCGTTCAGCAGGAGGTTCGGCAGCCGCGCGGGCAGTACGGTCGGCTCCTCGAGCCGCCCGTCGAAGTTGGGCGCGAAGTCGACCGTACGCGAGCCCAGGTCGGCCAGCAGCTCGGTGGCGATCGGGGCCAGCCGGGCTTCCGTGTACCGGTAGGCGGCGGCCGAGTCGCCGTCGATCGAGCCGAAGTTCCCCTGTCCGTCCACCAGCGGGTAGCGGAGCGAGAACTCCTGCACCATGCGGACGAGGGTGTCGTACACGGCGGAGTCGCCGTGCGGGTGGTACTTGCCCAGCACGTCGCCCACCACGGTGGCGCTCTTCTTGTACGGACGGTCGGGCTGCAGCCCCTGCTCGTGCATCGCGTACAGGATCCGCCGGTGCACGGGCTTCAGGCCGTCCCGCGCGTCCGGCAGGGCGCGCTGCACGATGACGCTCATCGAGTAGTCGATGAACGAATCGCGCAGCTCCTGCTCGATGAACCGCGGGACGATCCTCTCTCTCTGGCCGGTCTTCATGGGTCGGACGTTCCTCTCCCTCGGGCGGGCGGAGACGGTTTCGGGTGACTTTCGGCAAGCTCGGTCGCGCGCGGGAGCCGCACAAGGGCGGCCGGCGCGGCCGGCCGGGATCCGGCGGAGTCAGGGGGCGAGCAGCTCCGCGGCGGCGGCCTGGGCGTCGCTGGGGTCGGCCGGGCGGAGCAGCACGACGGCCGGGCCGCCGCCGGACGGCAGGTGCAGGACCAGCGCGCCGGGCACGGTGCCCGGCTCCGCCGGCCGCGCCCGTCCCGTGGCGTCGACGGCCACCGCGTCGCCGGGAGCGAGGCGTCCGGCGAGGTCCCGGCCGTAGGCCAGCCACGCCGCCAGCGGGTCCGTCCCGCCATCCGCCACCTCGGGGACGAGGCGGTCGCGGTACCGGTCGCTGGCCTCCCGGAACGCCGCTTCGTCCTCGGCCCGCAGGCGGCGCAGCAGCTCGCGCAGGGCGGGGCGGGGGTCGGCGAGACCCGCCGCCGCCATCGCCTCCGCGGTGCGCCGGTCCGCCCGTCCGGAGAGATCCGGCTCAGCCACCGGCGGCCATGGAGTCGAGGAACTCCTGGTTCGTCTTCGTGCGCTTCAGGCGCTCGATGAGGAACCCGATCGCCTCGGCCGGCGACATGTCGGAGAGGAAGTTCCGCAGCAGGTACACGCGGTTCAGCTCCGTGTCGTCCAGCAGCAGCTCCTCGCGCCGGGTCGAGGACCGGTTCACGTCGATCGCGGGGTAGATCCGCTTGTCGGCGATCTGGCGGTCGAGCACGACCTCGCTGTTCCCCGTGCCCTTGAACTCCTCGAAGATCACCTCGTCCATCCGGCTGCCCGTCTCGACCAGCGCCGTGGCGATGATCGTCAGGCTGCCGCCCTCTTCGATGTTGCGGGCCGCCCCGAAGAACCGCTTCGGCTTGTGGAGCGCGTTCGCGTCGACGCCGCCCGACAGGATCTTGCCCGAGTGGGGCACCGTCGTGTTGTAGGCGCGGGCGAGGCGGGTGATCGAGTCGAGGAGGATCACCACGTCCCGCTTGTACTCGACGAGCCGTTTCGCCTTCTCGAGCACCATCTCGGCGACCTGGGTGTGCCGGTCGGCCGGCTCGTCGAACGTGGAGGAGATGATCTCGGCCGCGACGTTCTCCTCCATGTCCGTGACCTCCTCGGGCCGCTCGTCGATGAGCAGCACGATGAGGTGCACGTCCGGATCGTTTTCGAGGATCGCGTTGGCGGTCTTCTGCAGGAGGATCGTCTTCCCGGCCTTCGGGGGAGAGACGATGAGCATCCGCTGGCCCTTCCCGACGGGAGTCATCAGCTCCATCACCCGCATCGAGATGTCGGCGTCGGACCGCTCGAGGCGCAGGCGGTCCTCCGGATAGCGCGGCCGCAGGTTGTCGAAGCCGATGCGGTGCTTGGCGTCCTCGGGGTCCTCCCCGTTCACCGCCTCCACCTTGAGGAGGGCGAGGTAGCGTTCCCCCTCCTTGGGCGGCCGCACCTGTCCGAGCACCGTGTCGCCGGTGCGCAGGTCGAAGCGCTTGATCTGCGACGGCGAGACGTAGATGTCGTCGGGGCCGTACAGGTAGTTCCAGTCCTGGCTGCGCAGGAACCCGTATCCCTCGGGAAGGATCTCCAGCACGCCCTCTCCCCTCAGCACCACGTCCGTGTCGAGGAGGTTCTGTTCGATGCGGAAGATCAGGTCCTGCTTGCGCATGCCCGAGAAGTTGGCGATGTCCAGCTCCTCGGCCATGTCGTGCAACTCGGCGATGGACTTGGACTTGAGTTCGGCGATGTCCACGGGAGTAACTCCGTCGTCGTGCGGTCCCGGTGGGGAGGCGGCGGGAATTCGCCCGCTCGGCGCCGACCCCGGGGGACGGTGGGTTGTCTGGATTCCTGAAGCGCCTGCGTCGTCTTGGGCTCGAAGGCCACAGGGTGAGATCCGGAGGCGGCCGCGCGCATCCTACGCCGGCGAGGGCCGGGCGACAAGATCGCGTGTCCACCCGTCCTCCCATACGTTTCGGGCCGCTCGAGGTTCCCGCACCCGCAGGACAGGAGACGAGGATGGCGCGCCACAACCGCGAGGCGCTGGGGCTCGACCAGCAGGGAGAGATCTGGAAGATCGGTTACCAGCCCGACTGGCTGAGCCGCCTCAAGGTGTCGCGCCGGCTGCCCGGCGGGCGTCGCCGTTCCAGCCTCACGCTGTTCCGGAACCCCGCGCGCCGGGCGGAGGCGGAGCCCGGGCGGACCGTGCGCACGGACATCCGGTCGGCCGACGGCGCCGTGCGGTTCCGGATCGCCGTGGACGACCCGGGACGGGTCATCGAGGAGGTGATCGTGGTCACCCGCCCGCGGCGGAAAGGACGGGGCAGCGGCGAGACGGTGCGGTTCGCGCTCGAGTCGCGGCTGCCGCCCCCGCGCCGCTGAGCCCGCGCCGGGCGGACCGGCGGGGAGGGGGGGGCGGCGACCGGATCCGGTCAGAAGATGCGGAAGCGAAGCCAGCGCAGCGGGTTGGCCGCCAGCTCCTCGGTGAGCGTCCGCAGCGCCGCCCGGGCCTCCGCGGCCCGCTCGCGCAGCGCGGGGTCCGAGGCCGCCCGCCCGGCCGTGCCCTGTGCCTCCTCCAGCCCGGCGCCGATCCTTTCGGCCCGCCGCGCCACGGACGCCGCGACCTCCGACAGCGCGCGCAACGAGTCCGGCAGCCCCGCCAGGAACGGTTGGTCGCGCAGGCCGAGCACCGCTTCCCGGGCTCGCCGCGCGGAGGCGTGCAGGGAGTCGTCGCGGAACGCGCGCGCCAGCCCGCCGCCCTCGCGCAGCGCCGCTGCGATGCGGTTCGACTGCACGCGTACCGAATCGAGACGGACCAGGCTGCCCGGGTCGGACAGGAAGCGGGCCGCGGAGCCCCGGCCGCTCTCCAGGAGCGCCCGGTAGCTGCCGTCGGCCGCCTGCAGCGCCGCGACCTCCTCGCGCATCGACTCCGCGAGTTCCAGGAACCTCTGGAGGTCCGGCGTCGGCTGCACGAACAGGGTGTCCCCGCTCTCGAGGCGCGGCGAATCGGCCGACCCGGGCACGATCTTCACCACCGCCGGGGCGAGCAGCGCCGCGGCGCCGATCGTGACCCGCGAGTCGTGCCGGAGCTCCGGCATGACGGCGTTCAGGAGCACCGCCTCCACCACCGCCCGGACCGTGTCGCTGCGGGTCGGCGGGGCGAAGCGCACCTGCACGACGCGGCCGGCCTTCACGCCGCCCACCCAGACCTCGGACCCGGGCTGCAGGCCCATCGCCCCTCCCGTCGCCACGTACAGCCGCGGCCCCTCGGCGACGGCCCGGCGGATCGAGTCGAGGAAGAACGAGAACGCCGACAGGAGGAGCAGGGCGCCCAGGATCCCGAGTCCCGGTCCCACCTCCCGCCAGCCGAGCCGCTCCTGCCGCGCGTGCGCCGCCATGCGAGGATCGTACGGCGACGGCGGCCGTGCGGCGAGCCCGGCGCTCAGGGTCCGGCCTCCGGCGCCCCGGCCGGCCGGAGGCGCCGCGGCTGGACGACCGCGGCGCCGGACCGGTAGGTTGCGGCATGCGGATCTTCGCCATCCTCGCGTGGACGGGCCGCGCAGCGGCCGACATCGTCGCGTTCGTCGGGAGGGCCGGCGGCTTCGCCGGCCAGGTCGCCTCGGCCGTCGCGAACGTGCGCACCTGGGTTCCCCTGACCGCGGTCCAGGTCCGGAGGATCGGCATCGACTCCGTGCCGGTGGCCCTGTTCATCGCCGTGTTCACGGGGATCGTGCTCGCGCTCCAGGCCTCCTACACGTTCACCGGTCTCGTGCCGATGTATTTCGTCGGCGTGCTCGTCACCAAGTCGGTGATGCTGGAGCTGGGCCCGGTCCTCACCGGGCTGGTCCTGTCGGGTCGGGTCGGCGCGAACATCGCGGCCGAGATCGGGACGATGCGGGTGACCGAGCAGATCGACGCGCTGGAGATGCTCGCCTGGGACCCGGCCGCCTACCTCGTCGTGCCGCGCGTGATCGCCGGGATCCTGACCTTTCCGGTGGTGACGGCCTTCGCGCTGCTGGCCGGGATCGGGTCCGGGTGGCTGACCTCGGTGAACCTCCTCGACCTGTCCACGCAGGAGTTCGTGCGCGGCGTGCGGATGTTCTACCAGCCCTTCGACCTGACCTACCCGCTGATCAAGGCGGCGAGCTTCGGCCTCGTGGTCACCGCCGTGGGTTCCCTGTACGGCTTCTTCGCGTCGCGCGGGGCGGAGGGGGTCGGCATCGCCGCCACCCGGGCCGTGGTGACCGGTGCCATGCTGATCCTCCTGCTGGACGCCTTCTGGGCCGTCGTCCTGCTCTGAGGCTACGTGATCCGGCTCGAGGGCGTGGCCCGCCGCTTCGGCTCCCTGACCGTCCTGGACGGCGTCGACCTCGAGGTCCGCACCGGACGCACGGTGGCCGTGCTCGGGCGCTCGGGGTCCGGCAAGTCGGTCCTCCTCAAGCACGTGGCCGGCCTGCTGTCGCCCGACGCCGGACGGGTCCTGGTGGGCGACTTCGAGATCTCGTCGGCCCGCCGACCGGCCGTGGAGAACGCCCGGCGGGAGATGGGCTACGTGTTCCAGTTCGCGGCGCTGTTCGACTCCCTGACGATCGGCGAGAACGTGGGCCTGCCGCTGCGCCGGGCCGGCGTCGCACCGGGCGAGACGGAAGACCGGGTGGCGGCGGTGCTGGAGACGGTGGGGCTGGCGGGGCTCGAAACGAAGTACCCGTCCGAGCTTTCGGGGGGCATGCGCAAGCGGGCCGGGATCGCGCGGGCGGTGGTGGCCCGGCCCCGCTACCTTCTGTACGACGAGCCGACGACGGGGCTCGACCCCGTCACGACGGCCGTGATCGACGACCTGGTGATCCGACTCAAGGACGAGCTGCAGGCCACCAGCATCGTGGTGACGCACGACATCCGGAGCGCGTTCCGGGTGGCGGACCGGGTGGCCCTGCTGGCGAGCGGTCGGATGCGGGCCGAGGGGAGTCCCGACGAGTTCCGGTCCTCGGAAGATCCGCTCGTGCGGGCCTTCGTGGAGGGTCGGCAGGACCTGTGGCCGGACGACGCCGGGTGAGGCGAGCCGGCGGGATGGAGGACGCGTGACGCGCAGGAACGAGATCCTCACGGGCATCTTCGTGCTGGTGGGCGCGGGAGTCGTGACCGCGGGCGCGATCTGGCTGTCCGGCGGCGCGTGGCGGAGCGAGGGGCAGGTGCTGGTGGCCCGGTTCCGCGACGTGGGGCAGCTGAAGCCCGGGAACCGGGTCACGACCCGGGGCGTGGGGGTCGGGGTCGTCGAGACCATCCGGTTCGGCGAGGCGGGACACGTGGAGGTCGAAATGCGGATCCGTCCCGGCGTCCCCCTCCCGGGGCGGCCGGTGGCGCTTCTCGAGGCCTCGTCCCTGTTCGGCGACTGGGAGGCGTCGCTCGTGGAGGCGGCCGCGCGGCCCGATGTCGCCGCGGACACGGCCGGCCTGCCGCCCGGCGTGATTCCCGGCGCCACGCAGCCGGAGTTCTCCCAGCTCACAGAGTTCACGGCCCGGATCGGCGAGAACCTGCAGGGCATCACGGACCGGCTGGACCGGGCCCTGAGCCAGGAGGTGGCCGACGACATCGCCTCCGCCGTGCAGAACGTAAACGTTGCCACGGAGGACCTCGTGGCCCTGATGCGCGGCCAGCGCGAGGCGTTCGATGCGCTGGCCGAGGACGTGCGGCTGACCGGCCGCACGGTGCGGGGCGCCGCCGAGGCGTTCGAGACCACCGCGCTGCGGCTCGACTCCGCCACGGCGGACGGACGCCTGGAGACGATCCTCGCCGACGCCCGCACCTCGGCCGAGACCCTGCGGCGCGTGTCGGCGGAGTGGGAGGAGGCCGGCGGCCGGGCGAACCGGGTGCTGGCGCGTACCGACTCGGCGCTCGTCGAGGCGACCGAGGTGCTCGCCCGCGTGAACCGCGGGGAAGGGAGCCTGGGCCGGCTGACGGCGGACACGGTCCTGTACGAGAACACCGCCGCCGCCCTCGCCGAGCTGCGGTCCCTGCTCAACGAGCTGAAGACGAACCCCGACCGCTACTTCAACTTCTCCATCTTCTGACCGCGCGGCCCGGACGGTCGCGCCGCCGTCCGGAGCTTCGTTCCCGCCATCCCGCCGTCCGCGCATCACTCCCTTCGCGAGACCGGTCCGGCATCCGGGCCGGCGGGACAGACCGTGAGAGGGAGGGGGAGATGAGCCGATCCGTGAACCGGGTGATCCTGGTGGGCAACGTGGGGGCCGACCCCGACGTGCGGACGACGGCTTCGGGACGCACGGTGGCGCACCTGTCGCTGGCCACGAACCGCCTCGTGCCCCGCGACGGGGAGGAGGCGCAGCAGCGGACCGACTGGCACCGGCTGACCTTCTGGGCGGGCGCCGCGGAGACGGTCGAGAGGTACGTGCGCCGCGGCAACCGCCTGTACGTGGAGGGCCGGATCGAGTACGGGGCCTACGACCGCGAGGGCGTGTCGATCCCGACGGCCGACGTCGTGGTGCAGGAGTTCGTCATGCTGGACGGCCGGAACGGCGGCCCCCGCGACGGCGGGCCGGAGGACCGCGACGACGACTGAGCACCGGCCGGCGGCCGGGGCCCGGCGGCGTTGCGCCGCGCGGCGGCGTCCTCGAATTTCGAGGATCCACTCTTGCCGCGAGGAACGCCATGGAGCGAGGCCGGTCAGCGCAGCCGGGACGCCCGGAGGAGGTGCGCCCCGCCCCCGGCCCGGCTACGGCGCCCCGGCCCGAGCCCGAGCTGCCGGAAGAGGGGACGACCCACCGGGTCCTCCTGTCCGGGGCGACCGGGTTTCTCGGGGGCCACCTTCTGCCGCGTCTCGTCGCGCGGGGGCACCGCGTGCGCGCCCTGGCCCGTCCGGGCGGGCGTCCCCCGGGCGCCGACGGACCGACCGTCGAGTGGCGGGTCGCCGACCTGGTGGACCGCGCATCGCTGGCGGGGCTCGCGGAGGGCTGCACGGCCGCGGTCCATCTCGCCATCCGCACCCGGGCGGGCCGACCCGGCGACCTGGAGAGGGCGCACGGCGCCGCGACGCGTCACCTGCTCGCCGAGGCCGCCCGGGCCGGCGTCCGGCGCTTCGTGTACGTCGGGGCCCTGGGAGCCAGCCCGGCGGGGGGGCCGTTCCTGCGGTCGAAGTTCGCGGCCGAGGACGCGGTGATGACGTCCGGTCGGGAGTTCGTGGTCCTGCGGCCGTGCATCATCTACGGTCCGGGGGATCGCTTCACGTCGGCGATCGTGCGGCTGCTGCGCACCCTCCCCGCCTTCCCGGTGCCGGGAGACGGCACGGCGGCCCTGCAGCCTCTCGCGGTCGAGGATGCGGCCGATGCGCTCGTCCAGGCGGTGGAGCGGGCGGACCTCGCCGGCCGGGGCTTCGACCTGGCCGGTCCGGAGCGGCTGAGCCTCGTCCGCATCGTGCGGATCATCGGCCGCACGATCGGCAGGCCCCGGCCCGTCGTGCCCCTGCCGGCGGCATCGGCCCCCCTCGTCTCCGGCCTGGGGCGTGTACTGCGCCTGCCGGAGCCGTTCGCCCCCCGGGAGCGGGAGATCCTCGCCAGTGGCAGCGTGCTGCCGGGCACGGAGAACGCCCTGCGGGACGTGTTCCGGCTCAAACCGCTGCCGTTCGCCGATGCGGTGGCGGACTACCTGGCGGAGGCCGGATGAACGGGCCGGGGTTCCTGACCGTCTCGAACGTCCTGTCGCTGCTGCGGATCCCGCTCGGCGCGGGCTTCCTGGCAGTGCGCGATCCGGCAGGCATCGCGGCGATCATCGCCGTGGGTGCGGTCACCGACCTGCTGGACGGCGCGGTCGCGCGCCTCACGAACACGCGCACCGAGATCGGGGCCCTGCTGGACCCGTTCTGCGACCGGGTGTTCGTGTTCCTGGGGCTGGTGTCGTTCCTGCCGGGCGGCGGGCTCGACTGGGCGGGCTTCCTGATCCTGATCCTGCGCGACCTGTTCACCGGGGGCGTGTTCATCGTCGCCCGGCTCACGGGTCAGCCGGTGCCGTTCCACTCCCGCGCGGGCGGCCGCGTCACCACGGCCCTGCAGGTCGTGGCGCTGTTCACGCTGGTGTTCGCGCCCGCCTGGGTGAAGCTTCCGGTGATCCTCGTGGGGATCACGTCGGTGTACGCGATCCTGGACTACGGGGCCGAGGGGATCCGGGTGGCGGAGCGCCGGGCCGCTCGAGGAACGTAGGGGCCACCGGCGCGCCTTCGCCGAGCCGCTCCAGCCCGCCGACCACGACCGGCGTGCCCGCCTCGAGCCCGGAGCGGATCTCCACGAACCCGAAGGTCCGTACGCCCAGCTCGACTTCCCGGCGCGAGGCGGTGCCGTCCTCGGTGACCGTCCACACGTAGTCCGCCCCTTCGAGCGGCAGGATCGCGTCCTCCGGCACGACTACCGCATCGGGCCGCTCCTCGATCGTCAGGCGTGCCTCCACGAACATCCCGGGGCGCAGCACGCGGTCGGGGTTCGGGACGCGCGCCTTCACCACGATGGTGCGTCCCGGCAGCTGCACGCGGGGGTCGACGAAGTCCACCGTGCCGCGGAAGGTGCGGCCGGGCACGGCGGCCACGCGGAACTCCACCTCCAGCCCCACGGCCAGGTTCGAGGCGTAACGCTCCGGCACCTGGAACGAGATCCGTATCGGGTCCACGGTCTGCAGGGTCGTGAGGACGGACTGCGGCGTCACGTAGTCGCCCAGGCTCACGTAGCGCTCGCCCACGGCGCCCGCGAACGGGGCGCGCACGACCGTGCGCTCCAGGCGGGTGCGCTCCAGCGTGAGGCGGGCCCGCGCGCTGCGCGCCGTGGCCTCGGCCTGCTCCAGGTCCGCCTCGGAGGAGGCGTTGCGCTCGATCAGCTCGCGGGTCCGGGCGAGGGCCTGCTCGGCGAGGTCGAGCTCCGCCTCCAGCCGGTCCACCTCGGCCCGCAGCTCGGCATCGTCCACCTTGAACAGCGGCGTGCCGCGCGACACCTCGCGGCCCTCGGACACCTGGATCTCCTCGAGGCGGCCCGACACCTCGGGGCGCAGCTCGATATACTGCACCGCCTCCACCGCGCCGTTCGCCTCGATCGTCTCCACCACGGTGTCGGTGCGGGCCCGCACGACGTCCACGGGCGTGGGCGGCATGCCGCCGCCCGCGCCCGGACCCGCGCTCGCGGCGCTGGCCGCGCCGCCGCCGTCACCGCCGCATGCCGCCGTGAGCACGACCAGTGCCGCCGCCGCGGCCTTCACCAAACGCTGTATGTCCGGCACGAATGCCTCCTCCCGGGTCATTTCGCGAACAGCCGGCGGCCGAGGATCGCCTCGATGCCGGCCAGGGCGAGGCGGGTCTCGAATTCCGCCTGGACGAGGTCCGCCTCGGCCTCCGCCAGGTCCACCTGCGCCGTCACCAGGTCGATGATCGTCGTGGCGCCGGACCGGTACCGCTCGTCCTGCACGCGCAGGTTCTCGCGGGCCACCACGACCCCGTCGGACGCCAGATCGTAGCTGGCGCGGGCCGACTCGTAGGCCCGCCATGCCTCGGTGACGTCGCGGCCCACGCCCCGCTCGGCATCGCGCCGCACCGCCTCCGCGACCTCGCGGGCCGTGATCGCCCGGTAGATGCGGGTCTCGCGCTGGCCGCCGTCCCACAGCGTGAAGTTGACCTGGAACCCGAACTGGCCCCGGGTCAGGCCGTCGGGGATGATCTGGTCGCCGAAGCCGGTGAACACCCCGAACAGGTTCAAGGTGGGCAGCCAGGCGCTCCGCTCGGCGTTCACCAGCGCCGAGGTGCGGCGTTCCTCGGCCCGTGCCACGCGCATCAGCGGACTGCGCTCCACCGCCTCCTCCACCGCGTCGAGCTCGCCGATGGGGAGCGCCTCGGGTGGCGGTCCGGCGAGCGGGGCCGCATTCACGGGGCCCGCCACGCCCACCTGCCGGCCGAGCTGCAGCCGGGACACCTCCCAGGCCGTCCCCTGGCGCAGCAGGTCCACCCGGGCCCGCGTGACCTCGAGCAGGAGCTGCAGCGAGTCGGTCTGCACGGCGGCCCCCGTCAGGACCCGGGCCCGCGCGATCTCGAACTGCTCCTCGGCCCGCCGCAGGCGCTCGCGGGCGACCCGCAGGAGCTCCGCCTGCGCCAGCACGTCGTAGTAGTCGGCCTCCGTGGCGAGCGCGGTGGCGAACCGCTGCTGCCGCTCCGACCCGCGCGCCCGGTCCATGCCGGCCGAGGCCGCCCGCAGCTCGAACAGGCGGGAGCCCCCGTCGAACAGGGGGTAGTTGCCACGCAGCGAGAACTGGGTGAGCTTCGAGGTGAGGGCGTTGGTGCCCGGGTTGAAGAACTCGTCCGTGCTCTTCGTCCACGACCACGAGAAGTCCACGACGGGCAGCAGGAAGGCCGACCAGGCCGAGCGCCGGACCCATGCCGCGTCGCCCACTTCGCGCAGCGCCGACACGTAATCCGGGTCCACCTGCGCCGCGAGCGACAGCGCTTCCCGCAGGTCGACCGTGGGCACGCCGTCCGCGCCGTCCGCCCGGGCCGCCGGACGCTCCTGCCCGGCTGCGGCCGCGGGCACCGCCCCCGCCGCGAGGACGAGGAGCACGGCCCGCCGCACCCGCCGGCCGAACGACGGGGCGGAACCCTGCCAGCCTCTCGCGCCCTTCACGCCTCCACCTCCGCGCCCGCGGGCAGTATCGCCTCCCGCCTGGCGGCCCGCCGCGCCGCCAGCCGTTCGCGGGCCCGGTCGAGCAGGATGTAGACGACCGGGACGAGGTACAGGGTGAGCACCGTCGAGAAGGCCAGCCCGCCCACGATGGCGTAGCCGAGCGGCCGGCGGCTCGCGGAGCCGGCTCCCAGGCCGAGCGCGATGGGGGTCAGCGCGATGACCGTGGCGACGGAGGTCATCATGATCGGGCGCAGGCGGATGCGACCGGCCTCCAGCATCGCCTCCACCGTGCCGAGCCCCTTCCGCTTGCCCTGGTTCGCGTACTCCACCAGCAGGATGGAGTTCTTCGTCACGATCCCGATGAGCAGGATCATCCCGATCTGGCTGAACAGGTTCAGCGTCGAGCCGGCGACGAGGAGCGTCAGCAGCGCCCCGGTCACCGCGAGCGGCACGGACAGGAGCACCGTGAACGGGTGCAGGAGCGACTCGAACTGCGCCGCCAGCACCATGAACACCACCACCAGGGCGAGCACGAACGCGAAGTACAGGGCGTTGCCGCTCTCCTCCAGCTCCCGCGACTCGCCGGCGAGCGCGAGGCTGCTACCCGGCGGCAGGACCTCGGCGGCGATCGCGTCCAGCGAGTCGAGCGCGGCGCCGAGCGGCAGGCCGTCGGCGAGGCTCGCGGTGAGGGTGAAGGAGCGGACGCGCTCGTAGTGGTTGAGCTGCCGCGGGCCCACCCCCTCCTCCAGCCGCGCCACCGCGTCGAGCGACACGAGCGCCCCGTCCCGTCCCCGCAGGTAGATCCCGCTCGCGTCGTCGGGCGTGGCGCGCTCGTCCGGCTCGAGCTGCACGATCACGTCGTACAGCTTGTTGTCCCGCGTGAAGGTGCTCACGCGGCGGCCGCCCAGCAGGGTCTGCAGGGCGTTCGAGATGTCGGCGATCGCGATCCCCAGGTCCTCGGCCCGGTCCCGCTCGTAGTGGACCGTGATCTCGGGCTTGTTCACCCGCAGGTCGGTGTCCACGTTGATGAGGCCGGGCACCTGCCGGGCGCGCGCCACCATCCGGTCCATGCCCGCCCCCAGCGAATCGAAGTCGGTGTTGCGGACCACGTACTGGACGGGATTGCCGAACCCGATGGCGGGAGGCGTGGAGGCGAAGGCGAAGATCCCGGGGATCGCCATGAGCTTCGGCCGGATCTCGTTCGCCACCTCCTGGACGCTCCGCTCCCGCTCGCCCCAGTCCACCAGCCGCGCGAAGATGATCCCCCGGTTCACGTTGCCCGTGAATCCGCCCACGATGCTGAAGTAGCTGCGGATCTCGGGCACCTGGCCCATGATCTCCTCCACCTGGCGCTGGTAGCCGGACGTGTACTCCAGCGACGCGCCCTCGGGCGCCACCGTGAAGGTGACGATCGCGCCACGGTCCTCCTCGGGGAGGAACTCCCGCTCGAGCTGGTTGAACACCACGACCGCCACGGCCACCACGGCGAGCGCGCCGGCCACCACGATGCCCCGGTGCCGGATGGCCGCCTCCAGGGTCCGGGCGTAGGTCTCCGCGATCTTGAGGAAGCTGTTCTCGAACAGGAGGAACAGTCGCCCGTGCGTCTTCGGGATGCGCAGAATCTTCGCGCACAGCATCGGCGTCAGGGTGAGGGCGACGAAGCTCGAGACGACGACCGCGCCGGCCAGCGCGATCCCGAACTCGTTGAACAGCCGTCCCGTCGTGCCCTGCAGGAAGGCGAGCGGGGCGAACACGGCCACGAGGGCCACCGTCGTGGCGATCACGGCGAAGGCGATCTCGCTGGTGCCGCGCTGCGCGGCCGCCTCCGGCTCCTCGCCCAGCTCCTCCTGGTGCCGGTAGGCGTTCTCCATCACGATGATCGCGTCGTCCACCACGATCCCGATGGCGAGGATCAGCGCGAGCAGCGTGAAGTTGTTGATCGTGAACCCGAGCGCGAACAGGACGGCGAAGGCCGCCACGATGGAGGTCGGGATCGCCAGTCCGGGGATGATCGTGGCCCGCAGGTTGCGCAGGAAGATGAAGATGATCGCGACCACGAGGATCGCGGCCAGCACCAGGGTCTCCTGCGCCTCCTGGATGGAACGGCGCACGAACTGCGACTGGTCGAACCCGATGCTGATCGTCACGCCCGGCGGCAGGGTCTCCTGGATGCGCGGCAGCTCGGCCTGCACGAGGTCGGACACCTCGATCAGGTTCGCCTTCGACTGCCGGACCACGCCGATCGCCACCGCCGACTGCCCGTTGAAGCGCAGGGCCGAGCGGTAGTCCTCCGGGCCGAGCTCGACCCGCCCGAGGTCGCGCAGGCGGACGATCTGTCCGTCCCGGCTCGACACCACGATGTCCGCGAACTCCGCGGGGGTCTTGAGCTCTCCCAGGGAACGGACCGAGAACTCCCGCCGGTCCGACTCGATGCGGCCGGCCGGGATCTCAACGTTGCGGGTGCGGATCGCGGCCTCGACGTCCTGCACGGTGAGCCCGCGGGCCGCCAGCTCGCTGGACGAGAGCCACACCCGCATGGCGTAGCGCCGCTCGCCCGCGATCAGGGCCCGGCCCACGCCCTCCAGCGACTGCAGCCGCTGCTTGACCTGCCGGTCGGCGATGTCGGAGAGCTGCAGGAGGTCCAGGTTGTCGCCCGACAGCGCGAGCCACATGAAGGGCTGGGCGTCGGACTCCTGCTTCGCCACCACCGGCTCCTCGATGTCCTCGGGCAGCCGGCCCCGCACGCGCGCCACCACGTCCCGCACGTCCTGCGCCGCCAGCTCGATGTCGCGGTCGAGCTGGAACTCCAGGGAGATGTTCGCCTGCTGCTCCGACGAGGTGCTGGTCAGGGTGCGGACGCCGGAGATCGTGCTGAGCTCCTCCTCCAGCACGTCCACCACCGTGGATTCCATGACGCGGGGATTCGCGCCGCGCAGGAACACGGAGACGGACACGCTGGGGGTGTCCACGTCCGGTAGCTCCCGCACCGACAGGCGGGTGAAGCTGAGCGCCCCGAACAGCACCAGGGCCAGGGCGACCATGGATGTGAGCACCGGCCTTCGGATGCTCGTGTCCGAAAGAAACAAAGGACCTCCGCGGATCCGTGAATTCCGTGAGTACGAGCCGCGGATACCGAACACGCCGCCCCATCGTTCCGTTGGGACGGAAGGCCGCCTCGCGGGGAGGGATCGGCGATGGGCGGCGCGCGGGACCGCAGCCACCTAACTTACTCACGTCGGGCCGTCCGGGTGAAGGGCGGCCCCGCGGCCCCCACGGCGAGGAGGAGCGCGTGTCGCTGACCGTCTACCGCCGGGCCACCCGCCTGGTCGACAGCGCCGAGGACGTCTACGACTGGCACGCCCGCCCCGGGGCGATCGAACGGCTGTCGCCGCCCTGGGAGCCCGTGCGGGTGCTCGAGCGGACGGGCGGCATCGCGGACGGCGACCGTGCCGTGCTGCGGATCGGCGTGGGACCGCTCGCCGTCCGCTGGGTGGCCGAGCACCGCGAGAACGAGCCGGGCCGGCAGTTCTGCGACGTCCAGGTCGAGGGCCCGTTCGCCCGCTGGAAGCACCGCCACCGCTTCGAGCCGATTCCCGACGGCGGGTGCGTCCTCGAGGACCGCATCGAGTACGCCCTGCCGCTCGAGCCCGTGTCCGACCTGGTGGCCGGCGGGCCGGTGGGGAGGCGGATCGCGCGGGCCTTCGCGTATCGCCACCGCCGCACGGCCCGCGACCTGGAGCTGCACCGCCGCTATCCGCTGGGCGGCTCCCGCCGCTTCGCGGTGAGCGGGGCATCCGGCGGCATCGGCTCCGCCCTGTGCGCGCTGCTTTCCACCGGCGGCCACCGGCCCGCGGCGCTGGTGCGAAGCGAGACTTCGCGCGTGCCGCCCGCCGCGGCGGGGACGGTCGAGTGGGATCCCGCCGCCGGCCGCGTCGACGCCGCGGGGCTGGAGGGGACCGACGTCGTGGTCCACCTCGCCGGCGAGCCCATCGCGGCGGGCCGCTGGACGGACGCCACCCGCCACGCGATCCGCGACAGCCGGGTCGAGGGGACCGGGCTGCTGGCGCGCACCCTGGCGGGACTGGACCGTCCGCCCCGGGTGCTGATCTGCGCCTCGGCGATCGGCCTGTACGGAGACCGCGGCGACGAGGTGCTGGACGAAGGGAGCCCGCCCGGCGAGGGGTTCCTCGCCGACGTGTGCCGGGAATGGGAGGAGGCGGCCGACCCGGCGCGCGCGGCCGGCATCCGGGTGGTGCACATCCGGTTCGGGCTCGTGCTGTGGCCGGGGTTCGGCGCGCTGCAGCGGATGCTGGTCCCGTTCCGCGCCGGGGTGGGAGGACGGCTGGGCAGCGGCCGCCAGTTCTGGAGCTGGGTGTCGCTGGACGACGTGCTCGGCGCGATCCTGCACTGCGCGGCCCGGGACGACGTGGAGGGGCCGGTGAACGTCACGGCCCCCCGCCCCGTCCGGAACGCGGCGTTCTCGCGGACGCTGGCGCGGGTGCTCGGCCGGCCGGCCTGCGTGCCCGCTCCCGCGGCGGTGCTGCGCCTCGCCCTGGGGGAGATGGCCGACGCCCTGCTGCTCGCCGGCGCCCGCGTCGATCCGGCCCGCCTGCGGCAGGGCGGCTACGAGTTCCTGGATCCCGAGCTGGAGCCCGCGCTGCGCCACCTCCTCGGCCGCGAGGAGGGGGACGAGTGACCGGACATGCCGGGGACGCAGCGCAGGACGCGGCCGGCGTCGAGCCGCTGCGGCTCGGGGTGTCGGCGTGCCTGCTCGGCCGGGAAGTGCGGTACGACGGGGGGCACAAGCGAGACCGCTTCCTGACCGACGTGCTGGGCCCGTACGTGCGCTGGGTGCCCGTGTGCCCGGAGGTGGAGATCGGGATGGGGACGCCCCGGCCCACGATCCGCCTCGAGCGGGACGGCGAGCGGGTCCGCCTCGTGATGCCGAGCACGGGAGAAGACCTGACCCGGCGCATGGAGAACTGGTCCGCGGAGCGGGTCGGACGCCTCGCGGAGCTCGACCTGTGCGGCTACGTGCTCAAGAAGGACTCGCCGACCTGCGGCATGGAGCGCGTGAAGCTGTGGGACGCGAACGACGTGCCGGCGCGGGACGGGACCGGGGTCTTCGCCGGCGTCCTGCTGCGCGAGCTGCCGCACCTGCCGGTCGAGGAGGAGGGGCGGCTCAACGACCCGGGCCTGCGCGAGGCCTTCATCACGCGGATCTTCGCGTACCGGCGCTGGAAGGACCTCGTCCGCACCGGCGCCGACCGGCGCCGCCTAACGGAGTTCCACGCGGCGCACAAGTTCCTGCTCATGTCCCGCCACCAGGACGGGATGCGCCGCTTGGGGCGCCTGCTGGGCGAAGCCCCGCCGACGCGGCCGTACGGGGAAGTGGCCGCCGCCTACCTCGAGGGGCTCACCGAGGTGCTGCGGCGCGTGGCGACCCGCCGCAACCACACGAACGTGCTGCGCCACCTGGCCGGGTTCGTCTCGGATGGGCTGGACGCCGGGGACCGGGCGGAGCTGGCGGACGCGATCGAGCAGTACCGCCTGGGGCTGCTGCCGCTCATCGTTCCGGTGACCCTGCTGCGCCACCACGTCCGGCGGTCGGGACCGGAGTACCTGCGCGACCAGGTCTACCTGCGTCCCCATCCCCACGAGCTGATGCTGCTGAACCACGTCTGATGAGCCACGTCTGACCGGCCGGGTCAGGCCCTCTCCTTCCCGGGCTCGGCGAGGAAGCGCCGGATGCGGACCCAGTTGCGGTCCACGTCGCGCCGGCCCAGCTCCAGCAGCTCGCCCAGGTACTCCCTCTCGAACAGCAGGTAGGACAGCAGGTCGGAGCTGGCCGGGCTGCGGCCGTCCAGGCCACGCACCAGGAAGCGGAAGGCGCGGGGGAGGCGGCTCTCGTGGCGCGCGGCCATCCGGCCCAGGTCGGCCGACGGCCGCAGGACCAGCAGGCGCACCGGACGCTCGTCGACGCGCCACCGGTGCTCGCGCGGGATCCGCGTCACGAGGCGGTTGATGCGCTGGAGCCGCTCGGCGTCCACGTCCAGGTTGTCGAGGAAGATCGAGTTCAGGACGAGGCCCGCGACGCGGCCGGCCGGCGGGTAGGGGTCCGGCCGGTCGCCCGGGCGCGGCGGACGGGACGGACGGTAACGGGACGAGACCGCGAGGATCCGCCGGGCGCCGAGCCGCACGGCGGGCGACAGGGGATTTCCCTGCCGGATCCCACCGTCCCCGAACCACTCCCCCTCCACCTCGGCGGCGGGGAAGAACAGGGGGATCGCGGCGGAGGCCATCACCCGCCCCGCGTCGAGCCGGGCGGCGACGGCCTGCTGGCGGGCCCGCTCCCAGAGCCGCACGTCGGGGGCCGCGTGCACGAACGTCACCGTGCGCCCGGTGCGGTAGGAGGTCGCGGAGACGGCGGCGGCCCGCAGCCGGCCCGCCTCGATGTTCCGCTCGATGCCGTCCGGGTCGACGATCCGCTCGAGCAGGCCGAACAGCGGGGACGTGTCCACGAGCCCGCGCACCTGCGGCGCCAGCACACCGCCGCCCGTGCCGAGGCGCGCGACGAGACGGAGCGCGTTCCACGCCAGCGACACCGCATCGGAGCGCAGGACGTCGCGCGTCCGCAGACCGCCCCAAGTGCCGGCCAGGTCGTCGAGCGCCTCGGCCGGGGCCTCCGCCCGCCCGGCGAGCACCGCGGCGTTGATCGCGCCCGCCGAGACGCCCGTCAGCACCGGGAAGCGGATCCCGGGCCGCCGCGCCGCGATCTCCTGCATGACCCCCACCTGGTAGGCGCCGCGAGCGCCGCCGCCCGACAGGACGACGGAGGCCTCCGGACCGCCGGCCTCCGCGCGGAAGGACCGGGCCGGTCCGGAGCGGGTCATGGGGAGGGGACGGGCAGCAGCCGGGCGTGCCAGGATGCGGAGGCGGGCCGCTCCAGGCGGCCGTCGCGCAGGTCGGCGAGCCGTGGCAGGGTCAGATCGAGGACCGGCGTGTCCGGGCCCACGCGGCCCTCCCGCGCCAGCGTGCGGAACCGCTCGCGCGACGCGGTGCGTGGCCGTCCGTCCGGGTCCCGCCAGCGGACCGACCCGCCGTCCAGCAGGGAAATCCCGAGCTCCTCCTCCAGGGCCCGCAGGCGGCCGGTCAGGGCGTCGATCGAGCAGCCCGAGACCCCGGCTGCCCGCTCATCCACCGCGAGGCACAGCACGCGGTCCGCCACCCACTCCGCCCCGGCCCGCAGGTCCGCGCCGTGCGCCGCCCACGTCTCCGCGAATTCCCGCACGGCCGCCAGCAGCCGGTCGGCCGTCGCCGGGTCGGGGGCCGGGTCCGCGGCGAAGCACCACAGGCGGGCGTCACCGGGCAGGTCCGCGAGGGGAACGAGGCTCATGCCGGGCCGCTCCGTCCGCGGGTCACTCGAAGCGCAGGGCTTCGATCGGGTCCAGGGCCGCCGCGCGCCGGGCGGGCCAGAGGCCGAAGAACAGGCCGACGACGGCGG
Organism: Gemmatimonadota bacterium; assembly: GCA_032251515.1. Classification (GTDB taxonomy): domain Bacteria; phylum Gemmatimonadota; class Gemmatimonadetes; order Palauibacterales; family Palauibacteraceae; genus Carthagonibacter. Next base: position 65,755 of record JAVVDU010000011.1, read on the forward strand.
AGAAGGCGACGGCGAGTCCCACGGCCCGGAGCGACACCTCGGTGTTCCAGTTCGCCAGCTGCGCGAGCGTGAAGGAGGCGCCCCACCCGAGGGCAATGCCTATGAGCCCGCCGACCAGCGTGAGGACGAGCGCCTCGAGGAGGAACTGGCCGAGCACGGCGGAGCGGGTGGCACCGAGGGCCATGCGGATCCCGATCTCCCGGGTCCGCTCCGTCACCGAGACGAGCATGATGTTCATGATTCCGATGCCGCCCACCAGCAGGCTCACCAGCGCGATCCCGGCGAGCAGGTAGGTGAACGTCTGGGTCGTCTCCTGCTGCGTCCCCAGCAACTCGGCCCGGTCCTGGATCCAGAAGTCGTTCTCCTCGCCGAGCCGCAGCCGGTGCTCGCGGCGCAGGACCTCCTCGATCTGGGCCATGGCGAGGGACGGGGAGGCGCCGGACCGGACGAGGGCGCTGAACGAGCCGATCCGCTCTGTGCCGAACAGGCGGAACTGCGCCGTGTTCACGGGCACGAACACCCGCTCGTCCTGGTTGAACCAGCCGCTGCCGCCCTTCTCCTCCAGGACCCCCACGACGTCGAACAGGACGTTCCGGATGTAGACCTTCTGGCCGACGATCTCCTCGGCCGTCGTGCCCAGCACCGCCGGCACCGCCCCGCCCAGCACGGCCACGCGCCGCCGCCCCTCGTTCTCGCGGGCGTCGAAGAAGCGTCCCAGCGCGACCCGGTAGTTGTTCACTTGCTGGAACTCCGGCGTCGTGCCGGTGACCCGCAGGTTCGCGTTGCTGCGCACGAACTTGACCTGGGCGTTGCTCTGCATCTCCGGGGCGACCGCCTCGATGACCGGTGCGTCCCGCTCCACCGCAAGGGCGTCCTTCACCTCCATCTTCGCATCGCCGCCCCGTGCGCCGTGGAACCAGGCCTGGCCCGGGCGGACCGAGAGGACGTTCGTGCCGAGCGCCTCGATCTGCTCCTGCACGGCCCGCTGCGCGCCGGTGCCGAGGGCCACCATGGTGATGACGGCCGCCACGCCGATCACGATGCCGAGCATCGTGAGGAGCGACCGCATCTTGTTCGCGAAGATCGCCTGCAGCGCGACCCGGATGACCTCGCCGAACAGCATTCTGCCCGCCTCTCTGCTCAGTTGCGGCTCACGCCGGGGATACCCGACCGGCTGCGGATCCGGTCCAGGAGCTCCTGCTGCGACACCAGCGACATGGGCACCGCGGTGACCGTGTCTCCCGCCTCGAGCCCGGCCAGGACTTCGGTGAATTCCCAGCTGGACAGGCCGATGCGGATGGGCTTCGGGGTGAGGCCTCGGCCCGGCTCGTCGACGAACACGAATGCGTCCCGCGGCCGGGCCGGGTCGGCCCGCGCCTGTCGCTCCTCCTGCTCCCGCGCCTGCTGGAACATGGCGAACAGCCGCTGCCGCTGGGCGGGCTCGAGACGCTGGATCAGCTTCTGGCGCTCTTCACGCGACATCGCCTGCAGCCGCTCGGGCGAGGGAAGCCCGTCCCCGTCCGCCGCATCGCCACCGGCCGCCGCACTCTCCGTCGGCTCGCCGCCGTCGGCGGGCTCGGCGGTGGGGTCCGCGGCCCGTGCCTGCAGCAGCTCCGGGTCGAGCCCCAGCGCCGACGCGAGCTGCCGCGCCTCGTCGACCGTCTTCACGGCGGCGTTGGGCAGCGCCAGCACGTCGTCCCGCCGTCCGATGAGGATCTCCACGTCGGCGTTCATGCCCGGCTTGAGAAGGCCCTCCTCGTTGCGGATGCGGGTGAGCACGGCGAACAGGGTGACGTTCTGCTCCACCACCGCCTGCGGCTCGATCTTCAGCACGGAGCCCGTGAACTCGCGCTCCGGGTAGGCTTCCACCCGGATGGTGGCCCGCAGCCCCGGCTCGATCACGCCGATGTCGGTCTCGTCCACCAGGGTCCGCACCTGGACCTCGTTCAGGTCCGCCATGCGCAGCAGGATCGTGCCGCCGGTGACCTCGCGGGCCGAGGTGATGATCTGGCCCTCCTCGGCCGTCTTCTCGACCACGATCCCATCGATGGGGGCGGCCACGGCCACGTCGTTCAGCCTGTCGCGGGCCAGCTCGAGGTTCGTCTCCGCCTTCACGAGGGATGCCTTGGCGTTCGCCTCCTCGAGCAGGGCGGTTTCGTACTCCTCCTCGGTGACGACCTGCGAGTCCCGCAGGTCGGTGACCCGGCCGAGCTGTCGCTGGGCGATCGTGTGGCGGGCCCGCGCGACGTCCAGGTCGGCCTCGGCCTGCTCGAACGCGTTGCGCACGTCGCGCGGGTCGATGCGGACCAGGAGTTCTCCCCGGCGCACGAAGTCGCCCAGCTCCACGGGCACCTCCAGCACCTCGCCCGAAGCCTGCGACTTCACGTCGATGACCCTGATCGGCTCGATCGTACCGGTGGCCGCGACGCTGGAGGTGATCTGCCGCCGCTCCGCCGTCACGGTGCTGAGCCCCAGCGTGGGCTCCTCGGCCTGGCCCTCGCCGCAGGCGGCCACCGCCGCCGGCAGCGCCAGGGCGACCAGCGCCGCCAGGGCGGGGTGGATCCTCGTTCCGTATCTCCCGCTCCCGTTCATCGGTCTCATGCTCCGTCGGTCGAGGGCCGCAGGTCCGTCCCGAGGAGGGCCTCGAGGCGGGCGAGCCCGATCTGGTAGTCGAAGCGGCGGCGGATCA
>JAVVDU010000012.1:0-52113 GCA_032251515.1 Gemmatimonadota bacterium
ACCGACACGTCCCGCAGGCGCGCGAGGATCGGCAGGTGCACGACCTGCGAGGCGCTCCCCGCGCCGAGGACCGCGATGCGAATTGGCCGGGTGGGTCGCGGCTCCGCGCTCACGGCCGCCAGGCGAACCCGCCGGTGAGGTTCCAGTTGTTGGCGTCGGTGACCAGCGTGCCACGCACCTCGGTGTAGACCCGCCAGTGCCGCTGGAAGTTCAGCTCGAGCCCCAGCACGCCCGAGGCCCCGGCCGTCACCACCGTGTCGTCCAGGAACGTGTCCTCGATCGCCGCCCCGCTGTCGTCGAGCAGGTAGACGTCGAGCCCCACGCCGAGGTACGGCCGCAGCGCCGGATCGGCGAGCGTCCACTGCGCGTCGAGGCCGAGCACCACGGCGGTGCGTTCGATCGAGCCCAGCGCGATCGTGCAGTCACCGGTGCAGGTCTCCGCGAGGCTCTCCTCCAGCTCCCGCACGTCGGAGTCGTTCACGTCCGCCTCCCACCACGCGAAGCGCGGGACGATCCGGATGAACGGTCCCAGGAACCCGAAGTCGGCGCGCGCCCCGATGCCGAGCGTTCCATCGTTCTGGCTCGCATCCACCCAGAAGACCTCGGCCCCTATCGCCTGGAGGCCGAGGTTCGCGTAGTCGTAGTCCGCCAGCGACGACTGGGCCTCCGCGCGACCCGCCCCCGCACACAGGAGCAGTGCCGCCACCCCTGCCGCCTCGATCCACCGCACCGGCGCTCCTCCCCGCATGCTCCCGTCTCCCCCGTTCGTGTTTTCGCGTGATTCCCGGCCGCACTGCCGGGGTCAGTATACCCGGGTCAGCTCCGCGGCGGGATAGTAGGCCGCGAGGATCGCCTCGTAGCCGTGGCCGGCACGGGCCCGTCCGATCGCGCCCCACTGGCACATCCCCGCCCCGTGCCCGTAGCCGCGCCCGTGCAGCACGGTCGTGCCGTCCGGTCCCTCGTCGATCTCGAACGCCGTGGAGCCGAGGATCTCTCCCTCCCCGCCCCGCAGCGCGAAGCGGATGTCGAGCCGTTCCACCACCAGTTCGGAGCGCGGGCCGCGCACCGCCAGGCTCCGCACCCGGCCGCTCGGCGTGCGCTCCAGGACGCGCAGCTCCTCGACCGGTCCCACGACGCCCGCGCCTGTACCGAACATGCGCGCCAGCTCGTCCGGTACCGGACCGGCCAGCTCCGCGTCGCTCCACGCACGCGTCCAGCGGTGGCGCGGCGAGATCGCGCACCAGTCCGTGCCGTCCGGCGCCCGGTCGTCCACGGCGCGCAGGTAGGGCGCGGCCGGCCGGTCCAGCACCTCCTCCACGGGCGCCGTGCGCCCCCCGCAGGTGGAGTGGTAGTAGGCGCGGATCGGCAGGCCGTCGAAGGTGAGGATCCGGCCGGCCGTGGAGCGCACGGCGCGGCTCGCCAGCTCGCGCTCCACCGCCAGGCCGCCGTACACCTGGTCCTCCACCGTGGCGAACAGGTCGAACCCCATCTCCGGGTGTCCGTCGAGGTGGGCCACCGCGTAGGTGCGCGCCGCCACGGCCTGCGCCTGCACGGCGGCGAGCTCCGACTCGCCGCGCGGGCCGATCTCCAGAGGCACCACGCCCAGCAGGTAGGACTCGAGCGGAAGCACGTTGATCGCGCTGACGGCGGAATCCTCGACGGCGATCACCTCGAGGCGGCCCCGGTACGGCTCGCCGTCGACCACCACGGGGCCGCCCGCCTCCGGGTCCACCCGGAGCGCGAACACGGGCGCGGACGCGGTCGCCGTTCCCGGCAGGGCGAGGCCCGCCCCGTCCCGGGAGAGCTCCACCGTCTCGCCCGGCCCGATCCGGGCGAGCTCCCTGCCGGACCGGGCATCGGACAGGAGCAGGCCGGCCGGGCTCTCGAGGCGGACGGCCGGCACGCCGACGCGGATCCCGACGCGGACGAGCGGCTCCGCGGCCCGTACCGCCGGCTCCGGCGACGCCGCCTGGGCGCGCGCCGGAGACGGGACCGCGGCTCCGGCGGCGGCGCATGCCGAGACGAGGACGAATGTCACGGCGCGGCGGGCAGGGGCGCCGGGGGCTCGGCGGCGGCCGGCGTCAGCGGCCATGCGCGGCGTCCAGGCCGAGGGGCGCGAGCGGCAGACGCCGCCCCCGGGCTCCGCTCTCGCCCGCCGCCGGGGGCTCGGTGGCCTCCGGAGCGGAGGCGGGGGCGGGGCGGAGCACGCGGCAGGCGCGCGCGGACAGGTCGTAGTCGTGGGCCGCCACGATCTCGGCCTCCACTATCGTGCCCGGCGACACGTCGCCCGTGACGCCCTCCAGCTCGGTGACCCCGTCCACGTCGTCCGCCTGTCCGGCCGTGCGGCCGGCCGCGGACGCGCCGGCCACCCGGTCCACCAGGACGTCCCGCCGGGCGCCCACCTCCCGGGCGAGCCGCGCGGCGCTGATCGCCCGCTGGACCTCGAGAAGCTCCTCCAGCCGCTCCCCGGCCAGCCCCTCCGGCAGGAAGTCCACCTCCATGTCCGCGGCTCGCGTCCCGTCCTGGGGCGAGAACGCGAAGGCGCCGAGCCGGTCGAACTCCACCTCCTCGAGAAAGTCGAGCAGGGAGCGGTAGTCCTCCTCCGTCTCTCCCGGAAAGCCCACCAGGACGGTCGTGCGGAGCGCCAGGCACGGCACGGCATCGCGCAGCCAGGCGATCTTGCGGCGCAGGCCCTCCCGGCGCTCGGGCCGCCGCATGCGCCGCAGGACGGTGTCGGAGGCGTGCTGGATCGGCATGTCGATGTAGGGGAGCAGGCGGGGCTCGGACGCCATCAGCTCCACCAGCGGCTCGCGCAGGCCCGCCGAGTACACGTACAACAAGCGGATCCACGGGATGGAGGTGCCGTCGAGCAGCCGCCGCACGAGGGCGGCGATGTCGGTGCCGTTCCGCCACTCCCGGCCGTAGTGAGCGAGGTCCTGGGCGACGAGGTTCAGCTCCACGGCGCCCTGCCCCTCGAGGCGGCGGGCCTCCTCCACGAGCGCATCCGGATCGAACGAGCGGTGCTGACCGCGCCACAGCGGGATCGCGCAGAACGCGCACCCGTGATCGCAGCCCTCGCTGATCTTCAGGTAGCGGACGTGCCGCCGGTCGCCGAGCGGCCGGCGGACCCCGGGGTGCCCTTCCAGCGGGTCGGAGGCCAGGCCGCGCGCCTGCAGCTCGGGCAGGAGACGCCCGGCTTCCCGGAGCCCCACGAACAGGTCGACCTCGGGAAGCGACGCGCGCAGCTCCTCCTCGTACCGTTCGACCAGGCACCCCATCGCCACCACGGCGCGGCAGCGCCCCTCGTCCTTGTAGCGCGCCACGTCGAGGAGCGCCTGGATGGACTCCTCCTTCGCCGCATCGATGAAGCCGCAGGTGTTCACGAGGATGACGTCGGCGGCGGCGAGGTCGGACACCATCCGGGCGCCGTGGGCGCCGAGCGCGCCGGCGATGCGCTCCGAGTCGACCGTGTTCTTGTCGCAGCCGAGGCTCACGAGGCCGAAGCGGGTCCGCACGCGTCGTCCCTCAGCCCTCGAACACGTCCGCCGCCGGCGGCGGCTCGAAGCGGAACACGCTGTCGGGAATCGTCGCGTCGGGGCGGAGCTCGCGCAGGATGACCGTGCGCACGGTCTCGTTCTCCTCGGTGATCTCGAAGCGCCGCACGAGGTAGGATCCCGCATCGACCCACACCCGGACCGCGCGGTACGGGGAGGCGCCGCGCGGCGTCAGGCGGATCCGCCAGGTCGCGTGGCCGGCTACGTCCTCGCGCCCTTCCAGCACCGCGTCGTACCGGTCGGCCTCCGCGAAGATGCGTCCCTGCAGGTCGACCATGCCGGCGCCCGTGACGTTCGCCTCGATGGCGGTCCGGATCACCTGGTCGGGGTGCGTGCTTGGGTAGTAGAGCCACAGGTGCTCCCCGTCCGCCACGATCACGTCGCCCGCGGGGTCCCGGAAGTCCATCTTGAACCGCCCCCGGCCCTTCTGGAACCAGTCGCCCGATCCGCTCCGCTCGCGGCCGAGCAGCGGCACGGCGATGGTCTGGTCGAACTCCGCCCGCAGGGAGCCGAGACGCTCGTAGACGTCCCGGGCCCGGGCCAGCAGGGCGCGCACCTCGGGCGCCGCCTCATCCTGGGCCCGCACGGCGGCTGCGTCCGCCACGTGCGCGGCCATCGCGACGGCGAGCAGCAGGACCGCCCGACGGGCGGCGGCCGCACGGCCCGGTGTCCGTCCTCGCGTTCGGGCTGGCATCATGGATCGCGGCTCCGGGATGGGAACGGGGGGCCCGCCCGGGGTCCCCCCTGGTTCGCGCTCCATACCCCTCCCGCGGCGGCGCCGTTCCGGCACGAGCGACCGGTTCAGGGCTCGTCGGACCCGCCGGCCAGGTCCTCGCCGCGCATCAGGGCGTCGAGCTGGTCGAGGGTCACGAGGACCTCGCGCGGCTTCGAGCCGTCGGGCGGTCCGAGGACGCCGGCCGAGTGGAGCTGGTCCACGATCCGCGCCGCCCGGCCGTAGCCGACCTTGAGCCGCCTCTGCAGCAGGCTCGTGGACCCGGCCGCGTGGTGGATCACGATCTCGGCCGCCTTGCGGAAGTAGGGATCCCAGTCGGTGAGCACCTGGTCGCCCACGTCGGCCTGGCTCTCCTCGATCTCCAGCTCCCGGACCTCCTCGAGGATGTCCGCCTCCTCGTCCGCGGCGGGCGCCTCGACCGCCTCGGGCCGCTCGCGGTACCAGGCGACGAGCGCCTCGGTCTCGGACGTCGACAGGAAGGCGCCCTGGATGCGATGCGGGTCCGACTCGCCCGGCGGCAGGAACAGCATGTCCCCGTTCCCGAGCAGGCTCTCCGCCCCGTTCTGGTCCAGGATCGTGCGGCTGTCGGTCTTCGACGCGACCCGGAAGGCGATCCGGCTCGGGAAGTTCGCCTTGATGAGCCCCGTGATCACGTTCACCGACGGCCGCTGGGTCGCGACCACGAGGTGGATCCCCACCGCGCGGGCCTTCTGGGCGAGGACGGCGAGCGGCGTCTCGACCTCGGACTGGACGGTCATCATCAGGTCGGCGAGCTCGTCGATCAGCAGGACGATGTACGGAAGGGGGCCGTCGTCCCAGTTCCCTTTGCCCCACCCGTCCGGCAGGACGATCTCGTCGCCCCGCTCGATGCGCCGGTTGATCTCCTGGACGTTGCGGCAGGCGTTCGCCGAGAGGAGCTGGTAGCGCCGGTTCATCTCGAACGCCGTCCAGCGGAGGACGGCCGCCGCATCGTGGTTGTCGGTCACCACCGGGTGCCGCAGGTGGGGCAGGTCGTTGTAGACGATCAGCTCCACCATCTTCGGGTCGATCATCAGCAGCCGCAGCTCGCGTGGCGAGTATCGGTACACCAGGCTCGTAACGATCGTGTTGATGCACACGGACTTGCCCGATCCCGTGGCCCCGGCGATCAGGAGGTGGGGCATCTTCGCCAGGTCGGCGCCGTAGGGCACCCCCGCCAGGTCCCGGCCGAGGGCGAGCGGAAGCTGGGCCCGGGAGCGGCCGTACGCGGGCGCCTCGAGGATCTCCCGCAGGTGGACGATCTCCGGCTCGGGGTTCGGGACCTCGACTCCCACCGCGCCCTTGCCCGGGATCGGGGCCACGATCCGCACCGACGGCGCCTTCAGCGCGAGCGCCAGGTCGTCCGCCAGCGCCGCGATCTGGCCCACCTTCACGCCGGCGGCGGGCACGACCTCGAACTGGGTCACGACGGGACCGGTCGTCCAGCCGCCGATCCGGCTCTCCACCCGGAAGGTGGCCAGCTTCTCGACCACGGCCTGTCCGAGCCGGCGCAGCTCGGCGTCCTCGATGCCGCTGCCCCGGCGCGTCGGCAGCGCCAGCAGGTCGAGCGGTGGCAGGTCCGGACGGGTCCGCGCGCCCGTGCCGGCCAGCTCGAGCTGCTCCTCCTGCCGGACGTTACCCCGTGCCCGCGCGGGTCTCGCCGGTCGCGATCGGCCCTCCGCCGCCCCGTCGGGCCCGCGCTCGGGCCCGGCGGCGGCCCCGTTCGTGGCACCGGGACCGGAACCGGACGGCGAGGCGCTCTCCGCCGCGTCACGAGGGACGCCCTTCGCCCAGGGGCCTCCATCGCGTTCGTCGCCTGCTCGACCGAGCGTCCAGCCGCGCGCCCCGCGCGCCATCCGGCCGGCCCGCCGGCCCAGCGCCGCCGCACCCTGCGTGGCCCCGCGGGCGGCCGTGCCGACGCCCCGGAACGGCGACCAGCCGAAGGCGAGCACCACGAGCGCAAGGAGTACCGCCACGAGGATGAGCCACGCGCCGACGACGCCGAACCCCGCGACGAGAAGACCCCCGAGACTGCTGCCCAGCCAGCCGGCCCCGTCCGACTCGGCGACCGGGGGGCGCCCCGAGGCCATCCACCACGCCCCGGGCAGGCAGAGAAGCGCGCCGCCGCCGAACACGGACCACCGGATCGCGGATTCCCGCTGCAGGCGACCCAACCGTTCCAGTCCCCAGGCGAAGGCCGGTACGGCGACGAGCAGGGCGCTGCCTCCGAACAGGGTCGCGAGGCCCTCGTGGACGAGGGCGCCGGCCGGGCCGATGAGCTGCGCGCCCTCGCCGCCGCGCAGCAGGGGAGGCAGGATCGCGAGAAGCAGGAGGATCCCGAGGGCGATCAGGCCCACCCCGAGCGCCTCGGCGCGCCTCCGTTCGTCCAAGGTCGCCGGCGCTCCCGGTTACTCCGACCCGGAATCGCCGGGGGGCCGGGAGAGGCCCATGCGGGCCACGAAGCCCGTATCGACCTCGCCGGCGGCGAAATCCGGGTGCCGGAGCACCGTCTGCAGGAAGGGGATCGTCGTGTGCACGCCCTCGATGATGAACTCCTCCAGCGCCTGCAGCGCCCGCACGATCGCCTCGGTGCGCGTGGGGGCCCGCACGATCAGCTTGCCGAGCAGCGAGTCGTAGTGCGGAGGGACCCGGTAGCCGGCATAGACGTGGGAATCGACCCGGATCCCGGGGCCGCCCGGTGCGTGGTAGGCCGTGATGAGACCGGGCGAGGGGCGGAAGTCGTGCTCCGGGTCCTCGGCGTTGATCCGCACCTCGATCGCGTGCCCCCGCAGCGTCGGCGGCGGCTCGAGCCGTAGCGGCTCCCCCGCCGCCGCACGGATCTGCTCCTTCACCAGGTCCACGCCCATGACCTCTTCGGTGACCGGGTGCTCCACCTGGATGCGCGTGTTCATCTCCATGAAGTAGAACCGGCCGTCCGCCGCGAGGAGGAACTCCACCGTGCCGGCGTTCGAGTAGCCGATCGACTCGCCCGCCCGCACCGCGGCCCGGCCCATCGCCTCCCGCAGCTCCGGCGTGAGGGCGGGGCTCGGGGCCTCCTCGATCAGCTTCTGGTGCCGGCGCTGCACGGAGCAGTCACGCTCGCCCAGGTGGATGACCCGCCCGTGCCGGTCGCCCAGCACCTGGATCTCGACGTGCCGCGGCCGGTCCACGAAGCGCTCCATGTACACGCGCGGGTCGTTGAAGGCCGCCGCCGCCTCGTTGCGCGCCATCTCGAACTGGCTGTCCAGCTGATCGGGCGACGCGGCGACCCGCATCCCCTTCCCGCCGCCGCCCGCCGCGGCCTTGATCATCACCGGGTAGCCGATCCGCTCCGCCTCGACGCGCGCGGCCTCGCGCGATTCGACCTCGCCCTCGGATCCCGGAACGACCGGGACCCCGGCCTCGATCATGGCGCGGCGGGCTTCGGCCTTGTCCCCCATGCGGCGGATCTGGTCCGCCGTGGGGCCGATGAACGTCAGGCCCGACCGCTCGCAGATCTCCGCGAACTCGGCGTTCTCGGCCAGGAACCCGTAGCCGGGGTGAATCGCGTCGGCCCCCGTGATCTCGGCCGCCGCTATGATGCGCGGGATGTTCAGGTAGCTGTCCCGCCCCGGCGGCGCCCCGATGCAGATGTCCTCGTCCGAGAAGCGGACGTGGAGGGAATCGCGATCGGCCGCGGAATAGACGGCGACCGTCGGGATGCCGAGCTCGCGGCAGGCCCGGATCACGCGGAGCGCGATCTCGCCGCGATTCGCGACGAGGACCTTCTCGAACACGGGCGCGCTCAGGCCGGCTCGATCCGGAACAGCGCCTGCCCGTATTCGACGGGCTCCGCGTTCTCGACGAGGATCTCGCGGACGACCCCCGCCACCTCGGACTCGAGCTCGTTCATCAGCTTCATGGCCTCGAGGATACAGAGGGTCTGGCCCTTCGTGACCCGGTCGCCGACCTCCACGTACGAAGGCGCGTCGGGTGCCGGCGCGCGGTAGAAGGTTCCGACCATGGGGGACACCACCTCGACGGTGGGCGGCCCTTCCGGCTCGGCCGGCGCGGCGTCCGCCTCCGCTTCGGGTCCGGCGGCCGGCGCGGCGGCCGAGCCCGGATTCGGCGCCGCGACCGGCGCCGGGACGTGGCCCGGGGCGGCCGGGGGCGCGCCCCCGCTCACCACGTGCACGGGCGGGGACTTCGAGAGTCGCAGCCGCGTGCCGAACCGCCGGGAGATCTCCAGGCTGTCCAGGCTCGAGGCATCGACCATCTCGATCAGACGCTGCAGCCAGCCGAGGTCGATCATCGGTTCACCCGTTCGAGGTACTTGTCGGCGGTGCGGTCGACGCGGATGACCTCACCCTGCTCGACGAACAGGGGTACCTGGACGACCGCGCCCGGCCCCAGCCGGGCCGGCTTCGTGCCCCCCTGGGCCGTGTCGCCGCGGATGCCGGGATCCGTCTCGACGACCTCGAGCTCCACGAACTGGGGCAGCTCGACCGTCAGGACCTGTCCGTCCCGCGTCAGGCCCTCGCACTCCATGTTCTCCTCGAGATAGAGAAGCTGGTCCTCCCCGATCACCGAGGCCGCGAGGGGAATCATCTCGAACGTCTCCATGTCCATGAAGTAGTAGAGATTCCCGTCCGTATAGGAGTACTGGATCGGCCGCCGCACCAGGCGGACTTCGCTCACCTTCTCGCCCGCCCGGAACGTCCGGTCGGTGGTCGCGCCGGTGAGGACGTTCTTCAGCTTCGTGCGGACGAACGCCCCGCCCTTGCCGGGCTTCACGTGCTGGAAGTACGTGATCTGCAGGAGCGCCCCGTCCGACTCGATCACCATGCCGTTCCGGAAGTCCGATGTATCCGCCATGTTTCCGCGCTTCAGAGCTCCATGAGTTCGATGGATGACCCGGTCAGGACCCGCACGCCGCCCCTCTCGATCACGACATCCTGCTCGAGTCGGATCCCGCCGCGACCGGGAAGATACACGCCGGGCTCGATCGTGACCACGTTGCCGGGCGCGAGCGTCCCCGTGGCGCGCCTGTGGATCCGCGGCTCCTCGTGCACCTCGAGGCCGATCCCGTGGCCGGTTCCGTGCCCGAACCGCTCGCCCAGCCCGAGCGAGGAGAGGTGCTCACGGGCCGCGGCGTCCACGTCGCGCGCCGCCACGCCCGGTCCCGCGGCCGCGATGGCCCGCTCGCAGGCCTCGCGCACGGCCGCGTGCGTCCGCTGCTGCCACTCGGCGGCCGCGCCGAGGACGAACACCCGGGTCAGGTCGCAGCAGTAGCCGGAGCGGGCGGCACCGAAGTCGAGCAGCAGCAGGTCGTTCTCCCGCAATCGATTCCCGCCGGGCCGGGCGTGGGGCAGGGCGGACCGGGCCCCCGCCGCCACGATGGGATCGAACGGCAGGGGACCCGATCCCTCCCGCCGCAGCCGGTACTCGAGCTCGGCCGCCAGGTCGCGCTCGGTCATCCCCTCCCGCACCAGCGGCAGCGTCGCGGCCAGGGCGCGCTCCGCCAGGCCCGCCGCCTCTGCGATGTGGCCGATCTCGTTCGGGTCCTTCACGGCCCGCTGCTCTTCGACGAGCGGACCCGCGGGCTCCCACAGGACCGTGGCGGCGCGCTCTTCCAGCTCCTGCCGGTCCTGCACCGTGAGCGCGCCCGCCTGGAACCCGATCCGCCGGCCGGGCGACTCCTCCGCAAGGCGGGCGCCCACCGCGTCGAACAGCCCGTCGCTCGAGATCTCGAGCCGCACGTCCGGCGCCGCCTCGTCGCGCGCCTGCTCCTCGTAACGGAAGTCCGTGATCAGCGTGGCAAGGCCCGGCTCGACGAGCAGGAGGCCGCTGGAGCCGGCAAACCCGCTCAGGTATCGGATGTCCGCCGCGCGCGACACCAGCAGGCCGTCGAGCCGCGCTTCCCGCAGCCGCTCCCGGAGTCGCCGCCGCCGCCCGGGCTCCGGCCGGACGGCCGAAGCCGTCACGACCGCTCCCGCAGCCTCGCCACGAGGCCCTGCAGGGCGAACCGGTAGCTGTCCGCCCGGAAGCCCGACACGATCCCGATGGCGACGTCGGTCAGCAGGGACGTGTGCCGGAAGGGCTCCCGGGCCCACGGATTCGAGAGGTGCACCTCGACGAGCGGCCGCTCACCGGCCACCAGCGCGTCCCGCAGCGCGACGCTCGTGTGGGTGAGACCGGCCGCGTTCACCAGCCACCCGTCGACCGCGGCGGACCGGTCCTGTACGCGGTCCACCAGCTCGCCCTCGTGGTTCGACTGGAAGGTCTCCACCTCCACGCCCAGCTCGACGGCCAGGGCGGCCAGGGCGGCATCGATGTCCCGCAGCGACGTGGACCCGTAGTGCTCCGGCTCGCGGGAGCCCAGGAGGTTCAGGTTCGGCCCGTGCAGCACCCCGATCCGCACCGCTCAGTGCTCCGTTCCCGGACCGGACCCGGCGAGACGGGCCAGCCACTCCTCGAGCACCGTGGAACGGCCCGATCCCGTCGCGGGCTCTCCGGCGACGGGGTCCGCCTCGGTGGCGGGATCCACGGGGCTGGCGGCATCCACGGTGGAGGCGTCCGCCCCGGCGGCGGATCTCGCCCCGGCGGAGCGTGAAGTCCGGTCGGCGGGTCCGGACCGTGCCGGCTCCGACCGTCCGCCGCGGCCGGACCGCGTGGCGTCCCTCCGGCTGCGCACTGCCGCGAGCCCGCGCCGGAGCTCCTCGTCGTCCGGCCGATCGCGCAGAAGCTCCGTGAAGATCTCTTCCGCCTCTTCGTACAGACCCTGCCGGGCATACAGCTCGGCCATCGTGCGCGTCAGGAGATCGGCGTCGGATTCCGCCGGCTCCGTCGGCCCGTCCGGCTCCGCGGGAGGATCGAACCACCACGGCCGCTCCTCCGCCCGCTCGGCGGGTGCACCCGCGGCGCCGCGATCGGCGGGCTCCGCCACGGTCTCCACCGGTTCCGCGGAGGCTTCCGCCGATTCCGCGGAGGCTTCTACCGGTTCCGCGGAGGCTTCCGCCGGCTCCGCAAAGGCCTCCGCCGGCTCGGGGTCCGACTCCGTGGCGGCCGCGGCCGCCGCGAGCGCCGCCAGGCGATCGCCGTGCGCGGGCGTGGACGGATCGGCCTGCTGAAGGCGCTCCAGCCAGGAGCGCTCCTCGGCCGGGTCGTCACGGCGCCGCGCCATGCCCGCCAGCTCACGCAGCGCCACGAGGTTGCCGGGATCCAGGTCGAGGGCCCGCAGGAAGCCGGCGCGGGCCTCGTCCTCCGAGCCGAGATCGAGGCTGGTCCGGGCCCGCACGATATGCGCGCTGGGGTAGTCCGGGTGCCGGGTGATGCCCCGGTCGAGGAGCTCCAGCGCCTCCTCCCGCCGCCCCACCTTGCGGTACGCATCGGCGAGCCGCGCGAACACGAGGCTGTCCGGCTGCCGCCGGACGTGCTCCTCGAGGCGGCGGATCTCGTCGTCCATGGCAGGATCGGACGGCATGGCTCGGGTTCCCCGTCGAAGGTGGTGCCGGACGGGACGGTCCCGGGCCGGCGCGCGCGATGCGACAAGGTAGACGAGCCGTTTCATGGGTGTCAAACGGAGCCCGCAGCGGCGGTCCGGTTGCCCGCTGCGGGGCGCAGGGGTAGGTTTTCCGGCTTGTGTTCGGCCCCGACGGCAGGGTTTTCTCCCGCCGGAGCGGGACCGGGAAGAACCGGGATTCAGGAGTGACACGCCGCATGTTCATGCGTGCGATCCGCGCCAATACGAAGTGGATCATGATCGTCATGGCAGTCGCGTTCGCCGCGTGGCTGGCCTTCGAGGGCCTCCAGCAGCGCGACCAGGCAAACGTGACGGGCGTGAACCCGGTGGTGGCCACGGTGAACGGTCACCAGATCCGGAACCTGCGCTGGAACCAGGCGCTCACCGTGGCGCTGGACGAGGCCCGGATCCGGGCCGCGCGGCCGCTCACCGACGAGGAGCGCCGTCAGGTCGAGCAGGCGGCATGGGACGGGCTGATCCAGGACATCCTGGTGGAGCAGGAGATCGAGCGCCTCGGCATCGAGGTGTCGGAGGCGGAGATCCGCCAGGCCTTCCGCACCAGCCCGCCGCCCGATCTCGTCCGGCACCCGGCCTTCCAGACGGACGGGGAGTTCGACTACGCGAAGTACCAGGCGTTCTTCGCCGACCCCACCGTCGACGAGCAGCTGCTGCTGCAGATCGAGTCCTACTACCGGCAGACGCTGCCGCGGACCCGACTGGCGCGGCAGCTGTCGGGCGGGACGGCGATCAGCGACGGGGAGGTCTGGCAGGCGTACCGCGACCGGAACGAGACGGCAACCGTGAGCTACGTGGCGGTGCGGCCGACCGACATCGTCCCCGACTCGGCGATCGCGGTCTCGGAGGACGAGGCCAGGCGCTGGTACCGTGAGCACCGGGACGAATTCGCGCGGCCCGCCACGGCCACGGTCAACCTGGTCACGTTCGCCACGACCCCGTCGGCCGCGGACACCGCCTGGGCCCGCGAACGGGCCGACTCCCTGCGCAGTCTCGTGGTCGAGGGCGAGGCGACGTTCGCGGAGCTGGCCGAAGAGGCGTCCGCCGATTCGCTGTCGGCGGCGGACGGCGGACGGATCGGCTGGTTCGGGCCGGGCGACCTCATCGAGCCCGTCGCCGAGGCGGTGCGTGACCTCGGAGAGGGAGACATCTCCGCACCGGTCGCGGCCCCGCCGGGGTTCCGGCTCCTGCGGGTCGACGAGCGCGCCGGGGACTCGCTGTCGCTGTCCCACATCGTCGTGCCCGTCGTCCTGTCCGAGCGCGGGGAGGACGATCTCTTCTCGCGCATGGACGAATTCGAGGGACTCGCCCTGCGGATCGGCGTCGCGGCCGCCGCCGACACGCTGGGCCTCCCGGTACGCCGGGGCGTCGTGCTCACCGAGGGCTTCGACTTCGTCCCCGGGGCCGGCTCGCTGGGCGTCGCC
Organism: Gemmatimonadota bacterium; assembly: GCA_032251515.1. Lineage (GTDB taxonomy): Bacteria > Gemmatimonadota > Gemmatimonadetes > Palauibacterales > Palauibacteraceae > Carthagonibacter. Next base: position 13,246 of record JAVVDU010000012.1, read on the forward strand.
GTCGACTGGGCGCTGGATGAGAACAACCTCCTCGAGGAGGCGAGCGAGTACTTCGAGAACGGGTCCGGATTCCACATGGTGGAGGTCCTGTCGCGCACCGAGGCGGGCATCTTCCCGTTCGAGGAGGTCCGCTCCCGTATCGAGACGACGCTGCGCGACCGGAAGCGGTGGGAGCGCGCGAAGGAAGTCGTCGCCGAGCGCGCCGGCGGCGGCGTGGAAGCCGATTCCCTGGAGGCCGTCGCGCAGGCCCTCGGGAGTGGAGTCCGGCAGGCCGGACCCTTCACGCGCGGGCAGTTCGTGCCGGAACTCGGCCAGGGAACGGAAGCCGTGGGAGCGGCGTTCGGCGGCCGGCCGGGAGATGTCGTGGGTCCGTTCGAGGCGGAAGATGCCCTGGTCGTGCTGCGAGTGGACCGCCGGACATCGCCCGACGAGGAGGCATTCCTGGTCGCCCGCGAACAGATCCGGGGGCAGCTCGAGGTGCAACGGGCGCAGGCCGCGGTGACGCGCTGGATCGAAGGTCTGCGCAGGAACGCGGAGATCGTCGATCAGCGGAGCCTGCTCGCCGCCGCGGCGGCCGCCGGGTCCAACTCGCCCTTCTGAGGTCCCCCGGGGTCGCGCCTCCCCGGACCGGAGCCGGCCTCCGAACCTGGGAGGGCCGCGGATCCGGCACGCGACGATGCGCGGTCAGGAGCCGGGGCGGTCCTTCGCCTCGCGTTCGTCCGCGCCCTGTTGCGCGCCCGACGTGTCATCCGACCGCGGGCCGGAGGAATCGCCGCCCTTTCCGATCTCGCGCATCTCGCCCTCGACCTCGCGGATCGAGCCCTTGAACTCGCGGATCCCCTTGCCGAGCGCTCCCCCGATCTCCGGCAGCCGCTTGGCACCGAACAGCAGCAGCACGATGAACAGGAGGATCAGTACTTCCCACATCCCGAGGTTGCCGAACATGCGATCCCCTTCCGCCCGAGCGGAGCGATCAGAGAAGCGACCGGGAGAACCAGGCCAGTAACAGTATCCCCACCACGCTGAGGATGTTCAGACGCAGCACGAGGGGCCCGAGGGTGAGGGCCACCACCACGAAGTCGACCGTCAGCGGTCCGAGGGACGCCGCCACGGTCGTGATGAAGAACTCGCGGGCCGCGCTGGCCGGCAGCGCGAGCACCGCCAGCTCCGTCAGGAGCGTGCCGAGCAGCATGCCGCCCGCCAGGATCAGCGCGATCCTGCGACCCGACGGCCGACGCCGCCCTCCCAGGTCCATGTTCATCGCCGTCGCTCCAGGACGAACTCGAGAACCAGCCGCAGTACGCCGACGGCCGCATCCTCCGGGATCCCATCCAGGTGGCGCCCCGCCGACTCCGCGTATCTTCGCGCCACCAGGCGCGCCTCGTCGAGTCCGCCGGCCTCGCGGACCAGAGCCATGACCGCGGCGACGCTCTCGTCCGAGGGCTCGGGGTTGTCGAACAGTTCCTGCACCTGCTGCCGCTCCGCCGCCCCGAGGCGAGGAAGCGCCGCGATGAGGGGGAGCGTGACCTTGTGCTCCCTGAGGTCGAGACCCTTCGGCTTCCCGGTGACGTCCGACGATACCGTGTAGTCCAGCAGGTCGTCCACGATCTGGAAGGCCATGCCCAGGTCGCGCCCGTATCCGGCCAGCGCGGACCGGTGCTTCGGGCGGCCCGCGAGGGCGCCCAGTTCGCAGGCCGCCGACATGAGAGAGGCCGTCTTGCACTCGCAGAGCCGGAAGTAGTCCTCCACCTCCGCCCCCAGGGCGTCGTGGGCCGCCAGTTGCCGCATCTCCCCGATCGACATGCGGTTCGATGCGTTCGCCAGAAGACTGATCGCCTCCACGTCTCCCATGCGTGTCACCTCGACGAGCGCACGAGAGTACAGGTAGTCGCCCATGATCACGGCGACCTGGTGGCTCCACCGCGAATTCACGGTGGGCATGCCGCGGCGCTTGGGCGAGTGGTCGACCGCATCGTCGTGCACGAGGGTCGCCACGTGCATCAGCTCGACGATGGCGGCGAGCCGCACCGCCTCGTCCCCCGGCCGGCCTCCCACGTCGTTGCAGAGCAGCAGGAGGGTCGGCCGCAGGTACTTGCCGCTGCGGGCGAACAGGTAGTCACTGACCTCGTTGATCGCCCCGAAGTCGGCCGTGACCATCGCGTGGAGCTCGCCTTCCATCGCGGCGAGTCGGTCCCGGACCGGCGCCTGCAGGGTGGCGAGCGTCGGAAGCGCCGCTTCCAGCATGCATTTCCCGGGTTGAGGTGCGCGGCCGAGGGCCGCGGGGCTGCGAACGCCGGGGAATCTACCGTGGACCGGAGAGAGCCGCCAACCGGTGGGCGGCGTCACGGAACCCGGGGTCGACGGCCAGGATGCGCTCCCACGTGCGGGTCGCCTCCTCCGTGCGTGCCGCCCGTTCCAGCAGGTCGGCGAGGCGGTACAGAACTCCGAGACGCTCCGGTCCGTCGGCGGGCGGCCGGTCCACCACGCGTCGCAGCGTCGCGACCGCTTCCTCCTCGCGGCCGAGTCCGGCCAGGCACTGTCCGATCTCCTCCCACGCCGGGAAGGGATCGGGAAGGGCCGCCACGGCCGCTTCGAGCTCCGTGAGAGCCTCCTCCCACATGCCCATCTGCCGGAACGCCACGGCGAGCTCGTACCGGGCTTCCGGGTCCCCGGCCGGGGCGACCTCGGGCTCCGCGTCCCCGGCCGGGGCGACGTCGGGCTCCGGGTCCCCGATCGGGGCGGCATCGGCCTCCGCGTCCCCGGCCATACGGGGACGGGGCTCCGGCTCCCGCTCCGCCGTCCCCTCACCGGACGGCGGCAGGCAGGCCGTGATCCGCAGGGCGGCCGCGCGCCACCGCCCCGGTGCGCCCATGCCGTCCCGCAGCAGTTCCGCCGCCTCCTCGCGGTATCCGAGCGCCTGCAGGGCCACTCCGAGGTCGTAGCTCGCTTCGGGACCTTCCCGCTCCAGGACCGGCGCGAGAGCCGCGAGCAGGTTCCGGATGGTCGGGTCCGCCGTGGAGGCGTCCTCGGATGCCCCGGCAGCGTCGACGGGTCCGACCGGGCCGGCGAGGGGCGACTCGCGGCCGGACTCTGCGAAAGCCGCCCGAAGCAGCGCGTCCAGACGAGGCCGCGGCGGATCCGGCTCGCCCGCTGCGGGCTCGTCCGACGTGAGCTGCCGCGCTGCGGGCTCGGAGGATGCGCACCGCTGCGCTGCGGTCTCGTCCCGCGGAAGGGATGCGGGCACGGCAGACTCGTCCGGCGCGGCGGACACCGGTGCGGACGTGACTTCCGGCGGAGGAGGCACGGACGCGTCGTGTCCGTCGGTCAGACGCGCGAGATGACGTTCGGCGGCCTCGGTGACGCGCCCGCCCGCGTCCCCGTCGCCGGACGCGATCCGCAGTTGTTCCCGTGCCTCGTCCCGGGCGCCGGCTCGTTCGAGGACCTCCGCGAACTCGAGCCGCAGGCCGGCATCGCCCGTCAGGTCCAGGAACTCCTCCACCGCCGCGCGGGCTTCCGCGAGGTCGCCGGCCGCCACCCGCCCCGTCACGAAGCGCAGGCAAGCGGCCCGGCCCTCCGCGCGCAACCCGGAGGCGGCGTGCAGGCGTGCGAGGCGGCGGTACACGAGATCCCGGTCGGGGGCGAGACGCAGGATCTTGTTGCACAGGGCGATCGCGCTGGTGGGAAGGTCGTGCTCGGCGTAGCGGTCGGCGGCCCGCTCGTAGCAGTTCACGGCTTCCGGGATCTCGCCCAGACGCACGTGCAGGTCGCCGATCCGGTTCCACAGGCTCAGGTCGGAGTGCTCCTCCGTGGACTCGTCGACGCGGGCCGCTTCGCGGTACAGGTCGATGGCGCGGCGCCAGTCGGAGCGCTGCTCCGCCCTCCGCGCCTCCTGCTTCCACCGCTGCAGCGTCGTCATCCGATCCCTCGCCTCGCGTCCGGCCGTGGATCCTCCGGCATGCACGGCGCCCTGGCGCCGCGCTCTGCCACGCAGTCTTGCGAGCCGCCGTCGCGCCGCGGCGCCGGGGTGTCGCGGCGGCGCCACGCGAACGCGCCCGGAAACCGGCAACGGGGCGGACATCCGCCGTCCCCGGTCGCGCGGCTCCCGCGGCACGCGGCTTCTCCGGCCATGACGTTACAAGATCCCGGCCACGCGACCCGTGGGAGGAAGCGGCCGGCGGAAGGCGGCGGCGGGCCGAGGCCGGCGCCCGGAGAGCCGAGGTGGCGGGCCGGAGGCCCGCAGCGCGCTCAGTTCGAGCGCTGGATGTAGTCGCCCTGAATCTCGGGCGCATCCACGAGGCGCACGCTCACGGAGAACAGCGTGTTGCCGTTGGGCGAGCGCGAGAACTGGAACGAGGCGCGCCAGCGGTGCAGGTCGCGGTCCAGGGTGATGAAGTGCGAGCCGAACTCCCCGTCCGAGAAGCTGTACTGCGTCGTCCAGCGGACCGACCACTTGGGCGTCGGCTGGAAGGTCAGCGTCCCGTCCAGCGTCTCGCTCTCGCGGCCCGCGGTCTCGTCGGGGCGGCTGCGCAGCAGCGAGTAGCGCAGCGACAGGCCCCACGGCGCCCCTCCCTCGCGCGACTCGAACGGGTTCCTCCGGCTCGCATCGGCGAACTCGGACAGGCGATAGCGCGTGTCCGTGGTCTGGGGTGCCTCGGCGGACACCGCGGGGCGCGACGAGCGGCTCCCGCCCAGCCCGATGAGGTCCCCGAGGCCGGCGCCGGAGCGCAGCGAGAAACTGAGCACCAGCGATTCGAGGAACGGACTGAAGTTCCGGGGTTCTGCGCCTCCCCCCTCGAACAGGTCGTGCCGCATGCTCAACTGGAAGCCGCGCAGCAGGTCGGAACTGAGCCGGTTTCCGAGCTTCTCGGTGACGAGCACCGAGGCGTTCGAGTCCCGGGGCGCGAAGTCGAAGGTCAGCGCGTCGGTGGTGATGGCCAGCAGCGTGATGGCCCGGTCCTGGGCGCGGCGGGCCGGGGCGGGCCGGGAGCCCGAGATGGGATCGAGGAGCGCATCCCCGCCCACCGGACCGGTGCCGAGCGCCACCGAGTCCCCCGGCAGCACCTCCTGCCCCTCCACGAGGGGCGCGGCCAGGGAGTCCGAGGGCGCGGCGAGCGAGTCACGCGCCACGCCCGGATCCGCCGCCGAGTCCGGAGGCGCGGGCTCCGGCTCGCGCGGCCGGACCTTGGCCTCGAACGTCTGGTTGAACCGGACCGTCAGCGTGTTCCGCTCCCGGAACTCGCCGGGGAAGATCGCCATGTCGACCGAGTCGACCGACGCGGCCGGCGCGTACTGCCACACGAGGTTCGGCGAGACCTTGTGCCGGATGCGGCTGAACGGGCCGAAGCCGGGAAAGAACCCGTACACGTCGGTCGACAGCGTGGCGCCGAAGTTCGCCCGCGTGGGTCCCTTGACGAAGCCCCGGTCCAGCGTGTCCCGGCGCACCGCCGTACCCTGGATGCTGACCGTGGGCCGCAGCGTGGTGGAGCCGACGAGATCGATCTGGTAGTCCGCCCCCGCGTTCCAGTCCAGGCGCGCATCGCCGACGCCCGGCAGCTCGTTGCCGAGCGAGTCCTGGGGCACGACGTCGTTTTCCGTGAAGTTCGCCGAGCCCGAGAGACTCAGGCGACGCAGGGTGAGCCCGGTCCGCCCCGACGCGCTGGTGGTGGCCCGGTCCGTCCCGCCGACGTCGGTGCCCGTGCGGCGCGTGAAGCTGCCCGAGCCGCTGAGCACGATGTTGTTGAACGCGCCCTCGCGGCTGCGGGGCGCCCGGAACAGGGTGAGGGGCGAGAACGCCATGTTCAGCGACGGAAACGTCGTCTCCGTCCGGTCGTCCGACAGGAACTGCCGGCGGCGCGCGCTCGCCGAGAGGTTCCCGAAGCGGAAGCGCCGGTTCAGCCCGACGTCCGAGTCGATCGTGCGCGTCTGTTCGTCCGGGCGGAAGCTCTGGTCCTGGAAGGTCCGCGTGTCCTGCACGTACTGCAGCGAAGCGCGGAGCCGGGTGTCGAGCCCGAACTCCTGGTCGTGGTCGAAGTCGAGCCGGAAGCTGTCTCCCGTCTCCGAGAAGCTCTGGCTGACGAACACGCCGCCCCGTATGAAACTCTTGAGCCAGCGATAGTTGAATCTGCCGTTGATGCGCGTGTAGTTGTCCGAGAACCAGTCGAGCGTCGCCTGGGCGTCCGTGAACTCGCTGATCGCCCAGTAGTACCCGGCATCCGTCACGTTGCGCTCGGCCCCGCTCGAGGTCTGGACGACGTCGTTGAGGCCGAAGCGCGGCGGCAGGATCCCGCTGCGGCGGCCCTGGCGGATGTCCGAGGCGAAGAACGGCAGCCAGAACACGGGCACGTTGCTGACGTAGAGCACGACCGGCCAGGCGACGATGACCTGCTGGCTCACCACCTTGATCTTCCCGGCTCGGAACGTGTAGTGCGGCTCCTCCTGCTCGCAGGAAGTGAACCGCCCGCTCCCGGCGAACAGGGTGTCCTGGGATCGGGGAATCACGTTGCCGAGCACGCGCCAGTTCGTGCCGGACTGGTTGAACTGGGTCTCGGCCCGGTAGACCGTGCTGCGGCGCGTGGGGAAGTCGAAGTAGAGCACGGAGTCGCTGGTGACCTGCGAGTTGCCCGCTCCACCGACCAGCTCGATGGACCGCCGCGCCTCCATGAACCGGTTCCTGCCGTCGTACAGGATCGTGTCCGCGGTCAGCACGTCGGAGCCGCGGTTCACCTGCGCATCGCCGATCAGGGACAGGTCCTCTTCCGCCACCTCGAGGCCGGTCTCGCGGCCGCGGTACTCGATCGCCACGAAGCCGGGTTCCGCGAGCAGGCTGCGGAACAGGCTGTCCCGTTCGGGAAAGCCCCCGGTCCCGGCGAGCTCCTGCCGGCGCGCCTCGACGTCCACCCGCGGCAGGGTGTCACCGCGGAGGGCCAGGCTGTCCTCCGCGAACTCGTCGTCGAACAGCTCGTCGTCGAACCGCCGGTCGGCGGGCAACTCGCGCGCATCCCGTGGCCGCTCGCGGTCCGGGCGGGCACGGGGCGGCGTCTCCTGGGCCGGCGCGATCCCGGCCCCGGCGCCGAGGAGGAAGGCCGCCAGGAGGAGGGGTGCCGCGTACCTCATCCGGGCGCGGGACCGCGTTCCGACCGCGGCCGGACGACGAGCCGCACCAGCCAGATGGACAGCTCGTACAGGAGGATCATGGGAACGAAGAGCATCGCCATCGTCCCGACGTCGGCCGGCGTGAGGATGGCCGACAGCACGGCGAGCCCGACGATGGCGTGCCGCCGGTAGCGCTTCAGCCCGTCGGGCGTGACGATCCCGATCATCGCCAGGGCCACGAGCACGACCGGCATCTCGAAGATCACGCCGAAGGCCAGGATCAGGCGCGTCGCGAAGCGCAGGTACTCGTCGACCGTGATGATCGGGGACAGGCTCTCGGCCTGGAATCCGAGCAGGAAGCGCAGCCCGAACGGCAGCACGAGGAAGTAGGCCATCGCGATGCCGGCGAGGAACAGCGCGAAGCCGATCGCGATGGCGGGCACCACGAACTTCCGTTCCCGCTCGTACAGGGCCGGCGAGAAGAACCCCCAGGCGTGCCACGCGATGACCGGAAGCGCCAGCACGAAACCGACCACGAACGCGAGCTTGAAGGTGACCACGACGGGCGTCGTGGGACTCGTGAACAAAAGGTCCTGGTCCGGCATCACGACCCGGAACGGCCTCTCCAGGATCCCGATCACGTTCATCTCGGTGACGACGAAGAAGCCGAGGACCGAGGCGACCACCAAAACGACGAGGCTCCAGATCAGGCGGCGACGGAGCTCCTCGAGGTGATCCAGGAAGGGCATCTCGCCCCGCTCGTCGCTCACTCCTCGCCTTCCTCGCCTTCCATCTCCGACGCCGCGGCCCGGCCGCCGAACAGATCCTGCTGCCCCCGGGCGTGGTAGCGGGCGCGATCCACGAGTTCACGGACCTCCTCCATGAACTCGGTCGTGTCCTGAAAATTCCGGTACACCGAGGCGAACCGGACGTAGGCGACCTGATCGAGAGCGCGCAGGCGCTCCATGACGAGCTCGCCGATGAACTGGCTGCTCACCTCGCGCTCGTCCAGGGCCTCGATCCGCTCCTCGATCCCGTCCACCAGCTCCTCGATCACGGCCAGCGAGATGGGGCGCTTGGCGCACGCGATGCCGATGCTGCGGCGCAGCTTCGCCCGGTCGAACGGTTCGATGGCCCCGCTCGTCTTGCTGACCGTGAGGGGTTCCTGCTCGATGTGCTCGTAGGTCGTGAAGCGCGTGCGGCAGTCGAGGCACTCCCGGCGGCGGCGGATCGAACGGCCGCCGCGGCTCAGCCGGGAGTCGACGACCCGGTCTTCGACGTGGTCACACCTGGGGCAGCGCACCCGTCCTCCTCCGCACCCCGTCGCCTCGCTGAGGTCCCCGGGGGCCCGGCGGGCGGGGCGCCGTCGTCAGCGACGCAGGCGATCCAGTTCGCGGCGCGCCAGCTCGACCTCATCGCTGTCGGGATAGCCCTGGACGATCCGGTTGAAGAACGTCCGGGCGTCGTCGATGTTGCCGCGCCGCAGTTCCAGGAGGCCGCTCTTGTAGAGGGCCGTGGGTGCACGACGCGAGTTCGGATGCAGCTCCAGGACCCGGGCGTACTCGCGCAGCGCCGCCGGCGCGTCCCCCTCTTCCGCGAACGTCTCCGCGCGGAAGTACTGGGCGTCCGGTGCGAGGTCGTGGCCCGGATGACGGGACAGGAACTCGTCGAGGGCCGTGCGCGCCGTGCCGTAGGAGCCGCGCCGGAACTGCCGCAGCGCCGCCTCGTACAGATCGGACGGATCCTCGGCCGCGGCTGGCTCCGCCGGTATGCCGACCCCGCCTCCGCCCCCCGCGGCTTCCTCCCCCGTCGGGGCGGGCGGTCCGCCCTGGCCGCCTTCGGCCGCCGCGGCGCCCTCCGCCGAGCGCCGGGCAAGAAGACGCTGTGTCTCACCCGTCAGGGCGATGAGCTGTCCGAGATTCGCGTTCAGGTCCTGCAGCTGGCGCTGCAGGTCCACACGGCCGGAGATGTCGCGGCGCTGCTGGACGTTCAGGCTGTCCAGCAGCACCGCGCGCAACTGCCGAATCTCCGCGATCAGCGAGTCACGCTGCGACCTGTCGGCCTGCAGCTCCGCCAGGAGCGTGGTGCGCAACTCGACGACGTCGCTCTTCGTGGAGCAGCCTGCCCCCGCGAAGACGACGGCGGCGAGGATCGCGGGACCGATCTTCACTGCAGGAGCGCGTTCACGTCCGGGATCACGAACTCGTCGCGCCGGTTCTGCGCCCACGCGGCCTCGTTGGAGCCCTGCGCCACCGGACGCTCCTCGCCGTAGCTGACGGTCCGGAAGTTCCCGGCGTCGAGGCCCAGGTTCGCGAGGTACCGCTTCGCGGCCTCGGCGCGCCGCTGGCCGAGCGCCTGGTTGTACTCGAGCGAGCCGCGCTCGTCGCAGTGTCCCTCGATCGTGATCGACAGGCCCGGATACTTGCGCAGCACCTCGGCCTTGGCCTGAAGCACCGCCGCGGCCTCGTCCGTGATGCGGGACTTGTCGAACTCGAAGTGGACGCGCTCGCGGATCGTGATCGCATCGGACACGCCCTCGGCGAGCCGGCCCGCCTTGTTGGCGCACTCGGTGCCCGGGTAGTCCCGCATCGCCTGCTGCAGGAGCCCGCGGGCGCGCTCGTAGTCGCCGTTCGCGACGGCCGTCATCGCGTCATCGCACACCTTGGAAGCAGCGGCCTCCCGGCGCGCGGCCTCCGCGGCGGCGATGCTGTCCGCGTCGGGCTGCGGCGGTGCCTCCTCGACGACCGGAGGGGGAGGGGGAGGCGGATTCCCGCCACACGCCGACAGGCCGAGGCCCGCGAACGCGACGAGACAGGCCACCCCAGCTGAAATACGCATGTTCCTTACTCCTTGGTACGGTGATGAGGCCGCTGACGGGCGTCCGCCGGTCGAGCCCGGGTTCGTGGCCCGCGGCCGTGGCCGCTCGGGCCTGAATCCGTGTACATCATACCGTTGACGCGCGGCCTTGCCAAGCGGCCGCCGCGCTCATCGATCCGGCCGTACGGGCCGCGACCAGTGCGGCATCTGGTCCTCGTGGCCGCGCGTCAGCCAGCGCACCCGTCCGGTCACGGTGTCGAGCACGAGCAGGCCCTTGCCGTCCCGTCCGGTGGACGCGAACACCAGGTGGCGGCCGTCCGGGGCGAAACTCGGGTCCTCGTTGCTGCCCCGCGAGGTGAGCACCCGGCGGTCCGACCCGTCCGGATCGACCGTGACGACCTGGAAGCTGTTGTCGATCCACGCCTGGTACGCGATGCGGTCGCCGAGCGGCGACCAGGCTGGCGAGGTGGCGTATCCCCTTTCCCCATATACGTATCGGCTGATGATCGCCGGCTCGTCCCGCTCCAGCGGCATCACGTACACGTGCGGCAGCCCGAGCGGCGACGAGGTCAGGGCGATCCGCCGGCCGTCGGGAGAGTAGACGGCGTTCAGCGTCTCTCCGACGTTCGTGAACGTCACGCGACGCCCGCAGCACAGCGGCTGCCGCTGCAGCTCGAACAGCTCCGTGTGATCCCCCAGGGTGCGTCCGTACAGGATGTGGCGACCGTCGGGAGAGTACACCGGCGTGACGTTCAGGCCCTCCTGCGCCGAGATCGTGCGCACCGCGCCGGTAGCGAGGTTCCTCTCGTACACGACGGGGCCGCCGGAGATGTACGACACGTACAGGAGGTGCGTCAGGTCCGGGGAGAGGGCCGGCGAGTAGACGATCGAGCTGTCCCGGGTCAGCCGGCGCAGGTTCTCGCCGTCCGAGTCCACGATCCAGATGTCGGAGCCCGCTTCACCCTGCTTCCTCCGGAACGCGATCCGGCTCGCCGCCATGCCCGGCTGGCCGGTCGCCCACCGCACGAGCTCGTCGGCCACCCGGTGCACGGCCATGCGGAACCCCGCGCCACCGGGAGCGGGAAGGCTGAACGCCCGGACCTCCTTGAGCTCGCCGAACACGACGTCGTGCAGGCTCATCCGGAGCACGGGCGCCGAGGGACTTCCCGACACCTGGCCCGTCGCCAGCCACACGGCACCCAGCTGGTTCCACAGCCCGTAGTTGACGGGACCGCCCGCACCGAGGTCCTCCGGAACCGCGATCAGCTCGAACCGGTCGCTGTAGTCGAGGTCCCGGCGGAGGATCTCCTCCGAGGCCCGGGCGATCTCGGCCAGGCCGCCCGTCTCCTCGACGGGCGCGAGCACGAACCCGGGCAGGTAGCCGGGCGTGTAGGTGATCCCGATCCGCACGTCGCCCGGCTCCTGGGCCCGCAGCGGGCCCGCTACGGCGGTCGCGGCGACGACGGCGGCCACGAGGACGATCCACGGCGGCGCCGGGACGTTCGGCCGCCCGCGACGGACCCCAGCCCGCTCGGCGGCCGTCATCGCGTCGTCGGGTCGAAGAAGAAGGAGACCCGGAGGCGCTCCCGCGGCCAGGCCGCGGGGAGCGGCCCGAACGCCTTCGCCCGGCCCGCTGCCTCGATCGCGCCACGGGCTTCCAGGTCGAAGCCCATGGCGCCCGAACGGTTCACCATGTCGATCTCGCTCACCGATCCATCCCTTTCGATCACGAACACGACCTCCGCGCGGAGGTGCCGCCCTCCGGACGGCGGCCTCCAGTAGCGATGCACCTGCCGGATGATGTTCTGGAGGTAGGCGGGATCCACGAACGCCGCCCCCTCCAGCTGTACGTTGATCGCCTCGTCCCCCGTCTCGGGAGCCCGCGACGGCTCCAGCACCGGCTCGGCCGGCGGGGGCTTCTCCTCCACCACCGTCGGCACCTCGGTCCGCGGCTTCGGCTCGGGAGTGGGCTGGGGGGGCGGCGGCCGGTTCTCCTCCTCGGCCGGCTTCGCCGGCTCGGGCTCGAGCCGCATGGGCGCCGATTCGTCCGCCGCCGCCACGAGCCGGACCCGGTAGCTCTGGGCCGGGAGGGCCGGGGGCCTGACGGTCAGCGAGCCCGCCACGAGGATGGCCGCGGCCGCCAGGTGGACCGCCGCCGAGCCCAGCACGGCCACGGGCGGCGGCCGGCGTGCCAAGCGCCAGCCCGCCGTCTCCTCCGGTTCGTGTCCCGTGTCCCCGCTCACGTCCCCCTCCGCCGTTCAGCGCCGCCGCCGCGGCTCCGGCTCGGCCACCAGGCTCACGGCGTCGATCTCCGCCTCCTTCAGCGTCCCCACCACCCACAGGACCGCGCCGTACGGGACGTCCGTGTCCCCCTTCACGTACACCGTCTCCGCGCCGCGACGTTCCACCAGCGGGCCGATCGCCGCCGCGAACTCTTCCCGCGTCACGGGGTCGTCCTCCACGAAGATCCCCCCGTCCCGGTCCACGGTGACCACCAGGCCCTCGCTCACCTGGAGGGGCGCGGCGGGCGCCCGCGGAACCGCGACCTCGATCCCGCCCTGCAGGATCGGCGCGGTGATCATGAAGATCACCAGCAGGGTGAAGGCGACGTCGACCAGGCTCGTCACGTTGATCTCCGCCCGCACCGGAAGGGCGCCGTGGCGGGCCACGCGGTCGCGCCGCCGCCTCATACCCGGCCTTCCCGCGCCAGCGTCCCGATGAACTCGGCGGCGAAGCCTTCGAGCTCGCCGGCGAACAGGCCGAGCTTGCCGGCGAAGTGGTTGTAGGCGATCACGGCGGGGATCGCCACGGCGAGCCCGACGACGGTGGTCACCAGCGCCTCGGCGATGCCCGGCGCGACGGCCGCGATGTTCGCCGACCCCTGGGACGTGATCCCGATGAACGAGTTCATCACCCCGACGACCGTACCCAGCAGCCCGAGCAGCGGGCTCACCGAGCCGATGATCGCCAGCCAGGTGAGACCGTGCGCCACGTCGTCCTGCTCCTCGGACAGCTCCTTCTCGAGGACGAGGTTCAGGGCCTCGAGCTGCGCCGGTGTGAGCCCCTCGCCCAGACGGCCGTCGTCCCGCAGGGCGGTCGGTCGCAGCTCGGTGAAGAAGTTCACGCCCCGGCGGAAGACCCGCGTGTAGGGAGAATCGGCGAGCCGGGTGAGCGTCTGGTAGACGTCGCGCAGCCCGGACGCTCCCTCCATGCCCGCGACGAAGGCGTCGCCGCTGGCCCGGATGCGCCGGAACTCGTTCCACTTCCAGATGATCAGGACCCAGGAGAGGATCGAGAACACGAGCAGGACGCCCAGGATGATCTTGGTCATCGGCGTGGCGCCGAGCACGAGATCCCAGGGGCGTGCCGTGAGGGGGCGATCGACCTGCTGCAGGACGGCGAACACGGTGAACGGCATGGCGGGAAGCCCTCAGCTGCTCTTCTGGATGTGATCGAACGTGCGGCGCAGGCCCTCCTCGAGCGACACGCGCGGCGCCCAGCCCAGGCCGCGCAGCTTCGCTGTGTCGAGACAGCTCCGCCGTATCTCGCCGGGCCGCTCCGGGGCGAACTCGACCGGCGTCCGCGAACCGGCGGCCTCCCGCAGGACGGCGGCGAGCCGGTTCACGGTCGTCTCCCGCCCGGTCGCGACGTTGAAGGCCGTCTCATCGATGGAGCCCGGCAGCGGCAGCTCCAGGTCGGTCAGGAGAAGGTTCGCGTCCGCCACGTCACCCACGTACACGTAGTCCCGGGTCTGCTCGCCGTCTCCGAACACCGTGAGGGGCGCTCCCTCGAGGATGCGGCGCGAGAACAGCGCCACTACCCCCGCCTCGCCGTGCGGGTCCTGCCGCGGGCCGAAGACGTTGGAATAGCGGAGCGCCACGCTCTCCAGCCCGTGCAGGTGGCGGAACGCGAACAGGTAGTACTCGCCCGCCAGCTTGCTCACCCCGTAGCCGGACACCGGCGCCTTCGCCGCGCCTTCCGCCACCGGGAGGCCCGGGGGCTCGCCGTACACCACGCCGCCCGAGGAGACGAAGACGAACCGGCGGACGCCGCCGTCGCGGCTCGCCTCCAGGAGGTTCAGGAGACCGTCCAGGTTGATCGAGGCGTCGTGGCGGGGACGCCGCACGGAGACGCGCACGTCGATCTGCGCCGCGTGATGGTTGACCACCTCGTACCCGCCGCCCCGCACGAGGGCGGCCGCCGCGTCGGAGCGGATGTCCTCCACCACCAGCTCGACCCCCTCCGGCACGTTGCCGCGGTGGCCGGCGCTGAGGTCGTCCAGGGCCGTAACCCGCCAGCCGGCGTCCCGGTACCGCTCGCAGACGTGAGAGCCGATGAATCCGGCCCCGCCCGTCACCAGCACGCGTCGCTCCTGCCCTGTCATCCGGACGCACCCTTTCCGTGGAGTCCCCGGGAGGCCGGCGCCGCGCGCTGACGGGAGGCCGGCCGTGAAAGGCGGCGGAACGCCGCGCTCCGTCGCGCACCGAAGCTACGGAGCGGCCCGGAAGCGGGCCAGACGCGGCGGGACCCGGCGGGCGCCGGGCCCGTCGGGCCTCGTGGCTGGAGGAACGAGGACCGTATCAGGTGCCGTCCGGGAGCCGGGCGACGAGCAGGACGGGCGAGCCATCCCGCGCCCCGGGTCCCCGCACCTCGGCCACCACGGCGGAAGCCGTTCGCGGGGTCGTCCGGACGACCCGCACGCGCAGCAGCGCATCTCGCCGTGGCACCCGTGCCGGATCGGCCACACCGGGGCCGTAGACGAGAAATTCGTCGCCCATCCGCACGCCGTCGTCCGCACCGACGTCGAGGAGCACGGCGTCGTGCGGGCCGGGAAGCCACTGCGGCGTCTCGAACGCGAGCAGCGAGCCGCGCAGCTCCACGTCCGACGGCACCGGACGCGCGTCCGGATCCGGCGCGAACGGCTCCGCCGCGATCACCAGGTCGCCGGCCTGGTAGCCGCCGTACAGTTCGAGCACCCTGGCTCGGATGCTGTCGCCGGTCACGTCGACCGTCTCCAGCAGGGCCAGCGAGGACAGGATGCGGCCCCGCTCGGCCACGGGCCGGGCCCAGCGGACCGCCTGCAGGAGATCGCCGGTCGAGGCCCGCAGGTCGCCTGCGGCGATCATCACCTCGTGGTGCGGCCTGGCCGACGGCGGCATGGCCAGGGAGAGGGCGCTTCGCTCGATCGTGCGCGCCGTGGTGCCCGCCGGCTCGAGCGCGAGCTCGGGGAGCAGGCGACCGATCCCGTAGAAGTCGCTGCGCGAGATGAGCGGAGACGGCGGCCGCTCGGCGATGGCCAGCGCGCTGGAGCCGGAGAGGCCGTCGCTCCGCTCCGCGAACACCGTGCCCGCGAGGTCGGACGCGCCGCCTCGGGACCCGCCGGACGCGGTCCGGGCCGGTTCCGTCCCGACGGCCCGTCCCGGGCGGGCGGGCATCGCCGGCGACGGACGGGCGCCCGGTCCGGAAGGGGCCGCGCCCGGGAGACGCAGCCGCTCGCCCGGGTAGATCCGGTCCGGGTCCTCCACCACGTCGGGGTTCAACCGGAAGATGTCCGGCCAGCGGAACGGGTCGGCCAGGTAGCGCGCCGCGATGTCCCACAGCGTGTCGCCCCGCCGCACCTCGTGTGCGCCGCCGGTCTCCGCATCCTGGGCCGCGGCCGTCGCGGGAAGGCCCAGCATCGCGACCGCCGCGAGCCCCGGAAGCACCAGCGTCGCCAGTCCCCGGCCCGTCCTCGCCTTCCCGTTCATCGCGCCTCTCCTCGCCCCTTCAGAAGGGGAGATCATCCTCCGGGCTCAGCTCGTCGTTCGAGAAGCCCTCGCCGGACGCCGGACCACCGCTCGAGGCGGCACCGCCCTCCGGCTGCGAGCCGCCCCGCGACGAGGCCCGCGGCACATCCGCGTCGACCGATCCTCCGCGCCCGCCGAGCATGATCATCTCGCGGGCCCGGATCTCCGTGACGTACTTCGTCTGCCCGTCCTGGCCTTCGAACGACCGGTACTCGATGGAGCCGTCGATGTAGACCCGGTCGCCGCGGCTCAAGTACTGCTCGCAGATCTCGGCCAGCCGTTCCCAGCAGACGACCCGGTGCCATTCGGTCTTCTCCTGCTGCTGGCCCTGCCGGTCCGTCCAGGTCCGGTTCGTGGCCACCGACAGCGTCGCGACCCGCGTTCCGGATGTCGTGCTGCGGATCTCGGGGTCGGCCCCGAGGTTTCCGATGAGTTCCGCTCGGTTCAGGGATCGTGCCATGGCCGCCTCGCGCGTCCGGAATGAGTGGGAGAGAGTCCGACCCGCCTCCGCCAGCCGGGCGGGGCAAGGCGAAACTAGACGCCGCGCCGGAATCGTGTCAACGCGGACTCCTGTACACCTCGAGCTTCATCACGATGGCATCTTCCACCGGCAGCGCGTAGTAGCGGCGCCGGCGGCCCACGGTGCGGAACCCCTCGCGCTCGTACAGCCGCCGCGCCGCTTCGTTGCTCTCCCGGACCTCCAGGAAGAGGGCCCGGACGCCGCGGGCCCGCACGTGCGCGACGACTCCGGCGAGGAGGGCCCGCCCGACGCCCCGGCGACGCCACCCGTCCGCCACGGCCAGGTTGCCCAGCTCCGCCTCGTCGGCGACGGTCCAGGTGACCGAGAAGCCGGCCACGGCTCCATCCGCCTCCGCCACCGTGAGGTCGGCCGACGGCCGCCGCATCAGGGCCCGGAACGACCGCTCCTCCCACGGCTGCGTGTAGGAGGTCCGCTCGATGTGCATCACCGCGGGCAGGTCGTCGGACCGCATCGGACGCAGGAGGATGTCCGCATGCGGCGACGGCCCGGCCGGGCCCTCAGCGCGCGCGCTCACGCTCGGCCGCCGGCGCCCGCACGTACTCCGGCTCCCAGCCCGCGGGGTCGGCCAGCGACCCGGAACCCGGTGCCGCATCCGCGAGCCAGAGGAGCGCCGCCGCCCGCGGCGCGCCCAGGTGCGCCGGCAGGACCCGCAGTCCCTCCTCGACGAGGCGCGCCCGCTGCTCCGGCGACAGGGACCCGGCCACGGCCCAGCCGGCATCCTGCGCCCCCTCCGACCGCAGCCGCTCGACGAGCGCGTCCAGGGAGAGGGCGGCGGGCTTCCAGACCGCCGCGAACCCCTCCCCCGACCGGTACGCCGCGGCGTAGACCTGCCCGCGCCGCGCGTCGAGCGCGGCACAGACCGTCCCGGCGCAGCCGGTGCCGGCGGCGATCGCGGCGAGGCTGGAAAAGGCGAGCAGCTCCGCCCCGGTGGCCGCGCACAGCCCCTTGGCCACGGAGGCGCCGATGCGGACGCCCGTGAACGAGCCGGGGCCCGCGCCCACCACGACGCGCTCCAGGTCGGCGGCGCGCCGGTCCGCCCCCGACAGCAGGCGGTCGATCGCGGGAAGCAGCGTCTCGGAATGATCGGCCCGCACGGGCAGGGCACACTCCCCGGCCGGTCCCCCGGGGCCCGCGAGGGCCACGCTGCCGAGGGGCCCGCTCGTGTCCAGCGCCAGGCTCAGCACGACCCGCCTCCCGGCGCCGGCAGCGGAGGCGCCCCGCCGGCCCGCCGCACCTCGACCCGCCGCCGGTCCGGTTCGGCGGCGAACGAGAGGTGCACCTCCCAGCGCTCGGCCGGCAGGTGCGGCCCTGCCCGCTCCGCCCATTCCACGAACACCGCGCCCGCGGATTCGAGGAGCTCGGGCCAGCCTGCCTCGGTGAGCAGAGCGGGCGACTCGATCCGGTACAGGTCCGCGTGCTGGATCTCCGTGCCGTCGGGCGTCCGGTGACGGGTGACGAGGGTGAAAGTCGGGCTGGGCACGACCCCCTTGACCCCCGCGCCCCGGCAGGCCGCGCGGACCACGGTCGACTTCCCCGCCCCGAGCGGCCCGTGGAGGCAGACGAACGCTCCGTGCCGCACCGCGGCGCGTCCCAGCTCGCCCGCCCAGGCGGCCAGCGACGGCTCGTCGAGGCACGCCGCGGCACGCCGCGGCGCGCCGCCCGGCCCAGTCCCGCCGCCCGTTCGAACCTGGCCGTTCACCGCCGTCCCCCCGCATCTCCCGCGCGCCGCGGTGTCCGCCCCTTCCGCCCTCCTCCGGTCGCCTTGCCGTCGATCCCTGCCCGCACCTCGAACAGCTCGTCGCGAATCCGGGCCGCGGCCTCGAAGTCCAGGGCCTCCGCCGCCTTGCGCATCTCCTCCTCCAACTGCGCCACGATCCGCTCCGTCGAGCCGGCGCCGTAGCTCCGGCGCCGTTCCGCGACGGCGCGCGCCTCGTCCGCGGCCTGCTCCGCCTCCTCCCGCGCATCGGCCACCGCGGTCGTGAACCGGATCTGCTGCACGGACTTGCGGATCGTGCGGGGGACGATTCCGTGCGCACGGTTGTGTTCCTCCTGCCGGACCCGCCGCCGCTCCGTCTCCTCGAGCGCCCGTTCCATGCTCCCGGTCACGCGGTCCGCGTACAGGATCGCCTTGCCGTTCACGTTCCGGGCCGCGCGTCCGATCGTCTGGATGAGCGACGTCTCCGAGCGGAGGAAGCCCTCCTTGTCGGCGTCGAGGATCGCCACCAGCGACACCTCCGGCAGGTCGAGCCCCTCGCGCAGCAGGTTGATGCCCACCAGTACGTCGAAGGTCCCGAGGCGCAGGCCCCGCAGGATCTCGACCCGCTCGATCGAGTCGATGTCGCTGTGCATGTAGCGGACGGCGATGCCGCGGGCGGCGAGATACTCCGTGAGGTCTTCGGCCATCCGCTTCGTGAGCGTGGTGATCAGGACCCGCTCCCGCCTCGCCGTGCGGAGCCGGATCTCCTCGAGGAGGTCGTCCACCTGGCCCGCCACCGGACGGATCTCCACGGCAGGATCCAGGAGGCCGGTGGGCCGGATCAGCTGCTCGGTGACGACGCCGCCGGAGCGTCGCAGCTCGTAGTCCCCGGGCGTGGCGCTGACGAACAGCGCCGCCGGCACCAGGTCCTCCCATTCCTCGAAGGCCAGCGGCCGGTTGTCGAGGGCCGACGGGAGCCGGAACCCGTGCTCCACCAGCGTGAGCTTCCGGCTGCGGTCGCCGGCGTACATCGCCCCCACCTGCGGGACCGTGACGTGCGACTCGTCCACGATCACGAGGAAGTCGTCGGGGAAGTAGTCCAGCAGGCAGTACGGCCGCTCGCCCGGTTCCCGCCCGTCGAAGTAGCGGGAGTAGTTCTCGATCCCGGCGCACACGCCGACCTCGCGGAGCATCTCCACGTCGAACCGGGTGCGACTCTCCAGGCGCTGGGCCTCCAGGAGCTTTCCCTCGCCGCGCAGCTCCAGCAGCCGCTCCTCGAGCTCGACCAGGATCCCGTCCACCGCCCGCTCCAGCCGGTCCGGCTCGATCGCGTAATGGGTGGCCGGGAACACGGCCGTCCGCTCCAGGTCGGCGATCGTCCGTCCCGTGAGCGGATCGATCTTGGCGATCCGCTCGACCTCGTCCCCGAACAGCTCGATCCGCACGGCCTGCTCCTCGTAGGCCGGCAGGATCTCGATGACGTCGCCGCGCACCCGGAACGTGCCGCGGCGCAGCTCGAGGTCGTTGCGGGCGTACTGGATCCGCACGAGGCCGGCGAGGATGTCGCGGCGGGACGTGCGTCCCCCCCGCTCGAGGACCAGCATCAGCCGCCGGTAGCCACCGGGGTCGCCGAGGCCGTAGATCGCCGACACGGAGGCCACCACGATGACGTCGCGCCGCTCCATGAGCGAAGAGGTCGCGCGGAGCCTCAGCCGGTCGATGTCCTCGTTGATCGAAGAGTCCTTCTCGATGAACGTGTCCGTGGCCGGCACGTAGGCCTCGGGCTGGTAGTAGTCGTAGTAGGAGATGAAGTACTCCACCGCGTTCGCCGGGAAGAACTGCTTGAGCTCCCCGTACAGCTGCGCGGCGAGCGTCTTGTTGTGGCTCATCACCAGCGTGGGCCGGCCGCTCTCCGCGACCAGGCCGGCCATCGTCACCGTCTTGCCGCTGCCCGTCACACCGAGGAGGGTCTGCCAGCGCCGCCCCGCCTCCAGCCCCTCCACGAGCTCGCGGATCGCCGCGGGCTGGTCGCCGAGCGGCTCGAAGGGAAGTCGCAGGTCGAAGGCGTTCGTCACGTCGTCGCGTCCGGGTTCGGGCGGTCGTGCGCCGGCTTGACCGCGCCGGCGGAGCCCTTCACGTTGCGCCTCCGGACCGCACCGTTCAAGGGGCCCTGTTCCTCCGGAGGCATGCCGTGCCCGCACATCGCATCCCGACCGGTCGCATCCCGACCGGCCGCCGGCTTCGGGGACCGGGAGCGTCCCGGGCCGTGCGCCGGGTCCTCGTGATCGCCGCCATCGTGTCGCTGGGCGGGTGCACGGGCGACGGCGACGTGGTCCGGACGGACCGCGAAGCGCTCGCCTCGCTCCGCGACCAGCGGTCGCAGCTCCTCCGGCAGTTCGGGAACCTGCAGGCGAGAATCCGCCGCACCCAGGCCACGGCCCTCCTCGACCCGGGAGTCCGCGCAGCGCAGGAGGAGTTCTATACCGCGATCCGGGAGTTCGCCGCGCGGGGCGAGCCCGGCGACTCGGCGCTCCTCGACCGGGCGCTGGAGATCGGAACCGACCTCACCCGGCTCTCGACGCCGGCGATCCGCACGCCCGATGATCCGGGGCCGGCGCCATCCACCGCGGAGGAGCGGGCCGCGGTGGCCCGCGAGCTCGCCGAGACGGAACGTCGGCTCCGCCCGTTCGTGGACCGGGCGCTGGCCGACCCGGTGGTGCGGACGGCGTTCGCTGCGCTGCGGGACACCCTGACGGGCACGATGATCGCCACGGACCCCGGTACCGCGAAGACCCTGGACCGGCTCGCGGACGTGGCCGGGCGCATCGCGGAGCTGGACCGGGCGATCGCGGCGGGGGGAGGCGCCTCGACCGACTGACTCAGGCCGAGCCCCGGCCCGGATCGCCGTCGCCGTCGTCGGTCGCGGACGCGTCATCTCCCGTCGCCGGTCCCTCGACGCCGAGGGTGAGATCGCTGTCCCCGAAGCTCTCCTTCCGCTCCACCGACAGGACGCCCTTCACGCGCCGGATCTGCCGCATCACCTTCTTCAGGTGCGCCAGGTTCTCGACCTCGATCACGAACTGTCCCTGCATGCCGCCCTCCACGGCCTTGATGTCCGCCGACTGGATGTTCGTGCCCGTGTCGCTGATCGAGCGGGCGATGTCGGCGAACAGACCGTGCCGGTCCGTGCCCTCCATCACGACCCGGACGAGGAAGCGCCGCGAGCCGTCGACGTCCCAGTCGATCTGGATGCGGCGCTCCGGGAGGTCCGGGAGGTTCAGCACGTTCGGGCAATCCTTGCGATGGATCGAGATGCCCCGGCCCACGGTGATGTAGCCCGTCACATCGTCTCCGGGCACCGGCTGGCAGCACTGGGAGTAGCGTACCATCAGGTCGTCCATTCCCTGGATCCGGACGCCCCGCGAGCCGCTCCACACCTTCTCCACCAGGCGGTGCAGCGGGCCGCTGCTGCGCTCCGGGGGCGGGTGCGGCGGATCCTCGCGGAACACCGCTCGCAGGACCTTCGCCAGGCCGACGTCCCCCCGGCCCACGGCCGCGTAAAGCCCCTCGCTGCCCCCGTCGATCCCCAGCAGCGCCGCCGCCTCGTCGATCTGGCTCTCCTCCGGACGGCGGCGGCGGCGCTTCCACTCCCGGGCGAGGATCTCGCGCCCGAGGCGCGCCGCCGTGTCCTGTTCCTCGCGCCGGATCCACTGACGGATGCGGTGCCGGGCCCGGCTCGTCTGCACGAACCCCAGCCAGTCGCGGTTCGGCGTCTGGGCATCCGACGTGAGGATCTCCACCGTGTCGCCGTTCCGCAGGGTCCGTGACAGCGGGGCGATGCGGCCGTTGACCTTGGCGCCGGCGCAGTGGAAACCGATCTCCGTGTGGACGGCGAACGCGAAGTCGATCGGCGTGGCTCCCTTGGGGAGCTGCTTCACGTCGCCGGCCGGCGTGAACACGAAGATCTCGTCCTGGAACAGGTCGATCTTCAGGAACTCGAGGAACTCCTCGGGCTCGCGCGTCTCCTGCTGCCACTCGAGCACCTGCCGGAACCAGGTGAGCGTGTCGTCCACCTCGTCCCCACCGGTCTGCTCCTTGTAACGCCAGTGCGCGGCGATCCCCAGCTCGGCCGTGCGGTGCATCTCCTCGGTCCGCAGCTGGATCTCGTACAGCCTGCCGCCGGGTCCGAAGATCGTGGTGTGCAGGCTCTGGTACAGGTTCGACTTCGGCGTGGCGATGTAGTCGTGGAAGCGCTCGGTGAGCGGCGTCCACTTGTTGTGGATCACGCCCAGGGCGTGGTAACAGTCCCGCACGGAGTCGAGCACGACGCGCACGGCCAGGACGTCGTAGATCTCCTCGTACGGCTTGCCCCGCCGCTGCATCTTCCGGTGGATCGACCACAGGTGCTTGGGCCGTCCCTCGACCCGGCACGCGATCCCCGCCACGTCCAGTTCCTCGCGCAACGGGCCCACGACGCGCTCGATGAGGGCTTCGCGCTCGCTCCGCTTCTCGGCGATCGTATCGGCGAGCTCCCGGTACTCGGCCGGCTCCAGGAACTTGAAGGCGAGGTCCTCCAGCTCCCAGCGGACGCGGGCCATGCCGAGGCGGTGCGCCAGGGGCGCGTAGATCTCGCGCGTCTCGAGGGCGATCCGGCGGCGGCGCTCGCGCTCCAGGTGCTCGAGGGTGCGCATGTTGTGGAGCCGGTCGGCCAGCTTCACGATGATGACCCGCGCGTCCTGCGCCATGGAGAGCAGGAGCTTGCGGTAGCTCTCCACCTGGCGCTCCGCGAGCGAGCGGATCTCGACCCGCGAGATCTTGGTGAGCCCGTCCACCAGGGTGGCGACCTCGGTCCCGAACTCCGCCTCGATCTCCTCGAGAGTCGCGCTGCTGTCCTCGACCACGTCGTGCAGGAACGAGGCGGCGATGCTCACCGTGTCGGGATGGATCTCGGCGAGGATCGTGGCGACGGCCACGCAGTGGACGATGTAGTCCTCCCCGGAGCTCCGCTTCTGGCCCGCGTGCTTCTCGGACGAGAAGCGGAAGGCGCGCACGAGGAGGTCGAGGTCCAGCCGGTCCTCGCTCCCCCGGATCGCCTCGAGGAGCCCGGCGGGAAGCAGGCACGACTGTCCATCGAGCCCCGCCGGCCCGGCCTCGTCCCGCTTCGCTCCGAGTTTCGCGGCGTCCGTGGACACGCCTCTCCCCCTGCTCCGGTCCTCATCACCCGGAAGTCCTACCCGGGGCCAGGGGCGCGTGTTGCGCTCCCGGCCGGATGATAGGGACGGAGCGGGGAGTCCCGCAAAGCGGGGAAGGCACGGCGCCGGGCCGGCCCGGCGGCCCGCTCAGCCTCTCCCGCCCCCCGCCATCCGCGACCCCGCACCGGTGGGGACGGGCCCGGAGTGCAGGAGTCCGCGCTCCAGCAGGCTCACGAACCCCCCGTCACCGAGCACGATGTGATCCCGCACGGGGATCCCGAGGAGCCGGCCGCTCTCCACCAGCTGCAGGGTGACGTCGAGGTCCTCCGGCGACGGGTCCGGATCTCCCGAGGGATGGTTGTGGGCGAGGATGCAGCTCGCGGCCGCCACCGCGATCGCGGGCATGAACACCTCCCGCGGATGCACGAGCGACGAGTTCAGCAGCCCGACGGTGACGCACCGCTCGCTCATCACCCGGTTCTGCGTGTCCAGGTACAGCACCCAGAACTCCTCCTGCCGGCGGTCCCGCAGCATCGGGCCGAGCCGCAGGAACACGTCGCGGGGACCGCGGATCCGGGCGCTGCGCCGCGCCGGCTCCGAGCTCGCGCGGCGACCCAGCTCGAACGCCGCCGCGATCGTCGCCGCCCGGGCGGGCCCGATACCGGGCACGCTCCGCAGGGCGCCCGGCTCCGACGCCCCGATCCGGCGCAGGGACCCGCCATGAGACACGAGCAGTTCGGAGGCGAGGTCGAGGGCCGTGCGCCCGGCCCCTCCCGAGCCGAGCAGGAGCGCCAGCAGCTCCCGCGCCGACAGCGACGACGGGCTGTGCGTCTCGAGCCGCTCCCGCGGACGCTCGTCGGCCGGCAGTTCCCGGATGCCCCTCGCCACTTCGCCACCTCCCCGTCGCTGGGTCCCCGTCGTTCCGCGCGCGGAACAGATGGGAGGGGTGGCTCAACGCCGCATCAATCAGCCGGCGGCGCCGTGGCACTTCTTGAATTTCCTGCCGCTCCCGCACGGACAGGGGTCGTTCCGGCCCACGTTCTCGTACTCCGGCCCGAGCCCCGCCCCACCCGACGGAACCGCGGGGGCAGGGCGCGCGGCGCGGGCCGCGTCCGGGGCGATCCCGGTGAGCGTCTCGGCCGGTCGTTCGTCGGCCAGGGCGGTGGCCGCGACTCCGGTCCCGGACGCCGCGGGTGCCGTGCGCCGTCCCGCCGCCGGAGCGGCGGCCGGTCCCGCGACGCCCGTGCCCGTGACGTCCGACGGCCCGCTCAGGGAGCTGACCCGCGGGGCACGCAGGACGGGGCGGGTGTCCAGCTGTGCGCGGAACAGGAGGTTCGCGACGCTGCGGCGGATGTCGGCCATCAGGTCGACGAACGCCTCGTACGCCTCCTTCTTGTACTCCACCAGCGGGTCCTTCTGCCCGTACGACCGGTAGTGGATGGACGTGCGCAGGTGGTCGAGGTCGTACAGGTGCTCCTTCCACTTCTCGTCGATCACCGACAGCACCACGAAGCTGAGCACGCGCTCCCAGTTCTCGCCGAAGCTCTCGAGCTTGTGCCGGAACCCATCGTGCACGAACCGGACGACCGCGTCGGTCAGCTCGTCCGTGTCGGCCCACGGCAGCTCGCCCGGAGCGTCGTCGACGTCCAGGAACGAGGCCACGACGAAGTAGTCGAGCAACAGGCGCTCGCGCAGGGCCTTGAGGTCCCACTGATCGAGGTCGGAGCCGGGAAGGACGATGCGGGCGACGTCGAGCCGCACCGAGCGCTCGATCATCTCCCACGCTTCTCCCTTCAGGTCCTCGCCCCCTTCCAGCGCGAACAGCCGCAGGTCGTAGACGACCTCGCGCTGCTGGTTCATGACGTCGTCGTACTCGAGGAGGCGCTTGCGGGCCTCGAAGTTCTGCAGCTCCACGCGCCGCTGCGCGCGCTCGATGGACTTCGTCATCCACGAGTGAACGATCACCTCGCCTTCCTCGGCGCCCAGCTTGTCCATCACGCGCGCCACCCGGTCGCTGCCGAACAGGCGCATGAGGTCGTCCTCGAGGGACAGGAAGAAACGGCTGGACCCCGGATCGCCCTGGCGGCCGGCGCGCCCCCGGAGCTGCCGGTCGATCCGGCGCGACTCGTGCCGCTCCGTACCGAGGATCTGCAGGCCGCAGGGGGGATCGTCCTGGCAGCCGAGGGTGCGGACCTCGTCCGGCCCGAGGTCGGGCGGCTCCGTCACCTGGCCGAACGCCGGCTCGGAGGACTCGATGCCGCATACGCCGCACTTCACCACGCCGGCGCCCAGCTTGATGTCGGTTCCGCGGCCGGCCATGTTCGTGGCGATCGTGATCGCCCCCGGCTGGCCTGCCTGGGCCACTATCTCGGCCTCCCGCGCGTGCTGCTTCGCGTTCAGCACCTCGTGCACGAGGCCTCGCCGCTTCAGCATGCGGGCGACCGTCTCCGACACCTCGACGCTCGTCGTACCAACGAGGATCGGCAGCCCGCGCTGGTGCATGCGCTCGATCTCGTCGAGAAGCGCCACGTACTTCTCGCGCTTCGTGCGGAACAGGAAGTCGTCCCCGTCCATCCGTCGCACCGGGCGGTTCGTCGGGATCACCACGACCTCGAGCCCGTAGATCTCGTGGAACTCGCCCTCCTCGGTCTCCGCGGTACCCGTCATGCCCGCCAGCTTGTCGTACATGCGGAAGTAGTTCTGGATCGTGATCGTGGCGAGGGTCTGCGTCTCGCCCCGCACCGCCACGCCCTCCTTCGCCTCGACGGCCTGGTGCAGCCCGTCGCTCCACCGGCGGCCGTGCATCTTGCGGCCGGTGAACTCATCCACGATGATGACCTCGCCGTCCTCCACCACGTACTCCACGTCCTTCTCGTACAGGGCGTGCGCCTTCACGAGCTGGTGGATGATGTGAAGCCGCTCGGCCTTCTCGGCGTAGTCCCGCTCCAGCTGCTGGATCCGCTCCCGCTTCTCGTCCGGGCCGAGCTTCTCGTCGTCCTCCACCTTCTTCACGGACTCGGAGATGTCCGGGACCACGAACGCCTCCGGGTCGCCGGGGCTCAGCACGTCCTGTCCGCGCTCGCTGATCTGGATCGTGTGCCCCTTCTCGTCCGTCGTGAACAGGAGCAGCTCGTCGACCTCCGCGAGCGCCTTCTCCCGCATCAGCGCCGCTTCCGTGCGCTGCAGCAGCTGCTTCACGCCGGTCTCGTTCAGGAGCTTCTGCAGCCGCCGGTTGCGGGGAGCGCCCCGCTGGGCGGCGAGGAGCGCCCTGCCCGTGTCGAATTCGCTCGCGTCCTCGGCCTCCTCCTCGAGCTTCCGCAGGCCCGCCTCGGCGTCCGCGACCAGCTCGTTCACGAGGTGGACCTGCTTGCGGACGAGGCTCGCCACCTGGGCATTGTACCGCTTGTAGACCTGCTGGTCGTCGGGGCGGCCCACGGGGCCCGAGATGATGAGCGGAGTCCGCGCCTCGTCGATGAGGACCGAGTCCACCTCGTCGATGATCGCGTAGGCGTGCCCTCTCTGGACCCGGTCCTCGACCCGCACGACCATGTTGTCGCGCAGGTAGTCGAACCCGAACTCGTTGTTCGTGCCGTAGGTGATGTCGCAGCGGTACGCCTGCCGCCGCTCCTCCGTCCCGGGCTGGGAGTCGTCCAGGCAGCCGACCGTCAGCCCGAGGTAGCGGAACACGGCGCCCATCCACTGCGAGTCGCGCCGCGCCAGGTAGTCGTTCACCGTCACGAGGTGCGCGCCGCGGCCCGGGAGGGCGTTCAGGTAGAGCGGAAGGGTCGCGACGAGCGTCTTCCCCTCCCCGGTCGCCATCTCCGCGATCTTGCCCTGGTGCAGGACGATGCCCCCGATGAGCTGCACGTCGTAGGGCACCATGTCCCAGGTCGTGCGGTTCCCGGTGACCTCGATCTCCCGCCCCATGAGCCGGCGGCACGCCTCGCGCACCGTGGCGAACGCCTCGGGCAGGATCCCGTCCAGCACCTCCTCGGTGGCCGCCCTGAGTTCCTCCTCCGCCTCGCCGATCCGCATCGTGAGGGTCTCGCGCCGGCCCGGCTCCTCGCTGTGGCGGCGCTCCTCCCGCAGGCCGGCGATCTCCTCCTCCAGCTCCCGGGTGCGCTCCCGCACCCGCTCGCGGAACCGCTCCGTCTGCGCCTGCAGCTCCTCCTCGGACCAGTCGGCCAGCAGCTCCTCGTGCCGCCGGATCTCGTCCACGATCGGCTGCAGCTTGCGCATCTCTCGTTCGAACCGGGTTCCCAGCACCCGGTTCACCAGGCTCTTCAGCATCCGTCCCCTGCGTTCGGTCTGTCGGAGCGGCCCCGGCCATCGCCGTGGACCTCTCCGGAATTCACGTTGCGCTTCCAGATCTCGAGGACCCGGCCGCGGATGTCCTCCGGTACCAGCCAGCGGATGGAACGTCCCTCGGAGATCCGGCGGCGTACCAGCGTGCTCGACACGTCCACCCGGGTGACGGGAAGGACCCGGCACGGAAACTCCGGGTCCGCATCCGGTTCCTCGCCTCGCCTCGCCAGCACGGCCAGGCGGGCCAGCGACGCGATGCGCCGGGGGTCCCGCCACGACCGGAACGCCCGGTACTGGTCCACTCCCATGATCAGCGTCAGCTCCGCCGGTCGACGCTCCGCTCCGACCGCCTCCAGCGTGTCCACCGTCCACGACGGGCCGTCCCGGCGCAGCTCGATGTCGCTGACCTCGAACCTCCGATCCGGCGCGAAGGCGAGTCGGGTGACCTCGAGCCGCTCGGCCGCTTTCGCGTACACGTCACGGTGGGGAGGACGCGCGGTGGGGACCACGAGGAGCCGGTCGAGGCCCAGCAGCTCCACCGCCTCCTGGGCGACGATCACGTGACCGACGTGCGGCGGATCGAACGCGCCGCCGAACACCCCGATCCGCGCGGCCGGGGTCATCGCCCGGTGGCCTCCTCCCCTCCCAGGCGCCGGGCCTCCGGACTCTCCGGATAGGCCTCGACCAGCCGCTGGCGCACGGCATCCGCCTCGCGCTGGAACCCGACGGTGGAGTAGGCATCGTGCAGGAGCGCCAGGGTCGTCGGGACAACCTCCGCCTCCGGCCAGGTGCGGAGGATCGTCTCCAGGTAGATGATGGCCGATTCGTGCAGACGCCGGTCGAAATACCACTTCCCCACCCGCAGCGCCTTGCGGGCGAGCTTCTCGCGCGCCGCGGCGAGGATCCGCCTCGCCTCCGGCGCGAGCTCGCTGCGCGGGAAGAACTCGAGGAGCCGCGTGCACTCCTCGACCACGTTCTGCGTGAACTCCTGGTCCCGCGGCAGGTCGGGCGAGAGCGCCCAGTAGGCCCGGCACGTTCCCAGCTGGGCATCGTCGGCCAGGGGACTGTTCGGCCGGGTCGTGGCGAACTGGCGGAACTCGTTCGCCGCGAGCAGCTCCTGCTCGGACCGCAGATAGGCCTCGGCGAGCAGGAACCGCGCGCTGTCCGACGTCGCGTCGAGGGGATCCCGGAACAGGTGATCCCGCAGGCCGCGCACGGCATCGGCGTACTTCTCCTGCTCGAAGCGCTCCCGCGACCAGTCGAACCGCTGGCGCGGCGACGCGTCCGGCGGCGGCATGGCGATCCCGCACGCCACCGCTGCCAGCGGAACGAGCGCCAGTGCGGCACCGGCCCACGGACGCTGCCGTCCGCGCCGTGCCCGCTCGCCCGCCGGCGCTTCGACCTCTTCGGCCGCTGCGGCCGCCTCCACCCGTCGTCCCATCCCCGCTCCGGCCATGGATTCGCTTCCTATCGGACCCCGAAGCGGATCTCCCGGATCCGCTCCTCCGCCAGTCGCACGAGCGGGCCGGACCGCACCGGGTTCAGCTCCAGCACGGCCAGGAAATCCCGCTCCGCCGCCTCCGTGTCACCCGTCTCGAGATGCATCTCGCCCCGGGCGTAGTGCGCCCGGTCGAGCAGCGTGCGCGGAATGCCCTGTTCGATCAGCACATCCAGCCGCTCGATCGATTCGGCCCGCCGCCCCTGAACCCGGTCCGCCATCGCCACCTCGTACAGACAGGCCCCGTACTGCCACATGGCGCCCGTCCTCTCCCTCCGTCCCGCCTGCGCGAGATATCGCTCGAAGTACGGCAGCGCGGCGCGACAGCCGCCGAGCTCCTGGAACGCCCGCGCCAGCTCGAGGACCGCCTCGCCCTCCAGGTCTCCCGCTTCCTCCGCGGCCAGGTACAGCGGGACGGCGCGGCCCCAGTCGTTGACCGACGCGTACTGCCGCGCCAGCGGGAGCCGCAGGTCCCTCGGCACGAATCCGGGGCCCAGGTCGAGGACCGGCCCCAGGGCGCGCGCCATGTTCTCGGGGGACCCTTCCTCGCGGGCTACCCGGGCGGCCTCCGACAGTTCGGCCGCCACCGGCACGGCCCAGGCCGAGTCCTCGGCGAGCAGCGGCGACAGGTGCCGCAGCACCTCGTCCACATCGCCGCTGCGGGCGTGCGCACGGCCGAGCCGCAGCAGGATCGCGGGTTCCGGACCCTCCTGGCGGAGCGCGAGCTTGTACTCGGCGATCGCCGCATCCACCTCCCCGGCGGCCAGCAGCCGGTCCCCCCGCTGGACGGCGCTCTCCACCTCCGGACCACAGGCCGCGACGGCGAGGAAGACCGCCCCCAGCGCCATGGCCCGGATGGCTTCCGTCCGGCGCCGCAGCGGGCCCGCCGCGTCAGGCATCCCGTCGGCGGCCAGCCGGACTGCCGGACGGCACCGAGCGCTGCAGCAGGCCGTACTTGAGGATGCAGCGGAGGGCGTGCACGCCGTCCTTCCAGCCGATCTTCTTGCCCTCCGCGTACGTCCTGCCGCTGTAGGAGATGCCGACCTCGAACACGCGCCAGCCGGCCCTCGCCACCTTGGCCGTGAGTTCGGGCTCCACGCCGAAGCCCCGTTCCTCTACCTCGAGGCCCTCGAGCACTTCACGGCGGAAGCACTTGTAGCAGGTCTCCATGTCGGAGAGGTTCAGGTTCGTGACCATGTTCGACAGGAGGGTCAGGAAGCGGTTCCCGACGTAGTGCCAGAAGTAGAGAACGCGGTGCGCCTCGCTCCCGAAGAACCGCGACCCGTACACCACGTCCGCCCGCCCCGCCAGGATCGGCTCGAGAAGCTTGCGGTATTCGCCGGGATCGTACTCGAGGTCCGCGTCCTGGATGATCACGATGTCGCCGCCGGCCTCGGCGAATCCCGAGGCCAGCGCCGCCCCCTTGCCGCGGTTCCGTTCGTGCAGGATGAGTCGGTGGATCCGACCGTCCGCCGCGAGCTCCCGGAGGATCTCCCGCGACCCGTCCGTCGAGCCGTCGTCCACGGCCACCAGCTCGATCTTCAGCGGCACGGCGTTCACCCGCCGCACCACCTCTTCGATCGTCCCGCGCTCGTTGTACACCGGCATGATGACCGACAGCCGCCGCTCCCCCGGCTCGCCCGCCTTCACTCCGCCCCCCCCGGCCCGGCGCCTTCTCCGCTGAGCACGGGCGGCGCCCGCAGCGCTCCCCGCTCGTGGAGGCCCCGGAAGTACGCGACGGTCCGCTCCAGTCCGTCCCGCAGGTCGACCCCGGGATGCCAGCCCAGCGCCTCCCGCGCCCGCGTGATGTCCGGCCTCCGGACCTTCGGGTCGTCGGTCGGAAGCGGCAGGTGGCGCAGGCCGGCGTCGCTTCCGGCGGCGTCCAGGACCAGGCGAGCGAGCTCGGCGACCGTGAATTCGGCCGGGTTCCCCACGTTGACCGGGTCCTCGACGTCGCTCAGGAACAGGCGGTAGATCCCGTCGATCTCGTCCGACACGTAGCAGAAGCTGCGCGACTGACTGCCGTCCCCGTACACGGTCAGGTCGTGCCCGAGCAGCGCCTGCACGATGAAGTTCGACACCACGCGGCCGTCCCCGGGGCGCATCCGGGGACCGTAGGTGTTGAAAATCCGGACGATCCGGGTCTCGAGGCCGTGCACCCGGCGGTAGGCCATGGTGATCGCCTCGGCGAACCGCTTGGCCTCGTCGTACACGCCCCGCGGGCCGATCGGATTCACGTTGCCCCAGTACGTCTCGGGCTGCGGGTGGACCAGCGGGTCGCCGTAGACCTCCGAGGTCGAGGCCAGGAGGAACCGGGCCGACTTGGCCCTGGCCAGGCCGAGCGCGTTGTGCGTGCCCAGGCTCCCGACCTTGAGCGTCTGGATCGGCAGCTCGAGGTAGTCGACGGGACTCGCGGGAGAGGCGAAGTGCAGAACGCCGTCCAGGTCCCCGCGCACCCCGATGAACGTCGAGACATCGTGGCGGACGAACTCGAAGCGCGGCTCGCCCTGCAGGTGCGCGAGGTTGTCCATGCTCCCGGTGACGAGGTTGTCCATCCCCACCACGGAGTGCCCATCGGCGAGAAACCGGTCGGTCAGGTGGGACCCGAGGAAACCCGCGGCCCCGGTGATCAGGACCCTCACCGCACCTGCTCTCTTCCGATCGGATAGTACTCGAAGCCGACGTGCCGCATGCGGTCGGGCTCGAAGAGGTTACGCCCGTCGATCACGACCGGGGTCTTCAGCAGCTCCCTGATCCGCGGCCAGTCCGGCCGCCGGTACTGCAGCCACTCCGTCACGATGATGAGGGCGTCGGCGCCCTGGCACGCCTCGTATTCGTCATCCGCGTAGGCGACGCGATCCCCGAGGTACCAGCGGCGCGCCGTCGGTTCCGCGACCGGATCGTGCGCGGCCACCTCGGCTCCGGCCGCGAGGAGTTCCTCGATCAGGGTCAGCGCCGGCGCCTCGCGCATGTCGTCCGTCTCCGGCTTGAAGGCGAGGCCCCAGACGGCGAAGCGCCTTCCCTGCAGCTCGCCGAACCGGTCGCGCGCCTTCCGGCCGAGCAATTCCTTCTGCCGCTCGTTCGCCTCGTCGACCTCCCGGAGAATGGACAGGTCGACGCCCAGCTCGTCCCCCGTGCGGATCAGCGCCTTCACGTCCTTGGGGAAGCAGCTGCCGCCGTAGCCGGCCCCGGCGTAGAGAAAGGCCGGCCCGATGCGCGGGTCGGACCCGATCCCCCTGCGCACGAGCATCACGTCGGCCCCCGAAGCCTCGCACAGCGCCGCCACCTGGTTCATGAAGCTGATCCGGGTGGCCAGCATGGCGTTCGCCGCGTACTTGGTCAGCTCGGCGGACGCGATGTCCATGAAGATCACGGGGTTCCCGCTCCGCACGAACGGCGCGTAGAGCTCCTCGAGGATGGGCCGCGCCTCCTCGGAGTCGATGCCGCACACGACGCGGTCCGGCTTCATGAAGTCCTCGACCGCGGCGCCTTCCTTCAGGAACTCCGGGTTCGAGCAGACGAAGAACGGCCGGTCCGTGTGCCGCGCGATCTCGCTCCTGACCCTCGCCGCCGTGCCCACCGGAACCGTGCTCTTGGTGATCACCACGGTACCTGCCGCGATGTTCCGCCCGATCACTCCCGCCACGGCGAGCACGTGCTGCAGGTCGGCCGATCCATCCTCGTCCGGCGGCGTGCCGACCGCGATGAAGATGACCTGCCCGTGCTGCACGGCGGCGGCGACGTCGGTCGTGAAGCGGAGCCGCCGCTCCTCGAGGTTCCGCTCCACGAGACGGTCGAGGCCGGGCTCGTAGATGGGGATGCGTCCCGCGTTGAGTCCGTCGATCTTATCGGCGTCGATGTCGGCGCACACGACGCGGTTGCCCGTCTCCGCCAGGCACGCCCCCACCACCAGCCCGACGTATCCGCTGCCGATCACGGTGACGTTCATGTTCGACTCCCGCCCTGGTTCACGTGCCTCCACTCGGGATGCGGCCCAGCGTCCAGCGGTACACCTCCCGGACCGACTCCTCCACCGGCCGCCGCGGCCGCCAGCCCGTGTCCGCGCGCAGCCGCCCGGCGTCGCCCTGGATCCGCGCCGGCTCCCCCGGCCGCACCTTTCCGGCGTCGACTCGAATCTGCGCCTCCACGCCCGCTTCGTCGAGAATCCAGTCGAGGAGCCGGCGCACCGGGATGGGCGACCCGGAGGCGATATTGTAGGCCGCCGCCGGCTCGACAAGATCCATCACCGCGCAGATCGCGGCCACCCCGTCGCGCACGTCCGTGAAGTCCCGCTCGACGTCGAGGTTTCCGACCTGCAGCTCGGTCTCCGCCCGCCGTCCGGCGGCGATCTCCGCCACCTGCTCGCAGAAGTCGGGAACCACGAAGTTGCTGCCCTGGCCGGGCCCCACGAGGTTGAAGCTCCGCATCACGAACAGCCGGAGTCCGTGCGCCCGCCGGTAGGTGTGTGCCGCGAGCTCCTGGGCCGCCTTCGAGAGGCCGTAGGGCGAGACGGGACGGAGCGGCATCCCCTCGACGAGCGGCACGCCGTCCCGGGCCGCATCGCCGTAGGCGTCGCCGCTGCCCATCACCATGATCCGCGGGTCGAACTCCGGATCGGCGTCGCGCACCGCGAGGACCGCCTCGCACAGATTCACCGTCCCCCCGGCGTTCACCATCAGCGCCGTGCCGGCGGCCTCGCGGGCGCGGGCCCCCGAGGAGAAGCCCGCCAGGTGGAAGATCCGCTCGGGGCGCATGGCCGCCACGAGGCGCACCAGGGCGTCGTGGTCGCGCACGTCGGCCGCCTTCCAGTCGACCCGCTTCACCTGCTCGGGGGTCAGCGTGTCCCGCACGGGAGGGAGGCGCAGGGCGGAGCCCGCGACATCGTGCCCCCGCTCGAGCAGTTCCGCGACGAGGTGCTCGCCGAGGAAGCCATCCGCGCCGGTGACGAGAACCTTCATGAGAGGATCCTCCGGTTCGGGAACCCGGAACGACGCCAGGGAAGAGCGGCGACCGCCGCCGCCACGGTGCCGCGTCCCGACACAAGAAAGGCCCCACCCTTCGGCAGAGCCTCTCGCGGACGGAGATCGAGCGGCGGCGCGTCGGATCGCAACGCCGCGGGCGTCAGGACGCCTTGCGTACCTTCCCCGCCTTCAGGCAGCGCGTGCAGACACGGGCGTGCACCGTCTTTCCCCGCTCGTCGATCCGGACCCGCTGCAGGTTCGGCATGAAGCGCCGCCGGGTGCGGTTGTTGGCGTGGCTCACGCGGTTGCCGCTCGCCGGCCCCTTGCCGCATACGTGACAGAAATTCGCCATCTTCGTTCCGCCCGCTCAGTTCATGGACAGGGAATCGGCCAGGAAGAAGGCCGGGATCTCCGGAATGGCCTCCGCCTTGTCCGGTTCGACCGCCCCCCGGTTCACCCATTCGCCCCGGATCGAGTCGTTCAGCGTGAACAGGTGACCGAACATGGTCACCCGGTCGTTGCCGTACACCTCGGTGCCGCGCGCGATCAGGTCGGGGGAAAGAAGCACGGGCAGGCTCGTCGCGCTGTCCAGCCGGATCGCGAAGGAGGCCCGGCCGAGGCGCTCCGTGACCGTGGCGAAGCGGATCCAGCCGATCTGTCCCACCGATCCGGCCGGATCGGTGGCCAGCACGGCCGTGTTGAGGTCCACGGCCTCCGGCGCCTCCGCTTCCTCTCCCTCGGCGAGGACCGGGGCCACGGTCTCGTCCAGCGCGGCCGCCTCGCGGTCCAGCCACCAGAAGAAGCCCACGCCCGCGAGCACCGCGACGATCGCCAGTACGGTCGACAAGCCCGAACGACCCATCGCTCTACCTCTTCGCGTTCACGGAGGAGGCGGGCTCGCCCCGCTCCGTCAGTTCGATGATCGCCAGCTCCGCACCGTCGCCCTTGCGGGCGCCCAGCTTCAGGATCCGCGTGTAGCCGCCGGGGCGGTCGCGAAACCGCGGTCCGATCTCGTCGAACAGCTTCTGCATGGCCTGCCGGTCGGCGATCCGGCGCCTGGCCTGCCGGCGGCTGTGGACATCGTCCGTGCCGCCGAGCGTGATGAGCTTCTCGACGAACGGCCGCAGTTCCCGTGCCTTCGCCTCGGTGGTCCGGATCCGCTCGTGCAGGATCAGGCTCGTGGCCATGTTCCGGAGCATCGCGGACCGGTGGCTGACGGAGCGGCTGAGGGCCCTCCCCTTCTTCCTATGCCTCATCGGAGTCCTCCGGGTCTCCGGCGTCCTCCTGCTCGGCGAACCAGAAGCGTCCCGCCTCGTCGCGCTCCACGGCCATGCCGAACCGGAGCCCGTGCTGCGCCACCGCGTCGGCCACTTCCTCCAGCGACTTCTCGCCGAAGCTCGGGACGTCGAGGATCTCGTCCCGGGACCGCGTCACGAGGTCGAAGAGCGTCCGGATGTCCGCCTTGTCGAGGTTGTTGCGGGAGCGGATCGAAATCCCGTCCACCTGGTCGAGCGTCAGGGCGAGCAGCTCCTGCACGTCGTCGGACACGGGCTGACGCCGGGGGACGGGCCGCGCGTCGGGCGCTCCATCCCCGTTGCCGCCGAGGCCCGCGAGATAGTCGAGGTGTGTGCGCGCGATCCCGGCCGCGTTCATCACGGCCGCCGCGGGATCGATCGACCCGTTCGTCTCGATCTGGAGGGTCAGCCGGTCGAAGTCCGTGCGCTGACCGACCCGGGTCTCGGTGACGAGGAAGTTCGCCCGCACGACCGGGTTGTAGATCGAGTCCACCCGGATCAGGTCGACCGGCGCGTCCTCGGGCTTCGGGTGCTGTTCCGCCGCCACGAAGCCCCGCCCCCGGTTCACCCAGAAGTCGAGCGTCAGGGGCCGGCTGTCCGGCAGGTCGTCCTGCAGGCTGAACAGGACCTGGTCGGCGTTGACGACCGTCACGCCCGACACCGGCTCGATCGAGGATGCCCGGATCGTGCCCGCCTTGCGTATGGACAGCGACAACCGGGCCTCGTCGACCCCCGGATCCAGGAGGATCACCAGCGACTTGAGGTTCTGGATCACCTGGTGGACGTCCTCGACCACGCCGGGGATCGTCTGGTGCTCGTGCTGCACTCCGTCCGCACGGAAGGCCCAGATGGCCGACCCCGGGAGGGACGACAGGAGCACCCGCCGCAGCGAGTTCCCGATCGTGTGCCCGAATCCCCGCTCTAGAGGCTGCAGCACGAACTCGGCGCGGCGGCCGTCGTCCGAGCGGTTGCGCTCCTCGACCGAACTCGGGAGAACCAGACCTGTGAGATCAAGCATATTACGCGTTCCGCCTCGATTACTTGCTGTAGAGCTCGACGATCAGCTGCTCCTGGACCGCGAGCGGGATGTCCGCCCGGGACGGCCATTCGAGCATGCGGCCCGTCAGATTCTCGTAATCCGCGCCGAGCCACGAGAGGGTGTCCTTGCCCTTGCGGTCATCCACGGCCTCCCGCACGAGCGGCATGTCACGCGAGCCGGCCGAGATCGCGACCTCCTGTCCCGGCGCCACCTGAAAGCTCGGGACGTCGACAGTGGTTCCGTTCACCAGGACGTGCCGGTGCCGGACGAGCTGCCGCGCCGCCTTCCGCGACGGGGCGAACCCGAGCCGGTAGACGACGTTGTCGAGGCGCGACTCCAGTTGCACCAGGAGGTTTTCGCCCGTGATCCCCCGCGTCCGCACGGCCCGGGCAAACAGGGTCCGGAACTGCTTCTCTCCGACCCCGTAGATCCGCTTGACCTTCTGCTTCTCGCGCAGCTGCGTGGCGTACTCCGACTGGCGGCGCCGACGCCGCCCCGTCCCGTGCGCGCCGGGCGGATAGCCCTTGCGCTCGATCGCGCACTTCTCGGTGAAGCAGCGCTTCCCCTTGAGGAACAGCTTTTCGCCTTCCCGGCGGCAGAGCCGGCAGACGGGTCCCGTGTAGCGAGCCATGTACGACCCTACCTCTTCGCTTCCGTGTGCAGTGTGTGCCGGCGCGTGGCCGGCCGCTCAGACGCGACGCTTCTTGGGCGGCCGGCAGCCGTTGTGCGGGATCGGCGTGACGTCGCGGATCGACCGGACCGTGAGCCCCGCCGCCTGGAGCGCCTGGATCGCCGATTCCCGTCCGGAGCCCGGCCCCTGCACCCGCACGTGGACGCGCTTCATCCCCATGGATGCGGCTTCGCGCCCCACCTGTTCCGCCGCGATCGTGGCGGCGAACGGCGTGGACTTCTTCGAGCCCTTGAACCCCGCCTTGCCGGCGCTGGCCCAGGCGACCGTGCCGCCCTCCACGTCCGTGATCGTGATGATCGTGTTGTTGAACGTGGCCTGTATGTGCGCGACGCCCTCCGCGTCGACCTGCCGCTTCCTGCGTCCACCCGTCTTCGGCTTCGCCATGCTCGCGCTTCTCCCTTACTTCCGCGGGGCTTTCTTCTTGCCGGCCACGGTGCGCCGCGGACCCTTGCGGGTGCGCGCGTTCGTGTGCGTACGTTGGCCCCGGACCGGCAGGCCGCGACGATGCCGCAGCCCGCGATAGCAGCCGATGTCCATCAGGCGCTTGATGTTCATCGACGTCTCGGTGCGCAGGGCGCCCTCGACCTTGTACCGGTTCTCGATCACCCGGCGCAGGCGGCTGACGTCCTCGTCCGAGAGGGCGTGAACCCGCGTGTCGGGGTTCACCGCCGTCTCTGCCAGGATCGCCCGGGCCGTGGGCCGGCCGACTCCGTAGATGTAGGTGAGCGCGATCTCGACGCGCTTGTCCCTGGGCAGATCGACACCCGCGATTCTCGCCATTCCTAGCCCTGCCTCTGCTTATGCTTCGGGTTGCGGCTGCAGATCACCCGCACCGTTCCGCGCCGGCGGATGATCTTGCAGTGCTCGCAGAGCCGCTTCACACTGGATCGTACCTTCATCGTCTGCCCCGTGATTCCGCGTTCCGTGCGCGAAAGAGCCGTTAAGGATAGCAGCTTCCGCCGTGTTTTTCAATGCGGGCCCGGCAGCCGCTCACTTGAAGCGGTACGTGATCCGGCCTTTCGAGAGATCGTAGGGCGACATCTCGACCGTCACCCGGTCTCCCGGCAGGATCCGGATGTAGTTCATGCGGATCTTGCCGGAAACGTGACAGGTGATCTCGTGATCGTTCTCCAGCCGCACGCGGAACATCGCGTTCGGCAGGGCCTCGATCACCTCACCCCCCATCTGGATCGCTTCTTCCTTCGCCACGGCTATGCCTTCCTCCCGCTGACCCGCATGTCCGACGGCACGGCCGTGAGAATGCGCGGCCCGTCCGCCGTCACTGCCACCGTATGCTCGAAGTGGGCCGACAGCCCGCCATCCGCGGTGACCACCGTCCACCCGTCGTCCAGCTGCCGGATCCGGCGGTCTCCCGCGTTCACCATCGGCTCGATCGCGATGACGAGCCCCGTCTCGAGCGGCTCGCCCCGACCCGGTCGGCCGTAGTTCGGCACGTGCGGCGCCTCGTGGGCGTCGAACCCGACCCCGTGCCCGACGAGCTCCCGCACGACGCTGAACCCGTCCGCCTCCACCCGCCGCTGCACCGCGGCCCCGATGTCTCCCACACGTCCGCCCGGTCGCGCGGCCGCGACGCCCACTGCGAGGGCATCCCGCGTCACCCGCAGCAGCCGCTCCGCCTCGCCCGTCACGTCGCCGACCGGAATCGTGACCGCCGCATCGGCGAACAGCCCGTCCAGCCGGACGCCGACGTCGACGCTCAACAGGTCGCCCGGGGCGAGCCGGCGTCCCTCGGACGGAATCCCGTGCACAACCTCGGTGTTCACGCTCGTGCACAACGTCGCCGGGAACCCGTATAGCCCCTTGAACGCCGGCACCGCCCCGGCGTGGTCGCGGATGAACGTCTCCGCCATCCGGTCGAGGCCGGCCGTGCTGACGCCCGGCTCCGCCCGCTCCTGCACCAGTCGGAGCACCCCGGCCACGATCCGCCCGGCCCG
>JAVVDU010000012.1:52213-63325 GCA_032251515.1 Gemmatimonadota bacterium
CCGCACTCCACGCACACCCGGCGACTCGAGAGCCGGCGCACGATCTCGTCGTCCGGCACGTCGATCTCCACCACGGCATCGAGCGACCACCCGAGATCGGCGAGGATCCCCTCGAGGCCTTTCGCCTGCTCCAGGGTACGCGGGAAGCCGTCCAGGATGAAGCCCCGCGCGGCGGCCGGCCGCTGCAGCGCTTCCCGCACGATCCCGAGGATCACGTCGTCGGGCACGAGCTCGCCCGCGTCCATGTACCGCTTCGCCTCCTCGCCGAGCGGCGTCCCCGAGCGGCGCGCCTCGCGGAGGATATCCCCGGTGGCGAGCCGCGGGATCCCCCGCTCCCGGCTCAGGAGCTCGCCCTGCGTTCCCTTCCCCGCACCGGGCGGGCCCGACAGCACGATCCGCATGGCGATGTCACATGTACCGCTGGCGGCCCCGATACTTCACCCGCCCTTTCTTCATGAAGCCCTCGTACTGCCGCAGCAGGAGGTGCTGCTGCGCCTGCTGCACCGTGTCCAGGGCCACGCCCACCACGATCAGCAGCGACGTGCCGCCGAAGAAGAACGTCTGGATGTCGAACGCGTCGAAGATCCAGAACGGGAGCAGCGCGATCACCGCCAGGTACACGGAGCCCGGCAGCGTCACGCGGGTGAGGACGCGGTCGATGTACTCCGCCGTCTGCGCGCCCGGCTTGACGCCGGGAATGAACCCGCCCTGCTTCTTCAGGTTCTCCGCCAGGTCGACCGGGTTGAAGATGATCGCCGTGTACACGTACGTGAACAGGATGATCAGGATCGCGTACGAAACGTAGTAGACCGGTGAGCCGATCTGGAACATCTGGCTCAGGTCGTACAGCACGCCCTGCACACCCGACGTCGCGATTCCCTGCCCGCCGGTGAAAGAATAGAGCGTTCCCGGCACGATGATCAGGGCCTGTGCGAAGATGATCGGCATGACGCCGGCCGAGTTGATCCGGATCGGAATGAACGACTTGGCGCCCTCCCGCACCCGTCCCCGTCCCACGACCTTGCGCGGAATCTGTACCGGGATCTTCCGCGCCGCCATCGTCAGCGCCACGACCGCCGCCGTGATCGCGATGAGCACCGCCACGAGGAGCGCCAGCTTGAACAGGCTGATCCCGCCGGCCCGCCACAGCTCGAGCGTGTTGAACACGGCCGCCGGGAATCCCTGCAGGATCGAGAAGAAGATCAGGAGAGACATCCCGTTCCCGATGCCCCGCTCGGTGATCTGCTCGCCCAGCCACATCACGAAGATCCCA
The DNA here is from genome assembly GCA_032251515.1 of Gemmatimonadota bacterium. Lineage (GTDB taxonomy): Bacteria > Gemmatimonadota > Gemmatimonadetes > Palauibacterales > Palauibacteraceae > Carthagonibacter. Next base: position 53,487 of record JAVVDU010000012.1, read on the forward strand.
CCCGAAGTGAGAAGCAGGACGGTCGTGAGACGGAACCCGAGGCCCGGGTCCACGACGACGCCGGGGCTCGACTCGAGAAAGATCGAGTAGCCGTACGCCTGCATCACGCACAGGACGACGGTGGAGTAGCGCGTCCACTGGGTGATCTTGCGGCGCCCTTCCTCGCCTTCCTTCTGCATCTTCTCGATGGTCGGGAACGTCGCCCCGAGCACCTGGAAGATGATGCTCGCCGAGATGTAGGGCATGATGCCGAGCGCGAATACCGTCGCGCGGGCCAGCGCCCCCCCGGTGAACATGTCGTAGATGCCGAACAGGGTGCCCTGGAACTGGCCCGCCAGCGCCTGCAGGGCGGTCAGGTTCACGCCCGCCGTCGGGATGTGCGCTCCCAGGCGGTACACGGCGAGGCAGAGGAGCGTGAAGAGGATCTTGGCCTTCAGCTCCGGTACCTTGAAAATCGCCGCGGCGTTCTCCAGCGCCTGCTTCCGCTCGTTCGCCATGTCAGCCGATCAGTTCCGCGCGGCCGCCGGCCGCCTCGATCTTCTCTCGCGCGGAGCCCGAGAACGCGTGCGCGCGGACCGTGACGGCCCGGTCGGCCTCCCCGTCGCCGAGGATCTTCACCGGGCGGTCGGACCGGCCGACGAGCCCGTGCGCCGCCAGCTCCTCCGGGCCGATCTCGTCGCCCGGAAGGCCCGCGACCGCGCCCAGGTTCACGGTCTGGAAGCGGCGTCGCACCAGTGGCTTGAAGCCGCGCTTCGGGACGCGCCGGTACAGGGGCATCTGCCCGCCCTCGAACCACGCCGGGATCGACACGCCCGTGCGCGACTTCTGTCCCTTGTGACCCTTGCCGGACGTCTTTCCGTGACCCGAACCGTGCCCGCGACCGAGGCGCTTGCGGGCGTGCCGCGAGCCCTCGGGCGGACGCAGGTTGTCGAGTCCGAGCTTGTCTTCCTTCGCCATGGATCTACTCGACCTCCTCGACCACCACGAGGTGCGAGACGACGCGGATCATGCCGCGAATCGTCGGGTTGTCCTCCTGCTCGACCACTGCCTGATGATGCCGCAGGCCCAGCGCCCGCAGCGTGTCCTGCTGCTGGCGCGGGGCGTTGGAGCCGCTGCGGACCTGCCGGATGCGGATCTTCTCAGCCACGCATCGCCTCCCGGATCGTCTCGACGTCCACGCCGCGCTCCCGCGCCACCTGCTCCGGGGTGACGAGCGCCTCGAGTCCCTGCATCGTGGCCGCGACGACGTTGAGAGGGTTGTTGGTCCCGAGGCTCTTCGTGAGGATGTCCTGGATGCCGGCGCACTCGAGCACGGCCCGCACGGGACCGCCCGCGATGACGCCGGTTCCCGGCGCGGCCGGCTTGAGCAGGACCTTGCCGGCCCCGAAGCGACCCAGCTGCTCGTGCGGGATCGTGCCCCCGATGATCGGCACCTCGACCATCGAGTCCCGGGCCCGCTCGAGCCCCTTGCGGATCGCCTCGGCGACCTCGTTGGCCTTGCCGAGCGCCGTGCCCACTCGCCCCTGTCCGTCACCGACGGCGACGAGGGCCGTGAACGAGAATCTCCGTCCGCCCTTCACGACCTTGGAGACGCGATTCACGTGAATCACGTTCTCCTTGAAGTTGTCGCCCTCGCCGCGCCGCCTTCTGCTCTGCTTCTTCGCCATGCTCCGTGCCTTCCGGACCGCTTCGGCCGCCGCGTCCGCGACGGCCTTCCCGGTCGTCTGTCCGATCTAGAACCTGAGGCCGCCAGCGCGCGCCCCATCGGCGAACGCCTGCACGCGCCCGTGATACCGGTAGCCGCCGCGGTCGAAGACCACGGCCTCGATGCCCTCGGCCCGGGCCCGCTCCGCGAGCGTCCGGCCCGCCACGTACGCGCTCGCGACCTTGGCCGACCGGCCCTCCACCGCCTCGGAACCTTCGATGGTCCGGGTCGACAGACCGATGAGCGTCACACCCCGATCGTCGTCGACCAGCTGGCCCTCCATGTGGCGCAGGCTGCGGTGGACGACCAGGCGCGGGCGCTCCGCGGTGCCTCGCACCTTCTTGAGCACGCGCGCGTGCCGCTTCGCCCGCTGCTGGCGTCGCTGCGCCGACTTCCTTCCCGCCATGTCGCTTCCTCCGCCTCCGGGCCGCGGCTTCGCCGGACCCGTACCGTGTTCCCTGTTCCCGGCCGGATCAGCCGGCCGAGGCCGCAGCCTTGCCGGCCTTGCGGCGGACCTGCTCGCCCCGGTACCGGATCCCCTTGCCCTTGTACGGCTCGGGCGGCCGGACGCGCCGGATCCGCGCCGCGATCTCTCCCACCTGCTGCTTGTCGATCCCCCGCACGTGCAGGAGCGTCGGCGACTCCACGACGAGCTCGATGCCGTCGGGCGCCGCGAACGTCACCGGGTGGCTGTAGCCCACGTTCAGTTCCACGTCGCGTCCCTTCTGCAGGGCGCGGTACCCGACGCCGTGGATCTCCAGCGATCGCTCGAATCCCTCCGTCACGCCCTGGACCATGTTCGCGATCAGCGAGCGCGTGAGGCCGTGCACGGACCGGTGCCGGGGCTGGTCCGTGGGGCGCGACACGCGGATCTCGCCGTTTTCCAGGGCGATCTTCAGGTCCCGGTCGAAGGTCCCCTCGGCATCTCCCCTGGGGCCCTTCACGTGGACCCGGCTCCCCTCGACCGTCACCTGGACGCCCTCGGGGACGGGAATCGGCAGCTTTCCGACTCTCGACATGGCGACTTCGCTCCTAGTAGACCGTGGCGAGGATCTCGCCGCCGACGCTCCGGCGACGCGCCTCGCGATCCGTCATCACGCCCTGGGAGGTCGAAACGATCGTGACTCCGAGCCCCGACCGCGACCGGGGCAGGTCCTCCACCCCGGAGTACCTCCGCAGGCCCGGCCGGGAGACCCGGCGCAGGGACCGGATCACCGGGCGGTCGTCCTCCGTGTACTTGAGGTACACCCGGAGCACGCCCCCGCGACCGTCGTCCAGGACCTTGTAGCCGTGGACGAAGTGGTTCTCCGTCAGGATCCGGGCGACCTCGACCTTCAGCTTCGACACCGGCATGTCCACCCGCCTGTGGCCGGCGCCGCCGGCGTTACGGATGCGGGTCAGCATGTCGGCGATGGGATCTGTCATGCTCATCGTTTCACCAGCTCGCCTTCCGGACGCCGGGGATCTCCCCCTTCAGCGCCATCTCCCTGAAGCAGATCCGGCACAGGCCGAACTTGCGGATGTACGCGCGGGCCCGTCCGCACCGCTGGCAGCGTCGCACGCGGCGCGCCGTGAACTTCGGCTTCCGCTTCGCCTTCTCGATCAGAGACTTCTTCGCCATCTGGCTCTCCTGGAATGCTCCTGCCGTCCCGCGCCGGTCAGACGACGACGGGGGTCTCGCCGCGGAACGGGAAGCCCAACTCGCGCAGCAGCACGAGCGCCTCGTCGTCCCGGTCCGTGGTCGTGACGAACGTGATGTCCATGCCGTGCACCCGGACCACGTCGTCGTAGTCGATCTCGGGGAAGATCATCTGCTCCCGGATCCCCACCGTGTAGTTCCCGCGCCCGTCGAACGCCCGCCCGTTGAAGCCGCGAAAGTCGCGGATCCGGGGGATCGCCGTGCTGATGAAGCGGTCGAGGAACTCGTACATGCGGCCCGCCCGCAGGGTGACCATCACCCCGACGGGCATCCCGTCCCGCAGGTTGAAGTTCGAGATCGACCGGCGGGCCCGCGTCACCACCGGCCGCTGGCCGGTGATGAGTCCGAGCTCCCGGACGACCGACTCCAGCAGCTTCGGATCGTCCTTCGCATCCCCCAGGCCCACGTTGAGCACGATCTTCTCGAGCCGCGGGGTCTCCATGGGGTTCTCGAACCCGAACGTCTCCCGGAGCTTCCCGGTGACGCTCTCCTCGTAATGCTGCCTGAGTCTCGGCATGTGCTTCATCGGCGCTTCACTCTATCGCTGTGCGTGCCCGGGCCGTTCACGGCCTCGGGATCGGGTTCCCGGTACGTACCGAGATGCGCTCCTTCGTCCCGTCTTCCTCGACACGGGCCCGGTACCGGGCCGGCGCGTCGTCGCTCGGGTCGATGAGCATGACGTTCGAGACGTGGATCGGTGCCGCGAAGCTGACGATCCCGCCCTCCGGGTTCTGCTGCGTGGGTGCCTCGTGGCGCTTGCGCAGGTTCACCCCGTCGATGACCACCTGCTGCTTCTTCGGGATCACCCGCAGCACGGTGCCACGGGCCCCCTTGTGGTTGCCCGAGATCACCTGGACGCGGTCCCCCCTGCGCACGTGCATCTTCCCGCTCTGCTTTCTGTCGCGACTCATCCGTCGGGCTCCTCAGATCACTTCCGGGGCGAGCGACACGATCTTCATGAACCGCTTCTCGCGAAGCTCGCGCGCCACGGGACCGAAGATGCGCGTGGCCCGCGGCTCGCCCGCATCGTTGATGATGACGGCCGCATTCTCGTCGAACCGGATGTACGTGCCGTCGGCGCGCCGGCTCTCGCGGGCCGTGCGCACGATCACCGCCTTCGCCACCTCGCCCTTCTTCACGGTGCCGCCGGGGATCGCATCCTTGATCGTCACCACGACGATGTCGCCGAGGCCCGCGTACCTGCGCCGCGATCCGCCGAGCACCCGGATGCAGCGGGCGCGCCGCGCCCCCGAGTTGTCCGCGATGCGGACTTCGGACTCCTGCTGGATCATCGGTCAGGCCTCCTGTTCCGGACGGGCCAGCAGCTCGATGACACGCCAGCGCTTGCGGCGCGACAGCGGCCGGGTCTCCTCGATCCGCACCAGGTCCCCGATCCGCATCTCGTTGTTCTCGTCGTGCGCGTGGTACTTGCGCTGGCGCGTGACGCGCTTGCCGTACAGCGGATGCGCCATGCGGCGCTCCACCGACACGACGACCGTCTTGTCCATCGCGTCGCTCACGACCGTTCCGGTCCGCTGCTTGCGGCGGCCCGCGGTATCCATCGTCTGGTCAGGCATCGGACTTCCCCGCCGCTTCCCGTTCCTTTTCGTGCCGGATCGTCTTGAGACGCGCGACCGTCTTCCTGAGCTCGCGCAACAGGGCGGTGCTCTCCAGCTCTTCGTAGCTCGCACGGTACTTCAGGTTGAACAACTCGGTGCTGGCCCGCTCGATCTCCCCGTCGATCTCCTCGACGGTCAGTTCCCGGATCCGATTCGCATCCATGGCGTCAGCCCTCCCGGGCCAGGAAACGGGTCTTCACCGGCAGCTTGGCCGATGCGAGCTCCATGGCGCGCCGCGCCACGGACTCGGGCACGCCCTCGAGCTCGAACATCACCCGTCCCGGCTTCACCACGGCGACCCAGCCCTCGGGACTTCCCTTCCCCTTCCCCATCCGGGTCTCCGCCGGCTTCGAGGTGATGGGCTTGTCCGGGAAGATCCGGATCCAGACCTTGCCGCCGCGCTTGATGTGGCGCGTCATCGCGACACGCGCCGCCTCGATCTGCCGGTTGCTGATCCACGCCGGCTCCAGGCTCTGGAGTCCGAAGTCCCCGAACGCGATCGAGTTGCCCCGCTGCGCCCGGCCCCGGATCCGACCCTTCTGCTGCTTCCTGTACTTGACCCGCTTCGGTGAAAGCATGCCTTCCTCACGCGCTCCCGCCGGCCGTGTAGGTCTGACCGCGGCGATCGTCCACCACCTCGCCGTGGAACACCCAGACCTTCACGCCGATCGTTCCGTACGTCGTCTTGGCCATCGTGGAGGCGTAGTCGATGTCCGCCCGCATCGTGTGCAGGGGAACCCGCCCCTCGTGGTAGCCCTCCGTGCGCGCGATCTCGGCGCCCCCGAGGCGCCCGCCACACTGGATCTTCACGCCCTCGGCGCCGGACCGCATGGCCGACTGGAGGGCTCGCTTCATGGCGCGCCGGAAGCTGATCCGCTGCTTGAGCTGGTGCGCGATGCCATCCGCCACGAGCTGGGCATCGATCTCCGGCCGCTTGACCTCCTCCACGTTCACCGACACCTCGGAGTCGGTGAGCAGGGCGAGCTCGTCGCGCAGCTTGTCGACCTCGGAGCCGCGCTTGCCGATGACCACGCCGGGACGCCCGGTGTGGATCGTCACCACGATCTTGGTCGGCTTCCGCTCGATCTCGATGCTCGAGACGGCGGCGTGGTCGAGCCGGGCGTGCAGGTACTTCCGGAGCTTCTCGTCCTCGGCGAGCAGCTGCGGAAAGTCCCGGCTCCTGGCGTACCAGCGCGACTTCCAGGGCTTCACGAGCCCGAGTCGGAACCCGTACGGATGCGTCTTCTGGCCCACGGCTACTCTCTCTTCCCCACGATGACGGTGACGTGGCTCGAACGCTTCCGGCGCGGGGCGGCCCGCCCCATCGCGGCGGCCCGGTAACGGCGGAGCGTCGGCCCCTCGTCCACCCAGGCCCGGCAGACGACCAGGTCGTCCACGTCCAGCCGGTCTCCTGCCTCCTCGGCCTTGTTCACGGCGTTGGCGACGGCCGACCGGAGCGCCTTGTCGATCGGTCCCGCCGCGGCCTTCTTCGAGAACTGCAGGATGGAATACGCCTGGTTGACGTCCTGGTGACGGATCTGGTCCATCACCAGGCGCATCTTCCTGGCGGACATCCCGATGTTCCTGGCGATCGCACGCCCTTCCATCGTCCTCTCCTCGTCGTCCGGCGCCGGCCCGCGGGGCGGCCTAGAGCCGGCCACGCTTGTCGGCCAGCTTGCCCCCGTGCCCCCGGAACAGCCGGGTCGGGGCGAACTCGCCGAGCTTGTGGCCCACCATGTTCTCCGACACGTAGACCGGGATGAACTTGTTCCCGTTGTGCACGGCCAGCGTGTGGCCGATGAACTCCGGGCTCACGGTCGAGGCCCGGGCCCACGTGCGGATCACCTTCTTCTGACCGGACCGGTTCATCGCCTCGACCTTCTGAAGAAGGCGGGCATCGATGTACGGTCCCTTCCTGACGCTTCTGGCCATCCGGATCTCTCCCCGTCTCTACCTGGTCGCCTTGCCGCGATGTCGCCCGCGGACGATCAAGCGATCGCTGCCCTTCTTGTGCTTGCGGGTCTTGCGCCCTTCCGCCTTCCCCCATGGGGACACGGGCGGCCGCCCGCCGGATGACCGGCCTTCCCCCCCGCCGAGCGGGTGGTCGATCGGGTTCATGGCCACGCCCCGGACCTTCGGCCGCCGTCCCAGCCAGCGGGACCGGCCCGCCTTGCCCGACCGGATCAGCTCGTGGTCCACGTTGCCGACCTGGCCGAGCGTCGCGAGGCAGTCACCCCGGACCATCCGGACTTCGGTGCTCGGCAGACGCAGGGTCACCATGTCGCCCTCGCGTGCCAGGACCTGGATCGCGGCGCCCGCGGACCGCCCGATCTGGGCGCCCTTGCCCGGCACCAGCTCCACCGCGTGGACCGTCGTGCCGAGCGGGATCTCCCGCAGCGGCAGCGCGTTTCCGGTACGCGGCTCCGCGCCGGGGCCCGACATCACCGAGGCCCCGACCGTCAGGCCCCGCGGGTGGAGGATGTAGCGCTTCTCGCCGTCCGCGTAGTGCACGAGCGCGATGCGGGCGGAGCGGTTCGGATCGTACTCGATCTCGGCGATCCGACCCGGTACGCCGTGCTTGTCGCGACGGAAGTCGATCTTCCGGTACCGCCGCTTGTGCCCGCCTCCCCGCCTGCGGCTCGTGAGCCGGCCGTGGTGGTTGCGGCCCGACTTCTTCGAGAGTCCCTCGGTGAGGGACTTCTCGGGCGTGGACCGCGTGACCTCCTCGAACGCGGAGACGGAGCGGAAGCGACTGCCGGCCGAGATCGGCCTGAACCTCTTGAGCGCCATCCTACTCCCCCCTGAACACGTCGATCGTCTCGCCCTCGGCGAGCGTCACGATCGCTTTCTTCCAGTCCGGGCGCCGGCCCACGTGGCGGCCGACGCGCCGCTGCTTGCCCATCAGGTTCATCGTGTTGACCGCCACGACGCGGACGTCGAACATCGACTCCACGGCGTTGCGGATCTCGACCTTCGTCGCATCCCTCACCACCTGGAACGCGAAGCGCGGGCGAACCGGGATATCCTCGTCCGCATGCCGCTTCCGGATCCGGCCCGGGTTGAACTGGAGAAGCGACGTCTCCTCGGTGACGAGCGGCCGGATGATCACCTCGTGCGCCGGGCGGCTCATCGGTCCTCCTCTCCGCCGGCGGCGAGGGCGGTCTCTTCGACGATCACGAGATCGGACCACAGGACGTCGTAGGCCGACGCCTCGCCCCACGGGAGGACCTGCACGCCGGGCAGGTTTCGCGCCGACAGGTACACCTCGCGCTTCAGTCCATCGGTCAGGATCAGCACGTTCCCCTGCACGCCCACCGCCTCGAGCCACGCGGCGAGCTCGCGGGTGCGCGGCCGCTCGAAGGCGAGAGGCTCGGAGAGGACCAGCGCGCCCTCCGCCGCCCGGGCGTTCAACGCCGAGCGGATCGCCAGCCGCCGCGTGCTCTTGTTCACTGCGACCCGGTAGCTGCGGGGCTGCGGACCGAACACGACCGATCCGCCCCGCCACTGGGCGGCGCGGATCGAACCCTGCCGGGCGCGACCGGTCCCCTTCTGCCGCCAGGGCTTGGCGCCACCGCCCCGGATCGTCTGGCGCGTCTTGGTCGCGTGGGTGCCCTGCCGGCCCGCGGCACGGATGGCCGTGACCACCTGGTGCAGGGCCGCCTTGTTCACCGTGCCGTCGAACGGGTCGCCCGGGAGGTCCACCTCTCCCGGCCGCGCCTCGCCGGCCGCCGTGTACGCTTTCGCCTTCATCCCGCTTCTCCCTGCGGTCCGCACGCCCCCTGGGCGTCCGGCCGCGCCTCCGCTCGTCCTCCGCTCACTTCGAGCGGATCACCACCACGTTGTTCCTCGCGCCGGGCACCGAGCCGCGGACGAGGAGAAGGTTCCGTTCGACGTCCACCCGCTCGATGCGGCGGTTCAGTACCGTGCGCTTCTTTCCGCCCATGCGGCCCGACATCTTCCGACCCTTGATGACCCGCGACGGGTCGGTCCCGGGGCCGATGGATCCGGGCTTGCGCAGGATCTTCTTCGCGCCGTGCGAGGCACGCGAGCCGCCGAAGTTCCAGCGCTTCACCGTGCCCTGGAAGCCGCGGCCCTTCGTATTTCCGCTGATCCGGACGCGCTGGCCCACCTCGAACATGTCGACCGTGAGCGTCTGCCCGGGCTCGTATTCCACGCCCTCGGCGAGGTCGAATTCGGCCAGGTGCGCCGGGACGTGGTCCAGTCCGGCACGCGCCGCGTGGCCCGCCTCGGGCCGCCGCACCCGGTTCTCCTTGCGGCGGCCGAACCCGAGCTGCACCGAATCGTAGCCGTCCCGGTCCCGGGTCTTGACCTGCACCACGGGGCACGGGCCCACCTCGAGGACGGTGCAGCCGACGGCCTCTCCGTCTTCCGTGAAGATCTGGGTCATGCCCAGCTTTCTGCCGATCAATCCAGGCATCGGGGAACTCCTACTGGACCTTGATCTCGACGTCGACGCCTGCTGCGAGGTCGAGCTTCGTCAGCGCATCGACCGTCTGGGGCCGCGTGTCGTAGATGTCGATGAGCCGTTTGTGCGTCTTCAGCTCGAACTGCTCCCGCGACTTCTTGTCCTTGTGTGGACTGCGCAGGACCGTGAAGAGCTGCCGGCGCGTGGGGAGCGGAATCGGCCCGCTCACCGACGCACCCGTCTTCTGGGCCGTACGGACGATGTCCGCGGCCGTCTGGTCGATCACCACCGGGTCGAACGCCCGGAGCCGGATCCGGATCTTCTCCGCCATGTCTCCGCCTCCCTGGTGTCCTACTCGAGGATCTCGGTGACGACGCCGGCGCCCACCGT
>JAVVDU010000013.1:0-26936 GCA_032251515.1 Gemmatimonadota bacterium
CGCTCAGCCACCGGGGCGTGACGCGCGAGCCCGACCCCACGAGCTCCACCGCCCGCTCGATCGCCGGAAAATAGTCCTGGTCCACGTCGTACGACTCCAGCGAGGCGACCGGGTCCAGGTGGTGGCGCACCACCGCTTCCAGGGTGGCGAAGGCTCCGGAGTGGCCGTAGGGGGCGGTCAGCTCGACGTTCCTCAGGGATGGCGTGCGGAACCGGAACTCGTCTTCCGGCCGCATCGTGAAGTGCGCCCGGCCGAAGTCCTCGACGAAGGCGTGCAGCCCGCTGGCGCGCCAGAAGCCCGGATCGCGGCCGTCTCCCTTGCCGGGCCCGAGCTGGGGCATCGCGATCGCGTGGAACTCGTGGTCCGTCTGGAACTTCCCGGCGTGACAGGAGGCGCAGCCGGCCTTGCCGTAGAACAGCTCCATCCCCCGGCGGGCCTCGTCGTCGAGCGCGTCCTCGTCGCCCCGCAGGTAGCGGTCGAAGGGGCTGCCGTCGGAGCGGAACTCCTTCGCCTCGAACGTGGCGATCGCGTTCGCCGCCAGTACGTAGGTGACGTCGTCGGCCGACTGGACGCGGTCGGGGAAGGCCGCGCGGAACATCTCGACGTACTCCGGGATCTCCCGCAGGCGCTCCCCGAGCTGCTCCCAGACTCCGCCGGGGCCCGAGACGTTGTTGAGCCACACGGCATCGGCGATCGGGTTCTCTCCCCGGTGGCCGGTCATCTCCACGAGCGACGCGACGGGGAACATCGCCTGCGCGGCGAGCACGTTGTCCAGGCCGGTGGGGAGCTTCCACCTGGCCGGCGTGACGAACCCGGCCTGGTAGTAGCCGTTCGGATCTGTCTCCACCCGCCCGTCCCAGAACAGGCGCTCGAACTCCCGTGCTCCCAGATTGAACAGCGCCGGCGAGTTCCGCGGCACCCGGCCGGTGACGGCCGTGCCGATCGTGGCTCCGGGTCTCCGCTGCGGGCCCAGTCCCGACGCCCCCTCACCGAACCCGAGCGGCAGGCCGTCGGACGTCGCGAGTGCCGGGGGGTGGCAGTCGGCGCAGGAGATGTTCCGGTTGCCGCTGAGGACCCGATCGAAGAACAGCATCCGTCCGAGCTCCACCCTGGCGTCGGGTGGATCGCCGTCTTCGTAGTAGTCGGCATCCTCGACGGGCTCCGGCCGATCGAGCGGGTGGGGGAGCCGGTCCTCGGCGACGAGGAGGCCGACCGTCGCCGCCGTCGCGGCGACGATCGCGGCGGTAAGCCTCATCATGACGCTAGATTCCCTCGCGGGGGGGCAGCATCACGAACAGCGGGATGTGCGCGTTGTGCCCGAACTCGCCCGGGTGCCCGGCCCACGTCTTCCCGTCGCTGTGGTAATTGATGGCGAGCATCGACGTGGTCCAGACATCCGACATCTGGAGGCACGGCCGGAACGTGCGGCTCACGCGAGCGGTCCCGTCGGGCCCGGCCGTGAACACGCTCTCCGAGCCGTCGCGCGCCCCGAGCGGCAGGTCCAGCGTACCGGTGAACGGCTCGGGCGGGGGAATCGCCACGAAGGCGTGCCAGATCGTGTAGACACCGTCGGGGACCAACCCCGAGAGGGCGAGGTCCAGGCGCCCCTCGCCGCTGTCGCAGGTGTACGTGCCCGATCCCTTGTGGGCGAGCCATTCGCCGAGCGTCATGCCCAGCGCGTCCCCCTTCGGATGGGGCCCGATCGCGGCGGGGTCGAACGGGTTGTGGTCCACCTCGTGTGCTGCCGCGTAGAGTGGCGCGCTCATGTCGTGGTCCCCCGTCGTCACCCGGAACACCTCGCCCGATCCGGGCTGGCGCTCGATGTAGACGTCCTGCTCGGGCATGTCCATGTCGAGGTGCGTGACGAACGCGAGCCGCAGCGGCTCGACGTGTCCCGAGCGTCCGGCGTCGGCCGACTGCGCCACGGCCGGTCCGCCGTGAAGCAGTGCTCCGACGCAGACGAAACATGCGTTAACGAGGCGGCGGCGATACTGCATGGTTCTTCCTCCGTGTGGTGGATCTCGCTCTCGCTCCCGCGGGGAGCGCGCACCGTTCGCGGAACGCGCACCGCGGACTTCCACGACGCCACCATCACCAGAGGCCACAATTCGTGGCAATAGGCGAGTTGACCTATTCGACCGGGTCGATGTACGCTGGCGAACGGGGCGCCCGGGGCCCCGGATTCGACTGGTGAGGTGAAGTCATGGGCCTGTACCTCAGCGCGACCGACCTCCGCCTTCTCCGTGCCGCCCAGGAGGTGCTGCTGGCGCCGCTGGCCCACGCGGACACGGAGTCCTGGATGCTCGCGGCGAACGAGCGGCTGCGCGAATTCGTCGGTGCCGACCACACGATCGGCTTCATCCTGGACGAGGGTGGCTTCGCCTGGTTCTCCGAAGACACCGATCTCGGGCCCCTGGCCCCGCTGCACGACATGCTCGCGGGGTTCGACGCGGACGGGTTCGCCCGCTTCGCCCCGACGGAGGACGGAGCCTCCTGGTACTTCGAGCTGTTCCATCGCATGCGCCGGATCGGCGGAAGCGGGGCCTATCACGAACGCCAGGCGGACATCTTGGAAGAGATGAAGCGCACCGACCATTTCGAAGCGATGTTCCTGTCGACCGGGGCTCGCTTCATGACCGGCCTGAGTACGCCCCTGCCGCGGGGGGAGGTCACGACGTGCATCGCCTACGAGCGTCGTGATGCGAGGGGCTACGACGAGGAAGGCCTGGCGAAGCTGCAACTCCTCGTCCCCGCTTACCAGGCCGGCGTGCGCGCGTGGCAGCGCTGGCGCGGGTACGAGCGCATGCTCGACTCGGTCCGGCAGCCGTTCGCCGTGTTCGGCCCGGAGGGAGACACGCTGTTTCGCAGTCGCGACCTCGTCGAGCTGCTCCGCGACGACCGCGAATCGAGCGAGGTGGTCCGGGAGATGGAGAGACTGGCGCGTCGGCTGTGCGGCTGGGCGCCCGACCGAAGCCGGAAGTCGACGGTCCGTGAAGGGCCGGTCGAGCGGGAGCTGACGACCGCGGACGGCGTCTTCCGGCTCTGGGGCAGCCCGCTGGACGATGCGGTGTTCGGCACCGAAGCCGTGCTGGTGGCCGCCGAGCGGATCGACGCGGAGCTGCCTGTCCCCGAGGACCTGCAGGTGCGGTTCGGGCTGACGGCGCGCGAGGCGGAGGTGGCCCTTCTCCTCGCCGAGGGGCTGGACAACCGCACGGTCGCCGAGCGCCTGGGAATCAGCCCGCACACGGCGCGGCGCCACACGGAGCGCGTGCTGCGCGGCCTCGGGGTCGACTCACGGGCCTCCGTGGCCGTCAGGCTGCTGCAGCGGCACTCCTGACAGGTTCGCCGCCTGCGCCGGTGGGGGCGCGCGTCCTCCTCGCCGGCCCAGCCGCTGCGCGCCGTTTCCGCCGACGCGCGCCCGCCTGTCTACGCGACGTGCAGCGCCGGAACGGGCAGTGCTCCGATGTCGATGTTGAGGTCCGTCGACTCGCGGTCGCGCTGCCACATGATGAGCACCACGACGAGGATGACCACGAGGATCACGATACCGAGCACGAGTGAGTTGCTTCGTCCGCTCTGCCGCATCTCTTCATCTCCCGAACGGGTTCAGCGAGTCGACCGCGCAGCGACTCCGTGCGGCAGGGCCTGGAGTCGGGGCACCCGACGCTCGGCGACCTTCGGGTCATCCCCTTCAAAGAGAGCGGGCACGGCGAGGCGCGGCAAGATCGGGCCCGCGCCGAACGTGAGCCTTTTCCACGGAACACGCGGGAGCTGGCTGCCCGAGGGGTCGAGCCGGTCGAGAATCTTCCCACGCCAGTCGCGGGTCCCGCACCGGATGGCCGCCCAACTTCACGAAGCCGGCCGCGATCGTGCCCCCGTGCCGGATCTCCGCGCCGCACCTATCTTGCCTTCCGTCCGAGGCCGTGAGCACCGCGCCACCCGCGGACCCTCCCCGACCCCAGACACGGAGATGCCGGCCGGATGAAGGAGTCGCGGCGCACGTTCCTGTCGGCCCTCGGCATCTATCTGGCGGGCTCGTGGGTCGTGCTGCAGGTGGTCGACGTCCTCAATCAGAACCTCGGCCTTCCTCCCTGGGCGTTCTCGCTCGCGCTGACCCTGCTCCTCATCGGCCTGCCGGTCGTGGCGGCGACGGCCTGGCTGCAGGGCCGGGCGCGCGAAGGCGCCGGGTCCGCCACGGAATCCCGGGCGGCGTCCGGCGCGCCGCTCCGGCTTCCGATACTGACCGGAGTGTTCACCTGGCGGAACGCGGTACTCGGCGGCCTCGTGGGGATGGCCCTGTGGGGTGTCGTCGCGACCGTCGCGCTGCTCCGCGATCGCGAGCCGGCGGGATCAGACCCGGAGCAGGGCGCCGGTGCAGGGCCGGTCGAAGGGGCCACTGGACACCTGGCGGTCCGGACGAGGCCGGCGGGGGTGACGGTCGAGGCCCGCACGGTCGAGTCCGCGGCGGAGGGGGCCCTGGCCGAGGCCCTGCAGTTCGGGCCCACCCCGATCGCCGGCGAGCCGCTGCCGGCGGGCGAGACGCTCGTGCGGCTCGGTGGGCCGGACCTCGTGCCGCTGACTCTCCTCGTCGTCGTTCCGGAGGAGGACACCGTCTCGATCGATGCCGAGCTCGTTCCGGATGCGCCCCTTCTGGCGGGGATGCTCATCGTTCCTGCCGGGCCCTCGCCGCCGGGTGCCGGGGGGATGCCGGTCGAGGCGTTCCTGATCGATCGCCACGAGGTCACGAACCGCGAGTACGTCGAGTTCATGGCGGACGAGGGCTACGCGACGCCCAGCCTGTGGCCGGACGCGATGGTCGTGGGCGGGGAGCGCCTGGCCCGAGCTTCCGCCCTTGCCCGGCTCGTGGATGCGACGGGCACGCCGGGGCCGCGCACGTGGTCGGGCTCGGTGTATCCGTCGGGCTTGGCCGACCACCCGGTGACCGGCGTCACGTGGTACGAGGCGCGCGCGTTCTGCCTGTGGAAGGGGAAGCGGCTTCCCTCGGCGGCGCAGTGGTGGCGCGCCGCGCTCGGGGCAGGCGACCGCTCGCACCCGTGGGGCGAGGACGTTGAGACGCTGCGCGCCCGCGCGAACGTCGAGGCGTCCGGAACGGTGGAGGTGGAGTCCCTTCCGCTCGGGGTGAGCCCGTTCGGCGCCTTCGAGATGGCGGGCAACGTCCGCGAGTGGCTCAGGACCGACGACGGGACGGAGCCGACGGCGCCGAGCGTGGGCGGATCCTGGCAGGACCCGGCCTACGCGATTTCGATCGAGTGGCGGGAGGACCTGCCGCGCGGGTTCGCGAGCGAAGCGACAGGATTCCGATGCGCACGACACGCAGGGTGAACCGGATCGCGGGGCGATCCGCCGCCGCGCTGGCGATGTTCGCGCTGGCCGGGTCGCCGCCGCCGCTCATGGCCCAGTGGACCTCGGACGAGTGGCTCGAGGAGCCCGTCGACCGGGCGACGTTCGAATCCTGGCGCCCGTTCTTCTCCTACGATGCGGGGCTCCCGTTCGACCTCCGTTCGATCTCGGTCGAGGAGGACGAAGGGATCCGCGTCGAGCGCGTCGCGTTCACGAGCACGGCGGGCGAGACCGTGTTCGCCGACTACTACGCCGTCCGCGCCGCCCGGCGGGACCGCCCGCATGTCGTGCTCGTCCACGGCGGGCTGCGCTCCGGCAAGGAATCGGTCCGCCCGATCGCGACCCTGCTCGTCCGGCGCGGCTACGGCGTGATCGCGATCGACATGCCCTACTTCGGCGAGCGCGACACCGGACTGCTCCGGTCGTTCGACGAGGCGGACAAGCACGAGCACCTGTACAATCGCCCGTCCACGTACCAGGAATGGGTCCTCCAGATCATCCGGGATGCCGGCCGCACGATCGACCTCCTCGTCGAGCACTACGGGGCGAGCCCCGGTCGCATCGCTTACGTGGCATTCAGCCGGGGCGCCCAGGTCGGGTACATGGTCGTCGGAGCCGAACCTCGCTTCCGCGCCGCGGCACTGATGTACGGCGGTCACTTCGATCGCGGCGAGACCGGACACCTCGCCGCGGCCTGTCCCGCCAACTACATCGGACGCATCGCGCCCAGGCCCCTGTGGCTCCTCAACGGCACGTTCGACGGCGATTACGATCGGAAGAGGTCCGTCGAGCCGCTGCACCGCCACGCGGGTGAGCCGACGGAAGTCGTGTGGGTCGAAACCGGGCACCAGCTTCCCCGCCTCGAGGACCTCGAGCGGATGGCCGACTGGCTGGGCTCGGTCATGGAGTGAGGCCCGGACAGCGACGGTCAACCTTTCACCAGGGAGCTCTCGTGCGTTTCCTCGCGAAGACGGCCGGCATGATTCTGTTCATCCTGGCCGCCGCGGGCCCGGTGGCGTTGCTCGGGCAGGATCTCCGGGTCGAGTACGTCAACCACCCGGCGGAGGCCGCGCTCGGCCTTCCCTTTTCGAGCGTCGTCCGCGTCGGTGACATGCTCTACCTGTCGGGCATGGTGGGAGTCTCGGCGCTGGACTCGATGGAGCTGGTTCCCGGCGGGATGCCGGCCGAAGCGCGCCAGGCGCTCGAGAACATCGAGGCGATCCTGGCCTACGTGGGCGCCGGCCGCGAAGACATCGTGAAGTGCACGGTGATGCTGGACGACATCGGCCGGTGGTCGGAATTCAACGAGGTCTACGTGGAGTTCTTCGGATCGCACCGGCCCGCGCGGAGCGCGTTCGGCGCGGACGGGCTGGCGCTGGGAGCGGCCGTCGAGATCGAGTGCATGGCGGTCGCGCCGTAGACGACGGGGGTGTCATCCGTCGCGTTCCCGGTCCGCCAGGAGGATCTTCTTCGCCCAGCTGGAGCACTTGACCCGCTCAGCCCATCCCACCGGCTCCCGCGCCCGGCCGGGAGCCGGTGGGTCCCGGCGGGGTAGGAAGACCCGGATCGCCCCGCGCCACCCTTCCACCCCGGAACCGGCCGGCCGGTGACGGCGGTTCGCCGGATGGGCCGGCCGGCGGAGGGGCGGCGGAGCAGCGGCCGGTGATGACACGGTGCGCGGCGATGGGGCACGACACGCGACGGGAGGCGGCGATGACCGGGCGACAGGGCGACGGCGGGACGGACGGGGTGTTCCAGGGAGGAGTCAGGAGACGGCGAGGCCCCGGCCTCGTCGGCATGCTGGCGATCGTGGTGCTCCTGCTGGCGGCGGTCGCGGTGGCCGGCTGGCTCTACGTCCGATCGCGCGACACCGCGGCGCCGATCACCGCCGAGGCGCCGGCGCGCGAGGTCGCGCCGGCGCCGGCACCGGATCCCGGGCTGCCGGAGCTGGACGCCAGCGACGCGTTCGTGCGGGACGCCGTCGCGGCGCTGTCTTCCCGACCGGCGTGGGCGGCGTGGCTGGCGAACGAGCGGCTTGTCCGGCGCTTCGTGCGCGGCGTCGTCGCCGTCTCGGGGGGGCAGAGTCCCACCACGGAGGTCGAGTTCCTGAAGCCGGAGGGCTCGTTCGAGGCGCGCCGGGACGGAGAGACGCTCGTCCCGGACGCCGCATCCTACGGCCGCTACGACTTGGCCTCCACGGTCTTCACGTCTCTGGACACGCGGGGCACGGCGCGGCTGTACGGTCGCCTGCGGCCCCTGTTCCAGACCGCCTACGAGGACCTCGGCTTCCGTCGTGGCTCGTTCGACGGAGCGCTGGCCGCGGCGATCGACCACCTGCTGGACGCGCCCGTGCCGGACGGTCCGGTGACCCTGGTCCGGGCCGACAGCCTGTACATCTTCGCGGACCCGCGACTGGAGCGCCTGAGTCCGGCCCAGAAGCACCTGCTGCGGCTGGGGCCGGAGAACGCGCGGCGGGTCCAGGCCAAGCTGGAGGAGCTGCGGGCGGCGCTGCCTCTCGACACGAAGGGCGCGGGCGGGACCTGACGCGCGGCTCGCCGGCGGCGGGTCCCGGGACGTCAGCCCCCGGCCGCCGCTTGCGGAAAACTCAGCCCCCGGTCGCCGCCGCCGCTTCCTGCCGGATCCGCCGCACCATCGCCACGAGACCGTTCGCCCGGGCGGGCGACAGTTGGGCCTGCAGACCCGTGGCCTCGAACACGCGCAGTTCGGTGGCGAGGATCTCGTCCGGCGTCCGGCCGTCGAACACGCGAAGCAGGAGCGCGATGATGCCGCGGGTGATCGTCGCGTCGCTGTCCGCCGCGATGTGGAGCCGGCCGTCGCGCAGCTCCGTGCGGATCCACACGCGGGACTGGCAGCCGGCCACCGAGTGCTCGTCCCGGCGGATGTCGGGGCCGGGCACCCGGAGCTCGCGGCCCAGGCGAATCAGGTGCTCGTACTTCTCCATCAGGTCGTCGATGCCGCCGAGCTCGGCGACGATCCCGTCCTGTGCCGCCTCGATGGACCGGCCTTCCGTCTGTGCCCCGGTCACGCCGCGTGCCCGGGCGGGACCCCGGTCTCGAACGGGTTCGCGGGATCGCTGCTCCACTCGAACCAGCCCCCGTCGTACACGGCCACCCGTGGCCAGCCCATCAGCCAGGCGTTGAAGAACGCCTCGCTGCCCCGCCACCCGGTCCCGCAGTAGAAGGCGTTCCGCCTGTCGGGCGTGATGCCCGCGGACTCCCACGCCGCGGCGATCTCGTGGTACTCGCGCGTCGTGTGGTCGAGGTTCCGGTAGTTCTCCATGTGGTAGGCGTCGCTGCCGCAGTTGCCGAACACGGAGCCCGGGATCCTGCCCGTCTTCTCGATGTAGTTGTAGCCGCTCACCTCGCCGATGTATTCCGGCCAGCTGCGCACGCTCACCAGGTTCGCGTCCGGCGACGCGAGGATCTCCTTCGCCTCGGGCAGGTCCGCGGCGAGCTCCGGGGCACCCGGAACGTCGGCGCCGAACTCGCTCGCAGGCCGCGCCTGCGGTTCCTCGGTCGAGACCTCGAGCCCCGCGTCGGTCCACGACTGGAAGCCGCCGTTCAGGACGCGGACGTCGCGCACCCCGGCCCACAGCATGATGAAGGCGCAGCGAAACGCGGCGAGCTGACCGGCGCTGCTGCCCGGGAAGGGGTCGCGGTTGTCGGGGAAGGAGTACCGCCCGTACAGGACGACGGTCGAACCGGCCGTGATGCCGAGGCCGAGGAGCGCTTCCCGCACCTCGTCCGGCGACCGCCGGTTCCAGGTCTCGGGCGACTCGAGCAGCAGGGTGTCGAGCGGCAGGGCGCCGGGGATGTGGCCCTTCTCGTAGTCGCCCCGGTTCCGGTAGTGCGCGTGGCACAGGACGAGCCCGCCGTCCGCCGCTCCGCCTCCGGCCGGCAGGCGGTCGGCCAGCCAGGAGGCGGGCACCAGGTGCTCGTGCCGGGCCAGGCGATCCAGCGGCAGGGCCTCGTCGGGCGACCACTCCGCCATGAAGCCGTCGTACGCCGCCAGCCGCTCGTAGCCCGCGCCGCGGAAGCGCTCCGCCACGCGGGCGATCTCGTCCTCGTCGTAGCCGTACAGGACGACCTCGCGGTCGGGCCGGATCCCCTTGGAACGGACGATCTCGATCCAGTCCAGATAGCCCGACCACTTCGCCGGCAGGGCGCGGGCGCCCGGGATGTGGCCACCGCGCGGCTCGCCGCGCAGGCGCCAGCCGTTCCAGGCGTCGATCGGGCGCGCGTCGACGACCTGCGCGGCGCCGTCGCCGAGCCGATCACGCAGCTCCCGGGTCGAGAGCCGGCCAAGTCGTTCCGTCACGTCGCGTTCCTCCTCGCGAGGGTGCGGCGCCGGTGTCCGGCGCACGGGCCGCCCAACGTAGGCGGCGAACGGACGGCGCGCGACCGCGCCGCCCACGGCGGATCTGAACATTCGGCCGGCCGCGGTGGTTTCATCGTCATGGACACGATGGGAATACCTCGAAGCCGCAGGAGCCTGGCCCCCGGACGGCCGGAGGCCTCGTGAGCGCGGACCGGGACGTGAGCCTCGCCGAGTTCCGCGAGTCCTTCTTCTACGGGTCGCGTTGCGACCTGTCGTTCAAGTTCCTCCGGGACCTTTCCGACGAAGAGGCGGCCGAGTTCCTGCGCGTGCTCCTCGAGCGCCTGGGGGACGCGTACGACACCGGCGACGTCGAACCGCTCGTGCGCGCCGCGATCGAGGCGCAGGTCAAGGCCTACGGCCGCAAGGCGCCGGACCGCTGGACGTACGAGGATGCCCCGTTCACGCCTCCCGACCGTCCGCTCGCCGAGAGCCGCCTGCTCCTTCTCACCTCCAGCGGCCATTTCGTGGAGGACGACGACCCCCGTCCGTTCGGCGTCGAGGGCATGACGCAGGAGGAGGCGGAGGCGCGGATCGACGAGTTCCTGCGCGAGGCGCCGATCCTGTCCGCGATCCCCCGGGACACGCCGGCCGCGCGGCTCCGGGTCCGCCACGGGGGCTACGACGTCCGGTCGGCGCGGCGGGACCCCGGGGTGGTTTTGCCGCGCGACGCGCTCGTGGAGGCGGAGGCGCGGGGACGCATCGGCGCCCTGGCGGACGAGATCCTGTCGTTTCCGGGGGCCACGGCACAGGGGCGCCTGCAGCGTCTGCTGCCCGAGTGGGTGGAGAGGGCCCGGAACGCCGAGGTGGATCTGGCGCTCCTGGTACCCGTCTGACCCGTCTGCCACGTGTCCGTCGGACACGTTTCCCGGGCCTTCGAGCAGGCGGGCATCCCCACCGTGACCATCGTGGTACGCGCGTTCCGGCACGTCGCCGAGCGCATGCGCGTGCCACGCGCGCTCGTCACCCCGCACCCGATGGGCCGTCCGCTCGGCGCGGCGGGCGACGCGGAGCGCCAGCGCGAGGTCGTCGAGGCGGCGCTCGGCCTGTTCGAGTCGGCAGAGCAGGGCGGCACGGTGCAGGAGTTCTCCGCGCCGTTCCGTCCCGGACGGGCGTCCGTCTGACGAGGCCCCGGGGGGAGCCGTTCGGCCCGCCCCGTTGAAGTTTCTGCCGGGTTTGTGCATATTCGACCAGCCTCCCCCGGCCCAATCCCGAGGATCCACGCATGTCGATGCTCGACAGGATCCAGCGCCTGGCCGCCGAGATCAAGCGCCGGCGGGTGCTCGAGGTCGTGGCGGTCTACGGCGGCCTTTCCTTCGCGTTTCTCGAGGGATACGGAATCGTGGCCGGCAACCTCGGGGTCGGCCGCTCGTTGGAGCTCCCCCTCACGCTGCTCTTCCTGTTCGGGCTTCCGGTGGTCGTGGCCTGCGGCTGGATCTTCGACGTCGATGCACGTGGCCGGGTACGGCGGACGCCCGAGTCGGCGGACCTGGACGCGGGCGACGACCGCCCCGCCGTACCGCGCCGTCGCCGGTGGCGGCTGCGGACCGCGGCCTTCGCCACGGCGATCCTGCTCGTCGCCTCGACCTGGTACACCACGAAGATGATCGAAGCCGGCTCGCTTTCCGATCCCCGCGGATCCTACGTGGTGCTCCCCATTCGAACGCCCGGGAGCGCCCCGGAGGACCGGCGGGCCGCGCAGGAGGCGGCGCGGCGGCTCACGCGCCAGCTGCAGGGCTGGGAGAACGTGAGTGTGGTGGAGGACTTCGTCGTCGAGGGGATGCTCGCGAGGTCCGGGCTCGCGGACGGCGAAGTGCCCACCCTCGCAGAGGCTCTCGATATGGCCGCGGAGCAGGATGTGGGCACGCTCGTGGGGCTCAGCACGGACATCCGCGACGGGCGCGCGGACCTGCAGGCGGCCCTGTACGACGTGGGCGGCCGTGAACTGCTGGGCCCGTCGCTGCTCGAGTCGGGCGCGCCCGACTCCGTGGACGGCCTCGTCACGCCCATCGCCCAGCACGTGCTGCAGCTGCGCGCCCAGGGCGTCAGTCCGGCGCAGTTGCGCGGGGAGTCGCCGAACACGGCCGCGCACGCCGCGTTCAGCGCTGGTCTCGATGCCCTCCACGACTGGCGACTCGCCGAGGCGGAATCCCGCTTCCGCGAGGCGATCCGCATCGACTCCCTGTTCGCGAGCGCGCACCACAAGCTCGCCCTGACGCTCTACTGGAGCACGGTCCGCGACGCGCACCGCATCGTCGTGGAGGGTCCGGAGATCGCGCGGCTGTCCCGCCGGGCGGTCCGCCTGGCGGACCTGCGTGTAGTCCGGCCCGGGTTCCGGGCGCATTTCGAGGCGTTCGCGGCGTTCTGGGCGGGGGAGTACGATGAGGCCCGGGCGCGGTACCGGGCCCTCCTGGCCAGGGACCCGCACGACCTCGATGCCTGGCTCCTCCTGGGATCGGTCGAGTTCTATGACCCGTCTCTCGCCCGCGTTTCCCCTCTCCGGGTCCTGCCGCGCCGGAACCTGAACGTGGCCCGCCGCGCCTTCGAGCGCGCCGTGGAGCTCGCTCCGGAGTGGCAGGTGTCGTACGGACTTCTCACGGACATCGACGATGCGCTGCTCGCGGCCGCGCTGCACGGGTCCTGCCCGGCCTTCGCGCCGCCCGGCGAGAAGCCCCGCCCGATGTTCGACCTGACAGGTGTCGGCGAGATGGCGGCGTTCTGCCCCGTGGCCGAGGACTCGATCGTGTGGCTCCGGCCGGAGCAGCTCGACGCGGAGCGCCGCCGGCGGGCGGTCACGGCGGCGCTCTCGCTCGCCGGGCGCACGCGGGAACTCCTCGAGCGCTGGGCCCGCGTGTATCCCGACCAGGCGAGACCGCACGAAGAGCTCGCCGACTGGTTCGAACGTCGCCGGGGCCTGCTGGGCTGCCGGGCCGATCCCGAGGAGGTCGACCGGCACACCCAGCGCCTGTTCCGGGAGGTGGAGCGCTCGGTCGCCCTGCGTCCGGACGCGGCTCCCTCGGACCTCGCGAGCCTGGCCGTGCTCCACCTGGCCACGGGCGACGTGCGCAAGGCCCGCGCCACTCTGATGGCAGCGCTGGACCGGGTCCCGGCCGGAGCGCCCGCCCCGCGCGCGGCGACCAACCTGCTGCTCGCCTTCGGGGAGCCGGAGCGCGCGCTCCGGCTCACCGAGCCGCTATGGTCCCAGGATACCTATGCGATCCGCGACCCGGACGGCGGAGGCGTGCTCGATCTCGGGGACATCGCCGCGCCGATGGCCCGGCTCCGCCATTTCGGGGCCGCCGGGAAGTCCGCGGAGGCCGGCCGCGCGCTCGCGGCCCTTCTCGAGCACCTGGACAGCGCGGAGTTCAGCGACCGTCAGGCTGCGTTCGCGCAGCGGGTCCTGCTCGGGATGGGTGCCGAGGCCGCGCTGGCGCTCGATGCGAAATCCCGCTCCCGCTGGTTCCGGGGCTGGGAGGATGCCGGACTCGAGGTGCCCCTCGTATGGCGCGGGTTTCTCGCGTCCGATGGTGCGGCGAGCTCGACGGCGGCGTTTCGGGCGGCCGCGCTTCTCGACTCCGCGGTCGTGCGCATCGAAGCGGACACGGCCGCCCGACCGGTGGACTACTATCTCACGGGACTTCTCGCCCTGCGCACTGGACGTCCGGGCCGGGCGGTGCGGCTGCTCGATCGCCTCGAGTCGTGCCCGCTCGAGTTTCGCGGACTGGAGCCTGCATGGGGGCTCCGCACCCTCGCGATGCGTCATCTGGCCGACGCTCTCGAGTCGATCGGCGACACCGCGCGGGCTCGTGACGCGCGCGCCCGCTTCGCCGCGCTCCGCCCCGACGCAGACCGCGGAGAACACTGACTCCTGGAAGGAGGCATGACATGTCCGATTCCGAGCGACTGTCCGGCTCGCTGTTCCTCGCCGTGACCGCGGCTGTCCTCGTCGCGGCCGGCTGCAGCCCCGGCGAGCAGGCCGACAGCTCCGGCGAGCAGGCCGCCAGCCCCGGGCCGCCCGCCGTCCGCATCGCCGTCGACCGGGTGGACCGACCCGTGACGGTGGCCGGGCACCGGTTCGGCCGGGGTGTGCACACGCCCTCCGACGTCGACTGGGCCGTGCCGGGCCCGGATCGCCGGGGCCTGGCGGTGCGGCCCGCCGGCTGGCCAGCCGATTCGGCGGACATCGTCGTCAGCATGGACGCGGCGGGCCTGAACGAGGTTCACGTCGATGCGACGGTGGACCCCGGCACGGGAGGGCGGGAGCTGACGCTCGTGTACGGCGTCTACCGGACTCTCCCGCCCATGTCGACCGAGGCGTCCGTGCTCCCGTTCGCCGCCGCGGCGGCCAAGTCGTGGGACTGCGTCTGGTGCCGCGGCGAGCTCCTCATTTGCGGCATCGATCCGCGGTGCAGGTGAGCCGGGCTTCCGTCGACGCCGCAGTCCGCAGAACGAAGAGGGAACGCCTCGCGCTCCGAACCGGTTCTCGCCACCGGTCCGGGGCGCCGCCGGCGGGCCCGACGTCCGGCCGCACCTCATCGCCAGGAGAGGTATGACATGGCTGGAACCCATGCCGCCGACGAGCTGCTGACCGAGGCGCGGGCCCGCGAGCTCGCCGGCCGGGTGCTCGCCCTGTCGTCGGCCCGCGAGACGTTCGTGACGATCCGGGACGCATGGACGGGCAACACCCGTTCGGCCGTGAACCGGATCACCACCGCCGGCGAAGTCCGGGACACGGTGGTGTCGGTGACGGCGAGGGACGGCCGGCGGGAGGCGACGGTCACCACGAACCGGCTCGACGAACCGGGTCTGCGGGCGGCCGCCGAGGCGGCGGCGGAGCAGGCGGGGCTCGCCCCCGAGAACCCGGAGCTGGCGCCGCTGCTCGGCCCGCAGGAGTACGAGGAGTCCCGCGGTTTCCACGGCGCGACGGCGGAGCTTGGGCCCGAAGCGCGGAGCCGCGTCGCGGCCGACGCGATCGCCGCGGCAGCCCGGGACGGACTGGAGGCCGCGGGCTTCCTCACCGCGAACGCCTCGGCGACGGCGGTCGCCTCCTCCACGGACCTGTTCGCCTGGCACCGGGCCACATCCGTCGACTACGAGCTCACCGTGCGTCCCCCCGATGGGAGCGGGAGCGGCTGGGCGGGCGCGGCGCACCGGGACTGGGCGGAGGTCGACATCCCTGCCCTGCACGGCCGGGCCGTGGAGCGTGCCGTGCGGTCCCGCGAGCCCGCGCCGCTCGCGCCGGGCGACTATCCGGTGGTGTTCACGGCCGAGGCGGTCTCCGACCTCGTCGGGCTCCTCGCGGGCTCGCTGGACGCTCGGGCGGCCGACGAGGGACGCAGCGCGTTCAGCGCGCCGGACGAGGGGACGAAGGTCGGCGAGCGGCTGCTCGACCCGAAGTTCACTCTCGTCAGCGACCCGGTGGCCCTGGGCTCGGCCCCGTGGCAGGGCGACGGCCTGCCGCTGCGGCGGCAGGCCTGGTTCGAGGAGGGCCGCCTCGCCCGGCTGTCCTACGACCGGTACTGGGCCGGCCGCCGGGGCGTGGAGCCGACCGGGCGGCCGGGCTCGCTCCGCATGAGCGGCGGCGACGCGACGCTCGAGGAACTCGTGCGCGGCCTCGACCGCGGCCTGCTCGTCACGCGTCTCTGGTACATCCGCCGCATCGACCCCCGGACGATCCTGTACACGGGCCTGACCCGGGACGGGGTGTTCCTGGTCGAGGGCGGCGAGGTCGTCCGTCCCGTCAACAACTTCCGCTGGAACGACTCGCCGCTCGCCGCGTTCGCCTCCATCGAGGCGCTCGGCCGGCCGCGGCGCGTCGCGGCGACGCGGGAAGTGCCGCCCGCCCGCCTGTCCTCGTTCCACTTCAGCACCGTCTCGGAGGCCGTATGATGCGACGCCGCGACTTCGTCCGGACGGGAGCCGCCGCGGCGGGAGGTCTGGCCCTGGGAGGCCGGCTGCTCGGCGGCGGCGCTCCGGTCGCCATGGCCGTGCCCCGGCGCGGCGAAGCCAGGGTGGATCCCGTGCTGCGCGACCTGCTCCTGCAGGCGGTCGACGCGGCCCGCGCCGCGGGCGCCTCCTATGCCGATGCGCGCGCCGAGCTCCTGCTGCGCCAGTCCGTGCGGACCCGCGACGACCACGTGGAGGGGATCGGCGAGTCCGCGTCGGAGGGCGTGGGCGTGCGCGCCTTCGTGGATGGGAGCTGGGGCTTCGCCGCCACGCCGGCGCTCACGGCCGATGCCGTGACGACGGCCGCCCGCCTCGCGGCGCGCGTGGCCCGGGCGAACGCCTCCGTGGAGCGGTCGCCGGTCCGCCTCGCGCCGGTCGATTCGTACGGAGAGGTGACGTGGACGGCGCCCCACGAGATCGACCCGTTCAGCGTGCCGGTGGAGGAGAAGGCCGACCTGCTGCTGCGCCTGAACCGCGTGGCGCTCGCGCGCGAGGGCGTGCGCTTCGTCTCCAGCGGCGTGACCTGCTACCGGACGGACAAGACGCTCGCCACGAGCGAGGGGACGGTGGTCGCGCAGCGCTTCCAGCGCGTGGGTCCGAACATGACGATCACCGCCGTCGCGCCCGACCGGACCCGCTTCCAGAGCCGGGGCGCGGTCGTGGAGCCGTCGGGGTTCGGCTGGGAGTACGTGCTCGCCCGCATGACGCCGGAGGAGACGGAGCGCTGGGCAGACGAGGCGGTCGGCATGCTCCGGGCCGACCCCGTCGAGGCGGGGACGTGGGACCTGGTGCTCCATCCCTCGCACCTGTGGCTCACGATCCACGAGTCGATCGGGCACCCCACCGAGCTGGACCGGGCGCTGGGGTACGAGGCGAACTACGCGGGCACGAGCTTCCTCGCCCCGCCGGGTGACGTCCTGAACCGGTTCCGCTACGGTCCCGAGTTCATGCAGGTGGAAGGGGAGCGCACCTCGCCCGGGGGGCTCGCCTCGATCGGCTGGGACGACGAGGGCGTGCCGGCCCAGCGCTGGCCGATGATCGAGGACGGGGTGTTCGTGGACTACCAGACGACGCGCGAGCAGGTCGGGTGGATCCGGGAGCACACGGGCCGCGAGCGCAGCCACGGGTGCTCGTATGCCGCGGGCTGGGACCAGATCCAGTTCCAGCGGATGCCGAACATGAACCTGCTCCCCGACCGGGACCGGAACCTCGGCGAGGAGGACGTGCTCGCCGCGGTGGACCGGGGCATCCTCCTCGAGGGCCGGAACTCCTATTCGATCGACCAGCAGCGCTACAACTTCCAGTTCTCGGGCCAGGTGGCGTGGGAGATCCGCGGCGGACGGAAGGTGCGGATGCTGCGGGACGTCGCCTACCAGGCGCGCACGCCGGACTTCTGGAACTCGCTCGCCGTGCTGGGCGGGCCCGGCACCTACGAGGTCGGCGGAAGCCTGAACGACGGGAAGGGCCAGCCCGGCCAGTCGAACGCCGTGTCGCACGGCTGCCCGCTCGCCGTGTTCCGCGGCGTGAACGTCCTGAACACGGGGCGCTGAGCGCGGTTCCACCGGGCCCCGGAGACCGGGGCCCGCCGCCGTCAGTCCGCCGGCCCGGCCGCGTCCTCCCGCATGTCGGAGGCCATCTCGCGGATCTCCTGCAGGTCGCGCACCATCTCGCTCCACCCGTACCACAGCGCGTAGTCCGGGTTCGCGTGGAACACGCCCTGGAAGGCTCGCATCCGGTGCTTCAGGTGCATCTCGAACAGCCGCTGCTCGATCACCGTCGGCGCGTCGTGGAAGGTCAGGAGATCGGGGAAGGGGTACGCGTACCCGGGCGGCGTGCGCAGCGTGCCGTCCTCGTAGAGCCCCGCCACCACGCGGATCGCCTCGGCCAGCAGGTGGTCGGCCTCGCGGATCATCTCGTCGCCCCGCGCCAGCTGTTCCGCGGCGAAGGACGCTGAATGGCAGTCCGCGCAGATCCCGAGCATCTCTCCGCGCTCGCGGTCGAAGTCCTCCTGCGTGAGGCGCGCCACGTCGCCCGCCTTCACCACGTCCAGCCGCCCCGTGGGCTGGCCGTCCGGGTCGAGGACTCCCAGCGCCTGCAGGATCGTGACCTGGTCATCCTTCCATTGCGGGTCCTCCGGGAGGGGCAGGCGCACCGCCAGGAAGCCCCACGCCGTGCGCACCTCGTGGTCGCCGTCCGGCATGTGGCAGGTCTGGCAGGTCGGCGCGGCGGCCGTCGCGGGCAGGGCCCCCGTCCGCTTGAGCGCGTGGCGCACGCCGTGCTTCGACGAGGACCACATCTCCCACTGCGGGTGGTCGAAGCCCATGTGGCAGGTCTGGCACGCCTCGGGCTGGCGGGCCTCCTCCGCCGAGAAGGTGTGCCGCGTGTGGCAGGCGTCGCACGAGGCCCGTCCGTAGCCGGCGCCCGCCTCGGCGAGCGCGGCGAGGTCCGCCTCGCTCTTCAGGCCGATCTTGTGGCACCCGCCGCAGCCCTTCAGGCCGAGGTTCAGCGCGACCGGCATGGCGTGCGTGGTCGGCATCGCCTGCAGGGCGACCCACGCCTTCGCGTGCTTGCCGGCCGTGAACTGCTCGAGGCGCTCGGCGTGACAGGCCCCGCAGAGCTCCGGCCCGGGCATGCGGAGCGAGGCGATGTCCGCGGCCGACGTGTGCGTGCCGTGGCACGCGGCGCAGTCCAGTCCCGCGGCGGCGTGCCGGCTGGCCTGCCAGTCGGACACGATCTGCGGCGACGACTCCGCGTGGCAGTCTACGCAGGCGGATGCCTCCTGCGCGGAGGCGGTCGAGAAGGTGGTGAGAGGGGTGAGCAGCAGGGTCAGAAGTGTCGAAACGACGACTGGTCGGCGATACATCGTCCCGTCCCTCGCGAAAAGTGGTGCGCGGTCCGGCAGGACAAGCGCACGTTATCCGTGAATCAGGGGCTTTTCAAGGTGTCAGCCAGCGCAATGTCGCTGGCGCGGTTCGCCGCCGAACGCGGTTCGCCATAGCTTTCCCGCGGACCGAACCGAATCCCCCTGCGCGGAGCGGACACATGCCCCTGAGCGAACGCCAGGTCGCCGACTGCGAGAGCCACGACTGGGACTTCTCGGACCTCAAGGCCCTGTTCCTGAACTGCACCCTGAAGCCGAGTCCCACGCCCTCCCACACCGAGGGTCTGCTGGCCATCTCGCGGGAGATCCTCGAGCGCAACGGCGTCGCCGTGGAGCTGCTGCGGCCGGTCGATCACCGCATTGCGCACGGCGTCTACCCGGACATGACGGAGCACGGGTGGGAGCGCGACGCCTGGCCCGAGATCCAGGCGAAGGTGATGGAGGCGGACATTCTCGTCCTCGGCACGCCGATCTGGCTGGGGGAGAAGTCCTCGGTCTGCACGCAGGTGATCGAGCGGCTGTACGGGAGTTCCGGCATCCTCAACGAGCACGGGCAGTACGCGTACTACGGGCGGGTCGGCGGGTGCCTGGTGACCGGCAACGAGGACGGGATCAAGCACTGCGCGATGAACATCCTCTACTCGCTGCAGCACCTCGGCTACACGATCCCGCCGCAGGCCGACGCGGGCTGGATCGGAGAGGCCGGGCCGGGCCCCTCGTACATGGACGAGGGATCGGGCGGGCCGGAGAACGACTTCACGAACCGCAACACGACCTTCATGACCTGGAACCTGCTGCACCTCGCCCGCGCCCTGAGGGACCGCGGCGGGATCCCGGCCCACGGCAACCAGCGCTCGAAGTGGGACGCGGGCTGCCGGTTCGACTTCCCGAACCCGGAGTACCGTTGACGTGGAAGCGCAGCCGCCGATCGTCCCGCTCGACGAGGCGAACCGCCGCCTCGTCGCCGAGGTGCATCCGCCGGACTGGGTGAATCCCGAGCCCGCCGACCGCTACGATCTCGTGGTGATCGGGGCCGGAACGGGCGGCCTGGTGAGCGCGGCGATCGGAGCCGCGGTGGGGGCGCGGGTGGCCCTCGTGGAGCGGCACCTGATGGGCGGCGACTGCCTGAACACGGGCTGCGTGCCGTCCAAGGCCGTGCTGCGGGCGGCGCGCGCGTGGGCCGGGGCGCGGGCCGCGGCGGACCGGTTCGGCGGCCCGCCGGTCGCGGGCGAGGGAGACTTCGGCGCCGTGATGGCGCGCATGCGCGGCCTGCGGGCCGACATCTCGGAGGTGGACGGGGCGGAGCGCTTCCGGTCCCTCGGGGTGGACGTGTTCTTCGGCCAGGCCCGCTTCACCTCGGCCCGCGCTGTGGACGTGGACGGGGCGGCGCTGCGCTTCCGGCGGGCGATTCTCGCCGCGGGCGGCCGGCCCGCCCTGCCTCCCATCCCGGGGCTCGCGGAGGCGGAGCCCCACACGAGCGACACGATCTTCGGGCTGACCGAGCGCCCGGAGCGGCTCGTCGTGCTCGGCGCGGGCCCCATCGGCTGCGAGCTCGCCCAGGCGTTCGCCCGGCTTGGCAGCCGCGTGACGCTCGTGAACCGCTCCGACCGCGTCCTCTCCAAGGAGGAGCCGGAGGCGGCGGAGATCGTGCGGCGCGCCCTGGAGCGTGACGGCGTGGTGTTCCGCGGCGGGCGCCGGGTTCTGCGGGTGGAGCGCGGGGCGGAGGGGACGACGCTCGTCTGCGGGACCGGGGGCGGCGAGGAGCGGATCGCCGGGGACGCCCTGCTCGTCGCGCTCGGCCGCACGCCGAACGTCGAGGGGCTCGATCTCGCCGCGGCCGGCGTGGAGATGGGCCCGGAGGGAGTGGCGACGGATGAGCGCCTCCGCACGACGAACCGGGCCATCTACGCGGTGGGGGACATCGCGTCGCGGCTGCAGTTCACGCACGCGGCGGACGCCCAGGCCCGGCTGGCGATCCGCAACGCCCTGTTCTTCGGGCGCGGGAAGAAGAGCCGACTGGTGATCCCCCGCGCCACCTACACGAGCCCCGAAGTCGCGGCCGTGGGCCGCACGTCCGGGCGGGCGGACGGAGACGGGGCGATGGAGTCGGTGACCGTGCCTCTGGCGGACGTGGACCGGGCTCGGCTGGACGGCGAGGAGGAGGGATTCGTCCGGGTCCACCTCGCCCCGGGGAAGGACCGCATCCTCGGAGCCACGATCGTGGCCGAGCACGCGGGCGAGCTGATCTCGCAGGTGACGCAGGCGCTGGCGACCGGAACGGGACTCAGCGCCCTGGGGGACATGGTCTATCCGTACCCCACCGTCGCCGAGGCGCTGCGCAAGGCCGCCGACGCGCGGCGCCGCGACAAGCTCACCCCGCGGGCCCGCCGCATGCTCGAGATCTTCCTGGCGGTGACGCGCCGGCTGCCCTGACCGCTCAGCGGCCCCGCGGGTCCTCCGCGTGCCGCCCCACGATCCGGGCCACGCGCCCGTCGATCGCGCCGATGCCGATCCACGTCTCGAGCGACAGGAGCGCCGCCCCGGTCAGCAGCAGCGCCGCTCCGGCGAACGCGGCGCCCAGGGCGAGCGGGCGCGCCAGGGTGAAGCCGAGGGCGGCGGTGCCGATCGACCCGACCATCACGAGGAACGCCGCGGCGGCGGCGTAGAGCGCGAGGAGCGCCCGGTGCGACAGTCGCGCCCGCCGGGCGTGCGACTCGAGCTCGGCCAGCACCGCCCCCAGGCACACCGGATCGTCCTGCTCGCGCCGGCTCGTCTCCTCCGTCTCCCAGATCCGCTGGAGGATCGCCTGGAGCCGCTGGTTGGTGGAGAGGATGAGCATGGCGTTTGCCAGGAGCAGCATGGCGGGCGCCGCCATGGCCGTCAGCACCGTCTGCGCACCGGCCGGGTCGAGTGCCTGGATCACCGCGGGTCTCCTTCCTTCGGACGCTCCCCGGCGGCGCGCGCCAGGGCGCGCCGCGCGGACCGCGTCAACAGTACGACCACGGCCACCGTTGCCGCGAACCCGACGACGGTGAGGGCGATGCGGGCGCCGCCGGGTGCCTGTGAGGCCCCGGCCCCGGCGGCCGCCGCGGTGCCCGCCACGTGGCCGGCGTACACGTACATGAAGGTGCCCGGGAGCATGCCGAACGCCGTGCCCAGCAGGTAGCCGCGCAGGCGCACCCGCGTGAGTCCGAGCGCGAAGTTGAGCGCCGTGAACGGGACGACCGGCGACAGCCGCAGCAGGAACACGATCCGGCCGCCCTGGCGCGCCAGGGCCTCGTCGAACGCCGCCAGCCGCCGGTGGCCGCGAATCCTGCGCTCGATGGCGCCGCGGCCGAGGCGACGCGCCACGATGAAGGCCAGCCCGGCGCCGAGCGTGGCGCCGATCCACACGACCAGCGTGCCCCTGGCGAGCCCGAACACGGCGCCCGCGGCCACGGTCAGCAGCGATGCGGGGATGCCGGACAGCGTGGCGACCGCGTAGGCGCCCACGAAGGCGGCCGGGGCCCAGCGGCCCAGCCCCCGGATCCACTCCAGCGCCGGGGCCACGACCCCGGCGAGACGGGGCCCCGCGAACACGAGGACGGCGACGATGGCCAGCACGGCCGCCAGCATCCACCAGCGGCGGCGCCCGCTCCGCGGAACCTCGTCCTCGGCCCGCGGCGGCGGGTCGCCGTCTCGCGCGGAGGAATCGCCGCCCCGGCGCACCGGTTCGCCGCCCTCCCCGGGCTGATCCACGGGCAGCTCCCCGCTCCGCAGCAGCGCCGCGAGGTGCGAGCCGTCGCGCGCGTCGCGCGCCGCGTCGCGCAGGTCGTCCGCCGTGTCGATGTCGTACCACGGGGCGAGTTCCTGGAGACGGAGGCCGGCCGCCGCCGCCCGCCGCCGCGTCGCCGCGAGCACCGTGTCGGTGGACCAGGGGACGTCGCGGAACAGGGCCGCGGCGCGCGGCCAGGCCTGCCGGCGGATGCCCACCAGGTAGTATCCGCCGTCCCGCGCCGGGCCGAGCACGACGTCCGCCTCGTGCAGCGCCGCGAGCCCTTCCGCGAGGCGGTCGAACGGCAGGGTCGGGGAGTCCGAGCCGACGAGCAGCACGCGGTCCGGCGCTCCGCCGTCTCCGTCGAACGCGGCCGCGAAGGCCCCCGCGAGGCGCTCGCCGAGGTCTGCGCCGGACTGGGGCGTCCGGGGCAAGTCGTCCAGCTCCGCCGCGAACCACGCTTCCGCGCCCGGCGAGGGGTCGAACACGAGGCGCACGTCGGTCGCCGCGCGGCGGGCGCTCGCGACGACATCCCGCAGCGCCGCTTCGTGAACGGCCGATGCATGGGCGGGGGAGAGGGACGGCGCGAGGCGCGTCTTCACGCGGCCGGCCTGCGGAGCCCGCGTGAACACGAGGATCGTCGGGTCAGGCATTCTCTTCTCCGGTCGGGACGTAGCGCCGGGCGAGGCGCTCCGGGGCGACGCCCGCCGCGTAGCGGACGAGGAGCGTCCAGTTCCGCAGGGTGCGGCGCAGGGGCCCGTCGCGCTCCCAGCGACGCGCCGAGACCCGCAGCTCTCCCGGCCCTTCCGGCAGGAGGCGCAGCGGGACCGTGCCGCGCAGGGCGCGGGCCAGGGCGACGTCCTCCATGACGGGGATCGCCGGGTGGCCGCCGGCCCGCTCGTAGTCGTCCCGCCGGATCACCAGCCCCTGGTCGCCGTACGGGAGGCGCAGCAGGCGGCTGCGCAGGTTCGCGCCGAGCTCGATGAGCCGGTACGCCGGCCCGGGGGCGTCGATGCGCAGGGGGAACGCCCACGCCGCCCCGCTCGGTTCCCGGGCCAGCGCGTCGAGCCGGCGCGCCCCCTCGGGTGCCAGCCGGACGTCTGCGTGCAGGAAGCACAGCACCGGCGCCGCCGCGGCCGCGGCCCCGGCGCGCAGCTGGCTTCCGCGGCCGCGCGGCGCGGACAGGACGCGGGCCCCGGCGGCCCGCGCGACGGCGGCGGTGGCGTCCGCGCTGCCCCCATCGACGACGATCGTCTCGCGCGGGACGCGCAGTCGCCGGAGGTCGTCCAAGAGACCGGCGATCGTGCGCTCCTCGTCGAGAGCCGGGATCACGATGGAGATCCACGGACCCTCGCGTTCCGGTGGCACGACCGGACCGGCTCCCCTATCCTCCTCCGCCGGTGGACGGGCGAGGCGGGCGGAGGGACCGCCTGCCCACGGCCCCACGGAAGCGCGGGCGAGGGAGGAGCGATGGCGGCAGCGGACGGCGGTGTGGGCACGGGCGGACGGACCGGGGAGGCGATCGCGCCGGCCCCCTTCCAGGATCCCCTCGTCACGGCCGCGGGAGACCGACGGGCGAGCGTCGCCCTGAAGGAGCTGCGCACCCTCTGGTTCAACACGGGCACTCTCTGCAACTACTCCTGCCGGAGCTGCTACATCGAGTCGAGCCCCCGCAATGACGCCCTGTCCTTCCTGACCCGGGCCGACGTGGAGCGCTACCTCGACGAGATCGATGACCTGTCGCTCGGGACCCGCGAGATCGGGTTCACGGGCGGCGAGCCGTTCGTGAATCCCGAGATCCTCCCGATGCTCGAGGCGTGCCTGGGACGGGGGTACGAGGTCCTGGTCCTCACCAACGCCGCGCGCCCGATGACGATCCGCCGCTCCGGGCTCCTCGCCCTGCGCGAGCGGTACGGCGACCGCCTCACCCTGCGCGTGTCGCTCGACCACTACACGCGGGAGCTCCACGAACGGGAGCGGGGCGAGGGGGCGTGGGAGGATGCCCTGCAGGGCCTGGCGTGGCTCGTCACGCACGGGTTCCGGATCGCGGTGGCCGGCCGGACGTGCTGGGACGAGGAGGTAGCCGACCTGCGCGCCGGCTACGCGGCGCTGTTCGAGGAGATCGGGGTGCCGGTCGACGTCTCCGACCCGGTGCGGCTCGTGCTGTTTCCGGACCTCGATGCCGAGACGCCCGTTCCCGAGATCACCGAGAGCTGCTGGGACATCCTCGGGATGTCGCCCGACGACGTGATGTGCGCCTCGTCGCGGATGGTGGTGCGTCGCAAGGGCGCAGATGCCGCGCGCGTCCTCTCCTGCACCCTCCTGCCGTATCAGGAGGCCTTCGACCTCGGCGAGACCCTCGCCGAGGCGTCGGGCTCCGTGCCGCTGAATCATCCCTACTGCGCCGGGTTCTGCGTGCTCGGCGGCGGGAGCTGCTCGCCGGACTGACGGGGCGGCAGCCGCGGGCCGGCGGGGCCGGGTGGCGGGAAGAGGTCCCGCCGGTCGCGCGCGGCCTCGGCGAACAGGGAGCGCAGCTCGCCGGGCTCCGGCGCCCCGCCGCGCTCCGCGAGGGGAAGCAACGCGCCCACGAACCGCTCCACTTCGTCGCGCACGTTCGGCCAGTTCGTGAGCAGGATCTCTTCCATGACGCCCGGTTCGCTGGCCGCCAGCCGCGTCATGTCGCGCAGTCCGGGCCCCCGGAGCGCCCGCACCCCCTCCCGGTCCGGCAGGTCCGCGCACAGCCGGGCGAGCGTGGTCGACACGAGGTAGGGAAGGTGGCTCGTGGCCGCGACGATCCGGTCGTGCCGCGCCCCGTCCGTGTCGAAAGCGAGGCCGCCGACCGCACGTACGATGTCCCGCGCCGCCTTCTCGGCGCGCGGCCCGGCGCGCCGCGAGCGGACGAGCGCCCAGGTCGAACCGAAGAACAGGTCCGGCCGCGCGGCGCCCATGCCGCTCAGCTCCGAGCCGGCCATCGGGTGGGCCCCGATCGCCTCCACTCCCTCCGGGAGGCGGTCCATGCGGCCCACGATCTCGCCCTTGGTGCTCGCCACGTCCACCACGACGGTGCCCGGGCGCAGGGACGGCCCGCGCCGCTCCAGCCACCCCAGGGCCGCCCGCACGGGGATGGCCAGGAGCACGACGTCCGCGCGGGCGAGCCGCTCCTCCAGCGTCCCGGACTCCTCGTCCACCGCCCCGGCGCGTCGCGCCGTCTCCAGGGCCGCCGGGTCGGTGTCGTAGCCGATGACGCGCGCGAACACGCCCGCACGACGCACCGCGAGCGCCGCCGATCCGCCGATCAGGCCGAGACCGACCACGAGCAGCGTACCCTCCCCCGACGGAGGGGCGCCGAGGCGGGGCTCGCCGGATACGGGGGCGTCGGCGTCGGCGAGGTCCGGGCGCATGGAGGCCGCCTCTCCCAGGTAGACGTGGCGGGCGGGCCCGTCGGCGTCGACGTGCAGGAGGATGCGGATCATCCGGTCGAGCGCGCCGGGCACCGCCGTCTCCTGCGCGCCCAGCATCGGCACGTCCGACCAGCCCATCTCGCGTGCGGCGTACGCGGGGAAGTCCGCGTTCAGGTCGGGGGTCATGGTGAAGAACGCCGAGACGACGCGGGACCTCTGCAGCGCGTTCCGCTCCATCATCTCGCGGAGGAGCCGCTGCGTGCCCTGGAAGATCTCGGTTCGTTCGTTGCCGTCTACGCGGATCGCACCACGGATTCCGATCAATTGCGCTCCTCGCCCGCTGTCGCCGCCGCCGGTTCGTCCGCCGGGAGAGGCGGGACCGTCGCGAGCAGCCGCCGCACCTCCTCGACCGGCACCCCGAAGTTCGAGCCGCCGAACTCCGGCAGGATGCCGAACGTCACCGCCACCAGTTCACCGCTGAGCGACAGGACCGGCCCGCCGCTGCCCCCCTGCGTCGTCTCGGCGTCGTACACGATGCTCGCGGGGGTCACCTGCCCGACGATCCCGCGGGAAGCCAGGGGCCGGATGAGCTCGGCCGCGGCAAGCTCTTCCACCACGTTCCAGAAGTCCAGATGCGCGGTGCGGGCGGAATCGAGGAAGGCAGGCCCCGACCGCGCGAGGAGCGCCCCGATGCCGGCCGGATAGCCGAGCACGACCACCTCGTCCCCCGCCCGCGGCGTCTCTTCGGCCAGCGGGATCGGCCGCACCCCGTCCGCCACGCCCTCGGCACGGATGAGGGCCAGGTCGGAGTCGCGGCTCTGGGCCACGAAGCGGACGCCCACGGGAGCGTTCGCCCCGGGCGCGTAGGCGAGCAGCCGCAGGCGGGGCCGGAACCCCTTCGCGAACAGGTCGGCGGCGTGCTCGTCCGCGGTCCACGGACGGGCCACGTGCCGGTTCGTGACCAGCAGGCCATCCTCGCGCACCAGGAAGGCGCTGCCGGTGAACTGGGCGGCGAACGGGGGACCCGTGCCCTCGAGGCTCGTCAGGGGCAGCCCGCGGGCGCTCCGGCGGGGCGTGCCGTCCGGCCCCGTGACGAGTCGCAGCGGACGGCCGTCCGGCGCGATCCAGCCGTATTCGCCCTGCAGGAACACGACGGCGGGCTCGGCGGTCTCGACCACCCGGCGCCCGGCGACGCTCA
>JAVVDU010000013.1:27036-31541 GCA_032251515.1 Gemmatimonadota bacterium
AGGAACACGACGGCGGGCTCGGCGGTCTCGACCACCCGGCGCCCGGCGACGCTCAGGTCCTCCAGGACCTCGACCCGGCCGGCCAGCTCGGCGGCGAAGTCCTCCAGCGAGGCGCGCAGCGCGGGCACGCCGATCTCTTCGGCCGTTTCCTCGATCGCAACCTTCATCTCCCCGGCGCGGCGCTCTCCCGCATCGATCCGCCGCTCGAGGCGGATGCCGAACGCCGCCAGGCCGGCTACGGCGACGGTCAGCAGGAGGAGCAGCGTGGCGATCAGGATGCGCACGGCGGGCGCGGTGTGCGTCATCACGTCGCGCGGCAGCGCGCGCAGGAACGCCGTCGTGCGGCCCAACGCGCCCGCATCCTCGTGCCTGGCGCAGTCGATGCAGTCCCGCAGGGCCTCCCCCATCGACTTGTACCGGCGCTCTCCCGCGGGCAGGAGCAGGAAGCGCAGGGACGGACCCGATTCGCTCAGCGAGATCACGTCGCCCGGCGACAGGCGGGCCTCATCGTCCACGCGGCGTCCGTTCAGCATGACCGTGTCGGGCCGGCCGGGGCGGAGCAGGAAGCCCGCACCGTCCGCCGGGAGGATGCGGGCCTGGACGCCGGCGAGGGACCGGAAGGCGCCGCGCGGGAAGCGGACCGCCGCGTCGCGGTCGGTGCCGATGGCGAACGAGCCACGACTTCCGTGCAGGCGCTGGCGCACTCCGCGATACGGGCCCGTGAGATGGAGCAGGAACGGCTCCACCGCGCCGTTGCGCCGTCCTCTCGACTCGTCCGCCATGTCGCCTCCCGTGGCCGATCCGGTACCCTGTCGTGCGCCGCCTCCCCCCGCCGCGGCGCGCGGCCGCGGCGAGGAGCCCGGGCGGCGCCCGGACATGCGTTCGCTCGTCCCCGTCCGCCGCCCGGATGAGAAACCGCCGCGGATCCGGGCGGGTTCCGGATCGGGATCTCCGCCGATGTACCCGCGATGTACCCGGCCGGCAGCGCGAGCGGAGGGGGAACCGGCGCCTCCCGTCGGCGGTTCGGGGCGGAAACGGAGGACGGGAGAATGATGACACTCGATGCCGGGCGGGTCGCCTATTCCCTTCCGGGGGGAGACAAAGTCGCGGCCCTGTCGTCCGCGGAGATGCGTGAGGTGGACCGCATCGCCGTGGAGGAGATGGGCCCTGCCCTGCTGCAGATGATGGAGCACGCCGGCCGGTCGCTGGCCGTGCTGGCGATCCGGGCGGTCCGCGATGTCTATCCGGGCGGCCGCACGGTCATCCTGGCCGGGCCGGGCGGCAACGGCGGCGGCGGGATCTGTGCGGCGCGGCACCTCGCCTGGCGCCTCGACGAGGTCGAGCTCGTCCTGTCGGCGCCGGAGGCGGACCTGTCCGCGGCCGCGGCCGGCCAGCTGGCCCTGTACCGGGCCACGGGCAGGGACGTGCTGCCGTCGCAGGAGCTGGAGCGGCGGGGACCGCCGAATCTCGTGATCGATGCGCTGCTCGGGTACGGGCTGCGCGGCCCGCCGCGTGGGGAGACGGAGCGGCTCATCGGGTGGGCGAACGGGTCGGGCTCCCGGATCCTCGCTCTCGACCTGCCGTCGGGAACGCATCCCGATACGGGGGACGCGCCCGGGGCCCGCATCCGGGCCGCGGCGACGCTCACCCTGCACATGCCGAAGCCCGGACTGCGCGACCCGGCGGCCGGAAGGCTGTACCTGGCCGACATCGGGATTCCGGCCTGCGTGACCGGGCGGATCGGCGTCGAACCGCCGTCCTACGGTCCGGCGTTCATCGTGCCGCTGGAGCGACCGGCGACATCCTGAAGCCGGGGGAGCCGCCCCCGCCAGCTCAGCGTCCCTCGGCCTCGGCCTCCGCCACCTGGGCCATGACCTTGCGCAGCAGGTCGCGGCGGATCTCCCGGCTGCGCTCGGAGCGACGCTTCTCCGCGCGCCGCAGGCGCTCGAAGTAGGCGCGTTGGAAATCGTACTTGGGGTAGCACTTCCGGCAGATCTCGAGGTGCTGGCGCACCTCGTCCTCGTCGACGTGCTCCAGTTCGCCGTCGAGGAACTCCCACAGCCGGGCCACCGCCTCTTCGCAGCTGATCATGCCGACGAGCGTCCGTTCAACTCTCCACCTCCCGCACGTAGCCGGCTTCCGTGGCGAAGCTCCGCAGCCGATCCTGCAGGATCCGCCGCGCCCGGAACAGGCGGCTCTTGACCGTTCCCACCGGAACATCCAGCACCTCGGCGATCTCCGCGTACTTCAGGTCGCCGAGGTCGCTGAGCACCAGGACTTCCCGGAATTCCTCCGGCAGCTCGTCGATCGCCTCGATCACCTTGTCGTCTATGAGGCTGTCGAAGAAGGACCGGTCCGGGGCCTTCCCCGATGGTCCCCAGGCGTCGACGGCCGCGAGCGTCTCGACGTGCGCGTCGAAGTCGGCTGCGGGCTTCTCGTAACGGTTGATCGCCTTCTCCCGTCCGTGAAGGTACGTGTTCCGGCAGATCGTGAAGAGCCAGGACTTCGCGTTCGTTCCGCGCTCGAAACTGTCCCAGAACCGGTGGGCCCGCAGGAAGGTTTCCTGCACCAGGTCCTCCGCCTCGTCCCGGTCACCGCGCGTCAGACGCAGGGCGAACCCGAGCACGGCGTCCATCCACGGGAGCGCCTCCTCGGCGAACCCCTCCGCGGCGATGGCCCCCGCCTCCGGCTCCGACGGCGCGGGGGGGCGCGTCACGCGCTCGCGGTCGGGCCGGACTTCGCCGGCCGGTCGGCCGGCCAGCATGGCCCACGCCATCTGGACCCGCTCCCAGAGATGTTCGGCGCTCATTCGCGCGCCGCCTTCTCGCCGCTCCGGGCGGCCCGCTCCACGGCGGCCACCACGAGCCCGGGGGTGAGCACGGCGGGCAGGATGTCGGGGTCGCCCGTCCCGCCGGCGGGATACAGCACGTACAGTGGCACCCCGCTGCGCCCGAACGACGCGAGCGCCGCGGTGATCCGCGGATCGCGGTTCGTCCAGTCGGCCTTCAGCAGGGCCACGTCGGCATCGGCGAACGCGGTCCGCACGGGCTCGGTCGCCAGCGCCACGCGCTCGTTGACCTGGCAGGAGAGGCACCACGCGGCCGTGAAGTCCAGGAACACCGGCCGTCCCTCGGCGCGCAGCTCGGCCACGCGGTCGGGCGACCACGCTTCCCAGCCACCGGCCGGGACGGCCGCCTCGGCGGACGGCGGACGGGCCGCGCGGGCTCCCTGCAGCGCCACGGCGGTGCCGGCCAGCAGGAGAACGACCGAGGCGAACCGTCCGGCCCGGGCCAGCGCCGGCCGGCGGGCCGGCGCCGCGCGTCCCAGCCCCCACGCTCCGAACGCCACCAGCGTCAGGGCGAGCAGGAGCAGCCCGGTGGCGTCGATCCCCGCCTGCCGCCCGAACACCCACACGAGCCACGCCACGGTGGCGTACAGCGGAAAGGCGAGCGCCTGCCGCAGGGTCACCATCCACGGGCCCGGTCGCGGCAACCGCCGCAGCAGGGCCGGGGAGAAGGACAGCACGACATACGGGGCGGCGAGGCCGAGGCCGAGCGCCGTGAACACGGCGAGCCCCGCCGCGGGGGGCTGCACGAGGGCGAACCCGAGCGCCGCTCCCATGAAGGGCGCCGTGCAGGGGCTCGCCACGAGGACCGTGAGGCCGCCGGTGAGGAGCGCATCCCGCGTGCCCCGGCCGCCTCCGATGGCCCCGAGGCGCGTGAGCCCGGCGCCGACCTCGAACAGGCCGCTCAGGTTCAGGCCGAGCAGGAAGAGGAGGAGCGCCAAAGCCGCCACGATCACCGGGGACTGGAGCTGGAATCCCCACCCGAGGCTCTCGCCCCCGGCCCGCAGGGCGAGCAGGAGCCCGGCGAGCAGCAGGAAGCTGCCCACCACGCCGGCCGCGAACGCGAGACCGTGGCGGCGCGCCCCGGCCGCCGAGCCGCCTCCGTGCTCGACGAACCCGAGGACCTTCACCGAGAGAACGGGGAAGACGCACGGCATCAGGTTCAGGAGCAGGCCGCCGAGGAAGGCGAACAGGAGCGCCAGGGGGATGCCCATGCCGCCGGCCGCGCTCTCCGTCGTCGCCGCCGCGGCGTGGGCCGCGGCGAGCCCGCCGGTCTCGATCGCGTTCGCGGCGAGGGCGGGATCCGCCGGTGCGGGCCCGACGGCGGTCTCCACGACCCACGCCGCGCCGGTCGCCGCTCCGAGCTCGGCGACCAGGATGCCCCCCAGCCGCTCGGCGGGCTCCAGGGCGAACTCGCTCCGCGGGAGGAAGATCCGGATCGACTCGCCGGTCCGCGACACGCGCTGCGGCTGCGGATGCTCGATCACCATCGTC
This sequence comes from Gemmatimonadota bacterium, assembly GCA_032251515.1. Classification (GTDB taxonomy): domain Bacteria; phylum Gemmatimonadota; class Gemmatimonadetes; order Palauibacterales; family Palauibacteraceae; genus Carthagonibacter. The sequence continues at coordinate 31,376 of JAVVDU010000013.1, forward strand.
GAGTCGACGAACAGGTACGGGGCCGGAAGGGACGCCGGCGTCGCCGCGCCGGCCGGGGCCCCGGCGGACGGGGCCCCGGCCGCCGGGGCGACCTCCATCACGTACCCGCCGTCCACCGTCCAGGCGCGCGCCGTCCACGCGTCGGCGGGCCGGGGCAGCCGGGCCC
>JAVVDU010000013.1:31641-60753 GCA_032251515.1 Gemmatimonadota bacterium
TCCACCGTCCAGGCGCGCGCCGTCCACGCGTCGGCGGGCCGGGGCAGCCGGGCCCGCGTGTCCGCCACGAGGGCGCCCCAGTTCGGGTCGGGCGCCGCCGCGCCGCCCGCCGCGTCCGTGACGGGCACCGACAGCTCGACCTCTCCGGAGGCAGGCAGGCAGATCTCCTCGCACACGAGGAACTCCGCCCGGCCCGCCAGCCGGACCGTGCCGCCCTCCGGCAGGTCGGCCGGCGGCGTGATCCGCACCGGGAGCAGGACCTGCCCCTTGTAGCCGTAGCTGGCCAGCGGCGGGACCGGGATGTACTCGGGCACGGGCCACTGCACGGGTCCGGCCGTGAATCCGTCCGGCAGCCGCCACGCCATCGTGAGGGGAAGGCCCGCATCGCCGGCGTTGATCCAGTAGGTGTGCCAGCCGGGATCCAGCGTGACGTGCAGCGCGACGTGGAACGGCTCGCCGGGGCGGATCGCCGCGACCTCGGAGACCAGCGCGATCTCGCTGTGCGGAGATGGATCGCCGGCGACGCCGGTCGGCGCGCCGGCGACCGCGGCCGGCTCGCCCGCCGCCGCGCCCGCCTGGGCCGCCGCGGAGGTGGCCGACGGGCCGAGTGCCGCTCCGAGCAGCGCCGCCGCGACGCCCGCGAACCGCCATGTGTCGAGTCTGCGCAAGTCGTGTCTCCTTACGGCGGTTCGTCGCCGTCGTCCATTCCGCGCCCCGGGCCGGGTCACAGGCCGGGGCGGACGGGGAACCTCCGTCCCCCGCCGGCGTGTTACGAAGGTCCGGGCGCGGGCGGACGGTCCGCCGGGCCCGTGGACTCCTATAACAGCATTCCGGCACCGGAGGATCCATCCATGCTCGCTCGCACCGTTCTCGCGCTCGCGCCGTTCCTGCTCGCGGCCTCGCCGCTCGCCGCCCAGGACCGGCCTCTCGGCCCGGTGGACGGGCAGGACCTGGCCCCCACGGAGATCGACCGGGTTCTCCCCGGCGCCGCCGCTCCGGACTTCACCCTCGCGGCGTACGGCGGCGGCGAGGTGACGCTCTCCGACTTCCGGGGCGAGCGGAACGTCGTGCTCGTCTTCTACCGGGGCCACTGGTGCCCGTACTGCATCCGCCAGCTGTCCGAGCTGCGCACCCTGCTCGACGAGGACCTCGCGAAGGACACCGAGCTCCTGGTCGTGTCGGTCGACGGAGATGCGGAGACCCGGCAGGCGGTGGGCCGGATCGCCCGCGACGGCGGCGCCGAGCCGGACTTCACGTTCCTGTCGGACCCGGAGAGCGCCGTGATCGGCCGCTACGGCATCCTGAATCCGAGCGGCGGACGCCGCGGCATCCCGCACCCGGCCACCTACGTGATCGACAGGGACGGGACCGTCCGCTGGCGGGACGTCCAGACCGACTACACGGTGCGCCCCACGAACCGGCAGATCCGCGACGCGCTGGCGGAGATCCGGGAGGGCTGACGGGCGGCGGGCCGTCGTTCAGCCCTCCGCCGCGGCTCCTCGCCACTCCCGCCGCGCTTCCAGGATCCCGGGGGCTTCGCGCAGGATCCGGCGCGCCCGGGACAGCCGGCTCTTCACCGTGCCGAGCGGCACGTTCAGCACCTCGGCGATTTCCTCGTAGCGCAGGTCGCCGAGGTCGCTGAGCACCAGCACGTCCCGGTACCGGTCCGGCAGGGCGCCGATCGCGGCGACGACCGGCGGGGTGAGCGGCTCACCCCTTCCCGCGCCATTGGACGCCGGGGCCGGGGCGCTCCCCGGGCCACCCTGCGCGACGCCCGTGCCGCCGAGATCCACGGCCGCCCGGGATCCGGGCCGTACGGCGAAGTCGGAAGTCGGGATCTCCCGGCGCCGCCGGCGCCGCGCATCCGCGTGCCGATGCGCGTTCCGGCAGATCGTGAACAGCCACGCCCGCACGTTGGTGCCGCGCTCGTAGCGGTCCCAGAACCGGTGCGCCCGCAGGAACGTCTCCTGGACGAGGTCCTCGGCCGTGGGCCTGTCGCCCCGCGTCAGGTGGAGGGCGAAGCCGAACACCGCATCGAGAAACGGGAGCGCCTCCTCCTCGAATCCGTCCTTCCGCCCGCCGGCGCCGGTGCAGGCATCGTCCCGTGGAGCCGGGCTCCCGGCACGTGGTCGCACCGATGCCGACCGTTCGCCCGCGGAACTGCCCCGCGGACGCGGGGCCCCGCCGTTCACTTGGCGGCGGGCGAGGATCGCCCAGCCCTGTCGTACGCGCTCCCAGATCGAGTCCGCCGTCACTCGCCCCTCCCGGATCCGGTTCCGCCGGCCGACTGCTTCGGCCTGCCTCCATCTTCCCGATCCGGAACGGGGGCGAAAGGTTACACGGGGGAGCGCTCCGCGCGGCTCGCGCTCACGTGTCGTCCGGCCGCCGACGCGCCGCCAGAATGGCGGTGACGAGAGACTCGGGGGCGTCCTCGGGCGGCGCGTCCTCGTCCTCGCGGCACACGGCCTCGCCGAGCGCCCGCGAGACCTCGTAGGCCTCCAGGTAGACGCGGCACTCGGGACAGAGCCGCACGTGCGAGTCGAACGTCTTCCGCTGCGGGGGGGCGAGCTCGCCATCCAGGTAGTCGAGCACGAACTCCTCGAACTCCCGGCACGAGATCATGTGCGGGAGGGTGCGGAACAGCAGGCCTCGCAGGCGGCGCAGCAGGTGTCTCATCGTTCTTCATCCCGGTGCGGGCCGAGGACGGGCTCGAGGAGCGTCTTGAGCGCCGCACGGGCCCGGTGCAGTCGGACTCTCAGGGCGCCCTCGGTGATGCCGAGCAGTTCGGCCGCCTCGCGCGTGCTGTACCCCTCGATGTCGCGGAGGAGCAGCGCCGTGCGGTGCGTGTCGGGCAGCGCGTCGATGGAGCTGCGCACCAGGTCGCGGACCTCGCGGCGCTCGAGCAGCACGTCGGGCGCCGCCGGCGCGTCGCGGAGCGGCTCGATCCGGCAGCCGGTCGCGTCGAAGGACGGCAGGAGGCCCGCCAGGTCGACCGGGTCGGCCGCGCGGGCGCGGATCTGCTTCAGGCAGACGTTCACGACGATCCGGCGCAGCCACGCGGCCAGGGGGGCGTCCCCGCGGAACGTGTCCAGGGAGCGGAAGGCGGCGAGGAAGGCCTCCTGCACGGCATCCTCGGCCTGCGCCTCGTCCACCAGGAAGCGCCGGGCCACCCGGAGCAGCCGGGGCGCCTCCTGCCGGACGAGAGTCTCGGCGGCCTCGTCGGAGCCGGCGCGGAGCGCGTCGATCAGCTCCCGTTCGGCCGTTCCGGTCTCCGGGGTCACGGCCCGCTCACCCCCTCACCGCGTGACGACCGTTCACCGGACGCGGACGTCCAGCGGCAGGTCCGCGGCGGCGGCCGCGTCCAGGATCCAGGCGAGTCGTCCGGCGGGACGGATACGGCCGGCCGGCAGGTCTGCGTCCGGCCCGTCGGGGGCCGCCGGACGGGCGAGCCGGGCCACGATCTCCGACTTCGCGGCGCCCGTCACGAAGAACAGGACCACGGGCGCCTCGTCGATCGCCTTCGTGGTCAGGGTCACCCGCGCAGCGCCGGGAGTCTCCGCCTCGTTCGGCAGCACTCGGCGCGTGGTGCCGGCTGCGTCCCGCCGCTCCGCCTCGGACCCGGGGAACAGCGAGGCCGTGTGCCCGTCCGTCCCCACCCCGAGCAGCACGACGTCGAGCGGGGCCGCGCCGGCGCCGGCGAATCCGCGCAGCTCCTCCTCGTACGTGTCCGCCGCCGCCACGGCGCCCTCCTCGCCCCGGATCCGGTGCACGTGGGCAGCGGGTACGGGGACGTGGCAGAGCAGGGTGCGCGCCGCCATCCCGTAGTTGCTGTCCGGATGGTCCGGCGGAACGCACCGCTCGTCCGACCAGAACACGTGCGTTCGCTCCCAGGGAAGGCGCCCGGACCAGGCCCGGGAGGCGAGCAGTTCGAACAGCACGCCGGGAGTGGACCCGCCCGACAGCGCCACCGCGAACCGGCCGCGCGCCTCGACGGCCTCGCGGGCCGCCGCACCGAGACGCTCCGCCGCCGCCGCGGCGGCCTCCTCGGGCGAGGCGCGCACGATCCACTCCGCCGGCCGGTCAGTCATGCGAGACGCAGACCTCCCGCCAGACCCTGCCCTCCCGGCCCGGCAGCCGCTCGGCCTCGCGGGGGCCGGCGCTGCCGGGCTCGTACACCGCGGGCCGACCGGATGCGGGGTCCTCGGAGGCGGCGACCACCGGGTCGATGAGGCGCCACGCGTTCTCGATCTCGTCGCTGCGCGCGAACAGCGAGGCGTCCCCCTGCAGGGCGTCCAGCAGCAGCCGCTCGTAGGCGTCCGGGAGCCCCACGCACGGAAACGAGTCCCCGTAATGGAACTCCATGTCCACGGGCGCGGTCCGCGACGGCTCGTCCGGCACCTTCGCGTCGAAGCGCATATGCACTCCCTCGTCCGGCTGGATGCAGATGGACAGGATGTTGGGGGCCGGGCTCTGGAAGGCCCCGAACAACCGCGACGGCGGCCGCTTGAACTCGATGTGGATCGTGGTCGCCTTGGCATCCAGGGCCTTGCCCGAGCGCAGGTAGAACGGGACGCCCTCCCACCGCCAGTTGTCCACCTGCAGGCGCAGGGCCGCGTAGGTGGGCGTGCGGGAATCGGGCGCCACGCCCTCGGCGTCCAGGAACCCCTCGTACTGGCCGAGCACCACGTCCTCCCGCGCGACGGGCCGCGTGGCGCTCAGCACCTTCACCTTCTCGTCCCGCAGGGTCGTCTGGTTGAACGGGGCGGGCGGCTCCATCGCCACCAGGGTGAACAGCTGCAGCAGGTGGTTCTGGAACATGTCGCGCAGCACGCCGGCCTGGTCGTAGTAGCCCGCGCGGCGTCCCACGTCGACCGTCTCGGCGACGGTGATCTGCACGTTGTCCACGTAGTTCCGATTCCACACCGGCTCGAAGATCGTGTTGGCGAAGCGCAGGTACAGGAGGTTCTGCGCCGTCTCCTTGCCCAGGTAGTGATCGATCCGGAACACCTGCGGCTCGCGGAACGCGCAGTAGAGGATCTCGTTCAGCCGCCGGGCCGAGTCGAGGTCGCGGCCGAACGGCTTCTCGACCACGAGGTTCCGCGGGGCCTCCTGGTCGTCGGCGAGGCCCGCCGCCCCGAGCCCGCGCACCGCCGCCTCGAAGAAGCGCGGCGCGACCGCGAGGTAGTAGAGCCGCGGCGCCGCGCCGTCGTCCAGCTCGGCGAGGCGCCGGCCGAGCGCCTCGTACGCCCCCGACTCGGTCATGTCGCCGGCGACGTAGTGCAGGCGCCCGGCCAGCTCGTCCCAGGTCGCCTGGTCGAAATCCGGCGCGAACTCCTGCACCGCCTCCGCGAGGTAGGAACGGAACTCCCCGTCGTCCATCTCGCTGCGGGCGAACCCCAGCACCCGCAGGTCCCTCGGCAGCCGCCCCTTCGCGTGCAGGCTGTACAGGGACGGGCCGAGCTTGCGCCGCGTCAGGTCGCCGGAGGCGCCGAAGATGACCAGGGTGCCGGCCGGACCGGCGCTCCCGTCGCTGCCCACGTCAGCCCTGCTCCTTGACGGCGTGGCCGCCGAACTGGTTCCGCATCGCCGCGAGCAGCTTGTCGCCGAACGGGGCCTCCTCGCGCGAGCGGAAGCGGCGCTGCAGGGCCGCGGTGATCACCGGCATCGCGCAGGCGAGCTCGATGGACTCGACGACCGTCCAGCGGCCCTCGCCGGAGTCGTCCACCCAGGCGGCGACCCCTTCGAGGTCCGGGTTTTCCTCGAGGGCGTCGGCCGTCAGGTCGAGGAGCCACGAGCGGACCACGCTCCCGTGCTGCCAGATTCGCGAGACCTGGTGCAGGTCGATGCCGAACTCCTCCTTGTGGCGCATCAGCTCGAAGCCCTCGGCGTACGCCTGCATCAGGCCGTACTCGATGCCGTTGTGCACCATCTTCACGAAGTGCCCGGAGCCGCCGGGGCCCACGTGGCCCCAGCCGCGGTCCGGTCCGGGCGCGAGGGTCTCGAGGGCCGGGCGGACGAGATCCACGGCCCCCTCCTCTCCGCCCACCATCATGCTGTATCCTTCGGCGAGGCCCCACACCCCGCCGCTCGTGCCCACGTCGACGAACCGGACGCCGTGCTCGGCCAGCTTCGCGCCGCGGCGGACGGAATCGCGGTAATTGCTGTTGCCGCCGTCCACCACCACGTCGCCGTCGGTCAGCAGGCCGGACAGCTCGTCGACCGTGGCCTCCGTCGGGTCGCCGGCCGGCACCATCACCCACACGACCCGGGGGGGCTCCAGGGCGGCGACGAGGTCCGCGAGGGATGCGGCGCCCTGCGCTCCCTTCTCCGCGGCCTTCGCGACCGCTTCCTCCTTCAGGTCCGTCACCACGACCTCGTGTCCCCCCTTCAGGAGCCGTTCGGTCATGTTCGCGCCCATCTTTCCGAGTCCGACCATCCCGATCTTCACGTTATGTCTCCTCTTCCCGTTCTCGCTTCGTTCAGCACGTGCTCGACGACCTGCCACACGCGGTCCGGGTCCGTCACGATCCGCTCCGGGGGCAGCAGGTCGGCTTCGGCCAGCGCCTCCCCGGTGAACGGGGTGGCGGCGGCGACGCAGTGCAGCCCCGCCGCGAGCGCCGCCCGGACGCCCGCCACCGAGTCTTCGATGGCGAGGCACTCGGCCGGCTCCCGTCCCAGGGTGGTCGTCATCAGCTCGTAGATCTCCGGGTCCGGCTTGCCGTGCTCCACGTCGTCGCGCGAGGCCACGAAGTCGAACATCTCGTGCAGGCCGAGGACGCGCAGCACGCGGCGGACCTGGTCGCAGTGCGACATGCTGGCCAGGCCCACCTGCCGGCAGGTCGAGCGCGCGTAGCGCAGGAGCGCCACGTTGTGCGGCCACTGGTTGCGCAGCAGGCAGGATTCGTCGGCCAGCATTTCCTCGTAGAAACCCAGGCGGATCTGCACGTAGGCCTGCCAGGGCTGCTGCACGCCGAACCGCTCGCGCTCGGCCGCGGCACGCTCCTCGAGGCCGAAGGTCTCGACCAGGTGCCGGGCCACCTCGTGGCGCGACCGTCCCACGACCTCCCGGAACGCCTCGACCACGGCGCTCTCCGCGATGGATCCGTCCAGCTCGATCGCCGCCCGCGCGTACGAGAGGGCCTTCAGCTTCTCGGTCTGGACGAGCGTGCCGTCCAGGTCGAACACCATGGCCCGGATCACGACACCGCGTCCCGCAGGCGCTCGAGGGCCGGCGCCGCGTCCGGCCCGGTCTCGAAGCGCAGCACGCGGCGGCCGGCCTCGCGCAGGGCCCGTGCGTCGCCCAGCGCCTGCGCCTCCTTCAGGACCTGGAACCCGATCGAGGATCCCTCCTCGCCCGGGGTGTCGGGGATCGGGATGTCCGCCTCCGGCCGCGAGACGACCTGCACGAACAGCCCGTGTCCCGCATCGCCCTTGTGCAGCTGGCCGGTCGAGTGAAGAAATCGCGGACCGTAGGCGCCGGTGGTCGCCACGCGGCGGGCGTCGCGCATCCGCACGCGCAGGTCGCGGATCGCGGCGTCCGTCGCCGGGGTCGGCGCCGCGTAAACCTGGATCGCCACGTACGCTCCCGGCTCCAGGTCTCCGAGCGCCGCCGCGAAGTCATCGGGCGAAGCGGTTCCCGCCTCGTCCTCGGGCAGCGACCCGGTTTCCTCGAACCGCGCCACCATCTCCCCGGCCTGCACCTTCGCCGCCTCCACGTTCGGCTGGTCGAACGGATGGATTCCCATCTGCCGCCCGGCGATCGCCGTGGCCATCTCCCACGTGAAGATCCAGGCCCCGAGATCGTGGCGGTCCCGCAGCCGGAGGCGGAGGACCGGATGGCCGGCCTCCTCCAGCGCCTCGAAAGCCGCATCGCGGTCTCGCGCCCCCTCATCCTCGCCCTCGACGGCGATCTCGACGAACAGGCGATCCTCGCCGTACACGTCCGGGGAGCCCAGGGGCTCGCGCACCACCGGGAGGATGCCCTTGCCGTCCTTTCCGGTGCTCTCGGCCACGAGCTGCTCGATCCAGTCGCCGAAGCTCTCGATGCCGGGCGATGTGACGATCGTCAGCTTGTCCCGGCCCCGTCCGGCCAGCTCGCCGAGCGTGGCGCCGAGCCGGGCCGCGTCGTTGTCGCCCGCCACGGGGCAGTTCGCGGCCGCGGCGTTGCAGGCGGCGGTGCGGGCCCGCTCGAGGAGGAGCGGCACGTCCACGCCCACCAGCGCGGCGGGAACGAGCCCGAACCAGGTCAGGGCCGAGTAGCGCCCCCCCACCGTCGGATCGTTCAGGAACGTCTCGCGCAGGCCCAGCTCGGCCGCGAGCTTCGCGAGGCCGCTGTCCGGGTCGGTGATCGCCACGAACCGCCGGCCCACGTTCTCCGGCCCCAGCCGCCGCCGCGCCCCGTTGTAGAGGTGCTTGAAGGCGGACAGCGTCTCCACCGTGCCGCCGGACTTCGAGGCCACGATGTACAGCGTGGTCGCCGGGTCGAGGTCGCCGGCCCGGTCGCGGAGGAACGCCGGGTCCGTCCCGTCGATCACTCGCAGCTCGAGTCCGTCCCCGCCGGCGGGCGGTCCGAAGATCTCGTGGAACGCCTCGGGTGCGAGGCTCGAGCCGCCCATGCCCATCAACACGACGTGCCGTGTCCCCTCCTCGCGGAGCTCGTCACGCAGTCGCTCGAGACGGGGCACGCAGCCCTCCATTACCTCCGGCGCGTGCAGCCAGCCGAGCCGGTTCGAGATCTCGGCGGGGTCGGGTCGCCACACGGTGTGGTCGTGGCGCCAGATCCGCCGGATCACGTCCTCGTCGCGCAGGGTCTCGAGCGCCGCTTCCACGGTGTCCGCGTGCGCGCCGAGATGCGATGCGATGCGGTCGGCGCCGCGGCGCAGGCGCTGCCGCTTGTCGTCCACCGCCTCCAGGAGCGCGTCGAAGGAATCGGCGAACGCCTTCACGCCCTCTGCCTGCAGCCGGCCGGTGATCGCCGCGAAGTCGACGCCGATCTCGTCGAGGCGAGCGATCCGCTGGCGTGCCACGTCTATGTCCTCGCCGAGGGTGGCGGCCACGGTGCCGTGGTCGAGAAAGGCGTCCAGGGTCGCCGGGGGAACCGTGTTCACCGTGCCGTCGCCGATCAGCTCGTCGACGTACAGGGTGTCCGGATAGGCGGGGTCCTTGGTGCTGGTGCTCGCCCACAGCAGCCGCTGCGGGCGTGCCCCCGCGTCCGCCAGCGCTTCCCAGCGTGGCCCGTCGAACAGGACCGCTGCCCGCGCGTACGCCAGCTTCGCGTTCGAGATCGCGATCGTTCCCGCGAGCTCGTCGTCGTCCGTCTTCGCCAGCGCCTCGTCCACCGCGACGTCCACGCGGCTCACGAAGAAGGACGCGACCGAGGCTACGCCGGCCAGCGGCCGGCCGTCCTCCGCGCGTGCCTCCAGGCCGGCGAGATACGCCTCCGCCACGGCCTCGTAGGACGTGAGCGCGAAGATCAGCGTCACGTTCACGTTGATCCCGTCCGCGATGAGCGTCCGGATGGCGGGCACCCCCTCCGGAGTCGCCGGGACCTTGATCATCACGTTGGGCCGGTCGAGGGCCTTCCACAGGCGGCGTGCCTCGGCCACCGTGCCGTCCGTGTCGTGCGCGAGGTGCGGACTCACCTCCAGGCTCACGTAACCGTCCAACCGGTCCGTACGGTCGTACGTGGGTCGCAGGATGTCCGCGGCACGCCGGATGTCCTCCACGGCGAGCCGCTCGAACACCTCCTGCGCCGGGAGATCGGCGTCGAGCCGGCCGATCGCCTCGTCGTAGTCCGCGCTCCCCGCGATCGCCTTCTCGAAGATCGAGGGGTTCGACGTGACGCCGATCACGCCGGCGTCGACCAGGCCGGCCAGCTCGCCCGAGTCGAGCATCGCCCGGCGGATGTTGTCGTACCAGATCGACTGGCCCAGTCCGGCCAGGTCTCGCAGCTTCTGCCTCACGTGTCCTCCCGTCGTCTATCTTTCACGTTGCCTTCTCTTCTTCTTCCTCTTCTGATTCCCGCCCCAGCAGCACGGCGCCCAGCAGCGCGGTCTCCGGTGCCGTGACGACGTGCACCGGGACCCTCTCCAGGAACGTCCGCATGCGCCCCTTGGCCCGGAATGCCGCGGCGAACCGGCCGTCTTCGAGAAGCGGCACGATCCGCGGCGGGATGCCGCCGGCCAGGAAGACACCGCCCGTGGCGACCACGGCGAGCGCCTCGTTGCCCGCCTTCGCCCCCAGGATGGAGACGAACAGCGCCAGCGTCTCGCGGCACAGGGCGCAGTCGGTTCCCTCCTCCAGCGCCGCCTCCACGATGACCGGCGTGGGGTCCTCGGCGGCGGCGAGCCGCTCGGCGAGCCACTCCGGCTCGGCGCACGAACCGCTCGCCTTCAGGAACTCGTACAGGTTCGGCAGGCCCCGGCCCGAGCAGACGCGCTCGTAGCTCACCCGGTCGAGCCGGGCGCCGAGGTACCGGAGCAGGTCCGCCTGGCGGCGGGTCACGGGGCCGAAGTCGGTGTGTCCCGCCTCCGAGGCGATGACCCGGAAGCGGCCGTGCGACCGGACCCCGTAGGCGACGCCCAGCCCGGTGCCCGGCGCCACCACCGCCACCGGCCCGTCCGGGTCCGCCTCGCCGGGAACGATGGTCCGCAGCTCGTCACCTTCCAGCTCCGGGACCGCGCGGGCGACGGCCGCCAGGTCGTTGAACAGGCGGGCCGCTTCCAGCCCGAGCGCCTCCGCGAGCCGCGCCTCCTCGACCTCCCAGGGCAGGTTCGTGGTCACCGCCCGCCCGCCCATCACGGGTCCGGGCACCCCGAGCGAGGCGCGCGTCACCTCGGCGCCGGCATCCTCCAGGAACGCCCGGCACAGGGATTCCACGCTGTCGAAGTCGGCGCTGGGAAACGTGGCCGTGCAGACCGGCCGGCGGGGGTCGCCGCCGGCCTCGAACACGCCGAGGCGGGTCTTCGTGCCACCGATGTCTCCGGCGAGGAGCATGAAGGAAGTCTCTTTGTTCGTCGGTCGCTGACGGGAGGCCGCCGGGCGGGCGCCACCGTTGCGGCGGATCGTCCCCGGGCTTCTGTCAACCCGTGGCCGGCGGAGATGGTTCCGTCGCGGGGGCTGCTTCCCGGTCGGCGCTGATGTCCGGTTCGAAGAAGCGGCTCAGGGCGAGGCTCGTCGCGACGCGGATCTTGTTCCGCGTGCCCACGAGCTTCGCCAGGTAGGCCAGCCGGTACATCGTCCACGCGGCCCGGCCCTTCACGGTCCAGCCGAGGACGTCCACCAGGGCCTCGCCGTCCCCGAGCGACACGATCGAGCCCGCGTGGTGCGCCTGGTAGGCCTCGAGGTCGCGCCCCAGGATCGAGTTCTCGATGTTGCCGGCGGCGCGGATTCCCTGATTGATCGCGATCGGCGCCACGGCCGGGTACGGGCTGCCGCTCCGCTCGTCCTCGCGGAACGCCATGTCACCGGCGGCGAACACGCGGTCCGAGCCGGCGACGCGCAGGTACGGGTCCGTCTCCAGGTGGCCGCTGCGCCGGACCGGCGTCCCGTCCGCGGGCCAGTCGATGCGGCCCGGCGCCGTGCCCGCCGTCCAGATGAGCGTGTCCGCCTCGATCGCGAACTCCCGCTCGCCGGTCGACGCGCGCACGGTGCGGCCGTCGAAGCCGCGCACCAGCGTCTCGAGGTGGACCTCGATGCCGCGCCGCCGCAGGATCTCGAGGCCGGCGGTGGCGAGCTCCGGGTTCCAGCCCGGCAGGATGCCCACCCCGCCCTGGAGGATGACGATCCGGGCCTCGGCGTCGGCGGGGTAGTAGCGGGGCAGAACGGAGCCCAGCAGGTGCCGGGCCTCGGCCGCCACCTCCACGCCCGCCGGCCCGGCGCCGGCCACGCACACGGTGAGGAGGCGCTGCCGCCGCTCCGGATCGGACTCCCGGCTCGCCGCCTCGGCGTTGCGGATCAGGCGCTCGCGGATCGCCAGTGCGTCGCGGACCGAGGTGAGCGGCAGGCTGTGACGCTCCAGCTCTTCGTTGCCGAAGTACCGCGGACGCGCGCCGAGCGCCACGACGGCGTAGTCGAAGGGAACCGGCCCGAGCGACGTCTCGATCACCCGCCGGTCGGCGTCGATGCCTTCCACGCACGCCTGGCGGAACCGGAAGCCGCGCTGCGCCGCGAGAACCGGCAGGGCGAGGGTGACGTCCTCCCGGCCCAGCGCTCCCCCGACGACCTCAGCGAGCAGCGGCGTGAACGTGAAGTAGTTCCGGTCGGAGACGAGCGTGATCTCCGCCGCCCCTTCGGGAAGCTCGGCCGCCGCCAGGTAGGACGCGGCGTAGATGCCCGCGAAACCGCCTCCCAGGACGGCGACGCGCGCGGGGGGGCCGCTCACAACCCGAACGGGCCCGGGAAGCGGGGCAGGGCGTCCTGGTAGTAGACGAGCATCGTGCCGATTGCCGTAACGACCGCCACCACCAGGATTCCCAAGGCCTGGGTACCGAGACACCAGGCCAGGATGCGCCGGTCCTCCTGCAGGTAGCTCTTCTTCTGCGCGCTCTTGTAGAGGAAGAGTCCGTAGATGACGAGCAGCCCCACGGCGAGCACGACTTTGAGGACGAGCCAGCCCCCCACCGGCCCGTCGAACCGGGCGATGGAGCCGGCCAGGCCGTCCCGCATCCCCGCGAGCATCGAGAGCGCGACGGCGATCACGCCGAGCCACGTGTTCGTGCGTGCGAAACGGTAGATCCGGTCCTCGAACACGCTCGTGGCGAGTCCGCGGAAGAGCCACGTGTACATCGCCCCGAAGGCCATGAGGAGGAACGCGATGTGGAGGTGCACGAACAGGGGGTGCAGGACGCGCATCGTCAGGGCCTGACCTCTAGGGTTCCCTTCATGCCGGCCATCTCGTGCAGCGTGCAGACGTAAGCGTAGGCCCCGGGCACCTCGGCCGCGACCCGGAACGTGCCGCCGCCGGCCACGGAGCCGGAGTCCCACGGGCGCGCCCCCGCCGGGAGGGAGACCGAGGCCGGGTTCCGTGCCGCCCGCGGGTCGGCCGTCGCCGTGTGGGGCAGTCGTCCGTCGTTCACCCACACGATCGTGTCGCCCACGTGGGCGACCGCGTGCGGCGGGTCGAACGTCATGTCGTCCAGCATGCGGATCACCACCCGCCCGGGACCGGGTTCGACCGCCGCGTCGCGCGCCGCCGCATCAGGCTGCGGCGCATCGCCGGACGGGCCGCAGGCGACTGCCAGGACCAGGATCCAGGGGATTGCACGGGACATCGGCGTGTGCGTGTTCATGGACCGTCAGAACAGGCGCTCGGCCCGGTTGGTTCCGGAGCTCCCGTTCCCCGCGGTTCCGGAACTCGCGGCCGGCGTCCGCCGGTTGGCCTGTCGGGACCGCGGGGGTGGTCCGGTCAGCGGACGCGGGAGGGAAGAATGCCTGGACGGAGCCCGACCGAAGCGAAGACGGAGCGGAAACGGCGACGGGCCGCCGAGCCCGAGCGGGTACCGCTCGAAGCGAACTGCGACATCGACCAGCTGGCCCACCTCGAGCGGACGCTGCGGGCCCGGGTGCAGGGCCAGGGGGAGGCGATCGATGCGCTGCTCTGCGCCTGCACGCGCTTCGTGTCCGGCCTTCGCGATCCCGGCCGGCCGCTCCTGACCGCGCTTCTCATGGGACCGACCGGTGTCGGGAAGACCGAGACGGCCAAGGCGATCGCGGAGGCGCTGTTCGGCTCGGAGCGGGCGATGACGCGGGTGAACTGCGAGGAATACGCCCACGGCCACGAGGTCGCGAAACTCCTCGGGTCGCCACCGGGTTACGTCGGTCACGACATCGAACCCCTCCTCAGCCAGACCCGCATCGACCGTGCCCACAAGGAGATGCTGGAGCGGCGCGAGGCGACTGCGGTCGAACCGAGGCTCGTGCTGGACGCGGGTCCCGGCGAGCACATCTCCGTGGTTCTGTTCGATGAGATCGAGAAGGCGCACCCTACCCTCTGGAACGCCCTGCTCGGCATCCTCGAGGACGGGATGCTGACCCTGGGAAACAACCGGACGACGGACTTCACGCGGTCCCTCATCCTCATGACCTCGAACGTGGGGAGCCAGGCGATGGGGGCGATCCTCGACGACCGCCGGGTGGGCTTCGAGAGCGGACTGCCGGAGGCGCCGCCGGCGCAGGTGCGCGATGTGGCCCTCGCCGCGGCCCGCGAGTCCTTTCCGCCCGAGTTCCTGAACCGGTTCGACGAGGTTCTCGTCTACCACCCGCTCGAGCCCGGGCACCTGGACGCGATCCTCGACAAGTTCCTCGGCGACCTGCATCGCCGCACCCTCGTGCAGGCGCGCGTTCCGCTGCGCCTGCGGCTGACCCCCGGGGCGCGGGCGCGGCTGGTCGACGAGGGCACCGATCCGCGCTTCGGGGCGCGGCCGCTCCGCCGCGTGTTCGAGCGGCGTCTCGTCGATCCCGTCTCGCAGCTCCTCGCGGCCGGCGCCCTGCGGGCGGGCGACGTGGTGGAAGTCGAGGATTCCGGGGAGGGGGGGCTCGCCTTCTTCCGGCTCCGGCGCTCGGAGCGCGAGCTTGTCTCCTGAACCGGCCGGGGAACCGCCGGCCGCCCGGTCCGGTTATGCGGACACGCCCGGGCCTGCGGTCCGGGTGGCGGACGTGGGAAGGCCGGCGCGACGGGGCCCGGCTTCACGCTCATCCTTCGAGGAGGTCTGCAGCATGGTGAAGAAGTTCGGGTCCACGGCGGCCGCCGCCGTCACGCTGTTCTGGCTGGCGTCGGCAGGGCCGGCGATCGGCCAGGAGACGAAGAACCCGTGTGCGGCGGGCAAGAACCCCTGCGCGGCGATGAATCCCTGCGCGGCCATGAACCCGTGCGCGGCGATGAATCCCTGCGGGGCCATGAACCCGTGCGCCGCCGGGCAGGCCGCCAAGAAGATCGTGCAGGGCGACCGCAAGCTGGATTCGCACGGCAAGTCGAAGGAAGAGCTTGCCGCCCTCGGCGCGAAGCTCTGGAAGGACACGAAGCTCAGCGGCACCGGCGCGACCTCCTGCGCCACCTGCCACCAGGGCGGTAACGTCATGATGAACCCGTCCTTCGCCAAGCCCTACCCGCACGCCGTCGCGATGGCCAAGGACCAGTTCGGCATCGAGAAGGTGAATGCCGCCGAGATGGTGCAGATGTGCATGGTGGTGCCGATGGCCGCCGAGCCGCTCGCCTGGAACTCGGTGGAGCTCGCCGCCCTCACCGCGCACGTCAAGAAGATCCAGAAGGACTTCGAGCCCGGCGCGGCCGGCGGCATGAATCCGTGCGCCGCGGGCAACCCGTGCGCCGCGGGCAACCCGTGCGCCGCGGGGATGAAGAATCCCTGCGCGGCGGGAAATCCCTGCGCGGCGGGGATGAACAATCCCTGCGCGGCGAAGATGAAGAATCCCTGCGCCGCGGGTATGAAGAACCCCTGCGGGGCCGGATCCCTCTGACCTGATCCCGGGGACGGGGCGCTCCCGGCGGCGCGGGCCACGCCCGCTGCGGTCGCCGGGCGCCACCGCGTCCCGCCGAGGCGGGGGGACTCACCGAGAGCCCCCCGCCTCTTTTCTTGCCCGGGCCTCCCGCCCGGGCCTCGTCCGATGCGATGTCAGATCATGTCGCCGCGCGACCAGCCGCCGGACTCGCCGGCGCGGCCGCCGGCACGGGGGGAGGACGCATGACGAGCCCTGCCGGAGGGCGCTTCGACCGCTCCTTCGCGATCCGCATGATCCGCGACTTCATGCTGGCGCTGCTGGCGATCGTCGTCCTCGAGCTCGCGGGGCGGTACGCCCTGGCCCGCTACGAGTTCGCGACCCACGACCGGGAGCGGACGCGGCTGGCGGCGGAACGGCTGGCGGGCGACGTGAAGGACATCATGCTGAACCGGGGCGGTCCCGTCGCGGCCCGCACCGTATACCCCGTGATCCGGCGTCACAGCGAGCAGGCGGACCTCGAGATCGCCATCGTGCCGTCGTCGGCCACGGTCCGGGCGATCGAGCGCCAGTTCGGGTTCACGCCGGCGGGGATACCGACCGAGTGGCCGGACGGAGCACACCACGAGGCCCGCGTGGAGATCGTCGCGGAGCCGTTCTGCATCGGCTGCCACGTGACGTCGAAGCCCGGCGATGTGCTCGGGCACGTGGCCGTGCGCTACTACCTGTCGCACCGCTTGGCCGAGTGGTGGAGCGAGGCACGGATGGTCTCGATGGTGGGGACCGGGAACGTGCTCCTCCACACGATCGTCCTGTTCCTGCTGCTGCGGGTGCGCATGGAGCCGCTGCTGCGGCTCCGCTCGGTCGCCGCCGGCCTGGCGCGTGGAAGAATGAACCTGCGCAGCCGGGTCGACGTCCGGTCGGACGACGAGTTCGGCGAGCTGGCCCACGACCTCAACGAGTTCCTCGACCGGATCTGCCTCGTGTTCGAGGACCTGGAGGAGGTGCTGAAGCGCGTGGCGGCGGTGAACGAGCGGCTGCTGCAGGTGAGCCGGCAGTTGGACGGGCGAGTCGAATCGGCCCAGGGCCTGGTACGGGAGGCGATGCGATGGAGCTGGGAGGCCCGGGAGGTGATGACCGATCCCGCGGCCGGGGGCCGTGAAGAGGCGGCCTCGCGGCTCACGGCGCTGATGGACTCGCTGGGGCGCCTGTCGGAGCTGCTGGAGGACGACGTGCACTACCGCGGCGAGATCCGGCTGCTCGAGGAACGCATGCGGACGGTCGCCGAGACGGGACGGTCGCTGCTGGCGCGGGTGCAGGGTCCGCCTTCCGGGAGCGGAGACGAGCCGGACGCCTGAGCGGAGGTCGCGCTCGCGCCTCCGCCCCGGATCCGGCACCTTGAGGCAAGTTCACGAGGCATGCACGGAACGTGACAGCGGGGAGGCCAGGTTGGGCACGCAGACGGAGCGATTCGACGCGATCGTGATCGGCACGGGGCAGGGGGGAAAGCCGCTCGCCGGCGCCCTGGCCCGGGCCGGGCACCGCACCGCAATCATCGAGAAGGGGCGCGTGGGGGGCACCTGCGTGATCGCCGGGTGCACGCCCACCAAGACCATGCTGGCCAGCGCCCGCATCGCGCACCTCGCCCGCCGGGCGGGAGACTACGGCGTGGCCACGGGCCCCGTCTCGGTGGACCTGTCCAGGGTCCGCGAGCGCAAGCGGGCCATCGTGGACTCGTGGAGCGAGGGCAGCCGCAAGGGACTCGAGAAGCACGAGAAGCTGGAGCTGATCTTCGGGACGGCCCGCTTCTCGGGGGTGCGCGAGATCGAGGTGGCGCTGTCCGACGGCGGCCGCAGGCGCCTCGCCGCCGACCGGATCTTCCTGAACGTGGGGGGACGGGCCCGGGTCCCCGACGTGCGGGGGCTGGACGAGGTTCCCTTCCTCGATTCCACGTCGATCATGGAGCTCGGCAGCGTGCCCGGCCACCTGCTCGTCCTCGGGGGCGGCTTCATCGGCCTCGAGTTCGGGCAGATGTTCCGGCGGTTCGGCGCGGACGTCACGATCGTGCAGAAGGACGACACGCTGGCGCCGCGGGAGGACGAGGACGTGGCCCGCGCGATCGAGGAGTTCTTCGTCGAGGAGGGGATCCGGGTTCTGACCGCGGCCGAGGCCGTGGCCGCCACCACGCGGAACGGCGGCGTGGAACTGCGGGTCCGGGGGAAGGACGGCGAGGAGATCTTGCGGGGCAGTCATCTGCTCGTGTCGGCCGGCCGGGTGTCGAACGCGGACCTGCTGGACCTGGCGGCGACCGGGCTGGAGGCCGACGAGCGGGGCTGGATCCCGGTGAACGACCGCTGCGAGACGGACGTGGAGGGGATCTGGGCGCTCGGCGACGTGACCGGCGCGCCGCCCTTCACGCACACGGCCTACGACGACTACCGGGTCATCAAGGCGAACCTGCTGGACGGGGAAGCGCGCTCGAAGCGGGACCGGATCCTGCCGTACGCCATGTTCACGGATCCGCAGCTCGGGCGCGTCGGCCTGTCGGAACGGGAAGCCAGGGAGCGCGGGCTGGACATCCGGGTGGCGAAGCTGCCGATGACGCGCGTGGCGCGGGCGATCGAGCTCGACGAGACGCGCGGGTTCATGAAGGCGGTGGTCGATGCCGGCACGGACCGGATTCTCGGGGCCGCCGTCCTCGGGATCGAGGGTGGCGAGGTCGTCTCCGTCCTGCAGCTGGCGATGATGGGCGGCCTGCCCTGGACGGCCCTGCGCGACGCCGTACTCGCCCACCCGACGCTCGCCGAGTCGCTGAACAACCTGTTCATGACCCTCGACGGCTGATCCGGTCGGCCGCGGCACGCCGGCCGGCCGGCGGCGTCGTGCTCAGGGACGGGGACAGCCCGTGGCGCTGAACGCGGTCTCGACCTCGCGGATGCGGCGGGACAGGGAATCGTGCCGCGCCGTCCGCTGCGGATCGAGCTGCAGTTCATCCGGGGTGCCGCCTCCCATGATGTAGTCCATCCAAGCGCCGTCGACGGCGGCGAACGCGCTGCCCAGTCCGTCGCAGCCCGTCTCGCCGGCGGCGAACCGCTCCGCGATCCGCGCGTAGTCCGCCGCCGCCCGCCCGGCCGCCGCCGCCAGGCCGTCCACCGGGTTCGGGGGGAGGATGTCGGCCACGGGCGTCTCGTCGGGGAACAGGTCCACCGGCTCGATCGCCGGCGGCGCGATCTGCTCGTCGTCGGGGCCGGCCGGGGAAGGCAGCGTGACGCCGGCGAGCTCCCCGGCGCGCGGGGTCTCCGCGCGGGCGGGCCGGGTCTCGATCGCGGAGTCCGCATCCGGTCCGGACGCCGGCCAGCCGATGAGCCTCTGCATGCCGGCGACGGCCGTCACCACGAGCAGTACGCCGGCTGCGATCCGGGTGACCTCGCGGATCCTGCGCCGCTTCGCCTCCCGGCGGGCGTGCGCCGCCTCGGCCTCGCGGCGCTCCCGGTCCCGCCGTTCCTCTTCCTCCCGGCGGGCCCGTTCCTCGGCCCTCCGGCGGGCGGACAGCTCCTCGGCCTCGCGCCGCGCCCGCTCGCCCGCCTCGCGCCGCGCCGCCCGCTCGGCTTCGCGGCGTGCCCGCTCGGCATCCCGCCGTTGCGCGGGCGGTGGTGCGGCCGTCCGGCCGGCGGAGGGGCGGCTGCCGGAAGCGGCCCGTCGTTCGGCCTCCAGCTCGGCCAGGCGCCGGGCCGTTCCTTCCTCCAGCGCCTTCCGCTCGACGCGGAGTCGCGCCACCTCGTCACGCGCGATCTGCGCGACCTGCCGCGCCTTGGCCGCGACGCGCGCCGCCTCGGCCTCGGCGGCCGCCCGCGCCGCCTCGAGCTCGGCGACCTTGCGGGAGGCGGTCTCCTCGGCGCGCCTGCGCCGCTCTCCTTCGGCGCGCGCGACCTCGCGGGCGGCCTCCGCTTCCGCGGCCAGCACCCTGGCTCTCTCCTCCGCGGCCTCCTTCGCCTCCTGCAGCTCCGCTTCCTTGCGGGCGATCCGCTCCTCGACGGCCCGGATCTCGGCCTCCTGCTCGGCCGACCGCTCGGCCGCGTGCTGCTCCATCCGGCGCTCGGCCGCGCGCTCCTCGGTGGCTCGCCGCAGCGCTTCCTCGGCCGCGGTGCGGGCCTGCTCGAGCTCCGCGATCCGGGCGGCCACGTCGCGTTCCGCCGCTTCCCTGCGCCGCGCCTCGGCACGGGCCGCCAGCCGGGCCTCCTCGGCCTCGGCCGCCTTCCGGGCGGCCACCTCCTCGGCTTCCTTCCGGGCCGCCTCGAGCTCGTCCGCCCGCCGCGCCGCGGCCTGCTCGGCCTCCCGTCGGGCCCGCTCCTCTTCCTGGCGCCGGCGCGCTTCCCGCCTGGCGTCCTCCAGCGCCGCCTCCACCTCCTCGGTGCGCTGGGAGGCGACCTCCTCGGCCTGGCTGCGCGCGGCCTCGAGCTCCGCCGCCCGCCGGGACGCCTCGGCCTCGGCCTCCCGCAACGCCTCCGCTTCGGCTCGGCGACGCTCGGCTTCCCGTTCCGCCTCCTCGCGGGCGGCGGTCGCCTCGTTGCGGCGGCGCTCCGCCTCGGCTTCCGCCTCGCGGCGGGCCGCGTCCAGCTCGGTGGCCCGGCGAACCGCGTCTTCCTCCGCGGCGCGGCGGTTCTCTTCTTCCTGCCGGAAACGCTCGGCCTCCAGTTCGGCTGCCTGGCGGGCCTCATCCGCATCGCGGACCTTTCGCTCCGCCGCCTCCGCCGTGCGGCGAGCCGCCACCAGTTCTTCCTGCCGGCGGGCGGCTTCTTCCTCGGCGGCCCGGCGGGCGGCCGCCGCCGAGGCGCGGACCTGCTCGAGCTCCGCGAGCCGCCGGGCGGCGTCCTCTTCGGCCTCCGTCCGGGCCTGCTCGGCCTCGCGGGCCCAGCGCGCCGCCTCGTTCTCGGCGGCGCGTCGTGCCTCCTCGAGTTCCGACACCCGCCGTACGGCGTCCTCGATCGCCGCCTGGTGCGCTTCCGCCTCCCGCCGCCGCTCGGCCGCCTCCCGCTCAGCGGCCTCGCGGGCCTCGTCCGCCTCGCGGGCCCGCCGGGCGGCTTCCTCCTCGGCGGCGCGCACCGCGGCCTCGGCCTCGGCGGCCTGACGTGCGGCCTCCTCCTCGGCTTCCCGGCGCGCCAGCTCGGCCGCCTCGAGGGTGGCCCGAAGCTTCGCGGCGTGGACCTCCGCCTCGCGTTCCGCCGCTTCCCGCGCCGCCGCCAGCTCGGCCGCCTTTTCCGCCGCGGCCCGCTCGGCGTCCCGGCGGGCCCGTTCCGCGTCGGTGAGCAACGTCTGCAGTTCGCGCTCGCGCTCTTCCGTCTCCATCTCGGCCGTGCGCCGCGCCGCCTCGAGCTGCGACCTCTGCCGCGCGGCCTCCTCCTCGGCGGCGGCGCGGGCCTGTTCGGCGGCCTCGAGGGTGGCACGCAATTCGTCGGATTGCCGCGCGGCTTCCTCCTCGGCGGCGGCGCGGGCCTGTTCGGCGGCCTCGAGGGTCGCACGCAATTCGTCGGATTGCCGCGCGGCTTCCTCCTCGGCGGCGGCGCGGGCCTGTTCGGCGGCCTCGAGGGTGGCACGCAGCTCGTCGGATTGCCGCGCGGCCTCCTCCTCGGCGGCGGCGCGGGCCCGTTCGGCGGCCTCGAGGGTGGCGCGCAGCTCGGCGGCCTGCCGCGCGGCTTCCTCCTCGGCGTCGGCGCGGGCCCTCTCGGCGGCTTCGATCGTGGCCTCGATCTCGCGCGCGTGGCGCTCCGCCTCCTCCTGGGCGGCCTGCCGGGCCGACTCCAGTTCGGCCACCCGGCGTGCGGCCTCCTCCTCGGCGGCCCGGCGCGCGGACTCCTCGGAGCGGCGCCGTTCGGCCTCCGAGGCCGCCGTCTGCCGCGCCGACGCCGCCTCCGCCGCGTGCCGTTCGGCCTCCCGCTCCGCGGCGACGCGAGCGGCGCTCTCGGCGGCGATCTTGCGTTCCGCCTCCTCCTGTGCGGCCCGCAGCGCGGCCTCGAGCTCGGCCGCCCGTCGTTCCGCCTTCTCGGCGGCCGTCTTCGCGACCCGCAGGTCGCGCACCCGCCGCTCGGCCTCCTGCTCGGCGCGCTGCGCCTCCTGTGCGGCCAGCCGGGCCGCCTCCTCGGCCCGGTCCAGCTCGGCCGCCGTCTCGGCTTCCTCCTGGGCGGAGGCCTCTTCGCGCCTGCGCCGCGCGAGGGCCACGGCAGCTTCCCGCGCGGCCTCGAGCTCGGCGGCTCGCCGGGCGGCCTCGCGTTCCGCCTCGCGCGCCGCGTCCTCGGCGGCCCTCCGGCGCCGGCCCATCTCGGCGGCGGTGTGCGATGCGGCGGCCGCGATGCCGCGCCGGGCGACCTCCGCCGCGAACGCCCCCGCGGATCCGGACGGTTCGGCCGGCCGGCCCCGGGACGGCGCGAAGGCATCGGCGCCGGCCGCCGCGGACGGGCCGTGCCGGACGTCCGGGGGCGCCACCTGCACGGACTCGGCGGTGGAGACGCCGCTCCACGCCACGAAGGTCCGCTTCTTCCCGCCCGCCAGCGTCTCGGCCGCGACCACTTCGTAGAACGGCAGAGGCGCGGTGCCCGAGAAGCCGTCCTCCGTGCGGCGGAACAACGCGCCGTCTCCACCCTCGGGACCCGGAACGACCACGAGCGCGCTGTGCCACGGTTCGTTGAAGTACTTCCGGTGGGTTTCCGTCTCGGCCTCCGACAGGGCGGCGGGTCCCCCGGAGTGGCGCACGTACCAGCCCACGAGGCTGCCCTGGACGCTGCTTCCCGCGGCCCGCAGCGCCTCCCAGGCCGACGACGGGATCCGGTCCTCGCCGGATTCGGAGAGCGGAACGCGGGACGGGCAGGCCCCGCGGATCAGGACGAAGCGACGTCCGGTCTCGGAGTCTTCGCACAGGTCGCCGGCGAGGAGTCCGAACGGGCGGTCGGTGTCCTCGGCCGTCTCGACGTGCGCGAGGATGTCGCCCAGCGCCCGCTGAGTGATGAACACCTCGTACAGCGGCTCAGCGCCGTCCGCATCCCGGTCGCGGGGCGTCCAGGGGATGCTGCGGAGCACCGGTCGGGGCGCCCACATGTGGAACCGGTCCACGGCCTCCCCCGAGACCGCAGCGGCCGCTCCCATCCGATCCTGTCCGGTGCCGTCCTGCATCGCCCCCCGCCGTGTCGCGCCGGCCCCTGCCGTGTGGTCGGGCCGCAGTATTCCGTCTCCGCACGCGCAAGGGCCGTTCCACCGGCCGGGGGTCGGCCGGAAGCGCCGCACGGTTCGGCCAAACCTTTCCATGACAGAGGATTGCGGGATTGTCAGAGGCGGTGTGGCTCGGGGGCGGGTCGGCCGTTCCGGCGGCGATGCGGGAATTCGGTCAGGGAATGGCGAATCGCGACACTTCGAGACTCCCGGTCCTCACCAGGGCAGGCCGCCCGGCGGGACGGGACCGGCCCCGAGCCACGGCGGTCCGTCCACCGGCGCGGCGGGCGGTTCCGGGGCGCTCCCGCACGCGAGGCGGCGCGGCCCCTCGAAAGCCGACCCGGAAGCCGCCGCGAAGTGGTCGTACAGGAGTCGCGCGGCTTCGGCGATCGTGCGCTCGCGGCGCCATTCCGTGTGCCGGAGGCTGTTCACGAAGGCGGCGATGGCGAGGTGGCCGGCTCCGTCGGGGAGCGTGATGATGCCCACGTCGTTGATCGCGCCGCCCATCGTGCCCGTCTTGTGCGCGACCGGCGTGCCGCGCGGCAGGAGTCCGCGCAGGCGCCGGGGGCCGGTGCGGGTCGCCTCGAGCTGCCCGAGCAGGTAGGCGCGCGAGGCATCGGAGAGGCCTTCACCGGCGAAGATCCGGGCCAGGAGCTCCGCCATCGCCTCGGGAGTCGCGGTGTCCCGCGGGTCCTGCCCGTAGCGGATCCTGGCCTGCCGGCGGTGCTCGGCCGGCAGGGCGTCGCGCATGCGGAAGAAGTTGTAGCGGTACAGCTGTCTCTCGGGCACCGTGTCGGGGAGTCCCACCAGGTCGGCGAACGTGCGGGCCTCCGACCGGTCCACGTCCACGTCGGTGATCCCGAGCTCCCGCAGGCGGCGGGTCACCTCCGCCGGTCCTCCCGCCATCCGCAGGATCACGTCGGTGGCCGTGTTGTCGGACACGCGCACCGTGAGCTTGAACAGGCTGTCCACCGTGGCGCGCTCCGCCTTGCCGCCCGACCAGCTCGCCAGCGGACTGTGCCCGGGCCGGAAGTCGGTGATCGGGATCTCGAGCCGCTCGCCGAGGTCGATCTCGCCGGCGTCCACCCGGCGCAGGAACTCGAGCGCCATGGGAACCTTGGAGACGCTGGCCATGGGGAAGCGGCGGTCGCCCTGGAACGAGATGCGGGCGCCGGTCTCGAGGTGGATCGCCGCGATGCCGACCTCGCCGCCCACCCGCCGCGCGATCCGGGCGAGCGACCGGCCGATGGAGTCCGGTACGAGGCAGGCGACCACGCCCTCCACGCCGGTTCGCTCGACGGGCGGCTGGAAGGCCTGCGCGTCGGCCGGAGCCGGCAGGACCGCTCCGAGGACGACGGCGGCGAGGAAGGTGACGAGCCCGCAGGCGACCGCGGACCGGGCGTGGCGGACGGGTCGCGCGCCGTGCCGCCGCGCCATGACGCGTGTCGTTGCCGGCTCCTTCACCCCGTCGCCTCCCGCCCGGTCCGCTGCCCGCCGCATCGCGGCGCCGACCCCGGAGAATACGCCGTCGGAGCGCTCCGTGACAATCGCGGCCGGCCGTCGGACGGGATGTGACGCGACGCGGGCCGCCGTCGTCTGTCCTGTGACGTGAGGGCCGGCGCCGGGCGCCGGAGACGGAGAACGCGGGTTGGAGGAGGCGGACATGCAGGGGATGCGGAAGAACCGTGGCGCCGGACGGAGCCTCGTGCTGGCGTTCGCTGGAGGGGTACTTCTGGCCGGCACGGCCGGGCCGGCGGCGGCCCAGCAGGGCCCCCCCGAGGGGCGCGGCATGCCGGCGGCCGAGGACCGCGTGGAGCGGCTGACGGAGCGGCTCGAGCTCACCGAAACGCAGGCCGCCGAGGTGCGGACCCTGTTCGAGCGCCAGGCGGCGGCGCGGCGGGCGGCGTTCGAGAAGCACGGGAGCGACCGCCGGGCCATGCGGCAGGAGATGGAGCGGATCCGCGAGGGCACGCAGGCCCGCCTCGGCGAGATCCTCACGGAGCGGCAGCGCGAAAGGCTGCGGACGATGCGGCAGGACGAGACCCGCCGGCCCGACGGCGCGCCGCGCCGGGACGGGGCGGGACGGAACGACGCGGCGCAGCGGCCCGGCCGTCCGGGACGCGAGGGCACGCGCGGCCGGAGGCCGGGGGCTTAGGGACTCAGGGGAAGATCCCCAGCTCCTCGTAGCTCGTCGCGATCTTCGAGATCGACAGGACGAAGGACGCGGTGCGCAGGTCCATGCCGTTCGACAGGCGCTTCTCCACGTCCCGCACCTGGTGGAACGCGACGGCCATGGTCTCCTCGAGGCCGGAGTTGACGAGGGCCTCCTCGTCGGCTCCGGCCGCGAGGTGCGTGATCTCGCCCTCCGAGAAGCGCTCGCCGGTCGCCTTCTCCACCGCCGCCAGCAGGCGCCGGTGCGACGTCTCGTCGTACCGCTTCTCCATCCGCCCGAACCGCAGGTGGGTGAGGTTCTTGACCCACTCGAAGTAGGAGACCGTCACTCCGCCGGCGTTCAGGTAGATGTCGGGAATCACGCGGACGCCCCGCTCCCGCAGGATCTCGTCGGCCTCCGTGCTCGTGGGCCCGTTCGCCGCCTCGCCCACGATGCGGGCCCGGATGCGGCCGGCGTTCTCCGAGGTGATCGCGTTCTCGAGCGCCGCGGGGACGAGGATGTCGCACTCGAGCTCCAGGGCCCGGGCGCTGTCCGGGATGTCTTCGGCGCCCGGGAATCCGAGGATGGAGCCCGTGTCGCGGCGGTGCGCGACGACCGCCTCCAGGTCGAGGCCGTCGGGGTTCGCGATCGCGCCCTCGCGCTCGGCCAGCCCGACGAGCACGGCCCCGCCCTCGGCGAGAAACTTCGCGGCGTGGTATCCCACGTTGCCGAGTCCCTGCACGACCACCCGCTTGCCGGCGATTCCGGCCGACAGCCCGATCCTGCGCATGTCCTCGGCCACGTCGCAGGCCTCTCGCAGGCCGAAGAACACGCCGCGCCCGGTTGCCGCCAGGCGCCCCCGGATCCCTCCCTGGCTGACCGGCTTGCCCGTGACGCAGCCCTCCGGGTTCTGGTCGCCCGTCTGAAGCGAGCGGTACGTGTCGACGATCCAGGCCATCTCGCGGGCGCCCGTGCCGTAGTCGGGGGCGGGCACGTCCAGCGCCGGACCGATGAAGCGCTTCTTCACGAGTTCGAACGTGTAGCGCCGCGTGATCCGCTCCAGCTCGGCCGCGGAATACGCGGCCGGATCGATCCGGATCCCGCCCTTCGCCCCGCCGAACGGGACGTCCACGATCGAGCACTTGAAGGTCATCAGGGCGGCGAGGGCCATCACCTCGTCGTCCGTGACGTCGGGGCTGAACCGGATCCCGCCCTTGGTCGGGGTCTTGTGGTGGCTGTGCTCCGAGCGCCAGGCCTCGACGACTTCGATCCGGCCGTTGTCCCGCTTGAGCGGAAACGTGAATCGGTACACGCTGTTGCACTCGCGGATCTGGGCCAGCAGGCCGGCCTCGAGGCCGGTGCGCGCGGCGGCGCGGTCGAAGCTGGCGGCGACCTGTGCGAAGAATCCGTGGGAACCCATCTGTCTCATCCGGGCTCGGGGTCGCGCCCTCCGGGAGGGCGTCTCGTGGCGGCGATCCGTGGGACGTCGCGTGGTCGTCGTCCCGGAAGCTAGCGGTTCGCGGGGCGGGGGAAACAGGGGCCGGGGCCGTCGACGGCGGTCGGCGCGGCGGGTGGCCGGCTCAGTCGTCGCCCGGCTCGAAAATCTGCTTCGCGGTCTCCCCGTCGGCCAGCCGCCGGAACGCCTCGGCCCGCAGCCCTTCGCCCCCGCCCGCCGTCCGCAACCGCTCGGACTCCGCACCCACGTGGAACATCACGGCCAGCAGCACACGCGCGATCTCCTCGCGCGCCTCCTCGGCGGAGCGTCCGCGCTCGCACATCGCGTCGAAGGCGGCGCGCGCCGCGTCGTTCCGCTCCAGGATCGGCTCCACGGCTCCCTTCAGGAGGGGCCACGCCTCCGCGGGTGTCCGCGGCGTAGCCGGCTCCCGTCGCACGTCGCGTTCTTCGTGCATCGCTTCCCCTGTGTCCGAGTCCCGTCGGCAACCTATGTTTGCGGCCACGGCGCCGCTCCGGGGGCCGGCCCGAACGAGGAGACGTTCGATCGACAGACTCGAAATCCGGCCCGAGGTGCGCGAGGCGCTCGCGGCGGGACGCCCCGTGGTGGCGCTGGAGACCACCGTGCTCGCGCAGGGGCTCCCCCCGACCGCCGCGCGGCGCGCCGCGCGGGGCATGGACGCGACGATCCGCGACGGCGGTGCCGTGCCGGCCCTCATCGGCCTGCTGCGGGGCAGGGCGGTGGTCGGCCTCGCGCCCGACGAGGCGCTGGAGGCGTTCGGCGGCCGGGAGGTGCGCAAGGTGAGCCGGGCCGACATCGGGCCCGTCCTGGCGTCCGGGGAGGCGGGCGCCACGACGGTGGCCGGGACGCTCGTCGTGGCCCGGGCCGCGGGGATCCCGGTGATGGCGACCGGAGGCATCGGCGGCGTGCACCGCGGCTGGCAGGCGGTGCCGGACATCTCGGCCGATCTGACGGAGCTGGCGCGCACGCCGATTCTCGTCGTCTGCTCGGGGGCCAAGATCGTGCTCGACCTCCCGGCCACCCTCGAGGCGCTCGAGACGCTCGGCGTCCCGGTGGCCGGCTACGGGGTGGACGAGCTGCCGGCCTTCTACGCCGCGCGCAGCGGCCTGGCGCTCGCCTTCCGGGTGGATTCCCCCGAGGAGGCGGCGGGCCTCGCGCGGGCGCAGCAGGAGGCGGGCCTTTCGGCGGGGATCGTGGTCGCGAATCCACCGCCGGAGGCCTCGGCCATGCCGATCGCGGAGCTCGAACGGTGGATCGCGGCCGCCCTGGAGCAGGCGTCCCGCCAGGGGGTCGGGGGCAAGGCCGTCACCCCCTTCCTGCTCGACCGCCTGGCGGAGTCGAGCGGCGGCCGGACGGTCGGGACGAACGTCGACCTCCTCATCGCGAACGCGGGACTCGGCGGCCGGATCGCCGCGGCGCTCGCGTCCCCCGAACGCTGAGCGGCACCGCGGCGCTCGCCCGCTACCGGCGGATCGTCCCGGACTGGGAGGCGTTCCGCCACGCCGCCGTCCGTCCGGAGCCGGCGACGATCCGAGTCCGGACGGGACGCATCGCTCCGACCGCGCTGCAGGAACGGCTCGCGGCGCGCGGCTTCCGCCTCGCCGCCCTGCCGGAGCTGCCCGGGTTCTTTCGCGTCGAGGACGGGCCGCACTCCATCGCCTTCACGCCGGAGCACTGGCTGGGGCTGTTCTACGTCCAGCGCGCCTCGACCGGGATCGCGGCGCCGGTCCTCGGCCCGCGGCCGGGCGAGCGGGTGCTCGACCTGTGCGCGGCGCCGGGCGGGAAGACCACGCACATGGCGGATCTCATGGGCGACCGCGGGTGCCTGGTGGCGGTGGAGCCGAACGAGGGGCGGATCCGGGCCCTGGCCGGCAACATCTACCGGACCGGGCACCTCAACATCCTCACCATGGCCGCGGACGGTCGCTTCCTGCCGGGCGGGGCGGCGTTCGACCGGGTGCTCGTGGACGCTCCCTGCTCGGCCGAGGGGACGCTGCGCGCCAGGGGCGGGGCGGTGCGACCCCGGCCGGAGTCGTTCCGGGCGTACGTGACGCGCCTGCAGGAGGCGCTGCTGCGGCGGGCCGTCGAGCTCGCGGCGCCCGGCGGGACGATCCTCTACTCCACCTGCACGTTCGCGCCGGAGGAGAACGAGGCCGTGGTGGACGCCGTGCTGCGGGACCTGCCGGTCGACCTGGAGCCGGCCGGACTCGACGTCCCGCACGCACCGGGTCTCGAGCGCTTCGAGGACCGGCGGTACGATCCCCGCCTCGCCCTGGCGGCGCGGGTATACCCCCATCACCTGGACTCCGGGGGGCTGTTCCTGGCCCGGCTGCGCAAGACGGGACCGACGGGCGCAGCGCCGGCGGGCGGACGGGATGCGGGCTGGACGCCGGTTCCCGCCACGTTCCCCGGCGAGGGGGAGGGGGCAGCGGAGGGACCGGATGCGGGGGCGGCCCGGACCCGGCTCGCGGAGCTGCGGGCGGTCCTGGGCGAGGGGTGGGACGTGGACCCGGCCCGGCTCGCGGACGTGCGCTGGATCGAACGCGGCTCCCACGTCTGGGCGCACGGGTGCGGCGAGTGGCCCGTCGAGGCGTGGGCGGAGCGGGGTGGCTGGCGGACCATCTCGATCGGCCTGCGCGCGGCGAGCTTCGACGCACGTGGCGGCCCTCGGCTCACGAACGACTTCCTCCGCTGGCTGGGGGAGGGGGTCCGGGGGCGCCGCGTCGACCTCGACGCCGGGACCTGGCTGCGCCTGCTGCGCCGGGAGCCCGGCCCGCCGCCCGTCGCCGACCTGTCCGATGGATACGCGGCCCTGTGGCTCGACGGCCTGCCC
>JAVVDU010000014.1:0-5090 GCA_032251515.1 Gemmatimonadota bacterium
AGCGCGTTCGCCATGATCGTCAGTCCGGGGTTCACGGCGGTGCTGGAAGGGAAGAAGCTGCCGTCCACGACGTACAGGTTGTCCACCTCGTGGGCGCGGCAGTCGGTGTCCAGCGCCGAGGCGGCGGGGTCGGTCCCGAACCGCACCGTGCCGCACTGGTGCGCGGTACCCGCGATCGGGATCTTCTTCCCGAGGTAGACCGAGCAGGGGATGAGGCGGTTCTCGCACCCGATGTCGCCCAGCATGTCCTTCAGCTTCGCGACGAGCCGCCGGTGCCCCTCCACGTTGCTCTCCCGGTACGCGAGCCGGATCCGCCCGTCCCGCGCCAGCGTGACCCGGTTCTCCGGGTCGGGCAGGTCCTCCGAGGTGAGCCAGAAGTCGAGGGCGTGCTCGGCCATCTCCCGCAGCACCGGCTCGGGGGTCAGCTTCGGGGCGTCGGCCCGGAACATCGGCGCCTCCGACTTCCCCAGCATCTGGATGTGCCCCAGCGGATAGTCCCAGTCGTCGCTTCCGAAGTAGAAGTCGTTCAGCCCCAGAGTCTTCTGAAACCGCGTGGGATTGGGCCGGCGCGACAGCGCCACGAGTGCGGAGTTGTTGTGCGCCATGTAGTGGCGGCCCACCACGCCGGACCCGTTGGCGAGACCGGCGGGGTGCCGGTCGCCGGCCGAGCGCAGGAGCAGCGCGGCGGAATTGATGGCCCCGCAGGCCACGATCACGATGTCGCCGCGCACGACGTCCGTCCCGTCATCGCCCCGCACGTGGATCTCGGCCACCTCGCGGCCCGACGCGTCCGTGACGAGGCGCTCGACGAACGCCCCCGTGCGCAGCGTGACGTTCGGGTGCGCCAGGGCAGGCTCCACGGCCACGACCTGGGCATCTGCCTTCGCGTTCACGAGGCAGGGAAAGCCGTCGCAGGTCGCGCAGCGGATGCACGGGCTGCGGACGGGGTCCGACTCGTCGAGCCGCAGGCCGAGCGGCAGGGGAAACGGTCGGCGGCCGATCCGCACCAGGTCGTCGTGCAGCTCCTGGATGCGCGGTTCGTGCGTCACGGCGGGGTACGGATAGGGCGCGTCCTCCGGGGGCTCGGTGGGGTCGGCGCCCCGGGCGCCGTGGACGTGGTACAGGCGCTCGGCCTCGGCGTACCAGGGCGCGAAGTCGTCGTAGCCGAGCGGCCACGCCGGCGAGATCCCCCCGTGGTGGCGCACTTCGCCGAAGTCTTCGGCCCGGAAGCGCAGCAGGGCGGCGCCGTAGACCTTCGTGTTCCCGCCCACCCAGTAGTGGATCCCGGGCGTGAACTCCTTCCCGTCCGCGTCGAGCCACGTCTCTTGTGCCTTGTAGCGTCCGTGGACGAACACGGCCTCGGCGTCCCAGTTCTCCCTCTCGCGCGGCAGCCACGTCCCGCGCTCCAGCACCAGGATCCGCTTACCCGTCGGCGCGAGGGCGTGCGCGAGGGTTCCGCCCCCGGCGCCCGTCCCGATGATGACGACGTCCCAGCGTTCGGCCACGGCTCAGCCCCCTTCGGTGAAGCCGGGATACAGCGTCATCCCGCCGTCCACGTAGATGCTCGTGCCGTTGATGTAGTCGGCCTGGTCTGAGGCGAGCCACACCGCGACCCGGCCCACGTCCTCCACCTCGCCGATCCGCTTGTAGGGCACCAGCTCCATCAGGGCCTCGTAGGCCTCGGGTGACTCCCACGCCGCCGTGTTGATCGGCGTGCGGATCGCGCCCGGCGAGATGTTGTTCACCCGGATGCGGTGCGGGGCGTACTCCTGCGCGATGCTCTGCATCATCATCTGCACGCCGCCCTTCGAGGCGGCGTAGTTCACGTGGCCGGCCCACGGGATCACTTCGTGCACGGAACTGATGCAGAGGATCTTGCCGGCGGCGCACGACACCTCGGGCACCACCCCGCGGCGCAGGAACTCGCGGATCGCCTCGCGGGCGCACAGGAACTGGCCCGTCAGGTTCACGGCGAGCACCCGGTTCCACTGCTCGAGCGTCATCTCGGTGAACGGGGCATCGATCTGGATGCCCGCGTTGTTCACCAGGATGTCGATCGTGCCGAACTCCTCCGTCATGCGCTCGAACATCCCGAGCACCTCGTCCTCGCGGGACACGTCGGCGCGGTGCGCCACGGCGCTCCCGCCCTCGTCCCGGATCTGCGCCACCACCTCTTCGGCCGCCTCGTCGCCCGAGTAGTAGTTCACCAGCACCGAGGCGCCGGCCCGGCCGAGCTCCACGGCGATGCCCCGGCCGATGCCGGAGTTCGCGCCCGTCACGAGCGCCTTCTGGCCTTCCAGAAGCCGGATCGTGGGGCAGGCGGGCATCACGACCGGCGGCAGGTCGCCGGGCTCGTGCGGTTGCATCATGCGTCATGCTCCATGTCGTCGTCCGCGGGTTCGTCGAGTACGTGCTCGCGCCAGGCGCGCAGCAGCTCCGCCACGCTCCACGCCTGGGCGGGGGCGCCCCGCGGCCGGTGCGGGGGCTCGGCGTCGAAGATCTCCGACACGGACCCGAGACCCGCATCGGACAGGTGATCGAGCAGCGGCGCGAGCAGCGCGCGGGCCTCCTCGCGCGCCTCGGCCGCCCGCCCCTCCGCCGCCCGCACCCTCGCGAGGGCCGTGACGTAGGGGCCGAGCAGCCAGCTCCACACCGTGCCCTGGTGGTACGCCCCGTCCCGCTCCAGCACGCCGCCCTCGTAGCGCGGACGGTAGGCGGGGTCGCCGGGGGCGAGGCTGCGCAGCCCGAGCGGGGTCAGGAGATCGCGCTGCACGACCGCGAGCACGCGGCGCGCCCGCTCGCCGTCCAGCAGCGGGAAGGGCAGGCCGATGGCGAACACCTGGTTCGGCCGGATCGCCGGATCGGCGCCCTCGTCGGTCACCACGTCGAACAGGCAGCCGCCCGCCTCGTTCCAGAACGCCTCGCGGAAGCGCGCCAGGCAGCGGCGGGCCTCCTCCTCCAGCGGACCGGCCGCCGCCGGGTCGCCGAGCCGTCTCTCCAGGTCGGCGAGGATCCGCAGCGCGTTGTACCACAGGGCGTTCACCTCCACCGGCTTGCCGTGGCGCGGCGTGACCACCCACTCGCCCACCTTCGCGTCCATCCAGGTGAGCTGCACGCCCGGCTCGCCCGCCTCCAGCAGGCCGTCGGCCGCGACGCGGATCCCGTGGCGCGTGCCCCGCGTGAAGGCGTCCCGGATCTCCCGCAGGGCGGGCAGCAGGGTGCCGCGCGCCAGGTCCTCGTCGCCCGTCCGCTCCAGGTAGGCCCGCACCGCGACGAAGAACCACAGGGCGGCGTCCACGCTGTTGTACTCTGGCTCCTCGCCGCCGTCAGGGAATCGGTTGGGCAGCATCCCGCCGTCCACCGTCTCCGCGAAGGCGCGCAGGATGCCCGCGGCGTCCTCGGGCCGTCCCGTGCACAGCGCGAGGCCCGGCAGCGCGATCATCGTGTCGCGGCCCCAGTCCCCGAACCACGGATAGCCGGCGATCACCGTGCGGTCCTTCTCGCCCCGCCGCACGATGAACTGGTCCGCCGCGAGAACGAGGCGTCGCAGCCGCGGATCGGCCGGTTCACCGGGTAGTCCGGCCGGTTCGGGAGATCCGTCCCGGCCGGGCAGTCCGGCCCGGGCGAGCAGCGCGAGCCGCCGCCCGCGCTCGGCCTCGAACAGGGCCGCCGGGTCGCGCCCCGCCGGGTTCTCCGTGGAGGCCACGACCCACGCCACCTCGCCCGGCGCCAGGCGGACTTCCAGGGCGCCCGGCATCCACAGGTCCTCGCGGAAGTCGAGGCCCCGCTCCCGCTCGGCGTCGTACTCGTACTGGTAGTACCACTGCGGCGGGGCGGTGCGGTACCGGGCGCCGGGCAGGTGCAGGAACAGCGCGGGCGTCCCCTCGTAGGGCCGCACCCGCAGCGTGTCGTCCGCGAAGCCCGTCTCCGTCCCGATCGCGTCGTTCGCGCGGGCCAGCGAGTGATAGTCCCGGGCCGCCAGGAAGGGACGGAGCGTGAGCCCGGCCGGCCTGTCGGCCTCGGTGAGCTCGTAGCGGACGAGCGTGGTGTTCTCCCCGTGCACGGCGGCGATCGTCTTCCGCAGCACGACCTCGCCCGCCCGGTACCCGAAGGTGGGGAACAGGCCCAGCTCGAACGAGGCGAGGTGGCGGTGGCCCGAGGGGTGGAGCACGCCCGGGAACCGGTTGCTGGCCAGGTCGTACTCCACGCCGCCCGTCGCGAGCGTCTCCTCGAGGCGCGACAGGAGGACGAACCGCCCGAGCGGCGGTCGCAGGGCCGCCACGAGCAGGCCGTGATACCGGCGCGTGTGCGCGCCCGAGACGGTCGAGCTCGCCCAGCCGCCCAGCCCGTTCGTCTCCAGCCACTCGAGTCGGGACGAGACGGCGAAATCCTGCAGATCTGCGGCAGTGAAACGGATCGGGGGAACGGGGTCGGGGCCGGAGACGCCCGGGGCTCGGCCGCCGGGGCCGGGGTCGCCGGGCGCAGCCTTCGTCTCAGGCATCCGGGCCTCCCGAGGTGTCCGACGACGCGGCGCCGCCCGCACCCTCCCGCCGTCGCGGCTGCAGGAGCTTGGCCACGAGGGCCGTCCACCCCGTCTGGTGCGAGGCGCCGACCCCGCGGCCCGTGTCGCCGTGGAAGTACTCGTAGAACGGGATGTGATCCCGGAAGTGCGGGTCAGACTGCCGCCGCTCGTCCTCGCCGAACACGGCGCGCCTGCCATCCTCGTCCCGCAGGAAGATCCCCGTCAGCCGCCGGCCGATCTCGGTCGCCACGTCGTCGATCGTGACGAAGCGTCCCGACCCCGTCGGGCACTCCACCTCGAAGTCGTCCCCGTAGTAATGGTGGAACTTCTGCAGCGACTCGATGAGCAGGAAGTTGATGGGGAACCAGATGGGGCCCCGCCAGTTCGAGTTCCCGCCGAACAGTCCGCTGTCGGACTCGGCCGGCTGATAACGCACCACGTGCTCGGATCCGTCCACCGGGAAGACGTACGGGTTCTCGAGGTGATGGCGCGACAGGGCGCGCACGCCGTAGTCGGACAGGAACTCGCTCTCGTCCAGCATCCGGACGAGCAGCTTCTTCATGCGGCT
>JAVVDU010000014.1:5190-56167 GCA_032251515.1 Gemmatimonadota bacterium
GTGGTGGGGCAGGTGCAGGACGTCGTAGAAGAATCCGTCCTCCTCGTCCCACAGGTCGATGCCTTCTCCGCCGATGTTCGCCATCGCGCCCGCGATGTGCAGGAAGTGCTCGAAGAATTTCGTCGCGAGGTCCTGGTAGACCGGGTTCTCCTCGGCGAGCTCGAGCGCGATCCGCATCAGGTTCAGCGCGTACATCGCCATCCAGCTCGTGCCGTCGGCCTGCTCGATGTGGCCGCCCGTCGGCAGCGGCGCGCTGCGGTCGAACACCCCGATGTTGTCGAGCCCCAGGAACCCGCCCTGGAACAGGTTGTGGCCGTGCGCGTCCTTGCGGTTCACCCACCAGGTGAAGTTCAGCAGGAGCTTGTGGAAGACGCGCTCCAGGAAGGCGCGGTCGCCGGGTCCGCCGTTGCGCGCCTTGTCGATCTTGTAGACCCGCCACGTCGCCCAGGCGTGCACGGGCGGGTTCACGTCGCCGAACGCCCACTCGTAGGCCGGGAGCTGCCCGTTGGGGTGCATGTACCACTCGCGCGTCATGAGCACGAGCTGCTGCTTGGCGAATTCCGCGTCCACGAGCGCGAGCGGCAGGCAGTGGAAGGCGAGGTCCCAGGCGGCGTACCAGGGATACTCCCATTTGTCGGGCATCGAGATGATGTCCGCGTTGTTCAGGTGCGTCCACTCGGCGTTCCGGCCGTGCCGGCGCCCGGGCGGAGGGGGCGGCTGCGCCGGGTCGCCCTCCAGCCAGCGGTCGACGTCGTAGTGGTACCACTGCTTCGTCCACAGCAGGCCGGCCAGCGCCTGCCGGTGCACGAGGCGCGCGTCGGGGCCGTCGATGCCGCGCTCCAGCTCCGCGTAGAACGCGTCGGCTTCGGCCTCGCGATCGGTCATGACCTTCTCGAAGCCCTGGAACGGCCGCTTGAGCTCCTTGCGGGTCAGCCGAAGCCGCACCTCGGCCGTCTCGCCGCCACCGAC
The DNA here is from genome assembly GCA_032251515.1 of Gemmatimonadota bacterium. GTDB lineage: Bacteria > Gemmatimonadota > Gemmatimonadetes > Palauibacterales > Palauibacteraceae > Carthagonibacter. The sequence goes on from JAVVDU010000014.1 coordinate 6,160, forward strand.
CGCGAACCGGTAGTGGGCCGCGGCCTTCGTGCCGCGTGCCTCTGTGCTCACGGCCGACGCGTCGCCGCCCACGACCCGATCGTGGAACGCGTCCTTGAACGACCCCGGAGCGTTCGCATCCCCGAACAGCCGGCGCGTGTTCGTCTCGTTCTCCGTGAACAGGAGCTCGGGCCCGCCGTCGCAGTGGAGCCGGTACGTGCCCAGCTCCGCATGGCGGGCGGCCACGACGCCGTCTGCCTCCCGCGCGATTTCCGGCTTTGCGGCGTCGGGCTCCCACGACCACGTGTTGCGGAACACGAGCTGTGGCAGGATGTGCAGCTCCGCCTCGTCCGGGCCCCGGTTCACGGCCCGGATGCGGACGAGCAGGTCCTCGGGGGCGCACTTCGCCACCTCGACGAACACGTCGAAGTAGCGGTCGCCCTCGAACGCGCCCGCGTCGCGCAGCTCGAACTCGGGCTCGTCCTTGCCGCGCCGGGCGTTCTCGGACACGAGCCGCGCGTAGGGGTATTCCGCCTGCGGATACTTGTACAGCATCCGCATCCACGAGTGGGTGGGAGTGGAGTCGAGGTAGAAGTATTCCTCCTTCACGTCCTCGCCGTGGTTCCCCTCCGGCCCCGTGAGCCCGTACAGGCGCTCCTTGAGGATCGGGTCCCGCCCGTTCCACAGCGCGAGCGAGAAGCACAGGCGCTGGCCGTCGTCGCTCAGGCCGGCGATGCCGTCCTCGCCCCAGCGATACGCGCGGCTGCGGGCGTGGTCGTGCGGGAAGGCGTCCCACGCGGTGCCGTGCGGGCTGTAATCCTCCCGCACCGTGCCCCACTGCCGCTCGCTCAGGTATGGGCCCCAGGCGAGCCAGGGCTCGCCGCCGGCGTGCGCCCGCGCGAGGCGATCCGCCTCGCGGCCGGCGCTCCGGCCGCTTCGTTCTGTAGACATTCGTGTTCCTCGAGAATCCGAGTGGGTGCGGGTCGCATCGGCTTGCGTCCAGACGCCAGAAGGAACCCATTGCGTCCGATGCGAGTTCCATCGCCGTCAGCGGGGAGCGGCCCGGCCCCGAGCCCACAGCCGAGGAGACCGCGCGTGACCGACCCTTCCGCTTCGCACGGCCCCGCGGCCGGCCGCCCCGCCATCGCCGCCGTGTACCTGACGGCCTTCCTGCAGGGGCTGTCCATCGTCGCGTTTCCGGCCGGCGCGGCCGTGCTGAAGGACGCGTTCGGGCTCGGCGACGCGCAGTACGGAGCGCTGTTCCTGCCCGAGGTGGCCCTCGCCATCGCGGGCTCGCTCGGCGCGGCCGCTCTGGTTCGCCGGCTCGGCCTGAAGCGCCTGCTGCTCCTGGCGCAGGCCGCGAACGGCCTCGCGATGGTCGCCCTCGCCGCGAGCGTCCTCGTTCCGCCGGCCGCCGCGTTCCCGCTGCTCCTCGTCGCCACGGCGCTCGTGGGGCTCGGGTTCGGCGCGGGCGGGGCGCCACTGAACGCCCTGCCGCCCGTCCTGTTTCCCGGGCGGGGCGACGCGGCCATCCTCGCCCAGCACACGCTTCTCGGGCTCGGGCTCGCGGCAGGGCCCCTGCTGCTCGCCCCGTTCGTGCGCGCGGGGCTCTGGACCGGCTTTCCCGTCGCCGTGGCGGCCGCGTCGCTCGTGCTCCTCGCGATGTCGGCCGCGGCGACCATCCCGGCGGACGACCGGCCGGCCGGCGCCCCTGGCTCGGTGCCGGACGTCGCAGCGCAGCCGGCCCGCCCCCTCGCGGCCTCGCCCCTGTTCTGGGTGTTCGGGGGGATCTCGGTGCTGTACGCCTTCGCCGAGGGCACGTTCGCGAACTGGGCCGTCGTGTTCCTGCACGAAGGGATCGGGGCGCCGGCCGCCACGGCCGGGATCGCGCTCAGCGTGTTCTGGGGCGCGATCGTGGCCGGCCGCCTGGCCGCCTCGGTCCTCGTGCTGCGCGTGCCGTCCCAGGTCCTGTGGCTCCTCCTGCCGGGCCTGATGGCGGCGGCCTTCCTGCTGCTGCCCGCGGCCTCGACGACCACGGCCGCGATCGCCCTGTTCGGACTGGCCGGACTCGGCTGTTCCGCGTTCTTCCCGCTCACCATCACCCTCGCGTCCCGCGCGTTTCCCGGCCGAGCGGCCGCCGTGTCCTCGCTGATGATCGCCGCGCTGATGCTGGGGGTGGGAACGGGGACGTTCGTGTTCGGCCCCCTGCGGGAGTGGCTGACGTTCGGAGAGATCTACCGTCTGTCGGCGGCGTACCCGGCCGGCGCGTTCCTGCTCGCGGTCGGGGCCGCCTGCACGCCGGCCTGCCGGCGCCGGGTGCGGTCCCTGCGGTTCGAGGTGGGGTGAACGGGAGAGCGGGGAACGGAGCCGGCTGACGGAACGGCACCTCCCGCCGCGCGGGCGATTGTGGCTCGCGCCGGGGATGGTAAGTTCCTCTGCGAGCTTCCCGACCGGGAGGCTCCGCCCGCGGGGGACGGCCCGGCCGACGCCGCACGCGGGCGTCCCGTGCACCCGGACCGGGCGGGCCGGGACCGCCCCGAGGAACCCTCATGGAATACCGTCTTGCCCTGGTCGGCTTCGGCACCGTCGGACAGGGATTCGCCGAGATCCTGCGCGACCACGCACCCCGGTTGCTCGAACAGTCCGGGGCCTCGTTCCGCATCACCGGCGTCGCGGATGCTCGCCTGGGGTCGGTGCACGATCCCGCCGGGTTCGAGCCGGACGCCCTGCTCGCCGCGGCCCGGTCCGGAGACGGCTTCGCGAACCTGCCGGCCGCCGACCGCGGCTGGGACGGCGCGACCCTCGCCGCACGCGGCGAGGCCGACGTCCTTGTGGAGCTGAGCTGGACGGACCTGGAGACCGGGGAGCCCGCCACCTCGCACGTGCGGGCGGCGCTCGAGGCCGGCAAGCACGTGGTCACGACGAACAAGGGGCCGGTCGCCCTGCACTGGGCCGAGCTGTCGGCGCTCGCCGCCGAGCGCGGCCTGGAGATCGGGGTCGAGGGCACGGTGATGAGCGGCACCCCGGCCGTCGGCCTCGGGCTGCACCTGCTGCGCGGCGCGGACGTGCGGGCGGTGCGCGGCATCCTGAACGGCACCTGCAACTACATCCTCACCCGCATGGAGGCGGGACTCGCGTACGCCGACGCGCTGGCCGAGGCGCAGGAGAAGGGGTATGCGGAGGCCGATCCGGCGGGAGACGTGGAGGGGTTCGACGCCGCCGGCAAGGTGGTGATCCTCGCGAACGTCCTGATGGGCGTGCCGCTGCGCATGGCCGACGTCGACCGCACCGGGATCTCCGGACTCTCGCCCGCCGACATCGAAGCGGCCGCCGGCGCCGGGGAGCGCTGGAAGCTGATCGGTTCGCTCGCCCGCACGGCCGGCGGCGTGGAGGCGAAGGTCGCGCCGGAGAGGGTGCCTCTGGCGCACCCGCTGGCCGGAGTGGGCGGCGCCGTGAACGCCGTCACCTTCGAGACGGGCCTGCTCGGCGACGTGACCCTGGTCGGACCGGGGGCCGGCCGGCTCGAGACCGGCTATTCGGTGCTCGTCGACCTGCTCGAGATCCACCGGACGACTTCGCTCCGCTGACCGCGGGACGGGGCGCGCCGGAGCAGGCCGGACGCGTGCCGTCGCGCGCCGGCCACTCGGACCGGACACCGCGGGCCGTCGAAGGGCCCGTTCGAAAGGAAGATCCCGGATGCGCATGTTCCTGAAGGGCGAATGGGTGGACCGCGAGGCGGTCCGCGAGGTGCGCGACCCCGGCACGGGGGAGGCCATCGACACGGTCCCGGAGGCGGACGCCGGGGACGCGCGGGACGCCGTGACGGCCGCCGCGGAGGCGTTCGAGACGCACCATCCCCTGCCGGCCTGGCGCCGCATCGCGATCCTGTCCCTGGCATCCGATGCCGTGACGGCGCGCCACGAGGAGCTCGCGCGCACGATCGCCCGCGAAGGCGTGAAGACGATCCGCGAGGCGCGGGGCGAGGTGACGCGCTGCGCGACGACCCTGCGCGTGGCCGCGGAGGAGGCGCGCCGGGTGGGCGGCGAGACGATCGCCTTCGATCAGGCGCCCGGGTCCGAGGGGCGCACCGGCTGGTGGACGCGCGAGCCCGTCGGCGTCGTGGTGGCCATCACCCCGTTCAACGATCCCCTGAACCTCGTGGCGCACAAGGTGGGCCCGGCGATCGCCGCCGGGAACGCGGTGATCGTGAAGCCGCACGAGGAGACGCCGCTCAGCGCGTTGCGCCTCGCCGAGTGCTTCGAGTCGGCCGGGCTGCCCGACGGCCTTCTCCAGGTGGTCACCGGCGCCGGGCCCGTGGTGGGCGACGCGCTCGTCACCGACCCGCGCGTGCGCACCGTCTCGTTCTCGGGCGGACGCGACACGGGCGAGAAGATCGTGCGGCGGGCCGGTCTCAAGAAGGTCGGCATGGAGCTCGGCAGCATCGCCCCCAACATCGTGATGGCCGACGCCGACCTCGGCCGGGCGGTGGCCGCGTGCGTGTCGGGCGCGTACTGGGCGGCGGGCCAGAACTGCCTGCACGTGCAGCGGATTCTGGTACAGGAGGACGTCGCCGCCCGGTTCACTGACGCCTTCGTGGCGCGCGCCGAGGCGTACGTCACCGGCGACAAGCTGGACGAGAAGACCGACATGGGACCGCTGATCACCGAGGAGCAGGCCCGGCGCGTCGAGTCCTGGGTCGAGGAGGCCCGGGCGGCCGGAGCCCGTCTGCTGACCGGCGGACGGCGGGACGGGACGTTCTACGCGCCCACGCTGCTCGATCGGGTCGACCCCGCCGCGAAGGTGTCGTGCCGCGAGGTGTTCGGGCCGGTCAGCGTCCTCGCGCCGTTCCGGACCCTGGACGAGGCGATCGCCATCGCGAACGACGTGGACTTCGGCCTGCAGGGCGCGATCTTCACGCGCGACCTCGCCACGGCCTTCGACGCCGCGCGCCGGCTCCGCTGCGGCGGGGTACTGGTGAACGAGAGCACCGACTTCCGGATCGACGCGATGCCGTTCGGAGGCATGAAGGGCTCGGGCCTGGGGCGCGAGGGCGTCCGATTCGCGCTCGAGGAGATGACCGAGATCAAGATGGTCTGCCTGACACTCTGATGCCGGGCCCGGCGCCCGGCCAAGCCTGGAGATACCGATGACCGACAGGGACTTCGCCGCCTCACGGCTCCTTTCGCCCCGCCGCCGCACCACCGCGGCGGCGGACGTCGAGGCGCTCGCCGACGAGCAGCTCGCCCACTTCGGGATCGACCCGGAGTCCGATTACGGCCGCGCCCTGCGGGCCGCCGCCCTGAACCTGTACCGCGCGCAGGCAGACGTCACCCGGCTGTGGGAGATCACGCTGGAGACGATCGACGGGCTCGACCCGAAGGACCGCGTCGCGCTCTTCAACGCCAAGAAATTCCTCAGTTTCCAGATGGCGAAAGTGCTCGACACCTTTCAGAACCCGTTCCGGCGCGTGTACCAGGCGCTCGGCTACTCCGGGGCGTCGCTGACCTCCAAGGGTCCCTACCCGATCTTCGACAACGTCACGGCCCTGTTCGCCGCGAACCCGGTGATCGTCCGCTCGGCCACCTACATCTACGCCTGCACGGAGTGGGTGACCGACGCGTTCGAGGGCAAGGAGCTCCTGCTCGAGATCTACTCCCGGCTCCTCAACCCGACCTCGATCTCGCTGGCGAACTTCATCGTCGACGTGGAGTGCGGGCCGTACGCGCCCGACTACATGGCCTGGAACTTCAACAGCGGCATGGCGGCGATCGACGCGCTCCTCAGCCTCGAGGTGAAGCGCGGCGAGGTGGTGATCGCCTCCCGTAACGTGTACGGCGGCACGTGGCAGCTCCTGCACGACTGGTTCGCCCGGGAGGACAAGCTGGGAATCCACCTCGAGTGGTTCGACGGGCACTCGGGAGAGGAGTTCGCGGCGTTCCTCGCGGACGTCGAGGAGCGGCACGCGGCCGTCCTGGCGCGCCAGTCGGAGATCCTCGTCTTCCTCGAGTCGCCCTGCAATCCGCACGGCTACGTGCTCGACGTGCCGGCGATCTGCCGCGCCGCGCACGCGAAGGGACACACGGTGGCGCTCGACTCGACCATCGCGACGCCGTTCCTGCAGCGGCCGCTCCAGCGTCCCGATTCCGCCGAGCGGCCGGACTACCTGATCCACTCGTACACGAAGGACCTGACCGGCAACGGGAACGCCACGGCCGGCGTGGTGATCGGCGAGAACCACCGGATGTTCATCCCCAAGGGCGAGAGTTTCCGGGGCGTGAACTGGGACGAGACGATGTTCTGGGGCGTCTACTACGTGAAGGGCGCCTTCCTCGACGCGGACAAGGCGTTCGAGGTGATCAGCGGGATGAAGACGCTGGAAGTCCGCATGCTCAAGAAGTGCATCAACACGCTGATCCTGTCGCGCTTTCTCGACTCGCACCCCGCCCTGCGGGTCCACTGCAACGCCCTCGACGACGACCCGAACCGGGAGCTCCGGGAGCGCGTGCTGCGCGACGGCCTCGTGGCGCCCCTGTTCACGATCGACTTCGAGCGGGCCGGCCTGTCGCGCGACGCGTTCGTCCGCTTCTTCGACGCCCTGGACCCCGCGTTCCACCACCAGGTGAGCCTCGGCGAGTCGAAGACGCTCGCGCTGTGCCCTGCCCTGACCTCGCACTCCGAGCTGGACGACGAGGCGCTGGCCGAGGCGGGGATCGCGCTGACCACGATCCGCATCGCGGTGGGCGACGAGCACGCCAAGGAGCTCATCGCGCACTTCGTGCACGCGGCGCGGCTCGCGATCGACCCGGAACTGCCGGGCTTCAGCGACGGGTTCATGGGCCCGGAGGAGGTGGACGCGCTCGTGCGCGACACGTACCTGACCGTGCACGAGCGCTACGTGGACGGCTTCGCCCCGATGGCGGAACTGCTCGGGGCCGCGGAGCCCGCCGCCGTCTGAGGCGTCACGGCCCGGCGGATCAGGAGGCGGGCGTCGCGATCCCCGCCGGCGCCGCGACCCCGGTCGCCGCCTCGAGGGCCTGCAGGAGATCGGCCCGCAGGTCCTCGATGTCCTCGCAGCCCACGGCCACGCGGACGAGGTCGTCGGTCACGCCCGCCTCGAGACGCTCGTGCTCCGGCACGGCCTTGTGCGTCATCGAGGCGGGATGTTCGATCAGCGTCTCCACGCCGCCCAGGCTCACGGCCCGCACCATGAGCCGCGTGGCGTCGATCAGGCGCCGCCCCGCCTCGACGCCGCCCCGCACGCCGAACGAGAACACGCCGCCGCCGCCCCGCATCTGCCGCCGGGCGACCTCGTGGCCGGGGTGGGTCTCCAGCCACGGATAGCGCACCCACTCCACGGCCGGGTGCTCCACCAGCTCCCGGGCCAGCGCGAACGCGCTCGCCTGCGCCTTCTCCATCCTCAGGCCGAGGGTCTTGAGGCCCCGCAGGACGAGCCACGCCTGGTGGGGGTCCATCGTCCCGCCCGTGTTCACGTGCACGTGCCGGATGCGCTGCAGGACGGCCGGGTCCCTCGCCACGATGATGCCGGCCACCACGTCGGAGTGCCCGTTGATGTACTTCGTCATGCTGTGCACGACGACGTCGGCTCCGTGCGCGAGCGGGTTCTGCAGGCAGGGCGAGGCGAACGTGTTGTCGACGGCCACCAGGGCCCCCGCCTCGTGGGCGAGCGCCGCGCAGGCCGCGATGTCGGTGATCTTCAGGGTCGGGTTCGCCGGCGTCTCGAGATACACGAGGGCCGTCTCCGGCCGGATGGCCCGTGCCACCTTCTCCGGGTCGGACGAGTCCACGAAGGTCGCGTCCACGCCGAAGCGGACGTATTCCGTCTCGAGGATCGTCCGGGAGGGGCCGTAGACGCAGTCGGTGGCGACCACGTGGGAGCCGGCGCCCAGGAGTGCCATGTAAACGGAGTTGACGGCGGCCATGCCCGTCGCGGCGCCCAGCGCCCCGCAGCCGCCCTCCAGCAGGGCGATGCCGCTCTCCAGCGCCTCCGTGGTCGGGTTCTCGAGCCGGGTGTAGCGGTAGCCCGGCCCGCCGCGGAAACGCGCGGCGCCTTCGTCCGCGCTGCCGAACGCGAAGGTCGAGCTCTGGTAGATCGGCACGCTCACGGCGCCGGTCGCCGGATCGGGATGCTGCCCGCCGTGGATGATGCGGGTGTGCAGGCCCTTCATGTCATGGTCTTCCATGATTTCGTTCCATTCGACGGGGGCCGGCCGTCCGGCCCCCGAGGTCCATGTGCGGGCCGCCCCGGCGGGCGCCGGAGACGGCGTGACATCGACGGCCGGACCGGCCGCCATGCTCGACCCGAACCTGCCATGCCCGGGGGCCCGGCGACAGAGAAGGAAGCTCCTCCTGCCCCGGTCCACACCTGCCCGCCGCGCTCCGAGCGGCGCCCCCGTCGCGCGAAGGCGTCCCGGCGCCTAATATGCCTCGCGCCGGGCCTCCGGGCCCGGAGAATCGCCGCGGCCCGGGAGTGAGTTCCGCCGGCCCGCCGCGGCCTTCCGGCAGGGAACCTGGACCGGAGGCGCTCTTGGCAGGCACCACGACCGGCTCGTCCCGCGCCCCGCGGCTCGGCCCCTACCCCGAGTTCACCTGGCCGGCCGTCCTGGTCGGCTACGGCCTCGGGATCATCATCGCCGTCAGCATCGGCTACCTGAGCCTGAAGCTCGGCTTCTCGATCGAGGGCTCCGAGTTGGCGGCGATCCTCGGGTTCGGGATCCTGCGCGGGATCATGCGCCGCAACAGCATCATCGAGAACAACATCAACCAGACGCTCGCCTCGGCCGTGAACGGCGCGAGCGCGGGGATGATGTTCTCGGTCCCGGCGATCTTCATCCTCGGGTACGAGGACTTCAACCATCCCCTGCTCGTGCTCGGATGCATCGCCGGCGGCTTCCTCGGCATCGCCTTCATCATCCCGCTGCGCAAGCAGATGATCGACTTCAACCGCCTCGCCTTCCCGGGCGGGATCGCCACGGCGGCGGTCCTGCGGGCGCCGGGGGCCGGCGTGCGGAAGGCGTGGCTGCTGCTCGGCGGGGCGGCGGTGAGCGGGATCGTCCACTTCGCGAGCCTCGCGACGGGCTTCGAGCAGTGGAACCTCGGCGCCCTCGTCGGCATGCCGGAGTACATGAACGGGATCTGGTACGTCTCGCTGCTCACCGTGGGCGTGGCGTTCCTGGCCGGGAAGGGCGGCTTCTACTTCATCGTGGGCGGCTACGTCTGCTGGTGGCTGCTCGCCCCCGTGCTGAACGCCTCCGGGCTGTTCCCCGACCCCGCGGCGCTGGCCGCGCAGGGGACGGGGATCACGGGCTACCTGCGGCTCACCCTGTTCCGGCCGGTCGGCATCGGGATGCTGATCGGCGGCGCCCTTATGGGCATCGTGCTCGCCTTCCCGCTCGTCACCAGCGCGATCCGCTCGATGCGCGACGCCGCGAAGGCCCGCACGGAGATGGCGGGCGACGAGCTGCCGATCCAGATGCTCTACCTCGGCGTGGCCGGGGCGTTCGTGGTGCTGATGGTGATCGCCGCCTACTCCGTGCAGGAGGTCGGCTGGGGGCGCGGCGCGATCATGGCCGTCCTCGGCACCCTGTGGATCTGGGTGGCGGGGGTCGTGCTCTCCGAATGCATCGGGCGCACGAACTGGTCGCCGCTCTCCGGCATGACGCTGATCGGGATCACCCTCCTGATCTTCGTCACCAGCGGGCTGGGGGACCGGGCGGCCGTCGTCTCGTCGGTGATCGTGGGCGCCGCCATGTGCGTGGCGATGGCCCAGGCCACCGACCTGATGCTGGACCTGAAGTGCGGCTACCTCGTCGGCGCCACGCCGAAGAAGCAGCAGCTCGCCCAGTTCCTCGGCAGCTGGCTGGGCCCGATCGTGATCATCTTCCTGATCGTCATCCTCCACAAGGCGTACGGGATGGGGAGCGACCAGCTTCCCGCACCGCAGGGACAGGCGCTGGCGAGCGTGATCCAGGGGATTCTCGGCGGCGACGTGCCGACCGACAAGTACGTGGCCGGGGCCGGGCTCGGGGCCCTGCTCAGCGCAAGCGGGATCGGCGGGCTCGGGGTGCTGGTGGGGCTCGGCTTCTACCTCCCGTTCGACATCGTGCTGACCTACACGATCGGGACGCTGCTGCGGCTGCTCGCCGACTGGAAGGCGGGCCACGCGTGGAGCGAGGACGTCGGGATCCCGATCGCCGCGGGCCTCATCGTGGGCGAGGCGCTGATCGGGGTCGGGTACTCGATGGTCATCGTCTTCGGCGCTTCGTGAAGGGAGGCATGCGATGAAGAAGCTCGGATATCTGCTCGTCACGGCCGGCTTCCTGTGGGGCGCCTTCCTCGCGGTCGAACGGTCGGAGGGCGTCCGGACGACGCCCTACCTGCTGGCCCTGGTCGTCGGCGTGGCGGGCGTCGCCGTGGCGCGGGGCGCGGCGCGGGCCGAGGCGCGCGACGTGACCCGGCTGGAGACGAACATCGCCGCGATCGAGACCGCGCTCGCCACGATCGCCGCCGATGCCGACCGGCTGGACGCGGAGAAGGCGTCGATCGACGTGTACGACCTGCGCCACCGGATCGACGCCACCTTCCCGCTCCACCTGGCCGCGTTCGTGGAGGCGCGCGAGAGCATCGCGCACAGCTTCGGGCTCCAGGCCTACGCCGAGGTGATGAACCATTTCGCGACCGGAGAGCGCTACCTGAACCGGGTGTGGTCGGCCTCCACCGACGGCTATCCCGCCGAGGCGCACGACTACCTGGGCCGGGCGCGGGCGCAGTTCGACGAAACGCTGGCGACGTTCCGGTCCATCAGGGCGGAGGCGGCGCCGGGGTGATCCACGTCTCGTGGACCCGGAGCCACTCCAGCCCCGCGTCCGGCCCGCGGCGGCGCAACAGGGCCGTGGAGAGCCGCCCGCGCGGCTCTCCGCCGGACTCCTGCCATTCCTCGTAGGAGACGGCGACGAGTTCGCCCTCCACGGCGAGCAGGCGGGGATCCCGGATCCGGATGCGCAGGCCCGGCCGGGCCGCCCGGGCCTTCCGCACGGCGTCGATCACCTCGAAGCGGCTGCGCTCGTCGCCGCCCGGCGTGACGAGCGTGAAGGCGGGCGCCAGGGCGACCTCCAGGCGCCCCCCGTCGTCGGCCGGGATCCGTCCGCCCAGCCAGTCCTCGAACCAGCGGTGCAGCTCCTCGATCTCCTCGCGCCAGTCGGGCATCGTCGCCGCTCTCCTGCTCGGGTCCCCGGCCGTCGCGGCCGGGTCGTTCCGCTCGCCGGTCCGGTGGCGGGCCGACGGTACGAATCTGCGAAACGAAGAGGGGATCCGCGATGCGGACGGCGCGGGCCGTCTGCCCCCGTTGCCGCGCCCGCGTCCTCCCGTTATCTCCCGTGCGTCACAGGGGTGCCCGCCGGCTTCGTTCGGGGCGGCGGGCTGAGAACACACCCTCGGAACCTGATCCGGGTCATGCCGGCGAAGGGAGGAGACGCACCCTCATGTCCATCACGCAGCTGCAGCACGCCCGCCGGAACACCGTCACCGATGCCATGCGAAGGGTCGCGGAGCGCGAGGATCTCGCCCCGGAGACCGTGCGCGACGAGGTCGCCGCCGGCCGGCTGGTGATTCCCGCCAACACGGCGCACCTGGCCGGGCGGCTCGACCCGATGGGAATCGGCGCGGCGGCGTCGGTGAAGGTCAACGCGAACATCGGGAGCTCGCCCACGACCTCGAGCCTCGACGAGGAAGTGGCCAAGCTCGAGCTGGCCGTGCGCTGGGGCGCCGACACGGTGATGGACCTCTCCACCGGGCGGCGGATCGACGAGACGCGGTCCGCCATCCTCGCCGCCGCCACCGTCCCGATCGGCACGGTCCCGATCTACCAGACCGTGGCGGATGTCGCCGTCGAATCGCTCCACGCGGACGACCTGCTCGCCACGATCGACCACCAGGCCCGGCAGGGCGTGGACTACATGACCGTGCACTGCGGCACGCTGCTCGAGCACCTGCCGCTCGTACGCGACCGGATCACCGGGATCGTGAGCCGGGGCGGCGGGCTGCTCGCGCGCTGGATGGTGCACCACGGCCGCCAGAACCCGCTGTACGAACGCTTCGACGACATCCTCGCCATCGCCGCGGCGCACGACGTGACGCTGAGCCTGGGCGACGGCCTGCGGCCGGGCTGCCTCGCGGACGCCTCGGACGCCGCGCAGTTCGCCGAGCTGGACACGCTGGGCGAGCTCACCCTGCGGGCCCGGGCGCGCGGCGTGCAGGTGATGATCGAGGGGCCCGGCCACGTGCCGATCGACCAGCTCGAGATGAACGTCCGGCGCGAGAAGGAGGTCTGCCACGGCGCGCCGTTCTACACTCTCGGGCCGCTCGTGACGGACATCGCCCCGGGCTACGACCACATCACCTCCGCGATCGGCGCGGCGGTCGTCGGCTGGCACGGGGCGGACATGCTCTGCTACGTGACGCCGAAGGAGCACCTCGGGCTGCCGGGCCCCGAGGACGTGAAGCAGGGGCTCATCGCCTACCGGATCGCGGCGCACGCCGCGGACGTGGCGCGCGGCCGTCCCGGGGCGCGGGATCGCGATGACGAGATGTCGCGGGCCCGATACGCGTTCGACTGGAAGCGGCAGTTCGCGCTGGCCCTCGACCCGGACACGGCGCGCGCCTTCCACGACGAGTCCCTGCCGGACGACTACTTCAAGGGAGCGGAATTCTGCTCGATGTGCGGGCCGAAGTTCTGCCCGATGCACAACTTCCGGGACGTGGACTGGGATGCCGTGGCGAAGCTGGCCGCCGGGCGGGCGGAAGGCCCGGCGGCGCCCGTCAGCCCTTCAGGTTCTCCGGGTTGAGCCCCTCGAGCTCCGGCAGGACGAACAGCCCGTCCTGGCGGACCAGGACGTCGTCGAACCAGATCTCGCCCCCGCCGTACTCGGGGCGCTGGATCTGCACGAGATCCCAGTGGACCTGGCTGCGGTTTCCGTTGAACGCCACGTCGTAGGCGTTCCCGGGCGTGAGGTGGAACGAGCCGGCGATCTTTTCGTCGAACAGGATGTCCTTCATCGGCTCGAGGATGTACGGGTTGAAGCCGATGGCGAACTCGCCGATGTAGCGGGCGCCCTCGTCCGAGTCGAGCACGCGGTTCAGGTGCTCGGTCTCGGAGCTCGTGGCTTCGACGATCCGGCCCTTCTCGAACCGGAAGCGGACGTCCTCGTGCGACACGCCCTGGTAGAGCGACGGCGCGTTGTAGCGGATCGTCCCCTCGATGCTGTCCCGCACCGGCGCCGTGTAGACCTCGCCGTCGGGGATGTTGCGCTTCCCGTCGCACTCGACCGCGGGGATGCCTGCGATGCTGAAGCGAAGGTCCGTGTCCGGTCCGACGATCCGCACCCTGTCGGTCCTCTGCACCAGGTCCTGCAGCGGCTTCAGCGCCTCGGCCATGCGGGCGTAGTCCATCGTGCAGACGTCGAAGTAGAAGGACTCGAAGGCCTCCGTGCTCCGGCGCGCGAGCTGCGCCATGGACGCGCTCGGCCAGCGCAGCACGACCCAGCGGGTCCTGGCGACGCGGATGTCCGTGTGGACCCGCTTCCAGATCATCTCCTCGTACAGCTTCATGGGGCCGGCCGGCACGTCCGACAGCTCCGAGACGTTGTCCGATCCCCGCACGCCGATGTAGGCGTCGACGAGGTCCATGACCGTCTCCTCGCCGCGGGCCATCACCTCGAGCTGACCGGGAGTGGCGCCCAGCAGAAGCCGCCGCAGCACCTCCTGGCTCTTGAGCAGCACGTTGGGAACGGCCCCGGCCTCGTGGGCCACGCGCACCAGTTCGTTCGTGAACGCGTGCGGGACGTCGATCGCCTCGATGAGGACCTTCTCTCCCGCCTGCAGCTCGCAGGAGTAGTGGATCAGCGTCTCGGCGAGCCGGGTGTGGCGTGGGTCGCTCATGCGATGATCTTGGCCAGCAGCGCCTTCGCGTAGTCGTCGTCCCAGCTCACCGCGTTGCGCTTCACGACCGCCTGGACCTTCGTGCGTCCGTCCGACTCGCGCGACACGGTGATCGTGATCTCCCGCTCGCCCTGCGTGCCTTCCCACGTCCGGCGTGCGCCGCTGTCCTCCCGGCGCGAGGCGGTGATCGAGACGCCCTCGTTCGCCAGGACGCGCTCCACGGCGTCGGCCGTGGAATCGATGGGCCGGTCGATGATCGCCTCGGCCGTGTGACCCGTCATGTAGACGGCGCCGCCCGCTCCCGCTCCGGCCGCCACCAGGATGCAGCCCGACAGGCCCGCCGCGAGCACGCCCGCCAGAAGCCACGTCGTCGCGCGGATGCCGCGAATCATCGTCCGACCTCCTCGTTGATCTCCTGAATCCCCCCCGCCGATGCGGGCCCTGCGACAGGATGCGCCCCCGGGACGGTTCGCGCGAGGGGGGTGGGAGGCCGGTCGGACCCGCCGCTCAGGCCGCGGGCTTGCGCGCCCGGATGAAGGCGGAGAGGAGCCGGCCCTCGAGGTCGCTCTCGCGCACGCCCGCACCGGGGCCCAGTTCGGCGAGGACGGCGGCGAGGTCGTCCCGGCCGTAGATCCGGGTCGGCTCGATGCCGATCTCCTCGAAGCCGGCCTCGGCCAGCAGGCGGCGGTACTCGTCCTCCTCCAGTGCCCCGGCTACGCAGCCGGCCCACAGCTCGAGGCTGCGCCGCACCTCGGCGGGGATCTCACCGCGCACCACGACGTCCGAGACGGCGAACCGGCCGCCCGGCCGCAGGGCGCGGAACGCCTCAATGAGGACGCGCGGCTTGTCGCCCGACAGGTTGATCACGCAGTTCGAGATCACGACGTCCACTTCGCCGTCGGCGACGGGCAGGTTCTCGATGTCGCCCCTGCGGAACTCCACGTTCGGGACGCCCGCCTCGGCGGCGTTGCGCCGCGCCAGCTCCAGCATCTCGTCGGTCATGTCCACGCCGATCGCGCGCCCCGAGGGGCCCACGCGCCGGGCCGAGAGGATCACGTCGATCCCGCCGCCCGAGCCGAGGTCGAGGACGGTCTCGCCCTCGCGCAGCTCCGCTAGCGCCGTGGGATTGCCGCAGCCCAGTGACGCCGCGAGCGCGGCGGCGGGCACGGCCGCCTCCTGGTCCGCCTCGTAGAGGTCCCGCGTGATCGGATCGGGATCGCCGCACGCGCCCCCGCAGCAGCCGCCTCCCGAAGCCCCGACGGCCGCCTTCGCGTACCGGTCCCGCACCACGTTCCGGATGTCCGCCTCCATCTCTCCTCCCATCGTCCCGCGTTCCGTGTCCGACCCGGGCCGGCGACCCGGACCTCCCGTCGTCACACCGCCCGGCGTCACGCCGCCCGGCGGAGCATGCGCCCTGCGGCCGCCATCGCCGTCCGCACCACGTACACTGCCAGGGTCCCGATGGCCCACGCGACGCAGACGCGGAACGCCGGGCCCACGGCGCCGGCCGCCCAGCCGGTGAGCAGCACCACCACGTAGATGTTGCGGCGTCCTGCCACGAGCCGGAAGGCGCGGTCGAACGCCGTGTGGTCGTGGATCTGCCGGCCCGCGGCGAGGCGGTAGAGCCCCGAGACGCCCCGGCAGGCCAGCATCGTGGCGATCAGCAGGCCGGCGAGCGCGAGGGGATCTGGCCCGCCAGCGCCGCGCAGTCCCCAGCCGATGCCCAGGTACCAGGCGAACTCGAACGAGACGTCGAGCGTGTGGTCCAGCCGGTCGCCGAACCGGCTGGCGAGCAGCTTCACGCGGGCCAGCTTGCCGTCCACCCCGTCCAGCACGTTGACGAACGCGGCGAGTACGAGCCCGGTTCCGAAGCGGCCCGCCGCGAACAGACCGGCGGCGGCGAAGCCGAGCACGCCCGTCACGAGGGTGATCTGGTTCGGGGTCACGGGGGTGCCGGCGAGCCGCCGCGTGAGCGCGTTCTCGGGCGCCGGGTGCAGGTAGCGGGCGGGGAAGTCGAGCACGCCCTTCTGTGTCGCGTCGATCAGGCGGTCGGCCGCGGCGTGCAGGTCCTCCGAGCCGTGGAGGTGGCGCCACCAGGGCGGCAGCTCGCGCCGCAGCGCCGGGAGATAGGCCGGAAGCTCCGACAGACGGATCTCCGCGGGTCCGGGGCCGTCCCGCCCGGTCCCGCCCGCCCCGGAAGGCACGGGTCCGCGGGTCCGCGCCAGCCCCACCCGCACGGGGCGGTCCCCCGCGCCCCGGTCGTCGACGAGCACGGCGGGGCCGTCCGCGGCGGCCAGGGCGTCGTACAGCCGCGGGTCGAACACGGCGTCCGCCTGCACCACGAGGACATCCTCCTCCACGGGTCCGCCGAAGTCTTCTGTGACGATCGCCGGCGCCCGGTCGCCGAGCGCCGCCGCCTGTCGCCGGAGCTCGTCCCCGGCGATGTCCGCTTCGCCGCGCACGCCGACGCGCCGGATCCCGATCCGGCCCAGGTGGTGGAGGTGCCGCTGGAAGGCGGAGCGCCCGAGGATGGGCGCGAGCGCCAGGGGACCGAGGTGCTCGAGGACCGCGGTCGTCACGGCAGGACGAGCCGCGCCTTGCCGCGCTGCGGGGCCGCGGATAGCGTGGTCGCGCGGCGCACCGCCGCGCTTCGCTTCGTCTCGTTTCGTGCCGATTTCATGGAGGGTCGCGCGTTGACCGGTCGTGCCGCCGTATCGATCGCCGGCCCGGATCATACGCGGACCGCCCGCCCCGCGACACCGGGCGTCCGCCGCCCGTCCCGGTCGTGAGCCCGCGACGCGGAGGCCGTCCCCCGCGCACCGCGGCCCCGCGCACCACGGCCGAGCAGGACACGGGCGACATCGCCCGGGGCGCCGGCGTCAACTACCTCGGCTACGTGGCGCGGCTGGGGAGCCGCGTCCCGTTCCTGTTCCTCGCCGGCCTCCTGTACGGCGAGACCGCGTTCGGCGTCTACACCTTCGGCATCACGATCGTCGAGACGGCGGCGGCCGTGTCGCTGTTCGGGATGAAGCGCTCGCTGTTCAAGCTGATGAGCGACGAGGCGGCCGAGACCGGGTCGGCCTACGGAGCGATGACCCACGGAATCGTGTTCGCGCTGGCGGCGGGCAGCGTGGCGATGGTGGCGATCGCGGCCGGCGCGGGGCCGCTCGCCGGCCTGTTCCGGCTTCCCGAGGCGGCGGCGGCGCTGGTGATCTTCGCGCCCGCGGTGCTGTTCATCGTCATCTCCGACATCCTGCTCGTCACCATCCGGTTCACGCGCCAGATGCGCTTCGAGGTCTACGCCCGCAGCCTCGCCGAGCCCGCGACGCTCACCGTGGCCACCGTAGCGCTCCACCTCCTCGGCGCGGGCCGGAACGGCCTCGCCGCGGCCTACACGATCTCGCTCGCCGTGGCGGCGGGCATGACCGCCTGGTTCTTCGTGCGGATCTTCTCGGTCCGCCGCTGTGTGCGGACGCGGCTCGAGGCGCGGGAGATGCGGCGCCTCGTGGCGTTCAGCGGGCCGACCGCCGTGTACGACTTCCTGCTCATGCTGGGCGACAAGGTCGACGTGCTGCTCGTCTCCTACTTCCTGCCCTCCGCGTCGGTGGGCGTATACGGGATGGCGCGGCAGTTCGCGACGGCGACGAAGAAGATCCGCGCGGGCTTCGACCGCATCCTGCCGCCCGTCCTGTCCGACAGCATCGCGGCGGGCGACCGGGAGCGCGCGGAGCGGCACGTCATCGTGGTGGCCCGCTGGATCCTCGTCGTCGCCACGGCCGTGTTCCTGTTCTTCGCCTTCCACGCGGGACGGATCCTGGGGCTCCTGGAGGGCGCCTTCGCGACCGGCGCCGTGGCGCTGGTGCTCCTCATGGCGGCCGACGCGGTGAACGGCACGCTCGGGGTGGCGGAGTTCCCGGTCGTGTTCCTGCGGCCGCGGGCCAACGTGGCGATCGGGGCGCTGATGCTGGCGGCGGGCGTCGGCCTCGGCGCCCTTCTGATCCCTCGCTTCGGGCTCGCCGGCGCCGGGGGCGCCGTGGCCCTGACGGCGCTCGTGACGAACGCCGCACGGGTGGAGACGTCCCGCCGCCTGCTCGGTCTGCGCATCCTCGACGTATCTCTCCTGAAGCCGCTGGCCGCCGCGGTTCCCGCGGCCGCGGCCGTCTGGGTGGTCCGGCCCCTGGTGCCGCGGCTCCTGGGACTCGACATCGTGGCGGGCGCCGTCACGATCCTCATCGTGTATCTTGCCGCCCTGCGTCTCCTCGGTCTGGAGCCGGAGGACCGGGCCCAGATGGAGCGGGTCCGCGGGGCGCTCCGGCGCGCCGCGCGGCCGGGCCGGTAGCCGGCCGGCCCCCCGCGCGGACCGTCCGGGCGACCGGGTCCGAAGCGACTTCGGGGCGGGGTTCGCGAACCCGGTCCGGCTTGTTTCGCGCCGGGTGCACCCGCATGTTGCCCGCGGTTTCACGCCGGAGCGCCGCACCGCCGTGCGCCGGAACCAGGGTCTCCACCGGAGACCGGCGTCCCACGGACCCACGCTGGACAGATTCGAACGAGGCAGGTCGCCCCGGCCGCGAGCGGGGCTTGGCAGAACGAGAGGATCCGGACCCTCCGAGCACGTCCGTCATCGCGGCGACCCGGCCGCGGGCGGCGGGCCGGCGGAGGGCTCCGGGCCCCCGGGACAGCGAATGAGCGGAGTGTCCGAACCACACCGTCGGCATCGCGACGTCATCATCATCGGCAGCAGCTTCGGCGGCGCCCTCGCCGCGTGGCCGCTCGTGCACGCGGGGCGTGACGTCCTGATGCTCGAGCGCGGCCCGTGGGTGCGGCGCGGGCCCGAGAACTGGGAACCGGACGGTACGCTGATCCGCACGCCCTACTTCAACGGCGGCAGCGAGTTCCGCGCGCACACCGCCAAGGGCGTCGAGTTGACCTCCACGACCTCCTGCGTGGGCGGTGCGTCGGTGTTCTACGGCGCCGTGTCGCTGCGCTACCGCGAGCGCGACTTCCTGCCGGACCCCGAGATCGTCACCGATTCGGGCGCCGAGTGGCCGATCCGCTACGCCGACCTGCAGCACTACTACCAGGCGGCCGAACGAATCCTGGGGGTCGCGGGACGGGCGGGGGTCGATCCGACCGAGCCGGCGCGCGTGGCGGGATACGCCGCCGAGCCCACGTCCCTCTCCGAGGTATCGCGCCGCATCGGCGAGGGGGCCCGCTCCCTCGGCCTGCGACCCTTTCCCCTGCCGCTCGCCATCTCCTTCGCGAACGGGGCCGGGCACGGCGGCCGGGCCGGCGATGACGCGACCGCCGCGGACGGCGGCCTCCCGTTCGGGACCTGCGTGGAGTGCGCGACCTGCGACACGTTCGCCTGCGCCGTGGGCGCCAAGAACGATGTCGCCTCACGGGTGCTGCCGAGGCTCATCGCCCGGGGACTCGAGCTGCGGTCCGACACGGCGGTGACCGGCCTGGTGGCGGAGAAGGGGCGCGTCACCGGCGTGCGGTGCGAGGACCGGCGGACGGGAGAGACGTACGACGTGACGGCCGACGTGGTGGTCCTGGCGGCCGGCGCCCTGTCCACGCCGCACCTGCTGCTCGCCGCGGGGCTCCACGAGCGGAACCCGGCGGGCGACGTCGTGGGCCGGTACCTGACCCGGCACTGCGCCGCCATCGTGTACGGCGCCTACCCGTGGATCCCGTCCCACTCGCACGAGTTCCACAAGCAGCTCGGCATCCACGACTACTACTTCGGCGACGACAACCCGCGCGGCCCTTCCGGCAAGCTGGGCGGCATCCAGCAGGTCCAGACGCCCTCCATGGGAACGGTGGAGGCGGTGATGCCCCGTGCCACCCATCCCTTCCTGCGGCAGGTGGTGACCCGGGTCACGGGGCTGCTGGTGCTGGCGGAGGAGCGGCCGCAGTACGACAACCACGTGCGCATCGTACCGGAGGAGACGGACGATAACGGGCTGCCGCGCCTCGAGGTGGAGCACCGCTACGCCGACCGCGACCTCGCGGCGCGCCGCCGGCTCATCGCGCGAGCCCGCGAGATCCATCGGGCCGTGAGGTCGCCCGCCCAGTACGCCCATCGCATCGACACGTTCTCCCACGCGCTCGGCACGGTCCGCATGGGCCACGATCCGCAGCGAAATCCGCTGGACGCGGACTGCCGCTTCCGCGGTCTCGAGAACCTCTACGTGGCCGACGGGAGCGCGCTGCCGACGGGCGGCGGCGTGAATCCCAGCCTCACGATCGCCGCGAACGCCCTGCGGGTCGGGGCCGGAATCGTGGCGCGCGGATCGTCGGACGCCGGAAAGCGGTGGCGGGCGCGCGTCGGAGCGGCTCCCTGAACATCGCCTTCCTCGGGTGCGGCGCGGCGACGCGCATGCACGCCCGCACCCTGTCCCGGGTGGCCCCGGACGTGGGCGTCCACTTCGCCAGCCGGGACGCCGCCCGCGCCGACGCGTTCCGGCGCGCCCACGGCTCCGGTCGCGCCTTCGGCGCCTACGGCGACGCCCTCGCGGACGACGGGATGGATGCCGCCTTCGTGGCCACGCCGCCGTCCTCGCACCGCGAGCTCGTCCTCGCGGCCCTCGCCGCCGGCCGGCACGTGATCGTCGAGAAGCCGGCCTTTCCGCGCTCGGCGGACTTCGCGGTCGTGCGCGAGGCGGCCGTCCGCGCGGGACGCCGGGTGCTGGTGGCCGAGAACTACTTTTACAAGCCGTTGCGGCGACGGCTCGCCGAGGTGCTGGCGGACGGACGGCTCGGCCGGCCGCTGTTTCTCCGGGTGAACGCGGCGAAGCGTCAGCGGGCCGCGGGGTGGCGCGCCGAGCCGGCGCTCGCGGGCGGCGGGGCGCTCATGGAGGGGGGCATCCACTGGGTGCACCTCATGGCGAGTCTCGGGCTCGAGGTGCGGAGCGTCACCGGCTTCCGGGCCGGCCCCGGGCGCGGCGGCGACGAGAGCGCCCTGGTCGTGTTCGCGTACGAGGGGGGCGCGGTGGGAACCCTGGCCTACTCGTGGAGCGTTCCCTCTCCCCTGCGGGGCCTGCGGCTCTCGCAGGTGATGGGCACCGAGGGCACGGCGACTTTCGAGTCGAACGGCCTGTTCCTGTTCGAGCGGGGCCGGCGGCTGGCCTTCCGGCTGCCCGGGCTGCGCGACATCTCCGGTTACCGGGCGATGTTCGCCGACTTCGTGGCGGTCCTGCGGCGAGGCGGCGAGCCGGGCATGACCTTCGACATGGCGGAGCGGGACGTCCGGCTCGTCGAGCAGGCGACCCGCTCGATGGACGAACCGGGCGGCGGATCGCAGGCCCGCTGAGGATGGGGATGATGATGCGGAGAGGCGGATGAGCGACATCGTGATCGCCGCGGCGACGGGCCTCGCGGCCGGACTGCACAGCGCGACGTGGGGCATGTTCAAGGACGCGCCGCACGAGGGATTCACGTGGCGGACCTACGCCCGCAGCCCGCTACTCGCGACGATCGTCGCGGTGGCGCTCGTGGCGGGCGGGGCGGTGGATCCCGGCGGGGCGGCCGGCCTCGTGGTGCTGTTCGCCGTCACGTACGGGATCGAGCGTGCCCTCATCGAGGTGTACAAGACCTTCCTGCGCGAGGAAGACCAGTCCAAGTACACGATCCCCATGCAGCTCTCGATCCGGGGACGGGTGATCGAGAGCCGCCGCGTCCGCCTCACGGCGGGCGCCTTCTACTTCGCCGGCGAGCTGGCGATCCTGTTCGGCGCGCTGCGTCTCCAGTCCGTGGCGCCCGACCCGGCCCTGCTGCCGGCGGCGCTGTTCGGGAGCATCGGCGGCTGGGTCTCGGCGTTCGGCGGCGCCTGGAAGGACGCTCCGATCGAAGGGTTCAGCCTGCCGAAGTTCTTCCGGAGCCCCCTGATCGCCTTCGCCTACGGGTTCCTGCTCGCGCACTTCACGCGGAACTACGCGCTGCTTCTGCTCGGTTCCATCGGTCTCACCGTCGCGACGACGGAGACGTACAAGACCTTCTTCTTCCCGAACAAGAACCGCGGGAAGTTCATGGGCAGGGAACCCGGATACCCCCGGATGCTTAACATGAGGTGGCGGTTCGTGCCCCTGTACGTCGCGATCTGGCTCGGGGTGATCACGGCCGCCGCCGTCGCGCTGGGCACGTAGGCGGGTCCCGCCGGCCCGGCACGTGCCGTGGCAACGGAGGCGGACGCCTGACCGGCGCATCCGGAAGGTCACCGGAAAAAGGAACCGAATGTCGACATACAGCCCTCGCACGTGGCGCCCGGCCGCTACGGCGCTCGCCGCGCCGCTGCTCCTTCTGGTGTCGTCCTCGGCCGCTCCCGGCCTGGCCGCGCCGCAGTCCGCGGAGCGTGACGGGACGGCCGACCACGTCGTCCTCGAGGACTTCGAGTCCTCCCCGCTCGGGGGCCTGCCCGAGGGCTGGGACTGGCGCGACAGCGACGACGACAAGGAGAAGCCGTACGCGGTGGTCGAAGCGGACGGGAATCGCTACCTGCAGGCGCGCGACGAGGGGCAGTCGGTGATTCTCGGCAAGGAGATCCGCTGGAACCTGAAGGAGTACCCGTACCTTTCCTTCCGCGTCCGGGTGCACGAGATCCCGCGGGGCGGGGACGAGAGGGACGACGAGAAGGTGGACAGCGCGGCCGGCATCTACGTCACGTACGACAAGAAGGCGTTCGGGACGATTCCGGTGTCCGTGAAGTTCGTCTGGAGCTCGACGCTTCCCGTGGGGGCGGCCACGATCCGGCCAGGCATCGGCCGCCCCTGGCAGGTCGTGTTCGATTCGGGCGAGGAGGGGCTGGGCGAATGGCGGATCTACGTCGTCGACCTCCGCGAGGTGTATCGCAGCACGTTCCGGCGGGACCCGCCGGATCGGCCGCTGGGCATCGGCATCCTCTCCGACGCGAACTCCACTTCGTCGCGGGCCTGGGCCGACTACGACGACATCATCGCGTGGCGCGACCCGCCGCCGGGCATCCGCCGGGAGGTGCTGGAGCTCCTTCCCCCGAAGCGTTGATGGCGCACAGGAGCGGCTCCGCCGCACCGCCGGCGGTCGTGCTCGCGACCCTCGCGGTCCTCGCAGGGGCCTGGGTACCGCGCCCCGCCACCGGGCAGGAGAGCCCGCCGGTCGGCCCGGACACCGTGGTGGTCAGCCTGCGGGCCGCGGAGGCGGCCGCGCTGCGAAACCACCCGGAGGTCAGGCAGGCGGCCATCGATGTGGCGATCTCGAAGACGCGCCACGAC
This sequence comes from Gemmatimonadota bacterium, assembly GCA_032251515.1. GTDB lineage: Bacteria > Gemmatimonadota > Gemmatimonadetes > Palauibacterales > Palauibacteraceae > Carthagonibacter. The sequence continues at coordinate 29,337 of JAVVDU010000014.1, forward strand.
CAGGCGGAGCACGCGCGGTTCTTTCCCAAGCTGGAGCTGCGCAACGTCTGGGGACCGATCACCCGGGCCCGGGGCGAGTTCAGCGAGACGGGGGTCCTGTTCTCGCCCGACACGGCGAATTCGCTTTCGGACATCCGCTGGTTCACGCAGGTCGAGCTCGAGGCGCTGCAGCCGATCCACACGTTCGGTCGCGTCGACGGGCTCATCGACGCCGCGGAATCGGGGGTCCAGGCGTCGCAGGCCGGTCTCGCGGCCTCGACCGCCGAGGTGCGGCTGCAAGTGCGGCGGCTCTACTGGGGCGTCGTGCTCGGCGAGGAGCTCGTCGCCCTGGGCGACGACGTGCTGGAGACGCTCGCCGAGGCCGAGGACATCCTCGAGCAGCGCGACGCCGAGGGGTCGGTGAGCCAGAACGACCTGTTTCGGTTCGAGATCCTCTCCTACCAGGTGCACAAGCGGTACCGCGAGGGCGTCGACCGGCTGGAGCTGGCCCGGGCGGGCCTGCGGGCCGCGATGGGCCTCGAGCCGGACGTGCCGATCCGCCCGGAGGCGGAGAGCCTCGAGGTGCTGGAGGCCCGGCTCTCGGGCCTGGGGCGGTATCTGGACCTGGCGCAGGCCAACCGTCCGGAGGTCGACCGGCTGGAGGCGGGGATCGCGGCCCGCGCCTCGCTGGCCCGCTCGAAGCGCGCGGAGCAGTGGCCGCAGCTGTTCCTGGGGGCGCAGCTGGTGTGGAACGTGGCGCCCAGCCGGTTCGACCCGGAGAACCCGTTCGTGTACAATCCCACGAACTTTTTCCGGCCCGGCGTCGTTGTGGGGTTCAACTGGAACGCCAACGTCTTCCGGACGCGGGACGAGGCGCGGCTCGCCGAACACGAGCAGGCTCGCCTCGAGAGCGGCGTGCAGCCGCTGCGGGAGAAAATCCGGCTGGAGGTGCGGGAGGCGTTCCTCGAGGCATCACGGGCCGCCGCCGACCTCGAGGAGAGCCGGCGGGCGCTGCGGGCCAGCGAGAACTGGTTCCGCGCCGAGCAGCAGACGTTCGACATCGGCGTGGGCGAGCTGTCGGACCTCGTCGACGCGTTCCAGGCGAACGTGGAGATGCGCACCGATCATCTCCAGAACATCTTCAACTACAACGCGGCGGTGGCGAAGTTGAGCCGGGCCGTGGGAGTCGACGTACATGAGGATTGACGTGCGAGAGAGCCGCCGCCGGGCGCTGGCGGCGCTCGTGGGCGCGGCGGGCCTCCTCGTCGTCCTCGGGACGGGGCCTGCCGCCGCGCAGACGCCGCCCGACGACCCGGTGGAGGCGATCCGGGTGCGCAACGAAACGGTGCGAAGCATCCTCGAGGCCGCCGGCGACTCGGTCGACGCGGCCGAGCGGGAGCGGCTGAAGGACGTGATCAACGGCCTGATCGACTTCGACGAGCTGTCGCGCCGGGCGCTCACGCGGCACTGGGAGGGACTCTCGGAGCAGGAGCGACGGGACTTCGTGGACGTGTTCCGGGGGCTGGTCCGGAATTCCTCGGTGAAGAAGCTCGGCGCCTACCGGGCCGACAGCATCGAGTACGAGCCGGCGCGGATCCGCGACTCCTCCGCCATCGTCCTCACCGTCGCCTGGAAGGACGGGAAGTCGGCCGAGGTCGAATACCGGCTGCACCGCGCGGCCGGGGAGTGGAAGGCCTGGGATGTCATCGTGGACGGATCGAGCACCGTCCGGACCTACCGCGACTCGTTCGACCGGCAGATCGAGAAGTCGTCGTACGCGGAACTCTACCGCAAGCTCTCCGACAAGCTTGCCGAAGAGGAGGAAGAGGCGGGTTGAGCCCGTCGCCGGCCCGCGCCCGGAGCTTCGAGCGCTCCGCGCCGGGCCGGGGATGACGGGCCGCGCCGGCCTCCATTCGGGAGCGAAACCACATGCGATTTCCGGGGGGTGTACACCCCTGCAAGCTCGTGCACGACAACGTCCGCCCGATCCTGGCGGTGGCCGCGGTCCTCACCGTGGCGGGCGCGTTCTTCACCTCACGGCTCCGCCTCGAGAGCGATCTCGCCGACCTCCTGCCCGAGAGCTTCGAGAGCGTCCAGGCGCTGGACCGGGTGCGCGACGAAGTGGGCGGCTCGGGCAGTCTGCGGGTCGTCCTCCAGTCCGACAGCTTTCCGGCCCTCCTGGGGCTGGCCGAGGAGCTCGAGCCACGGCTCGAGGCGCTGGAGTCGGTGCGCGACGTCGCGTTCCGCAACGACGTCGACTTCTACGAGTCGCACGCCCTGCTGTACCTCGATACGCTGCAGCTCGACTCCCTCCACGTGGCGATCGAGGACGAGATCGAGGCGGGCCGCCGCGAGGTGAACCCGTTCATCGTGGACGACCTGTTCGCGGACGAGGAAGAAGAGACGGCGGGCCTCGAGGACTGGGAGTCCCGCTACCAGGACCTCCTGCCGCGTCCGTACTTCACGAACGAGGACAGCACGGTTCTCGTGCTGCAGGTCTTTCCCTCCCGCGCCGACGCGGACATGGACTTCAGCCGCCGCCTGCGGGCGGACGTGGGGGTGGCGGTCGCCGAGGCTGGGCCCGCCGGTTACGCGCCCGATCTCACCGTCCTGTACGGCGGCAACATCCAGAACCGGATCGACGAATACGAGACGCTGAAGAGCGACATTCTGGGGACGGCCCTGTACGGCGTGGGGGCCGTGTTCCTCCTCATCGCGATCTACTTCCGCAGCCTCGTGGTGGCCGGGCTCATCGGCGTGACCCTGATGGCGGCGCTGTCATGGACGTTCGGGGTGACGGCCCTCGCGATCGGGCGCCTGAACTCGATCACGGGCTTCCTGTTCGTGATCCTGTTCGGACTCGGCGTCGACTACGGGATCCATGCCTTCGCCCGCTACCGGGAGGCGCGGCGCGCCGGACGTGACGTCCCGTCCGCCCTGAACAAGATGGTATGCGAGACGGGAGAGGCGCTCGCCACTACCGCGTTCACGACCTCGGCGGCGTTCTACTCGCTGATGCTGATGGAATTCCGAGGCTTCTCGGAACTCGGGTTCATCGCGGGCACCGGGCTGCTCTTCTCGCTCGTGGCCATGGTCGTCGTGCTCCCGGCGCTGACGGTGCTCGCCGAGCGGGTCGGCCTGCTGAAGTTCCCGACCACCATCGACCCGTCCACGGCCTACCGGCGCCGCCGGCTGCGGCACGTTCGCCCGATCCTCGCCGGCTCCCTCGTCGTCGCCCTCGTGGCGGCATGGGGCGCCCGGCACGTCGAGTTCGAGTACGACTTCACCCGCCTCCGCGTGATCACGGATCAGCGCCGCGACGTGGGCGAGAAGACCGAGGGCGTGTTCACCCTGTCGGAATCGCCCGCGATCGTGCTCGCCGAGTCGCCTGCCCAGATGCGTGAGATCGTCGATGCCGTGCGGGCGCGGATCCGCACCGACACGTTGACGCCGACGGTCGACGCGGTGCGCTCGATCCTCGACGTGGTGCCGCCGAACCAGGAGGGGCGGCTCGAGCGCATCCGGGAGATCCGCCGGCTGGTGGAGGACGAGCTGTCGGGCATCACCGACGAGGACACGCGCCGCCGGGTCGACGATCTGCGGCGCTACCTGACCGTCGATGCGCCGTTCACGCCGGCCGATCTGCCGGAGAACGAGCGCCGGCACTTCATGAACAAGAGGGGCGAAGTCGGGAACTTCGTCCTCATCTACCCGAGCGTGCCGCTGCGGGACGGCCGGAACGCCCTGGCCTTCCGCGAAGACATCGGCACGAGCGAGACGGCGTCGGGAACGGTCGTGCATGCCGCGAGCGCGAACATCATCCTCGCCGAGATGCTCAGCATCCTCACCCGCGAGGGCGAGATCGCCATGCTCTTGTCCCTGGCGGTCGTATTCGCGATCGTTTCCCTGCAGTTCCGAAGCCCGGGGCGCGGCGCGCTCGTGCTCCTGCCCCTCATCCTGGGCATCCTGGGCATGGGTGGGCTCATGTGGGCTTTCGGAATGAAGCTCAACCTGTTCAATATAGTCGTTTTGCCGAGCGTGGTGGGCATCGGGGTGGACAGTGGCGTCCACGTGTTCCACCGCTACCGGGAGGAAGGACCGGGCTCGATCCCGATCGTGCTGCGGCGCACGGGGCTGGCCGTGGGAGTGGCCACGATCACGACGATCGTCGGCTTTTCGGGCCTGCTGGCCGCGACGCACCCGGGCCTCGTGTCGATCGGACGGCTGGCGGTGCTCGGGCTCGCGGCCATCCTGGCGAGCGCGCTGCTGCCGTTCCCGGCGCTCCTCCAGGTCCTGGAAGACCGGGGCTCGGCGCTGATCGCAGGGGCACCGTTCGGACCCAGGGAGCTCGATGCCGCGCCGTCGGACGGCGCGGAGCCGGAAGAGCCCGTCGACGGCGGTACCGGAGTTGCGGACGGGGACGAGACGCCGCAGCCCATGCACTCGCACGGAGAAGCGCCTTGAATACTCGCGTGGCAGCGACGAAGACGGACGGATTCGAAGCCGGGACGCGGTGGCTGCACCTCGCCAGCGCGGGCGAGCCCGTCCGGGAAGCGCTCGTCCTGGCGGCCGGGCTCGGCAGCCGGCTGGGCGGCGACGCCCCCAAGCCGCTGCGCCGGGTGCTCGGCCTGCCGCTGCTCGCGCGCACCCTCCTCACCCTCGAGCGCGCCGGGATCACGGACGCCTGGGTGGTCCTCGGCTACCGTGGTGACGAGATCCGCCGCGAGATCGAGGCGCTCCGCAACTTCGACATCCGCATTCACTGGCTCCGCAACGAGGAATGGGAGAGGCCCAACGGCCTGTCGGTGCTCGCGGCCGCGGACGTCCTCGAGCGCCCGTTCGTGCTCGCGATGAGCGACCACGTGTTCAGCCCCGACGCCGTGGAGCGCCTGCTCGAGAACGCGCACGGCGTGGGTGGCATCGCGCTGCTCGCGGACCACGACATCGCCGGCGTGGCCGACGTGGCCGAGGCGACGAAGGTACGGCTCGATGGCGACCGGATCGTGGAGATCGGCAAGTCGCTCGACACGTTCGATGCGATCGACACGGGCCTGTTCCTGGCCACGCCCGAGTTGTTCGACGCCCTGCGGGCCAGCGTGGCCGAGGGACGGGAGACGTTGTCGGACGGCGTGACCCGACTCGCGGCGCGGGGCCGGGCCCGGGTGGTCGACTCCGAGGGCGCGATGTGGGAGGACGTGGATACGCCGGCGGACGCCGAGCGCGTGGAGCGACGCCTCCTCGACGGGCTGCGCAAGCCGCAGGACGGACCGGTGGCACGCTGGATCAATCGGCCCATCTCCACCCGCATCTCGCGTCGCCTCGTGGACTGGCCGGTCACCCCGAACCAGATCAGCGTGGGTACGCTCGGGATCGCGCTCGTGGCCGCCGTGCTCGCGGCGATCGGCGGCTACATCCCGTGGCTGCTCGGCGGCTTCCTGTTCCAGGCCGCCTCGATGCTCGACGGAGTGGACGGCGAGCTGGCCGGACTGCTGTTCAAGGGGAGCCGGCGGGGCGAGTGGGTCGATACGATCTGCGACAACCTCTCCTACCTCGCCTTCCTGGTCGGCCTGACCGTCGGCGTCGTCCGCGCCGGCCTGCCGGAGTGGTTCCTGGCGGGCGGCATCGCCAGCGTGACGGCCGCGTTCCTCGGGATGGCCAGCCTCAACCTGTACATGCTCCGAACCCGGCGTTCGGGCAGCGCCCGCTCGGTGCGCTACTCGTACCAGGAGGAGAGCTCCGGTCCGCCAAGCCTCCGTGTCCGGGTGCTGCGGTTCCTGCACTACTTCGGGAAGCGGGACCTCTTCTCGCTTCTCCTGTTCCTGATGGCGGTGGCCGGCGTGCTCCCGTGGGCTCTCCCGATCTTCGGGGTCGCCGCGACCCTGCTTTTCGTGCCCGTGACGGCGCGCACGCTCCTCGGAACGTTCCGCCGCGCGCCGCGCGCCCACCGGGCGGGCGCCGCCGCGGCCGCCCGGCTGGAGGTCGTGGACGCCTCGTGACGCAGCACGCCGGACTCACCGAGGAGCGCTGGGCCGGGTTCGACCTGGACAGCCAGGTCCTGATGATCGCCAACGAGATGTACCGCACGACGCGCCTGCTCGGCGCGGACGGCACGGACGCGCGACGCCGCGGCTACGAGCGGGTCCTGCGCCTGACGGATCTCACCATCGCGCCCCGCTTTCGCCCCGGCCTGCGGCGCGAACTTCTCCGCTGGCGGGACCTGGCGGCCGCCCTCTACGTGTCCGCCCGGCCCGATCCCCCGGCGCACGCGGAAGCCCTGCGCGCCCTCCTCCGCCTGCGACCGAACGCGTCGAAGCAGATCCCGCTGCTGCTCGGTTGAGCGCGGAGGGACCCGCCCGGACCGTCCCGCCGCCCGCCTCGACGCCCGCCGCCCGCCCGCATAGGATTCCCGGACACCCGAACCATCCGCACTGCATCCGGGAGGAAGCCGCCTTGGACCTGCTGATCCGCGACGTCATGCTGCCGGACGGGACGACCGGCCACATCGGGATCGACGGCAACCGGATCGTCCACCTGGGCCCCGAGCCGCCCGCCGCGCCGGCGACCCGGACGATCGATGGCTCGGACCGGCTCGCGCTCCCGGGGCTCGTGAACGCCCACACGCACGCCGCGATGACGCTGTTCCGCGGCTACGGCGACGACATGCCTCTCATGCCGTGGCTGCAGGAGCGGATCTGGCCCGCCGAGGCGAAGCTGACCGACGAGGACGTCTACTGGGGCACCCGTCTCGCCTGCGCGGAGATGATCCGTACCGGAACGACCCTGTTCAACGACATGTACTGGAAGGTGCCGAGCGCCGTGCGCGCCATCGCGGACGCGGGCCTCCGCGCCACGGTGAGCGGGGGGCTGATCAGCGGTGGCTTCATGGGCGACCTGAAGGGCGAGATCGTCGAGCTGATCGGCATGTACGAGGCGGGCGAGTTCCCCGACAGGGTGCGCCTGGCGATCGCGCCGCACGCCCCGTACACGGTGACGCCCGAGGATCTCGAGTGGTGTGCCCGCGTGGCGGCCGACCACGGCCTGCCGATCCAGATCCACCTGTCCGAGACGCTGCACGAGGTGGAGGAATGCTTGGAGAAGCACGGCGCCAGGCCCGCCTTCCACCTCGAGAAGTGCGGCATCCTGGGCCGGCCCACCACGCTGGCGCACGGCACGTGGCTCGACCGGTCGGAGCTCGCGATGCTCGCGCAGTACCCCGCGACCGTCGTCCACAACCCGGTCAGCAACCTCAAGCTCGCGTGCGGGCAGGGCCGCGAGGTGCGCGGCTGGTTCGACTACGCGGGCGCGAAAGCCGAGGGCGTGAACGTGGCGCTCGCCACGGACGGGACCGCGTCGAACACGAACCTCGACATGTTCGAGGAGATGAAGTTCGCCTCGCTGATGGCCAAGCACGCCTCGGGCGATCCCACCTGCATGCCGGCGGCCGAGACGCTCGCCATCGCGACCCGCGGCGGCGCGGACGGAATGGGCTGGGAAGAGACCGGCCGGCTGGCGGAAGGGGCGCTGGCCGACCTCGTCCTGCTCGACATGACCGAGCTCACTCTCACGCCGCTGCACGACCCGGCGAGCCACGCCGTGTACGCCGCCACCGGCGGGTGCGTGCACACCACGATCTGCGACGGCCGGGTGCTGATGGAGGCCGGCCGGATCGAGGGCGTGGAGGAGGTGCGGGCCCGGGCGATCGAGGCGGCGCGGCGCGTCACGGGCGGCTGATGGACGGCCCCGCGGCCGGGCGGATGGCGGAGGGCCCGGCGGCCGGCCGGAGCCTGTGGGCCGAGGAGGAGGACGGCCGGACCGTCGTCCGTTTTCTCGATCAGACCCGGCTGCCGGGCGCGCTCGTTGTGGGGACGTTGCGTACCTGGGAGGAGGCGGAGGAGGCGATCCGGACGATGCGGGTGCGCGGCGCACCGCTGATCGGCGTGGCGGGCGCGTACGGCCTCGTCCTCGCGGCGCAGGCGGACCCATCGGACGGGGCCCTGGCCCGTGCCGCCGACCGCCTGCGCGCCGCGCGCCCCACGGCCGTGAACCTGGCCCGCGAGGTGGACGGGCTCGCCGCGGAACTCGCCGCCCTGTCGCCGCACGAGCGGCCCGCCGCCGCCCGCGCGCGGGCCGGGGAGCTCGTGGACGCCGACGTGGAAGCGAACGCGCGCATCGGGGCGCACGGACTGGCGCTCGTCGAAGCGGCGGCTGCGCGGCGGCCGGACGGGGCACCGGTGCGCGTGCTCACGCACTGCAACGCCGGGGCGCTCGCCACGGTGGCCCACGGCACGGCCACCAGCCCGATCTACCGCGCCCACGAGGCCGGCATCCCGCTGCACGTATGGGTGAGCGAGACGCGCCCCCGCCTGCAGGGCGCCGCCCTCACGGCGTGGGAGATGGGGGCGCGCGGCATCCCGCACGCCGTGATCGTGGACGGCGCCGGGGCCCACCTGATGCAGCGTGGCGAGGTGGATCTCGTCCTCGTGGGCACGGACCGGACCACCCGGACCGGCGACGTGTGCAACAAGATCGGGACGTACGCCAAGGCGCTGGCGGCGCGGGCGCACGGCGTCCCCTTCCACGCCGCGGTGCCGTCGCGCTCCATCGATTGGGAGATGCGCGACGGGGTGGCCGAGGTCCCGATCGAGGAACGGGATGCGGCGGAGGTCCTGGAGGCGGGCGGGGTTCGCCTCGCCGCCCCGGGCTCGCCGGCCCGAAACCCGGCCTTCGACGTGACGCCCGCCGCCCTCGTGACGGGGCTCGTCACCGAGCGCGGCCGCTGCGCCGCGAGCGAGGAGGGCCTCCTGTCGCTGTTCCCCGAGCGCCGCGCCCCGTGAGCCACCGCGAAACGCGCCGGGCGCTCGTCGAGGCGGCCCGCGAGGTCGAGCGGCTCGGGCTGTCGCCGGGCACCTCCGGCAACCTGAGCGTGCGGGTACCGGACGGCTTCCTCATCACGCCGAGCGGCCTGCCGTACGCCGGCCTGGAGCCGGCCGACACGGTGCTCCTGTCGCTGCCCGGCGGGCGCGCCGTTCCGCCCGGCGACCGGCGGCGGCCCTCCAGCGAGGCGCCCCTGCACGCGGCGATCTACGCCGCCCGGCCGGATGCGGGCGCGATCGTCCACCTGCACTCGCCCCACGCCACGGCGATCGCCTGCCTGCGGCGCGACATTCCGCCCTTTCACTACATGGTGGCGCTGGCCGGCGGGGACTCGGTCCGCTGCGCCCGGTACGAGACGTTCGGCACCGAGGAGCTGGCCGCGGCCGCCGTGGAGGCGCTCGCGGACAGGACGGCCTGCCTGCTGGCGAACCACGGCCAGGTGGCCCTCGGCCGCACCCTGGAGGATGCGGTCCGCCTGGCGCGGGAGGTCGAGGACCTCGCGCACACGTACGGGATCGCCCTCGAGGCCGGCGGGCCCGCCCTGCTGCCGCCGGAGGAGATCGAACGGGTGCGGGAGCGGTTCCGGGACTACGGCCAGCCGGCCGCGCGCGGGGGGGACGTGGCCGGGCGCCCCGCGGGCGGCTGCGCGCCAGCCGGGCCGCCCGTGCTCCGCACCGCCCGCCTGCGGCTGCGTCCCTTCGCGCCCGCCGACGCGCCGCGGGTGCGCGAGCTGGCGGGCGCCCCCGAGGTGGCCGCGCAGACGCTGAACATCCCGCACCCCTATCCCGAGGGCGCGGCGGAGACGTGGATCGCCGATCACGGGCCGGCGTTCCGGGCGGGCGAGGGCGCCGTGTTCGCGGTCACGGAGGCGAACGGGACCCTCGTAGGGGCCGTGGGACTCCGTGTCGATGCGCAGGGTGGCACCGCCGAGCTCGGGTACTGGATCGGCGTCCCGTGGTGGGGACGCGGCTACGCCACGGAGGCGGCCCGGGCCGTCATCGACTACGGGTTCCGGGCGTTGTCCCTGCAGCGGATCTGGGCCCGCGTGCTCGTCCGGAACCCCGCCTCCGTCCGCGTGGTGGAGAAGGCGGGCCTGCGGCACGAGGGCACTCTGCGGAAGGGACTGAGGAAGGGAAACGAGCTGCTGGACCACCACGTCCACGCGATCCTGCGCGAGGAGTGGTGCGATCCGCAGGGAGATCACCAGCGGAAGGAGACTCGATGAGCGGCCCCGACCGTCCCCGTCCGGGGGCCATCGCCTGGACCGACCTGACCGTGCCGCACGCGGCGAAGATCCGCGACTTCTACGCGGAGGTCGTGGGCTGGCGTCCCGAGCCCGTGGAGATGGGCGGCTACGCGGACTTCAACATGGTGCCGCCCGGCGCCGAAGATCCGGTGGCAGGCATCTGCCACGCCCGGGGCTTCAACGCCGACCTGCCGCCCCAGTGGCTCCTGTACGTCGTCGTGGAGGACGCGGACGCGGCCGCGGAACGCTGCCGGCAGGCCGGCGGGGAAGTCGTGGTGCGCCCGCGGGACCTGGCGGGCGGCCGGTTCTGCGTGATCCGCGACCCGGCGGGGGCGGTATGCGCGCTGTACGCCCTCCCGCCGGAGGACGGAGACGCCGGGAAGGCCGGGGACACGGCAGGAGAAGGCGCATGAGCCCCATGGACCGCCGCGACTTCGTGCGGACCGGTGCCGCCGCGGCGCTCGGCGCCTCCCTGGCGCGCGGACCCGGTGCCGCCCGGGCGGCACCGGATGGATCCGTCGCCCGCCCCGGAACGGCCGCCGCCGCCGGCCCGCGCTCCTTCACCAGCCCGTTTCCGGGACGCCTGCGCCTCGGGTTCATCGGAGTGGGTGGCCGCGGCTCGTGGCTTCTCGGGCTGGCACTCGCCCGCGATGACACGCCGGTGACGGCCGTGTGCGACATCGTTCCGGAGGCCGCCGCCCGCGCCGTGCGCGCCGTCACCGATGCCGGCGGCGCCGCGCCCGCCTCGTTCACCGCGGGCGACGAGGACTGGCGGAACCTGCTCGAGCGGGATGACGTGGACGCCGTGATCGTGGCCACGCCGTGGCAGTGGCACGCGCCCATGGCCGTGGCGGCGATGGAGAAGGGGAAGGCCGTCGGTCTCGAGGTTCCGGCCGCCCTCACCGTCGAGGAGTGCTGGGACCTCGTGCGCACGCACGAGCGCACCGGCACTCCGCTGATGATGCTGGAGAACGTCTGCTGGCGGCGGGACGTGCTGGCCGTGCTGGGCATGGTCCGCGAGGGCCTGTTCGGGGATCTCGTGCACTGCCAGGGCGGCTACCAGCACGACCTGCGCGCGATCAAGTTCCAACCCGGCGCCGAGTTCGGGCCCGGCGCCACGGGCGAGGCGGTGTGGCGGACCCGCCATTCCATCGAGCGAAACGGCGACCTCTACCCCACGCACGGCATCGGGCCGGTGGCGAACTGGCTCGGGATCCAGCGCGGGAACCGCTTCCTGCGCCTCTCGTCCGCCGCCACGAAGAGCCACGGCCTGCACGAGTACGTCGTGGCCGCGGGCGGGCCGGAACATCCGAACGCGGACATCGGGTTCCGGCTGGGAGACGTCGTCACGACCCTGATCACCACCGCGAACGACGAGACCATCCTCCTGAGCCACGACACGAACCTGCCGCGCCCCTACTCCCTGAACTTCCGCGTCCAGGGCACCCGGGGACTGTGGATGGACGACTTCGACGCGCTGTACATCGAGGGCGCGAGCCCCGAGCCGCACCGCTGGGAGCCGGCGGCCCCCTGGCTGGAGCGCCACGACCACGGCCTGTGGCGGCGCTACGCTGCGGACGCCGAGGGCGCCGGCCACGGCGGGATGGACTTCTTCGTGCTGCACGCCTTCGTCGAGGCCGTCAAGCGCGGCGATCCCACGCCGCTCGACGTGTACGACGCCGCCGCGTGGAGCGTGATCTCGCCGCTCTCCGAACTGTCGATCGCGCGCGGGGGAGACGCGGTGGCGTTTCCCGACTTCACCGCGGGCCGCTGGCGCACGCGCGCCGCAGTGTTCGGCCTGGGAGACGAGTTCTGAGCAGCTCCGGCGGAGGCGGGCCGGGGCTCCACGCGCTGCTCACCGGGTTCCGGGCCCGCTTCGGGCGGGACGCGACCCGGATCGTGCGCGCGCCCGGCCGCGTGAACCTGGTCGGCGAGCACGTCGACTACGCCGGTCTGCCCGTCCTTCCGGTCGCGCTGGGACGCTCCGTGTGGATCGCGTCGCGCCCCGCGGCGGACGACCGCGTGCGGGTCCACTCCCTCGATCCCGCCTTTCCGGCCCGCGAGTTCCAGGTGGCCCCGGACATCCCTCCCAGCGGAGGAGGCGACTGGGGCGATTACGTGAAGGCCGCCGCCGTCGAGGTGGCTGCGGCCTACGGCGTGCGGCGCGGCGCCGATCTTCTCGTGACGGCCGACCTGCAGGCCGCCGCCGGTCTCTCCTCTTCGTCGGCCCTCGTCGTGGCGTCGGCGCTCGCCCTGCTGGCAGGCTCCGGCATCGCCGCCGGTCGCCTCGACCTGGCGGAGCGCCTCGCCGAGGCGGAACGCTACGTGGGCACGCGGGGCGGCGGAATGGACCAGGCCGTGTGTCTCGGCGCCCGGTTCGGGCACGCGGCGCGAATCTCGTTCGACCCGCTGCGGATCGCCCACCTGCGCGTGCCCCCGGACTGGCGCCTCGTGGTGGCCTTCTCCCTCGCCCCGGCCCGCAAGTCCGCCGGGGCCCGCGAGCGCTACAATCGGCTGCGTTCGGAGGTGGAAGCGGCCACCGCGGCGCTCGCCGGGCGGCTCGGCCTGGAGTCCTTGCCCGCCACCGCCGCGGCGCTGCTGGCGGCGGCCGGCCGCGACGCCGTGCGGGAGGCCCTGGGGGCCGATCCGCCCGTGCAGGGCGCCGGAGGATTCCGGCACGTGCTGGCCGAGAGCGCGCGGGTGGCGGAGGCCGAGGAAGCGCTGCGGGACCGGGACATCGCACGCTTCGGGCGCCTCATGGACGCCTCCCACGCGAGCCTGCGGGACGGACTCGGAGTCAGCACGCCGGAACTGGACGCGATCGTGGAGATCGCCCGCGAAGCCGGCGCCGCCGGCGCCCGCCTGACCGGAGCCGGGATGGGCGGCTCGGCCGTCGCGCTGTGCTCCGCCGCGCGCGCCGCGGATGTCCGGGCCGCGCTCGCGGAACGGTTCTACGCGGGGCGGGTTTCCGGGCGCGCCGTGGAGGACGTCCTGTTCGAGGCCGTGCCGGGGGCAGGGGCGAGGGTGCGGCGGCTGTAGCCGCAGACCACGTCCCGCCCCTCACACTAGCCGCGCATCCGTGGCGATCTCCACGAGCGCCGGCCGGTCGCTGCCGAACGCCGCGGCCAGCGCGCCGGCCAGCACGTCCGGCTCGGTGACCCGCACGCCGAGGCCGCCGCACAGCTCGGCGTAGGCTGCGAAGTCGGGGTTGTGCAGCCCGGTCTGCCACACGGGCCACTCTCCGTCGCGCTGCTCCTTGGAGATCTTGCCGAGCTCGTGGTTGTTCAGCAGCACGTGGACGATGTTCATGCCGTACTTCACCGCGGTGGTGAACTCGCCCAGGTACTGGCCGAAGCCGCCGTCGCCGCTCACGCAGATCACGCGGCGGTGATCGCCGACCGCGGCCCAGGCTCCCATAGCCGCCGGGAAGCCGAAGCCGATGGAGCCGAGGTAGCCCGACATGATCACGGTCTGCCCGGTGCACTCGAAGTAGCGGCCGAACGAGTACGTGTTGTTGCCCACGTCGACCGCGATCACGGCGTCATCGGGTACGGCCGCGGCCAGCTCGCGGAAGACGATCGCCGAGTTGAGCCCCCGGCCCTCGTCCTTCTTCTCGCGCTCGGCCTTCTCGGCGCGCCAGCGCCGCCAGTGCTCCGCGAGCTCCTCGCGCTGGTCGGTGCAGGCGCGCTGCTCGGGGAGACGCTCGCGCATCGCCCGCGCGGTCACCGCCACGTCGCCCCACACCGCCTCCTGGACGGGATGAAACTTGCCCAGCGCCATGCGGTCGAAGTCGACCTGGATGATCGGCTTGTGGCGGTCGATGCCGGTGTGGGCCGAGAAGGACGCCCCGAACACGATCAGCAGGTCCGACTCGTTCATGAACCAGCTCGCGACCGGGATGCCGCTGCGGCCCAGCACGCCTCCGCCCAGCTCGTGGCGGTCGGAGATCTGTCCCTTCGCCTTGAACGTCGTGATCACCGGGCAGCGCAGCGCCTCGGCGAGGTGGACCACCTCGTCCATGCCGTCGCGGGCGCCGTACCCGGCGATGATCAGCGGCCGCTTCGCCCGCCCGATCCGGTACAGCGCCATGTCGAGGCTCTCGTCGGGCGGCGTGATGGCCGTCGGTCCCACCCGGCCGTCCGGGCGTCCCGGCGCGCGCTCGCCGGCGTCCAGCACCTGCACCTCGTCGGGCAGGATGAGGTGGCCGACGTCGCGCTCGACGATCGCGTTCTTGAGCGCCAGCGAGGTCAGTTCGGCCGGGTCGCTGTCGTGCAGCATGGTCTGCGAAAAGCGGGTCACCGCGGCGAAGGCGCTCGCCAGGTCGATCTCCTGGAACGCGCCGGGGCCGAGCACCTGGGTGTTCACCTGCCCGGTCAGGGCCAGCACCGGGGCGCGGTCGACCTTCGCGTCCCACAGGCCGGTGAGCAGGTTGGTGGCCCCGGGGCCGGCGATCGCCAGGCAGGCGGCGGGCCGCCCGCTGACCTTGGCGTAGCCGGACGCGGCAAAGGCGGCCGCGCCCTCGTGCCGGATTCCGAAGTAGCGGAGCGTGCCGCGCTCGGCCTGCACCCGGATGGCCTCGGCCATGCCGAGGTTGGAGTGCCCGACCATGCCGAAGACCGCGTCCACGCCCCACTGGACCATCGTCTCGGCGATCACGTGGCTCGTCGTCCAGGGGGAGTGCGCGTCGCCGGTGGCGAGCACTTCGATGCGGCCCTCCTGCTCGCGGATCTCGAACGTCCGGGCCTCGAACTCGTTGCCGACGCCGCGGCCCGACGACAGCTCGAAGTCGTAGCCGTGCCAGGGGCAGCGCAGCGCCCCGTCGCACACCGCGCCGTCGGTCAGCGGACCGCCCTGGTGCGGGCAGCTTCCCTCCAGGGCGTGCAGCCCGCCCGCGGTGCGCACTACCGCTACCTGGCTCGAGCCGACCTGGACGCCGCGTACCTCGCCCTCGGGAAAGTCTTCGGCGGCACCGACGTCCACCCACTCCTCCTCGCCCTCGGCCCCGGCGCGGGCGGCGGCGGCGATCGTGTGGCCCTCGTCGTCGCGGAACCCCGCGTACCAGTGGCTGCCGTCGCAGAAGGGCTTGTTGCGTGAAGCGCCGCACCGGCACAGCGCGTAGTGGTCGGCGCCCACGCCCTCGCCGAGCTCCGCCCCCGCCAGCTCGATCCCGCCGCGCACGTGGAACGGACCGTCGCGCGCCACCGCGATCTCGGGCGTGTCGTGCGGTTCGCGCACCACCTCGCCGTCCTCCTCCCAGGCCAGGGCGCCGGAGGGACAGCAGCGGATCGTCGCCCGGATCTCGTCGGGCGGGGCGCCGTCGGGATCGATCCACGGCTCGATGCCCTGTCGCCACACGCTCGGACTGCGGGAGGTGCAGAAGCCGGCGTGCGAGCACTGGCCGCGGTTGTCGCGGATCGTGATCTCCTCGCCCTCGTATCGGTCCAGTGCATCCGGCACCCGGTCGTCGGAGCGCGCGTCGTCGAAGCCGATCCGCTTGTGCGTGCCGTCGCAGAACGGCTTCCGGGAGGAGGCGCCGCAGCGGCACAGCGCCATCGACTTGCGCGTCGGGATCCTCTCGCCGCGCGAATTGCGGAACTCGCTCAGCCCGGTGACACGGAGCGGACCGTCCTCGAGGGGCTCGATGCGCGGGCGGGTCGGTTCGTCGGCCATGATGTCTCGTCGAGTCCTTTTCCGGTGCGGTGGCGGCGGGCCGCGGGTCCGGCGGAGCGGATCCCGGGCGGTCCCCGTGGCCCGGCACGATAGCGCCGGCCGGCTTCCGGTCGCCACCCGCGACATCCGACCCGATGCCCTGCAAAGCCGTCGCCGGGACCCTCCTTGACAACATAGTTTGACAAAACCGACAACTCTTGCCATCCTTCCGCAGCCCGAGCGAAAGAGGAAGCCCTTGGACGACACACCGCAGCCGGCGGACACCAGTGCTCCCGGTACCGTCGCGGCCAGCGCCGATGGCCGCGCCGACGGCCAGGCGACGGAAGCCCGCATCTTCGACGCCGCCCTGCACGTCTTCGCCCGCAAGGGACGCGACGGGGCGCGCATGCAGGAAATCGCCGACGAGGCGGGGATCCACCGGGGACTCCTGCACTACTACTTCCGGAGCAAGGACCGCCTGTACCGGGAGGTGTTCACCTACCTGTTCCGGCAGTTCATGGCCTCGATCGAGGCCACGCTCGAGCCGGGGCTGCCGTTCCCGGAGATGCTGCGGCGATTCATCGAACACTACATCGACTACCTGCGCGACCGGCAGGACATGCTGCGGCTGATGGTGAACGAGAACGTGAGCGGTGGCACGTTGATCGGCGAGCACCTGGCGCGCGCCTTCGCCACGGAAGGCTCTCCGCAGCAGCGGATGGAGGAGTCGATCCGCGGCGCCGCGGACCGCGGCGAGATCCGGAGCGTGGACCCGCGGCAGACGATCCTGTCGATTGTCTCGGCCTGCGGCTTCTTCCTCATCATGAAGCCCACCGTGCGGGCCCTGAACCCGGAGGCGCGCGACGACTTCGACGCGTTCGTGGAGAGCCGCAAGCGGCACGTGTACGAACTCGTGTTCGAGGGGCTGCGGCCCCGGGAGGCGTCGACGTGAGCGGCCGGCGGGGGACGAGCGGGCCGCGTCGGGGCCGCGCCGCCCGGACCGTCCGCGCCGCACCTGCCGCCCTCGCGCTCGCGCTCGCGGCCGGCTGCTCGTTTGCGCCGCCGCCGCGCCAGCCCATCCCGGTGCGCGACCTCCCGGAGGAGTGGCCGGCGGACGTCCGGGCGGACTCCACGGCCGATGACTCCGCGGCGGCGCCGGACTCCGCGGCCCTCGCCGCCGCGACCCCGACCGACTCCGCCGCGCGCGCCACGGCTGCCCGTGCCGACTCCGCGGCCAACCCCACCCGCTGGTGGACGGCGTTCGGCGACCCCGTCCTCGAGACCCTCGTGGACACGGCGCTGGCCGCGAACCTCGACCTGCGCGAAGCGGTGGCGCGCGTGGCGGAGACCCGGCGCCTGTACCGGATCGCCCGCGCCGACCTGTTCCCGTCGCTGGACCTCACGGCCGAGGGGAGCCGCACGAGCACCCCCGGGAACATCGGCTTCACGGGCACGTTCGGAGGCGGAGACGGCGGAGACGGCGGAGACGGCGGGGATGGCGGGGATGGCGGCCTGCCGCCGGGCATTCCCTCCTTCCCGGACCGGCTGGACATCGAGACCTGGACCGTGGGCGGAAACTTCGCCTACGAGCTCGACTTCTGGGGCCGGGCACGCAACGATGCGAAGGCCGCCGTACACGATTTCCTCGCCTCCGCGGCGGACTTCCGCACCGCCCGCATCGCCGTGGCGGCCACGACCATCTCCACCTACCTGGAGATCGTGGAACTGCGCCGCCGGATCGACCTGGCGCGCCTCGACGTCGACCTCCTCGCGGAGCGGCTGGAGCTGACCCGCGAGCGGTACGCCCGCGGGCTCGTCACCTCCTTCGAGCTCTACTCGATCGAGTCGCAGTTCCGCAGCCGGCAAAGCTCGGTCCCGGTGCTGGAGGCGGCGCTCGCGGACGCCGAGGCGAGGCTCGCGGTGCTGCTCGGCCGACCGGCGGGCGAGATCGCCCCGCTGATCGCGGACGCGGGGGCCGTGGCGGTGCTGGCCGATCCGGTTCCGGCGGGTCTTCCCGTCACCCTGCTCGAGGCGCGCCCCGACGTCGAGGCGGCGTGGCTGCGCCTCGAGGCGAGCCGCTTCCGGACCGGCGCCCGCAAGGCCGAGCTCTTCCCGCAGGTCCGCCTCACGGCGTCGGCGGGCTTCCAGTCGTCGTCGCTGGCCGACCTGTTCCGGGCCGACCAGTGGTTCGCGAGCCTGGTGGGCGGGCTCACGCAGCCGCTGTTCCGGGGCGGACGCCTGCGCGCCGCCGCCGGCGCGGCCGAAGCTCGCTACCTGGCGGCCGCGTCCGTCTACGCGCGCACCGTGCTGACGGCCCACCAGGAGGTCGTCTCGAGCCTCGCCGGTCTCGCGAAGCAGGCCGAGCGCCACGCCTTCCTGCAGGACCAGCGGACCGCCGCGCGCGGCTCGGTGGACTACCAGGTCGCCTCCTTCGCGCGCGGCGTGGGCGACTACCTCCAGTACCTCGACGCGCGCCGGAACCTGGTGGCGGTGGAGACGGAGCTGGCGGCGTCGGAGCGGGACCTCGCCGCGTCGCGGCTCGCCCTGCACCGGGCTCTCGGCGGCGCGTGGGTGGGGGACGAGGAGGGGATCGAAGACCGGCTGGAGGAGGACTACCGGAGCATGGAGGAGACGCTGATGGGAGACGCCCGGTGAGCGCCGCCGGGCGCGGTGCGTGGCGCGGGGTGATCGGCCGGCTGGCGGCGCTCGGTCCGGCGGCGCGGGTCCTCCTGGTCCTGGCCGCCGGCGCGATCGGGCTGATGCTGCTCCTCGTGCTCCGCCCCCGGCCCGAGCAGGCCCGCCCGGAGCACAGGCCACCCCTCGTCACGACCGTTCCGGCCGAGGTGCGCTCCGGCCACCTGACGGTTCGCGGGACGGGCACGGTGCGGGCGAGCCGCCGCGTCGCCCTCGCGCCCCAGGTGGGTGGGCGCGTGGTCTGGACGTCGCCGGCCCTCGTGTCGGGTGGCCGCTTCCGTGCCGGCGATGCGCTTCTGCGCATCGAGGCGGCCGACTACGAGAATGCCGTCGCGGTGGCCGAGGCGGACGTGGCCGCGGCCCGCGTCGACGTGCTCCAGTGGGAGGAGGAGCGCGAGCTGGCGCGCGAGGAATTCGAGCGGTTGCGGCGCCGGGAGGGCATCGCGGCACCCGCGGACTCGGGGCCTGGCGGTCGCCTCGTGTTCCGGGAGCCCCAGCTCGCGGCGGCCCGCGCCTCCCTGCGGCGGGCCGAGGCCCGCCTCGCCGATGCGCGGCTCGCGCTGGCCCGCACCCGTCTCGCGGCCCCGTTCGACGGGCTCGTGCTCGACGAGACGGTGGACATCGGGCAGTTCGTGCAGGCGGGCGCGGCCGTCGCCACGATCGTCGGCACCGACGCGGTGGAGATCGTCGTGGCGCTCACCGACGAGGAGGCGGGCCTCGTGGCCGGTCTCTGGGACGCGCGGGCCGGGGCGGACGGCGCGGGCCGCCCCGACGGCACCGGCGACCGCATCCCCGTCCGGGTACGGGCCACCGTGGCCGGCCGGCCCTGGACGTGGGAGGGTCACGTGGACCGGGTCGAGGGGGCGCTGAATCCCGAGACCCGCACCGTCGACGTCGTGGTGCGCGTGCCCGATCCCTTCACGCCGGGGCCCGACGGGCGGCCGCCCCTCGTGCTGGGGAGCTTCGCCGAGGCGGACATCCGGGGCGCGTTCCGCGAGCGGTACGTGGCCCTCCCCCGGCCGGCGCTCCGCGACGGGGAGGCGGTCTGGGTCGTCGAGGACGGCGGCGTGCTGCGGATCGTTCCCGCGACCTTGCTGCAGCAGGTGGAGGGCCGGGTGTTCCTGGAGGCGGACGTCGCCGCGGGCGCGCCCGTGATCGTGAGCGGCGTCGCCGCCGTCACGGACGGGATGGCCGTCCGGCCCGAGCCGGCCGGTGACCGCCCGCTCGAGTCGGCCCCGGCCTCCGCTCCCGCGGGCGCCGCCCCGCCCGCGGATGAAGGCGCCGCCCCGCCCGCGGAGCCCCGCCGATGAAGGGCGCCATCGCGTGGATGGCGCGCCATCCCGTCGCCTCGAACCTGCTGATGATCTTCCTGCTCGCGGCGGGGATGCTCAGCACCGTGTCCATCGTGCAGGAGGTCTTCCCCGAGTTCGCGCTCGACATCGTGCAGGTGCGGGTCTCGTATCCCGGCGCCACGCCCGAGGAGGTCGAGGACGGGATCATCCAGCGGATCGAGGAGCGGATCGAGTCCGTGGACGGACTGCGGCGGGTCACCTCCGTCGCCTCGGAGGGCGTGGGGGTCGTTTTGGCCGAGATGAGCCTCGGCACCGACATCGCGAAGGCCACGGACGACGTCAAGGCGGAGATCGACCGGATCACGAGCTTTCCCGAGGAAGCCGAGGAGCCGGAGGTCACGCGCCTCGTGAACCGCAGCCGGGTGATCGACATCGCCGTGTTCGGCGACGTGCCCGAGCGCACGCTGAAGGAGATCGCGAACCGGATCGAGGACGACCTCGCCACGCTGCCGGAGATCTCCTTCGTCCAGACGGCGGGGGTGCGCGCCTACGAGGTGTCGATCGAGGTGCCGAACGAGAACCTGCGCGCCTGGGGGCTGAGCCTCGACGAGATCGCGCGCACGGTGCGCGCCTCCAGCCTCGACCTGCCGGGGGGACGGGTGGACACGCGCGACGAGGAGATCCTCGTCCGCACGAAGGGGCAGAACTACCGGCGGGACGACTTCGCCGAGATCATCGTGCGCGGCACGCGGGACGGGTCCACGGTGCGCCTCGACCGGATCGCCACTATCCGGGACGGGTTCGAGGACGCCGACCTCATCACGCGGTACGACGGGAAGCCGGCCGCTCTCGTGCAGGTGTTCCGTACCTCCGACGAGCAGGTCCTGCGCATCGTCGAAGAAGTGGAGCGGTACCTCGACGAGGAGCTCGCGCCGACCCTGCCCGCCGGCGTGGGGGTGGAGATCTGGCAGAACGACGCCGAGCTGCTCGACAGCCGGCTCAGCCTGTTGCGCAAGAACGGGATCCTCGGCCTGGCGCTCGTCCTTCTCGCGCTCGCCCTGTTCCTCGACCTGCGCCTCGCCTTCTGGGTGGCGATCGGGATCGCCCTGTCGTTCATCGGCACCTTCGCCGTGATGCCGTGGCTCGGCATCTCGGTGAACATGATGTCGCTGTTCGGCTTCATCCTGGCGATCGGGATCGTGGTGGACGACGCGATCGTGGTGGGCGAGAACATCTACAAGGAGCGGGAGCTGGGGGCGGGGCCCATGGACGCGGCCGTGGCCGGCGTGCAGCGGGTCGCCGTGCCCGTCGTGTTCGCGGTGATGACGACGGTCGTCGCCTTCACGCCGCTCCTGTTCACGCCGGGCGTCATCGGGAAGTTCCTCAAGTTCATCCCGATGGTCGTGATCGCGGTGCTGCTGTTCTCGCTCGTCGAGTCCCTGCTCATCCTGCCCCACCACCTCTCGAAGCTGCCCGAGCACGCCCACATGCCGCTGCCGCGCTGGCTCCGCTGGATCGAGCGGGTGCAGGAAGCGGTGCAGGGCGGCCTGCAGCGGTTCATCGACGGGCCGCTCGACCGCACCGTCGGGTACGCGACCCGGAGCCCCGGCTTCGTGATCGCCGCCGCGGTGTCGTTGATGCTCGTCACGGCCGGCATCGTGGCCGGGCGCTACATCAGCTTCAGCTTCCTGCCACGGATCGAGGGGGACGAGGTGATCGCGCGGCTGGAGATGCCCGAGGGGACGCCGAGCGAGCGCACGCTCCAGGTGGCGGAGATGATGGAGCGCGAGGGCCGGCGGGCCGCCGCCGGGCTGGCGGCGGGCGCGGACGACGACGAGCCGCCCCTCGTCGACGCCGTGCTCCTCAGCGTGGGTCGGCAGCCGTCCACCGAGGTGGGCCCCGCGGCCGCGGCGAACATCCAGCTCATCAAGTCGAACATCGCCGAGCTGACCCTCAAGCTCTCCGACGCCGAGATCCGCTCGATCCCGGCCAAGGCGGTGGAGGATGCGTGGCGCGAGGCGGTGGGCGAGGTGACCGGCGCCCGCACGCTCGCCTTCTCCTCGCAGGTGATCAACCTGGGCGCTCCGGTCGCGGTCGAGATGAGCCACCCCGACACGGCGCGCCTGAACGCCGCCGTGGCGGCGCTGCAGGACGAGTTGACCCGCTTCGCCGGCGTGTACGACGTGCGCAACGACCAGGAAGAGGGGAAGCGCGAGGTCGAGTTCCGGCTCCTGCCGCGCGCCCGCACGCTCGGCGTGACGCTCGACGACCTGGCCCGCCAGGTGCGGGCCGCGTTCTTCGGCTCCGAGGCGCTGCGCGTGCAGCGGGGGCGGGAGGAGGTGCGCATCTACGTCCGCCTCCCGGAGCGCGAGCGGAGCTCGCTCGCCGACATCCGCGCCTACCGGATCATCACGCCCACCGGCGCCGCGATCCCCGTCTCCGAGCTGGCAGAGGCCGAGTTCGGGACGGCGCCGTCCACGATCCGGCGCCTCGACGGGCGGCGGATCGTCACGGTGACCGCCGAGGTGGACCGCTCCCGCGTCACCGGCCAGGAGGTGAACGACGAGCTGACGGCGCGGGTGCTCCCCGCCCTCCAGGAGCGTTTCCCGGGCATGCGCTGGACGTTCGGGGGCGAGCAGCGGGAGCAGGCCGAGGCGCTGGCCGGGCTGGCGCGCGGCTTCCTGCTCGCCCTCCTCGCGATGTACGCTCTCCTCGCGCTCCCCTTCCGCAGCTACGTGGAGCCCCTGATCATCATGGCGGCCGTCCCGTTCGGGTTCATCGGCGCGATCCTCGGCCACCTCGTGCTGGGGCTCGACCTCGGGATGCTGAGCATGTTCGGGCTCGTGGGGCTGAGCGGGGTGATCGTGAACGACTCGCTCGTGTTCATCGACTTCATCAACGAGCGGAAGGCTGCCGGGCTGCCGCTGCCCGAGGCGGTCCGCGAGGCGGCGCGCGTCCGCTTCCGGCCGATCCTGCTCACCTCGCTCACGACCTTCCTCGGCGTGTTCCCGCTCATCATCGAGCGCAGCGTCCAGGCGCAGTTCCTCGTGCCGATGGCCGTGAGCCTCGGGGTGGGAATCCTGTTCGGCACGGCCGTCATCATGGTCCTCGTGCCGGCGCTGACGGTCGCGCAGGACCGGGCCTGCCGGCGGTTCGAGGAGTGGCGGGCGCAGCGCATCGCCCGGGCTCGCGGCCTGGAGCCGTCGGCCGTGCGGCCGGCCGGTCGGTGCGGCTGAGCGGTGGCCGACACTGGAGCGACTGACCGCCGCGCAGCCGAGCGTCCAGGCCGCGACGCCACGCTAATTCGCGACGACGAGGCCGTCGAGTGCGGTCAGCCGCACGCCTCGTCGTCCCCGGGGTGAGGCATGGCCCGCCGCAGGGACGGGGGCAGCGCGCCCGCCTCGACGAGCGCCGCGATGCGCCGCTCCACCCGCTCGCGATCGGCGGCGAAGGTCAGGCCGAACCACGGCTCCTCCGACGGGAGGACCGTGACGGACGCCTCTCCCGTGCGGATGATGTCGCCGATCGCCCGGCTGAGCGCGAACTCGCGGCCGGGATCCTCCCCGTGCGCCGCGAGGAAGGCCCCGAAGCGCTCCCGGAGGAGCGGGAAGATCGCCGGCGTGAACCCCCACAGGTTCATCGACACGAGAGCGTCGAGCGGCACGTCCCGCGTCCTGCCATCGCCGGTACGCCCGGTGAGCGTCCCGTCCTCGCCGCGCTCTACGCCGTCCAGCTCCTCCAGGTCGAGGAGGCGGCCGTCGCCGTCCACCTCGCACAGGGCGCGCGAGACGCCCCCGTGCGACGACAGCGTCGCTGCGGCCCGGTAGCCCACGACGCAGAACTCCGGCTCGCCCGTGCGGCCCTCCAGGAACCCCGCGACCTTCCCGAACGAGCTCCGGCCGTAGAAGTCGTCGGCGTTCGCGACGGCGAACGGCCCGTCCACTGCCTCCTCGACGCGGAGCACGGCGTGGCCCGTGCCCCACGGCTTCACTCGCTCGGAGGGTGCCCGGTGGCCGCCGGGCAGCGGCCACAGCTCCTGCCTCACGCAGCGGACGGGGAGGTCGGGCCCGAACCGGGCGCGCAGGCGGGAGCACACCGCGGCCTCGCCCGTGCGGCGGACGACCGGAACGACGGTGCCGAAGCCCGCCTCGATGGCGTCGTGCACGGCGTAGTCGAGCAGGCTCTCGCCGTCCGGCCCGACGGGCTGGAGCGTCTTCGCTCCCCCGTAACGGGACGACAGGCCGGCGGCCAGCAGGGTGATCGCGGGACGGTTCATGGAGGCCGAATCTATCCGCTGCGGCATCCCGGGCACAGGACGTATCTTGCCCCGTCCGCACGAACCGACACCGCCGATCGGAGCCTGATCCATGCACGCGCGCCGCCGTCCCGTCCCGGCCTTCGTCCTCTTCGCCTTCCCCTTTCTCCTCGCGCCCCTGCCGCCCGCGTGGCCCGGCGCCGCCGCCCTCGTCTCCGTCGCCGCCGCCCAGGAGAGTCCGCTGCGCGCCGGCCCGATGGTCGGCTACTCCGAGATGCGGGAGGTGCTGCTGTGGGCGCAGACGCGCGGGCCCGCCACCGTCCGGTTCAGCTACTGGAACGAGGCGGACCCCTCCGTCCGCTACCACACCGGGGAAGTGACGACCGATATGCAGACGGCCTTCACGGCGAAGGTCGTCGTGCCGCACCTCGAGCCCGGAACCCGCTACGGCTACCGTGTCGAGGTGGACGGATCGCCGGTCGAGGTCGGCTGGCCGCTCCGCTTCCAGACGCAGGCGCTGTGGCAGTGGCGCGAGGACCCGCCCGACTTCCGGGTCGTCGCCGCGAGCTGCTTCTACGTGAACGACCCGCCCTACGACCGGCCCGGCGAGCCGTACGGCGGGGAGTTCGAGATCCTGGACGCCGTTCGGGCCGCCGCTCCCGACGCGATGGTCTGGCTGGGCGACAACGTCTACCTGCGCGAAGCGGACTGGTACAGCCGAAGCGGGATCCTGTACCGCTACTCCCACACCCGCGCCTACCCCGGGCTCCAGCCGCTCCTCGGCTCCGTGCACCACTACGCGACCTGGGACGACCACGACTACGGGCCGGACAACAGCGACTGGACGTGGCGCGAGAAGGCGACGGCGAAGGAGGCGTTCGACCTGTTCTGGGGGAACCCCGAGGGCGGCCCGCCAGAGTTCGGCGGGATCACGACGAGCTTCCAGTGGGGCGACGTCGAGTTCTTCCTCCTCGACGACCGCTGGCACCGCTCGTCCGAGCACCGGATCGCGGGGCGCCGGCAGATGCTGGGGAAGGATCAGCTCCGCTGGCTCGTGGACGCCCTCGCCACCAGCCGCGCCACGTTCAAGATCGTGGCCACCGGCGGCCAGGTCCTGAACCCCGAGGCCCGCTGGGAGTCCTACGCCACCTTTCCCGAGGAACGGGCCGAACTGCTCGAGGCCCTGCGCGCGAACGACATCCGGGGCGTGCTGTTCCTGACCGGGGACGTCCACTACTCCGTGCTGACGAAGCTCGACCGGCGGGGCACCTACCCGCTCTACGACCTCACCGTCTCGCCCCTCACGGCCGGCCCCACCGACACCGACGAGGAGAGGAACCGCAACCACCTGCGCGTGCCCGGCACCCTGTTCGCCGGGCGCAGCTTCGCGACGCTCGACGTGAGCGGTCCGCGCACCGACCGCGTGCTGCGGATCGCGGTCCGCGACGTGTCCGGCCGGGAGGTGTGGAGCCGGGAGATCCGGGCGGCGGAGCTGCGATGAGAGGCCGGGCGGCGGTCCGCGGCGGCGGTGTACTGCGGCCACAGGCGGCGCGGGGGGCAGGGGAGGACGGAGACGGCCCCTGACCGATCGAGCTAGGCCGATCGGGTGATGTGGGACGGCGAGTCGACCCCGATATTGAAGGGAGGGACACGGGGCTCGGCCGCCGGCGGACCGGGCGACGCCAGGGGAGCCGATCGAGGCTTCCGGAAAGGAAGGCAGAGATGAGGACGATCCGTTGGCTGTGCGGACTGATCGCGGTCGTCTCCGCGATCTCGCTGGCTCCTTCGAGGACGGACGCGATGCAGTGGGATCCGTGTAATGAGTGTGCGCCTTCAATCCCGGTTCAACCGGGGTGCGATGGTTATGAAGGTGGCAACATCGCCTATTGTCCGCTGATCGGCTGCGGAATGAGCGAGTGCATCTATGTATGTGACGACTGTAGAGTCGGCTGAGAAGGCCGCTGATTGAGATCACTCCGTGCGGCAGCCGAGACCCGTGATCCCGGGAGTGTGGTGAATCAGTCGGCGGCGCAGGGTCGACAGGCGTGTGACGAGTTGCGTCGCCGCGCAACTGATCGGTGATACGCGCGGATCCCACATGACCCGGATGTGGGCACAGTCCGGCAGCCGGCATCGCAGCGCGGGCGCCAGCGCGTGGGGGATCGGAGGAGACGAGCATGGGGAGCCATAGTGAGCGGCCCGGGAGCTCGCGGCTGGAGGCGGGCGCGACGGTGGTCCTGGCGGTCGCGGCCGAATGTCCGGGGGAGCAGGGACGGTTCTGGCGCTTCCGCGACCTGCTGTTCGCGGAGGCAGCGGAGGTGAAGGCGGGCGGGTACGACTACGCCGTGCGGTTCGAGGCGCTGCCGGGTGCGGACGCGGTAGCCTTCGAGGCATGCGTGGCGGAGGATCGTCCGGCGGGGAGGATCGAGGCGGACATGCGGGCGGCGGCGGGACTGGGGATCCGTGGGACGCCGGGGATCCTGGTGAACGAGATGCTGGTGGGCGGTGCGGTGCCGCTGGACTCGCTGCGGCGGCTTGTGGAGCAGGGCCTGGCCCGGGCAGGGCGCTGAGGGGGGCTTCGAGATGGGAACCAGCGTGGGCCTCGGATACGGAGGTCATGGTCGGATCGTCGACTCCTGCGGCAGCTGTTCGCCGCGGCGGGTGCTTCCGGTCCTGGTCCTCGGCGGGATCCTTCTCGGAGCTCCAACCGCGCTGCGCGCCCAGGTGGGGTCGTGGGAGGCACTGGAGCGGGCACGGGGTGCGCTGACGGCGGGACAGGTCGAGGCAGGGGAGCGGGCGTACTGGTCGGGCTGCGGTGCGGGCGTGGGCGAGGCGGCGGAGG
>JAVVDU010000015.1:0-8945 GCA_032251515.1 Gemmatimonadota bacterium
TCGATCTGCGGCAAGACGCTCCTCCAGGCGCTGCGGCTCCGCGGCGGCGGGCTGAACGCCCTCGGCCGGCATGCCGTGGCCGGCCTGCTGAGCTCGGCAGCCGTGGAGTACGACCTCACGACGCCGGAGGTCAAGAACCTCGTGAACGAGGCTCTGACGTCGAATTCGTACGCGAGCGCCAAGAACACGCTCGAGGACTTCAACGAGCAGTCCTGCCCGCTGAACTGACGCCGGGCCGGGCCGCCCCGCTCCGGGCGGTCCGGCCGCCACCCGCCGGGCCGTGCTGTACCGAACGCCCGGCGGGGCCTACCTTCCGGCCCGATGTCCGGGGCCCGGCCCGCCGCGCGGCGGGCCGGGCGCCCGCAGGCCCCGATCCCCGACCGGAACCGCCACATGTTCGACCGCATGCCGCTGCACGCCCTCGTGCTCGCGTTCACTTCCCTCGCAGGGGGACCGGCCGCACTCGCCCAGGAGGCGCCCGGCGAGGCGTCCCCCCGGCCTCTCCCCGAGCGGGTGGAGATCCGGCGCACCTCGTACGGGGTGCCGCACGTCCTGGCGGAGGACCTGGAGGCGGCGTTCTACGGCCTCGCGTGGGCCCACCTCGAGGATCACGGCGCGCGCGTCGTGCACGGGCTCGTGCGGGCGCGCGGCGACCTCGCGCGGCACTACGGCCGCGACTCCCTGGACTCCGACTTCCGGTGGCGGCGCACCTGGAACCACGCGGCCGCCACGTACGAGCGGCTGGAGCCGGACACCCGGGCCATGTTCGAGGGCTACGCGGCGGGCGTGAACCGGTACGTGGTGCTCCACCCGGACGAATTCCCCGCCTGGGTGCAGCCCGCCTTCACGGGCGTCGACGTCGCGGCGCGCTGGGCCGAGGAGGAGATCGAGCCGGCGGTGCGCCGGTTCCTGCGCGCCGAGTCGGGTCGCGCCGCGGCGTCCGAGGGGCCCGGCCCCGGCGAGTCGGACGGGGCCGAGGACGGCTCCAACGCCTGGGCGCTCGGCCCGTCGCGCACCGCCTCGGGCCACGCGATCCTGCTCCGCAACCCGCACCTCAACTGGCGGGCCGGCTACTACGAGGCCCACCTGCGCGTCCCGGGCGTGATCGACTTCTACGGCGACTTCCGGGTCGGCTACCCGCTCTACTTCAACGGCGGCTTCAACCGGAACCTCGGCTGGGCGACCACCAACAACTCGCCCGACATCGAGGAGATCTATGCCCTGACGCCCGATCCCGCGCGGCCGGGCCACGTCCTGTTCGGCGGCGCCCCGGTGGCACTCGCCGCGGACTCGGTCACCGTCGAATACCGCACGGAGGACGGAACGCTCGCATCCGAAACGCGCGAGTTCCTCCGCTCGCCCGCCGGCCCGGTGATCCTGTCCACCGACACGGCCGTGTACGCCGTCAAGTCGGCCGAGCAGGGACGGTTCCGCTACGCCGAGCAGTTCCTGAAGATGATGCGGGCCCGGGACCTGGCGGAGTGGAAGGAGGCGATGCGGATCCGGGCGCAGGTCGTCTCCAACTTCACCTATGCCGACCGCCACGGGCACATCTTCTACGTCTGGAACGCGACGATCCCGCGCTACCCGCACCCCACGGGGGGAGACACGCTCGCGGTGCCGGCCGGCGGCCCGGAGGACGTGTGGAGCGCGATCGTCCCGTGGGACTCCCTTCCCCAGCTCCGCGACCCGGCGGGCGGGTACCTGCACAACGAGAACGACACGTTCCATTTCACGAACCTGGCCGAGCCGTTCGACCCGGCGGACTGGCCCCCCTACTTCCCGTCGCCCCGGCTGCGCCTGCGCAGCCAGCACGGCCTGTCGCTCGTCTCCGGCCGTGACACGCTGTCGCTCGAGGAGGTCGTGGCGCGCAAGCACTCGTTGCGCATGCCGCTGGCCGAGCGCACGAAGGCCGACCTCGTGGCGGCCGTGCGGGCGGCTCCGCCCGCCGCGCTCGTGGCGGCGGCGCGCGCCGCCGCCGCGGAGCTCGCGGACGCCGGGGGGGGGCCGGCGGCGGACGACGGCGCGCCGGAGACGGCGGTGGCGGCGGACGTCGAGGAGATCCTCGCGGCCGCGGCGCTCGTGGAAGCGTGGGACGCGACCGTGGCGAGCCACAGCCGGGGCGCGGTCCTGTTCAAGACATGGTACGGGCGCTACTTCGACCTGGTGATCGACGAGGACGACCCCCGGCCGTTCGATGACCGGTTCGACGACCTGTTCGCGGTCGGGTGGGACGCGGCGCGCCCCACGGACACGCCCCGGGGGCTCGCCGAGCCCGCGGCCGCGGCGCGCGCGTTCGCGGCGGCCGTGGTGGAGACGCGGGAGAGACACGGCGCGTGGGACGTCGCCTGGGGCGATGTGCACCGCTTCCGGCTGGGCGACCTCGACCTGCCGGGAAACGGGTGCTCCGGCACGTTCGGCTGCTTCCGGGTCGTGTACTGGGAGGAGGCCGAGGACGGGCGGCAGATGGCGTGGAGCGGAGATGCCTGGATGCTCGCCGTCGAGTTCGGCGAGACGCCGCGCGCCCGGTCCGTTCTCGCCTACGGACAGAGCTCGCGGGACGACTCGCCGCACCGAACGGACCAGCTGGAGATGTTCGCCCGCGGCGAGCTGAAGCAGGTCGCGTTCACCGAGGAGGAAATCGCGCGGGACCTCGTTCGCGCCTACCGGCCGGGCCTCGCGCGCCGGGCGGGCGCCGCGCCGACCGACGCCCTTCCGGCGGCCGCCCCTCCGTCGGGCCCGAGGTGAGGCGGTGACCGGCCCCCTGCTCACCGACCCGATGGCCGTCCTCGCCTACCTGGGGACGGTCCTCGCCGGCGTCTTCTGGCTCTCCGGGCGTCCGCGGCTGAAGAAGCTCTTCGACTACACGCCGCCGGTCATCTACTGCTACTTCGTCCCCACGATCTCGACCACGCTCGGGATCCTCCCGGCCTCGTCGCCCGTGTACGACTGGCTGACCCGCTACCTGCTCCCCTTCGCGCTGCTGCTGCTCATGGTCACGGTGGACGTCCGCAGCATCCTCAAGCTGGGCCGGACGGCGATCGCCATGGTCACGGCCGGCGCCGCGGGAATCATCCTCGGAGCCCAGGTCGCCTTCCTCGTGTTCGGCCGCTGGCTGCCGGTGGACGGATGGAAGGGCCTGGCGGCGCTGGCCGGGAGCTGGATCGGCGGCACGGCCAACATGGTGGCGATCGCCGAGAGCGTGGGGACGCCCGACGCCGTGTTCGGGCCGGTGATCGTGGTCGACACCGTGGTCGGCTACGGCTGGATGGGCGTCCTGCTGCTCCTCACGGCGTACCAGGGCCGCTTCGACCGGCGGCTGGGCGCCGACCTCACGGCGATCGAGGACACGAACCGCCGCCTCGCGGAAGTCGAATCGGTGCGGCACCCGCCGACCGTGGCGGACCTCTCCGTGATCGTGGGACTCGGACTCGCGGGGGCGATCGCCTCGGTGGCCCTCGGTGAGCGGCTTCCCCTGCTGGGGGACCCGACGATCATCAGCCACACGACGTGGGCCGTGCTGATCGTGGTGACCGGCGGGCTCGCGCTCAGCTTCACCCGGGCGCGGAAGCTGGACGAGGTGGGGGCCTCGCGGATCGGCTACGTGGGGCTCTACCTGATGCTGGCCGGGATCGGCGCGCAGGGCGACCTGCGGGCCGTCCTCGACGCGCCCGCCTTCTTCTTCGCGGGCGTCCTGTGGATCGGGATCCACGCGACGGTGCTGCTCGTCGCCGCGCGGCTGCTGCGCGCTCCGTTCTTCTTCGTGGCCACCGGCAGCATGGCGAACATCGGCGGCGTGGGGACGGCGCCGATCGTGGCCGGCATCTACCACCCCGCGATGGCGCCGGTGGGCCTGCTGATGGCCGTCGCCGGCTACATCCTGGGGATCTACGGAGGGCTCGCGGCGGCCTGGATGCTGGGGCTCCTGTCGGGCCTGTAGCGCCGGCGCCGGGCGACGGAGCCCGTGCCGGGCCCCCGGCTCATTTCAGGGTCGGGTCGAACACGAGCCCGGTGAACAGGAGCGTCCCGGACAGCCGCTCCCGGATCGCGAACAGGAACGGCCGATCGGCCGACAGCACGGGCGGCATGGAGACCGCGCGCACCCCGACGGCGGTGACGGCCGCCGCCCGCGTGCCCTTCTCGTCCACCTCGACGAACGCCTTCTGCTTCACCTCGCTGATGTGGAGCCCCATCAGGAGCGCGTCCCGGTGCAGGCGGGAGAAGTCGGCCAATCCGGGGTCGAACGCGGGGCCCATGCCGAGCGCCCGCAGCGCGTCCTTCAGCTCCGTGTCGTACTCGAGCCGGAACTTCGGCAGCCGCACCATGACCTCGACCGGCACGAGGTCCGCGGTGAGGGCCTCCCACGCGTCGGGATCGAGGCCGGCGACGAATTCGGCCAGCTTCGTGTCTCCCGTGGGGACGACCACGGTCATCGCGAACGCCTCGCCGCCGTACGGCAACTCGACCGCGACGTAGCCCGGCGTCCGCGCGAACGGGAACTCGCTGTCCGGCAGGACCATGAACGGCGCCTGCACCGTGGTGCCGTCCTCGCGCCGGAAGTCGCCGGGCCGCGTGTCCGCCGGGTCGAACGGCACCGTCCAGTCGCCCTGGAAGTAGATCGCGTTGATCAGGAAGGCCATCATCAGGGGATCGATCGGCGGTTCGACGATCCCGTCGATGAGTCCCTCCGTGGCGTCGGCCACCCAGGCGTTGATCGTGTCGGCCGCCGCCGGGTCGTCGAAGTCGAGTGTCGCGATCCGTGCGTCGAAGTCCCGCCTGACGCCTGCCACGTACGCGCTCTCCGGCACGAACCCCGTCCGGAGCCAAACCGAGTTCCCGATCTCCACGCGCACGTGCGGGTCGAGCGTCGTGAGGAGGGCCATCAGGCTCGCCCAGGACGTGCCGATCTCGTCGCGGGACAGGTCGCCGAGCCGCAGCGCGCCCCGCATCGCCTCGTACGTGTCGCCTTCCGCCGCGGCGAGCGCCATCCCGAGGGCCATCGAGGCGCTGAGGGGCGAGACGAACACGTTCCGCGCCGGCTCCTCGTTCCGGACGACCTCCCGCAGGAAATCGAGGGCGAATCCCTCGCCCGCCCCGACGAGCGTCCGCTCGGACTCCGTGAGGGCCCGGGGCAGCTGCTCGATTTTCGCCTGCGCGACCGGCCCGGTCGCATCGCCGCACGCGACGAGCCAGGCGACGGAGACCAGGCCGGCGACGGTCGCCAGGCCGGCCCGCACGTACCCGTGCCCGTCCGTGCGACGGGCGCCGCTGCCATTCAGAGCACATCTCATCCGTCCGCCTCCGCCTTTCGAGGGACGGATCGACCCCGTCCCGGTCTTCAGTGTTCAGGTTCCCGCCGCCACGGCCGCGGCCCTGGCCGCCTTCACGGCGTCCCGCACGGCGCTCGCCACGCTCACGCTCTCGCCGATCTCCTCTATGCGGGCCTTGCGTTCCTTCAGAACGGCCCGGCCGAGCAGCGGCTTGAGGGCGCCCGTCCGCGCGGCGATCGCCACCAGCGCCGCCGTGCGCTCGTCCAGCTCTCCTTCCCCCTCCACGGCCTCCCGGACCCGGTCCGCGATGCGCCGCTTCGGAGCCGGGTCCAGCTCGGGATAGAACGTCCACGGGAACAGGAGGAGCACCCGTCCCCGGCGCTCGCGGAGCAGGCCCCGCCGCACGAGGCCCGTGGCGACGCGGCGCCGCAGCGAGGAGAGCTGCGAGAACTTCATCACCCAGTCCTTCGGCGCCCTGGGCTTCTTCGCGTCCCGGACCCGGCGCAGGCAGTCGTCCAGCAGGGGGTCGGCGAGCAGCCGCGGGTCCGCCATCCGGACCCGGTCACGCGACGCCCTGGAGCCCCGCTCCAGCCGCACCCGCCCCTCGACCAGCAGTTCCGCGAGGAGGCCTCCCCCGACGGCGAGCCGCCAGTTCGAGACGCGCATCGTCCCCTTTTCCTCGTGCAGGCAGAGGAGCAGCAACTCCTCGTGCAGCCGCAGGCCGGAAGCCTCGAGCATCGGGCGGTCTCCCGCGTGCCGTGGACGGGTACCGGGGCGACCTCGCCCCCCGCGAATGCCGGCACGGTCAACATAGCGCCACCGGCCGCCGGGCGCGCAGAGCGCCCGCGGCGCGGCGGTCGGATCGACGCGGGGCGATGCCTGCAGAGCCGGCGGGCGGCCTTCCTTCCCGCGCCGGTCGTGTCTATGGTGGCCTTCGAGACTGGTCGGGAGGACGATGGGACCGGCCAGGATGATTCCCGTTCCACGAGGAGGGAGTACGGCTGGCTCGATTCGGTTGGCCGACCGGGTGACGGGCTTCGTCCGGGAAGCCCGGCGCCGGAAGGTCTGGATCACCGCCGTGGCTTACGCGGCCCTCGCCATCGGCATGGTCGAGCTCGTGGACGCGGTGTCCGAGGCGCTCCTGTTTCCGGACTGGACGGAGCGTCTCGTCACGTTTCTGCTGCTGCTCGCGTTTCCCGTGGTCATGGTCCTGGCCTGGATCTTCGACATCGAGGCCGGCGGGCTGCGTCGCACGGCGGCCGGGGCCGACACCGGCGCACCGGCTTCCCGGCCCGGCCCGCACTCCCGGGACCCCCGGCAGGCGTCCGCTGCGGTCGCGACCCGGTCGCCGGTCGCGGCCCGCACGGCGCTCGCCGACGCGCCGCCGGTCCCGCCCGCCAGCGTTCCGTCCCGCCGGCGACGCGGCGGTGCAGAGCCGGCCGGCGAGACCCGTCCCGCCGATCCGGATCGGCTGAAGCGTGCCGCCCTGGGCCACGTCCGGCACGAGCTGCGGACTCCGATCAACGCGATCCTCGGGTACTCCGAGATGCTCCTCGAGGACGGGCCGGAGCCGGCGGTCGCGAAGGACCTGCAGCGGATCCACGAAGCCGGGCGGCGCCTGCTGGGGCTGGTGGATGGGATCCTGGACCCCTCGCGGCTCGCGGGCTCCATCGACCGGGAGATCGCGAGCTACGCGGCCGAGATCGAGGCGGACCTGCGCACGCCGATCAACGCGGTGATCGGATACGCCGAGATGCTCATCGAGGGACAGCGGGAGATCGGACGGGAGGTCCTCGTGCCCGATCTCGAGCGGATCCGCGACGCGGCGCACACCCTGCTCGCCGCGAGCGCCGACATCGTCGCGGTCGCCACGCAGGCGCCGGGAGCGGCCGGACCGGCCCCCCCTGAGAGGGTCCGAAGCTCGACGAAGCTGGCGCGGGACGTCGTGGCCCGGATCGGCGAGTCCGGCCGCGCGGGCGGGTCCGCCCCCGAGGGCCGCGGATCGCTGCTCGTCGTGGACGACAACGCCACGAACCGCGACCTCCTCGCCCGGCAGCTCGCGCGACACGGGTACACCGTGGCGGCTGCACCGGACGGGGCGGCCGCCCTCGAAACGCTCGCGGAGCGCGACTTCGATCTCGTGCTGCTCGACGTGATCATGCCGGGCCTGGACGGCGTCGAGACGCTCCGCCGCATCCGGGGTGACGAGCGGCTGCGGGACCTTCCGGTGCTCATGCTCTCGTCGCTGGACGAGGTCGAGAGCGCGATCCGCTGCATCGAGGCCGGCGCCGAGGAGTACATCACCAAGCCCGTGCAGCCGGCGCTGCTCGAGGCCCGGATCGCGGCGAACCTGGAACTGCGGGAGCTCAGGCAGCGGGAACGGATCTACCGGACCCGGATCGAGGCCGACGCCGCCACCATCGGGCGCCTCCTCCGCTCGACGTTTCCCGACGGCATCGCCGACCGGGTCCGCCGGGGCGAGACGGAGATCGTCGAGTCGCTTCCGGCCGTCGCCGTCCTGCACTGCCAGGTCGGCGGCGGCCCGCCCGGCTTCGAGCGACTTCCCGAGTTCGTCGCCGGACTGTCCCGGAGCCTGGAGACGTTCGAGGGCATGGCTGCGGAATACCCGGTGGACGTGTGTCTCGGGCGCCGCCAGGGATTCCTCGCGCTCGCCGGCCGGGGCACCGCCGATGGTGCGGAGGCGACGCGCGCCCTCGCCCGGCTCGCCCTCGCCTTCCAGGCCGGAATGAACGGGGGCGAACCCGGGTCTTCCGGCGCGTTCCGGCTCGGGCTGCACAGCGGTCGCGCCGTCGCCGGGGTGATCGGACGCGAGCGGCTCCGGTTCGACGTGTGGGGGGAGGCGGTGGACACGGCCCGCAGCCTCGCGACGGCCGCGGACCACGGACGCATCCTCGTCACGCCATCCGCGAAGGCCCTCCTCGCGGAGGACTTCCGGCTCGAGCCCGGCCGCGTGGTCGAGGTACGCGGCCTGGGGCAGCTCCGGCCGTTCGAGCTGCTCGGCGTCGGCGTGGACGGTTCCCCGTGAGGCGTACGTGAACGGGCCGGCGGTCCCGGAGCGGAGCACCATCGCCCACCGGCAGTCGGCGCTGCTGCGCCTCACGACGGGCATCGCCGCGGCGCACGACGAGGACGAAGTGTGCGCCGCCGTGGTCGAAGGGCTTCACGACGACGCGCTGGGCTACGACTTCATCGGCGTGTTCCTCGTCGATCCCGCGACGGGCGACCGGGTGATGCGGGCGAGCGTGGGCTGGCCGGGCGAGCACTGCGACTATCGCGTGCCGCCGGGTCGCGGCCTCAGTGAGCGCCCCCTGCACGATGGACGGCTCCACTACACGCCCGTCGTCCGGACGGACCCCGACTACGTGAGCGACGCCCCGGCCGGCGGCTCGGAGATCGACGTCCCGATCCACATCGACGACCGGGTGATCGGCGTGCTGGTCGTCGAGAGCGGCGAAGAGGATGCCTTCGGCCCCGCGGACACCGAGATCCTGACGGCCGCCGCCCAACAGGCCGGCATCGCGATCGCGCGCTGCCGGCTCCTCGCGGCCGAGCGGCGCACCTCCGGCGAGCACCGGGCCGTCCTGGAGTCGCTGGCCGATCTCTCCGGAGAGCTCGAGCTGTCCCGGGCCCTGCAGCGCGTCCTGGAGCGGGCCG
>JAVVDU010000015.1:9045-45267 GCA_032251515.1 Gemmatimonadota bacterium
TTCGCTCCCCAGGCCGCCATCGCCATCGAGAACGCCCGTCTCTACACCGAGGCGCGCCGCCAGCGGCGCTATTTCCAGACCGTGGTGCAGAACAGCCCCGTGGCGATCGTCACGCTGGACCTGGACGGGCGTATCACCTCGCTGAACCCGGCGTTCGAGCGTCTGTTCGGCTACCCGCCGGAGGAGGCGCTGGGGAAGGACCTCGACGAGCTCATCGCGGCCGAGGAGACGCTTCTCGAGGCGAAGCGGCGCACGCGCCAGGTGGTCGGCGGCGATGTCACGCGCGGCAGCGGGCGGCGACGGCGGCGGGACGGCTCGTTCCTGGACGTCGAGTTCGCCGGCGTGCTGGTCGACGTGGACGGAGAGAGCTCGGGCGTCGTCGCCCTGTACCACGACATCACGGAGCTGCTGGAAGCGCGCCGGGACGCGGAGGCGGCGAGCCGCGCCAAGAGCCAGTTCCTGGCGAGCATGAGCCACGAGCTCCGTACCCCGCTGAACGCGATCATCGGCTACAGCGAGATCCTGCAGGAGGACGCCGAGGAGACCGGCCAGGAAGGATTCGTCCCGGATCTGCAGAAGATCCACTCCGCCGGCCGGCACCTGCTGGCGCTGATCAACGACATCCTCGACCTGTCGAAGATCGAGGCGGGCCGGATGGAGCTGCACGTCGAGACTTTCGAGGCCGGCGAGCTCCTCGAGCAGGTCGCGACCACCGTGCGGCCGCTCATCGAAAAGAACGGGAACCGCCTGACGATCGTCGGCGCGGATCGCCTCGGGACGATCCGGTCCGATTCCACGCGCCTGCGCCAGGTCCTGCTGAACCTGCTCTCGAATGCCGCGAAGTTCACGAGCGAGGGAACGGTCGCGCTCGAAGCGGAACGGGACACCCCGCCGGATGGGCCGGGCGAGTGGATCTCCGTCGCGGTTCGCGACAGCGGCATCGGGATGACCGACGAACAGCTCGAGCGCCTGTTCGAGGCGTTCAGCCAGGCCGACAGTTCCATCGCCAAGCGGTACGGCGGCACCGGGCTCGGCCTGGCGATCAGCCGGCGCTTCTGCCGGCTGATGGGTGGGGACATCTACGTCGACAGCGCGCCGGGCGCGGGCTCCACCTTCACCGTGCGCCTTCCGGTCGCGATCGACGCCGCCCCGTCCGCCGGTGAGGCCCCGGTCGAGGAGATGCCGGACCCTGGCGGAGACGCGCAGGCGGCGTGCATCGGAACGGTGCTCGTCATCGACGACGACCCGGGGGGGCGCGCGCTGCTGCGCCGCGTCCTGGAGAAGGAACGGTTCCGCGTCGAGGAGGCGCCCGGGGGCGAGGAGGGACTCCGGCGGGCGCGCGACCTGGCGCCCGACTGCATCACGCTGGACGTGATGATGCCCGGGATGGACGGCTGGGAGGTGCTGGCCGCCCTGAAGCGCGATCCGGAGCTCGCCGCCACGCCGGTCGTGATGGTCTCCATCCTGGACGAGCGGCAGCTCGGATTCTCGCTCGGCGCTGCCGACTATCTCACGAAGCCGGTCGATCGCGACCGACTCCGTACCGTGCTGTCGCGCTTCGTCACCGACGGAGAGCCGGCGTCCGTGCTCGTGGTCGAGGACGATCCGGGCACCCGGGAGGCCCTGCGACGGGCCCTGGAGCGGGAGGGCTGGACCGCCTGGACCGCCGAGCACGGGCGGGACGCCTTGGCGCGGCTGGCGCGGCAGCGCCCCTCGCTGATCCTCCTCGACCTGATGATGCCCGAGATGGACGGCTTCGAGTTCCTCGAGGCGCTGCGCAGGGATGCGGAAACGGCAGGGATCCCGGTCGTCGTCCTGACGGCGATGGATCTCACGGCCGACGACCGTGCCCGCCTGAACGGTGGCGTGGAGCGCATCCTCTCCAAGACGGGCGGAACGGCGGAAGACCTGCTCGCCGAGCTGCACCGGCTGGTCGCCGGGAACCTCCTGGACCGGAGCGCGAGGTGAGCCCGGCCGGCCTCGGGGAGCGATCCGGCGGCACCGGCAGCCGCCGCCAGGCCGCCCTGCTCCGCCTGAGCACGGCGATCGCCGCGGCGGAAGAGGAAACCGACATCTGCCACGCCGTGGCGGACGGACTGTACGACGAGGCGCTCGGCTACGACTTCGTGGCCGTTCTCCTCGTGGACGGCGGCACGGGCGACCGGGTCCTGGTCGCCAGCCGGGGCCGGGCGGATGCCCCCGAGGGGCTGCGCGTGAAGCCGGGCGTCGGGCTCAGCGAGCTCCCCCTGCTCGACGGGCAGCTGCACTACACGCCCAAGGTCACCGAGGACACGCGCTATCTCCCCACGCGCAACGAGGGGTCCGAGGTGGACCTCCCGCTGCTCGTGAACCGGGCGCTCGTCGGAGTCCTCGTGGTCGAGAGCGACCGGCCGGACGCCTTCGGGGCCGACGATTTCGAGATCCTCCAGGCCGCGGCGAACCAGGCCGGGATCGCGATCGGCAGGGCCCGGCTGCTCGCCTCGGCCCAGCGCCGGGCCGCCGAGGAAGAGGCGCTGCGCGCCACGATGGCCGACCTCTCCGCCCAGCTCGACCTCGAGACGCTGCTCCAGGCCGTCCTGGAGCGCGCCGTCGGACTGCTCGGGGTGAGCCACGGGGAGCTGGCGATCTACGAGCCTGCCGAGGAGGAGCTCGTCGTGGTCGCCGGACACAACCTCGGCAAGCGGGACACGATCGGGACCCGGATGGCGATCGGCGAGGGCGCGATGGGGTACGTCGCCCGCACCGGCGAGCCGCTCGTCATCCCGGATTACCGGGCGTGGTCGGGACGGTCGGCCCAGTACGAGAAGGTCGACTTCGTGGGCGTCATGGTCGCTCCTCTCATGATCGGGGGACGGCTCGTCGGGGCGCTCGCGTTCATGGACCGGGACCCCGATCGCCGGTTCGGCGACGAGGACCTCCGGCTGCTCCACATGTTCGCCCGGCACGCGGCGATCGCGATCGACAACGCGCGGCTGTTCGAGGCCGAGCGGAAGCGCGCCCGCGAGCAGCAGGCCCTGCTCGATACCCTCAAGGACCTGTCGGGCGAGTTGGAGCTGTCGAAGGTCCTGCACGGAGTGCTGGAACGCGCCGTCTCGCTGCTGGGCGTGGCGGGTGGCGAGCTCGCCACGTGGGA
This sequence comes from Gemmatimonadota bacterium, assembly GCA_032251515.1. Taxonomy (GTDB): domain Bacteria; phylum Gemmatimonadota; class Gemmatimonadetes; order Palauibacterales; family Palauibacteraceae; genus Carthagonibacter. The sequence continues at coordinate 12,179 of JAVVDU010000015.1, forward strand.
CCCCGTGCGGCGCGACCTCGAGATCGTGGCCAGCCACAACATGGGCACGAACGCCGTCGGCACCCGGATGTCCCCCGGCGAGGGCGCGATGGGCCGCGTCGCCGAGACGGGCGAGCCGCTGGTGATCCCCCGCTACCAGGAGTGGGTGAGCCGCTCCGCGAAGTACACGCAGAGCGTGGTGCAGACCGTGATGGCGGCGCCCCTGCTCATCGGGTCGCGGCTCGTGGGCATCATCGCTGCCGTGCACTCCGACCCGAGCCGCGAGTTCGGCGGCGAGGACCTGCGCCTGCTCGAGCTGTTCGCGCCACAGGCGGCGATCGCGATCGAGAACGCCCGCCTGTTCACCGAGTCGAGGCGCCAGAAGCAGTACTTCGAGGAGCTCGTGCGGAACAGTCCCGTCGCCGTCGTCACGCTGGACACGTCCCACGACGTCGTGAGCTGCAATCCGGCTTTCGAGACGCTATTCGGCTACGCGCAGGCGGAGATCGCCGGACGAAACCTCGACGACCTGATCACGACCGAGGACACGCGCGCCGACGCGATGGGCTACACGCGGCAGGCCCTCGCACGGAACCCGGTCAAGATCATCTCGCAGCGCAGGCGCAGAGACGGCCGGCTCCTGGACGTCGAGGTGCTCGGCGTGCCCGTCCTGATCGACGGCGAGCCGCAGGGCCTGATGGCGCTGTACCACGACATCACCGAGCTCCTCCAGGCCCGCGAGGCGGCGGAGTCCGCCAACCGGGCGAAGAGCCAGTTCCTGGCCAACATGAGCCACGAGCTGCGGACGCCGCTCAACGCGATCATCGGCTACGCCGAGATGCTCGCCGAGGAGCTGGCCGAGGACGGGAACGAGGCCCGGGTGCCCGACCTCGAGAGGATCGGGTCGGCCGGCAAGCACCTTCTGGCCCTGATCAACGAAGTCCTCGACCTGTCGAAGATCGAGGCCGGGAAGATGGAGCTCTACCTCGAGGAGTTCGACATCGACTCCACGCTCGAGGAGGTCCTCACCACGGTCCGCCCCGCGGCTGAGAAGAACGGCACCGAGCTGCGGCTCGACAGCGAGGGGACGCTCGGCCGGATGCGGGCCGACGTCGTCAAGCTGCGGCAGATCCTCCTGAACCTGCTGTCGAACGCCTGCAAGTTCACCGAGGGAGGAACCGTCAGCCTCGATGTGCGCCGGGAGACGGACGGAGACGGACGCGGCGACGTGGTGCGGTTCGCCGTGCGGGACACCGGGATCGGCATGACCGAGGAACAGCTCGGCCGGCTGTTCGAGGCGTTCAGCCAGGCGGATGCCTCCACGACGCGGCGGTTCGGTGGTACCGGCCTCGGCCTCGTGATCAGCCGCCGGTTCGCGCGCCTGATGGGCGGCGACATCGATGTCGCCAGCACCCCCGGCGAGGGATCCGTGTTCACCCTCACGCTGCCCGCCCGGGTGACGGAGATGGCCGGACCGGCCGCACCTCCGGGAGACGGGCCGGAACCTGCCGCCCGCGCGGAGAGCGGCGACGACGCCGGGGCGGCGCCCTCGGGCACCGTCCTCGTGATCGACGACGACCCGGCCGTGCGCTCGCTGATGGGCCGCTTCCTGGAGCGGGAGGGATTTCGCGTCGTCGAGGCGGCGGACGGCGAGTCCGGCCTCCAAATCGCCCGCGACCTGCGCCCCGACGTGATCACGCTCGACGTGATCATGCCCGGACTGGACGGCTGGTCCGTCCTCGCGGCGCTCAAGAACGACCCGGCCGTCGGCGACATCCCGGTCCTGATGGTGACGATCGAGGACGACCGGAACCTCGGATTCGCGTTGGGCGCATCAGAGTTCCTCACCAAGCCCGTGGACCGCGCGCGACTGACCGCGCTCTTGCACCGGTACGGCCGGACGCCGTCCTCGGGACCGGTGCTCATCGTCGAGGACGACGCGAACGCGCGCGCCCTGCTCCGCCGGACGCTCGACCGCGAGGGCTGGCCCGTCGTCGAGGCGGAGAACGGCCGGATCGCCCTCGCGCGGGTCGCGGAGGAGCGCCCCGGGCTCGTCCTCCTGGACCTCATGATGCCGGAGATGGACGGCTTCGAGTTCCTCGAGACGCTGCGAGGAAGAGGAATCCTGGAGCACGTCCCCGTGATCGTGATCACCGCGAAGGAGCTCACCGACGCCGACCGCGCGCGCCTCAACGGCGCCGTGGCCACGATCCTCGCGAAAGGGGCGCACGGGACCGACGAGCTGCTCGCCGAGGTCCGGCGGCTGGCCTCGGCCCTGCCGCGCGATGCACGCCAGAAGGGCAGCGTCCGCTGACCCGGGCGAGCGGGTACCCGAACGAACGAAGCGAAAGGAACCGTACGTGACGAAGATCCTGCTGGTCGAAGACGACGAGATGAACCGCGACATGCTCTCGCGCCGCCTGTTGAAACGCGACTACGAGGTCGTGATCGCCGTCGACGGCGAGGAGGGGGTCGCGCTGGCCGGGAGCGAGAACCCCGACATCATCCTAATGGACATGAGCCTGCCCGGCATCGACGGTTGGACGGCGACCCGCCGGGTGAAGGCGGACGAGGCGACCAGCGGCATCCCCGTGATCGCGCTCACCGCGCACGCGATGGCCGGCGACCGCGAGAAGGCGCTCGAGGCGGGCTGCGACGACTTCGACACGAAGCCGGTCGAGCTCCAGCGGCTGCTCGGGAAGATCGAGGCGCTGCTGAGCAGGGGATCCGCCGAGGGCTGAGCGGCGCCCGGACACGACCGCGCCGGCCGGGCTCGAGACGAGGGATCGCCCGCAGGTCCGAGGACCCGGGCAGAGATCAGGCGTCCGCCCCGTCCTCCGCCGGCAGCCCGAGCCGGCGCGCCCGCTTCCGCCACTCCTGCCGTGCCAGCTCCCGGAGATCCTCGACCGTGTCGGCCTCGTCGACGATCTCGAGTCCGATCAGCGTCTCGAACACGTCCTCCATCGTCACCAGACCCGCGGTCCCGCCGAACTCGTCCACGACGAGCGCGATGTGCGAGCCGTCGGCCATCAAGCGGTCGAACAGCTGCGGCACGGGCAGGCTCTCCGGCACGTGCAGGAGCGGGCGCCGGAGATCCGCGAGCCGGGCGTCGCCGGGCCGGCCGGCGGCCCGTGCCGCGTGGAGGAGAATGTCGCTCTTCAGCACGAAGCCCGTCACCGAGTCGCGGCTGCCGCGGTAGACCGGAAGCCGTGAGAAGCGGAGCACGTCCTCCAGCTCCAGCGCCCGCGCGACGGGCCACTCCTCGGGCAGCGCCACGAGCACGGTTCGCGGGGTCATGATGTCCTCGGCCCACAGCTCGCCGAACCGGAACAGGTTCCGGACGATCCGCGACTCGCTGGCGCGGAGCACGCCCTCCCGCGCGCCCAGCTCCGCGAGGGCGGCGATCTCGGCGCGCTCCACGACCGGCTCTTGCCGGCCTCTCGCGATCAGCCACGTGATCCCCTGCGAGAGCTTCACGAGCGGCCACATCAGGAGCATCACGGGAACGAGAGCCCGGACCACCCACGGGACGAGGCCCCGCCAGTAGAGCGCGCCCAGCGTCTTCGGGATGATCTCGGAGAGGACCAGGATAGCGAAAGTCAGCACCGCGGAGAACACGCCGAGCCAGGTGCTCCCGAACACGACGGCCGCCTGGGCGCCGGCGCCGGTGGCGCCCACCGTGTGCGCGATCGTGTTGAGGCTGAGGATCGCGGCCAGCGGCCGGTCGACTTCGGCCTTCAACCGGACCAGCCGGCGTCCGGCGGCGCTGCCGCGTGCCTCGAGCGTGGCCGCGTACGACGGCGTCACGCTCAGGAGGACGGCCTCCATGATCGAGCAGAGGAACGAGACGCCGAGCGCGAGGGCGACGTAGAGGATCAGGAGCGTCATGGGGTCGAAGATCGACGAGCGGGGGCCGCCGGGAAACCCCGCCGCACTCCCGCCTCAGCCCACCTTCCCCACCGTCCGCGCCACGAGCACCGCCAGGTAGGCCGCGTACAGCGCGAGGAACACCACGCCCGCCGCCCGCCCCACGGGCCTTCGCCTCCACACGAAGACGTCGATCAGGATCGCCGCCCCGAGCATCACCGGGAAGTGAAGCGTCAGGAACTCGCGCGTGACCGCGATCGGGACCGGGCTGATCACGGCGCCCACGCCCATGATCCCCAGCACGTTGAAGATGTTGCTGCCGACGATCGTGCCGATCGCGACTTCGGTCCGCTTCTGGACTGCTGCCACGACGGTCGTCGCGAGCTCTGGAAGCGAGGTCCCGATCGCGAGGATCGTGAGCCCCACCACTACCTCGCTCACGCCGAGATTCGCCGCGATCTCGACGGACGCGTCGACCACGAGGTCCGCGCCCACCGGGAGTCCCACTGCGCCGGCCACGAGGAACAGGCCGATCGTCGGGAGGCTCGTCGGGAGTCCGAGCACCCACTCCATCGGAGTCTTGAGCTCCGCTTTCCGGTAGGCCCGGGCGGCGTCGCCCGCGGTGAGTGAGATCACCGCGAACAGCACCGCCAGGAGGATCACCCCGTCCACGCGGCCCAGCAGTCCCCCGGCGCTCAGTCCCATGAACAGGCCCGTGGCGGCCAGCATCACGAGCCCGTCGCGGCGGATCGAGCCCTCGCCGGAGGTGAGCGGGTACACGGCGGCGGCGGCTCCCGCCACGAGCAGCACGTTCGCGATGTTGCTCCCGACGACGTTGCCGAACACGAGGTCCGGGTACCCGCCGAGGGTCGCCTGGACCACGACGACGAGTTCGGGCAGCGACGTGCCGAACGCGACGACCGTGAGCGCGATCACCATCGCAGGAACGCGCAGGCGGCGGGCGAGGGCCACCGCGCCGCGCACCAGGACGTCGCCCCCGATCAGGAGCCACGCGAGGCCTCCGGCGAGCCGGATGAGCAAGACGGGATCCATCAGGTCCGGACCGGGTCCTTCGTCTCGCGGGCGACGGCGTAGAGACGGCCCGTCTCGGGCTCGGGGTAGGCATTCCACTTCAGTCGCTTCCACGCCCCGTCCGCGCACCGGAACCGGTTCACGAACGAGATCGTGAGCCGGCCGGTCGCCAGCTCGTCGATCTCGGCCTGCGTCGCCGCTTCGTCATCCGGGTGGACGAGCTCGAGGAACGGCCGGCCGAGCAGCACCTCCTCCGACCAGCCGAGCCCCTGCGTGAACGCCGGGTTCACCCGCTTGAAGTAGCCGTCCGTGCCGGCGATGCAGAGCATGTCGAGCGACACGTCGAAGAACTTCTGGTACTCGTGCAGCTCCGTCATCCGGTCCTGGAGCTCGTCGGCCATCCCGTTGAAGGCCCGGGCCAGGAACCCGATCTCGTCCTCCCGCTTCACGTCCGCCCGCGCCGACAGGTCGCCCTCGCGGATCCGGTTCGCGACCGCCGAGAGCGCGTGGATCGGCTTCGCGAAGCGGAAGCCGAGGAGCACCGCGACGAGCAGGCCGATGCCGGCGAGGGCCAGCGCGAGGCTGATCATCTCGTCGCGGAAGCCGCGGATCGAGGCCCGCGTCTCGCTGGCGTCGAGCTTCACGACGAGCCCCCAGCGGCCGTCGCCCACCTCGAGCGCGCGGGTCGCGGCCCACACCGCCTTGCCGCGGTAGTCGCGGAGCCCGTCGGTGAACACCCCCTCTTCGCCGCGCAGGGCGAGCAGCGCCGGGTCGTCCGCGCCCGTGAGCACGACCGGACCGGTCGCCTCTGCCCCGTCGAGGCCGTGGCGCACCGGGTGCAGCGTCCGGGCGCCCGCCGGGTCCGGCGCCACGATCATCAACTCGCCCGTGCGGCCGAGGCCCGTCGTGTCGGACGCGAGAGCGACCAGGCGGGGCGCATCCAGGAGGACGTACAGGGATCCCACGGGCTCTTCGTCCAGGACGAGGGCCGCCGCGTAGCCCACTCTCGGGAGCCCGTCGGAACCGGGGACCAGGCCGAGGAAGCCGACCGCATCGGCCCGGGCCGGAAGGTGCGTGGCCGGCAGCTCCGCGGGGACCGCGTCCGCGGCCCGCCCGGCGGCGACCAGCCGACCTCCGCCGGTCCCGTACACCGCGAGCGCCGCGACGCTGGGGGCCGAGACCGCCGCATCCTCGAGGATCGTCGCGATCCGCCCGAGCGCGGCCGCGTCCGCCGTCTGCCCGTACGAGCGGAGGCTGATGCGGAGCTGCGTCCGGCTCGCGACGAGCTGGACCCGTTCCTGCCACCCGGTCACGATCGACGCCAGGGCGTCCGCCTCGGACTCGGCCAGGCTCTCGAGCCGGGCGGCGGTTCCTTCGCCCACCATGCGGTCGGCGATGCCGTACAGGAACCAGCCGAACGCGAGCAGGCTGCCGAGGGTGACCGCCGCCAGCGCGAACACGAGCTTCGTTCGAATGTCCACGTCCCGAGGATAGACGATCCCGCGCGGGCTGTCACCGGGGTCGCCCACGAACGCGAACCGGCCGGTGCCGTCCCCCGCAGGGAAAGACACCGGCCGGCACTCGCATTCAGGGCTCCGGAACGTCGCACGGTCCTCGCGCGAGGACCGTGCACCGGATCAGGCGCGCATCAGAAGCGGATCGCCACGCCCGCCTCGACCGGAATCGAGGCCACGGTGTCGAAGGCATCCACGTCAGTGCGCAGCGCCGCGAGCTGGGCCGTGTCGTCCTCGTCCGCGAAGATGAGGTAGACCTGTCCGCCCACGAACACGTTCACCCGCGGCGTCACGTCGTAGCCGATCCGCAGGCCGCCGTTCGCCGTGAAGTACGTCTCCGAGAAGTCGTCGGTGCCCGCCGTCGTGGTGAACGAGTCCGAGTCGAACGTCGTCGCGCCCGCGCCGGCGTTCACATCGACGGACCACCGGGACATCCCGGGCTCGAGGACGTGGAACACCGCCCCGAGGTTGTAGTGGTAGAGATTGATGTCCGGCGCCTCGGGTCCGGCCGCGTCCGCGTCGACGCCGCTCAGGATCTCGGCTCCGCCGCTCAACAGCAGATCGATCCGCGGGTGGAGCTGGTAGCTGATGCCCACTCCGAAGCTCGGACCGGCATCCACGAGGTCGGCCAGGTCGCCGACCGGAATTCCGACGCCGCCACGGCCCTCGATGGTCCACTTCTGCTGTGCCTGCGCCGGATTCGCCGCCAGCACGAGTCCGCCGAGCGCGAGCGCCGCGATGACTGCGTTTCGACCCTTCCGCATCCCAACCTCCAGTTCTGTTCTTGACTCACCGTGCAGGCGGCCGGGAAGGCCGCCGCGCCTCGAGTGCTCTGGAACGAATCGACGCAGGCCCCCGAGAGTTCCCGGGGCCGCCACCGTCCGTGGCACGCCACCCGCTTCGTGAGATCTTTAACGCCTCCGAGGCCCGCGAAGTTCCACGCGATCCCCGTCCCCGATCCGCGCGTTCGAGCACGGTGCTGAGATGCACGAGGCGCGGCGAGGGTTGGATGCACGCCGGGCCCCGGAGATCACGGTCCCCGGGGCCCGGTGCGCTGCGCCGCGAGCGCCGGGCGGCGCCGCGGTCCCTTCCCTGCGGCGCGCCTACTTCGTGCGCACGACCACCACGGTCGGCGCCACGGACGGCTCCAGGGCGGCGCCGCCCGTCCCGAGCAGCCGCAGCCGGGTGGGGTCGGCCGCGCCCGGCGCCGTCAGCCGCACATACAGCCCCGTGGCCGTGAACAGGTCGGCCGGGGTGGTGGAAGCCATCCCGAGGATCCGCGTCACGGGAGCCAGCGGGTAACCCGGTCCGGCCACCGGGTTCACCGCGGCACCGATGTTCGAGGACTCGTAGATGTCCCGCATCCGGTAGGACGGCAGGGCGAGCGTCGGGGCCGCCGGAACGTCGGCCCGGTCCTCCACCGCGAACATCGCCGCCCAGTCGGCTACCAGCTCCTCGAACGGCACGCCGAACTCGGCGGCGATCGCCGCGCGCGAGCTCGAGGCGGCGCTCGCGATCAGGTTCCGCGTCCGGAGGGCCTCCGCGGCCGTGCCGTCCTCGAACCGGTCGAGCAGGTAGCGGACGAAGCTCCACGCCGCGCCTCGCATCCGGAACGTGTTGAATCCGCCCGGATCGGTGGAGTTCAGGAGCGCAGCCGTATCCGTCGGCGAGTCCAGGTAGCGGGCGAGGTTGAACCAGTTGTTGATGTAGAACTTGTTGAATGCCGAGGTCTTCGTGCTGTCGGCCGTGAGCTGCGCCGCCGTCAGCTCCGTGCCGGGCTCGAACCCCGTGAGGGCGTGTCCCACCACCTCCTCGGCGAGATGCGAGAGGCCCTCGTTCAGCCAGACGTCGAACGCCCCGCCACCGCCCGCCTGCGCGTTGATCAGGTGCTGGAACTCGTGCGCGATCGTGTTGTCGGTGAACCGCCGCACCTGCGTCTTGGTGAGCCCATCTCCATCGGCCGGCGTGAACACGCCCGCCGAGTCCGGCACCATCACGTAGAACATCTCGGCGTCGTTGCCGCCCGCGAACCCGAGGTCCTGGCCGCAGAAGAACCCGGCCACGAATCCTTCCAGGTAGCTCTCGGACAGGCGGTTCACCCCCGCGGAGTAGAGGATCACCACCCGGCCGCCGTTGGCGTCGACGTCGGCCGGCGCGCCGAAGTAGGCCACGTCCGTGTCCCAGATCAGCGAGTCGAACGTCACGCCGATCTCCTGGTACTCCGGCATGGTGAACGCTCCGGTGGCGGCCGTGTCCTCCAGGATCACCGCCCGGTCGCTGACCGCGGTGACGACCGCCGTGATGGAGTCCGGCGCGTTCGGAAACGCCGCCGAGCTGATGCAGGAGAAGTTGAAGTCCAGCGTGTCTCCCACCGCGGGCACGGCGAACAGGCCGAACCCGCCGGCGGCCGCCGCGTTCGCCCGGATCTGCGGCAGCAGCGGCCTCTCCAGCTCACGGAGCTGCCGGTCGAGGTCCGTCTGCCCGCGCCGCCACGCCTGCTCGACGGGCGACGCCCCGAGCGCGGCCCCGGCCGCGAAGCGGGGAGCCGTCGCCGCCGCCGGATTCGACGGACCGGCGACGCTCGTCGTCGCCGTCGCGCCCGACACCTGCAGTTCCAGCGGGTTGAATCCGAGGGTCTGCCCGAGCGGCGTCACCACGACCTCGTATTCCTCGCCGCCGGCCGCAGCGGGCAGCTCGATGCAGTTCGCGTCCGCCGTACCGACGATGGCCGCCGATTCCCCGACGGCCAGGTCCACGGCGACACAGCTCAGGGTCGCCACGGAGATCGTCGCCTCCGCTACAGCCGTCTGCTCCGAGACGGAGCGGAGCGTCGCCACCAGGGCGAACGTGCCGGTCTCGGCGAAGGTGTGGCTGCGCGTCCCTACGAGCGCCGCCTGGCCCTCTCCGGGCACCGTGTCGGGCGTCGTCCCGTCGCCCCAGTCGATCACCAGCTCCTCGAGCCCCACGTCGTCGGAGGCGGAGAACGACGCGCTCACCGGCTCGCCGGGTACCGCGCCGGACGGAACCGTGAGCGTGAGCACCGGCACGCCGTCCACGACGACGATCTGCCGGGTGGCCGAGGCCGTCTGGCCCCCGCTGTCCGTGAGGTCGAAGCGGGCCGCAAAGGTGCCGTCCGACTCGTAGACGTGCGTGCGGGCATCGGAGAAGGAGGTGCCCGACAGCGACAGCGACTCGGCGGCTCCGCCGTCGCCCCAGTCCACCGCCAGCGAGGCGAGCCCCCGGTCATCCGTCGCCGTGAAGCCGACGATCACCCTCTCGCCGATCCCCGCCTGCTGCGGCGCGGAGGTGATGACGAGCTGCGGAGCGGCATCGGAGGGCTGGGGCGACACCGGATCGTCGTCACCACCGCAGCCGAATGCGAGAACGGTGACGCAGAATGCCACGGCCGCGGAGGCACGGCGGCTGAGCGGGATCATCGGATCGTCTCTCCTGTCGGGCGTAGTCGGCCTCGGGCCGCTCTCGGAGTCGAGCCTAACTACCGGATTCGTGCCAGGGAAGGTCCGCGGACTGTCCGCCGTCGGAGGTGACCGGTAATCTTGGCTCGTTCGAGCCCGCGGTCGCCGCCGCACGTTCCACAGCACTCACACCGACGCCCGGAAAGAAGAGCATGCTCCCGCTCCGCCAGTTCCTGCCTGCCCCCCGCCGACCCCGGTTCGCCCCGCCGCTCGCCGCTTGCCTCGCCGCGCTCGGCCTCCCGGGGACCGCCCCCGCCCAGTCGTCGGCCCCGGATACCGGGCACGGCGCGCCCGGCAGCGTGATCTTCCTGCACCCCGACGGGATGGGCGTGAACTCGTGGGGCGTGGCGCGGATGCTCCTCGCCGGACCGGACGGCCGTCTCGAGTGGGACCACCTTCCTCACATGGCCGTCTACACGGGCCACATGACCGACCAGCTGGGCTCCACCTCCCACGGCGGCGCCACGACGCACGCGTTCGGGGTCAAGGTACGGGCCGACAGCTACGGCATGGACGGGCCCGACGCGCTCGTCGCCGCGTCCGGCCGGCCGCTCGGGCTCGTGTCCGAAGCGCGCGAGGCAGGCCTGGCGACCGGTCTCGTGAACTCGGGCACGATCACCGAGCCCGGCACGGGAGCGTTCGTGGCCAGCGTGCCGGAGCGCCGGCGGCACGCCGAGATCGCCGCGCGGATCCTCGCTTCCGGCGTGGACGTGATCCTGGGAGGCGGCGAGCGCTGGTTCCTCCCGGCCGGCGCCCCCGGCGTCCACGGCGAGGGCCGGCGCGCGGACGGACGAGACCTCCTGGCCGAGGCCCGGGCCGCCGGCTACGCCGTGGTCCGGACGAGGGAGGAGCTCCTCGCGCTGCCGGACACCGTGACCCGCCTGCTGGGCCTGTTCGCCGCGAACCACACCTTCCACGACCTCCCGGAGGAGGAGCTGGCGGCGGTGGGCCTCGCCCCCTACGACCCGGCGGCGCCCACGTTCGCCGAGATGGTGGGCACCGCCCTGGAGGTGCTGGCGCGGAGCGGCCGCCGCTTCCTGCTCGTGGCCGAGGAGGAAGGCACGGACAACCACGCGAACGCGACCAACGCCGCCGGCACCCTGGAGGCGGCACGGCGGGCCGACGAGGCCGTCGGCGTCGCCCGCGAGTTCGTCCGGGCGCATCCCCGCACCCTCGTCCTCCTCACCTCCGACAGCGATGCGGGAGGGATGCAGGTCTACGAGAAGGGCGTGCGGGAGGGAGACCCCGTGCCGGCCACGACGCGGATCGGAGCGCCGCTCGACGGAGCCGCGGGCACGGCGAGCGAGCCGTTCCTCAGCGCGCCGGACGCGCGCGGCCGGCGCCACCCGTTCGCCGTGGCCTGGGTCTCTTCGGGCGACCTGTCGGGCGGGATCCTGGTCCGCGCCGCGGGCCACGGGGCGCACCGGGTGCGGGGCACCATGGACAACACCGACGTCTACCGGGTGATGTACCGGACGCTGTTCGGGCCACTGCCCGGTGACGACTGAGCGGCGGGCCGTGACGGTCGAGCGCGAATTCCTGTCCTGGGACGAGCCGCTGCTCCCGGCGGCGGCCCGTCGGCTCGCGGCCGAGTCGGGGCGCGGCGGCCGCATCGACGCGGGCGCACTGATCGTCGCCCTCCCGGGCGCCCGGGCCGGGCGCCGCCTGCTCGAGCTGCTGGCCGGCGAGGCCGAGCGCACCGGCCGCTTCCTCGTCCCGCCGCGCATCGTGACGGCGGGCGCCCTGCCGGAGCGCCTGTACGAACCGGCGCGGCCGCTCGCCTCGGATGCCCTGTGCCGGCATGCGTGGATCCGCGTACTGCGGGAGGCCCCGGCGGCCGAGACGGCCGCCGTGTTCCCCCATCTCCCGGAGCGCGACGACCTCGCCGGCCTGCACGAGCTCGCCCGCATCCTGCTGCGCGCGCGGCGCGAGGTCGGCTGGGCCGGGCTCGACTTGGACGCGGTGGCCGCGCGGCTCGGCGCCGGCGCGGCGGACGGCCGGGACGACCGTCGGCGCTGGAACGCCCTGGCCGGCATGGAGCGACGCTGGCGCGCCGTCCTGGAGCGGGCCGGTCGCGTCGACCGCGACGACGCCCGGCGGCGCGCCCTCGCAGCGCCGACCGGCGACACCGCCGGCGGCGCGGTCGGCGGCGTGTGGCTCTTGGGCGTGGCCGAGCTTCCGCCCGCCGTGGGCGGGCTCCTGGAGCGGCTCGACGTCCCCGTGCGGGCCCTCGTGCACGCGCCGCCGGAGCTGGCCGACGCGTTCGATCCGCTCGGCTGCATCCGGCCCGCGGCGTGGCACGACGCCGAGGTGCCGCTCGACGACGGCGTGCTCGCGGTGTGCGACAGGCCGTCCGACCAGGCCGACGAGGTCGTCCGGTCGCTGGCCGCGCTGGCGGAGGACCGCGCGCCGGAGGAGATCACGATCGGCGTGCTCGACGAGGACCTCGTCCCGTACATCCGGCAGCGGCTGGACGCCTGCGGGATCCCGGCCCGCCACGCCCCCGGGACGCCGCTGCCCACGACCGGACCATGGCGGCTCCTGGCCGCGCTGGCCGACTACCTCGACGGCCGGACCTGGCCGGCGGCGGCCGCGCTGTTGCGGCATCCCGATGCGGCGGCCTGGATCGACGCGGTGGACGCGCCCCGCGTGGCGGACGAGTTCTTCGAGCGGCACGTCCCCGCGCGGGTCGCCCTGGGCGCCCTTCAGGGCCGCCGGGCCGAGGCCCTCGACCGGCTGCTCGGCGCGCTCGAGGAGCGGGCGGATCTCGCGCGCCTGGCCGGGTCACGGGCCCTGTCCGCCTGGATGCCCGCGCTGCTCGCCCCGCTGCGCGAGGCCTACGCCGCCGCCGCGCGGGCCCCGCGGGCCGAGCCGAACCGGGTGGCGCTCGAGGCCTGCGTGACGCTGCGCGATGCCGCCGACGAGCTGCACGCCCTGCCGCCCGAGGCCGATCCGGACTGCGGCGCTCACATCGCCCTGCGCCTGCTCCTCGCCGAGTGCACCGGGGAGACCGTCCCGCCGGCGGCGGACGCCGAGGCCGTGGAGCTCGTGGGGTGGCTCGAAGCGCACCTGGACGACGCCCCCATCCTGCTCCTCGCGGGGGCGAACGAGCCCCATCTGCCCGAGTCGGTGCGCGGCGACCCACTGCTGCCCGACTCGCTGCGCTCCCGGCTCGGGATCGAGGACGACGCCCGGCGGCGGGCCCGCGACGCCTATCGCCTGCGCGCCATCCTCGCCTCGCGGCCCGCCGTCCGCGTGATCGCCGGTCGGCGCGGCGCAGAGGGAGATCCCCTGCGGCCCAGCCGGCTGCTGTTCGCGGCCGACGGGCCGACCGCGGCCCGCCGGGTGCTGCGCTTCGCCGGTTCCGGGGTGGACGCCGCCACACCGCCGGGCGGGGCCGCGGCCGCGACGCCCCCGGTCGAGGCCGGCACGCACGCGGCACCCGGCGACGACGAATTCCGCCTGCCGCCCGAGACGGAGATCGAAGCCCCACCGCTCCCCGTCCCCTTCCCCGTCACCCACTTCCGGAAGTTCCTCGCCGACCCGTACCAGTGGGCGCTCGAGGTCGGGCTGGGGCTGCGGGACGCATCGGACGAGGCGCGGGAGCTGGACGGCGGCAGCCTCGGATCGGTCGCGCACGCCGTGCTCGCCGCGTTCGGGAGCGGGCGCGAAGCGGCTTCCACGGAGCCGCCGGAGATCGCGGGCCGGCTCGACGTTCTGCTCGACGCCGAAGCCCGGCGCCGGTTCGGTCCCGGCGCGGCAGGCGCCGTGGCCGTGCAGGTGGAGCAGCTGCGGCAGCGCCTGCACGCCTTCGCCCGCTGGCAGGCGGAATGGGCGGCCGCCGGCTGGCGGATCGTCGCCGTGGAAGCGTCCACGCCCCCCGGCGGCGTGCCGCTCGAAGTGGACGGAACCCCGTTCCCGCTCGCCGGCCGGATCGACCGGATCGATCGGAACGAAAAGACCGGCGAGTGGGCCGTGCTCGACTACAAGACGGGCGACGGCGCGGGCGGACCGGGGCCGGACCACTACAAGTCCAGCTCCAGAACCAGAACGGCCACGTGGACCAACCTGCAGCTCCCCCTGTACCGCCACATCCTGCCCCGGATCGAGGGGCTGGCGGACGTGCCCGGCGGCCCGCCCGGGCCGGGCGACGACGTCCGACTCGGCTACGTGCTGCTGCCGCGCGAGATCGCACAGGTCGGGGCCGCCATCGCGGACTGGGACGACGCGATGCTCGCCGATGCGCTGGAGGCCGCGCGCGCCGCGGTACGCCACCTCAGGACCGACCGGACGTTCGCGTTCGCCAGGTCGCCGGCGCTGCGTCCCCACGACCCGTTCGCCCGCCTGTACGGAGCCGGGGTGCTGGCGACGGGGACCGGCGACGAGGCCGGGGACGACCCCGGCGAAGACGAGGCGGACGCGTGACCGGCCCCGCCGCCGCACCGCGCCGCGGACCCTCCCCCGCCCCGCGCGAGCTCGTCCTCGCCTCGGCCGGCACCGGCAAGACGCACACGATCTCGAACCGGATCCTCCTGCTGCTGCTGGGCGACGCACCCCCCGAGCGCATCGTCGCCTCCACGTTCACCCGCAAGGCCGCGGGCGAGATCCTGGAGCGGGTGCTGGAGCGGCTCGCCCGCGCGACGCTGGAGCCGGAGCAGGCGACGAGGCTCGCCGAGGAGCTGGGCCTGGACCCCGGCGACGCCCCGCCACCGGAGCGCTGGGGCGAGCTGCTCATCCGCGTGCTCTCCGACCTGCACCGGACCGGGGTGAGCACGCTCGACTCGTTCTTCCTCGCGGCGGTGCGGAGCTACGGCGCGGAGCTCGGCCTGCCCCCCTCCTGGCGGATCGTCGACGAGCCGACCGACCGCCGGGTGCGCGCGGACGCGCTGGACGACCTGATCGCCGGTGCGGACCGCGAGCGGTTCGCGGAGCTGGTGCGGCTGTGGTCGTGGGGCGACGCCGGTCGCCGCGTCCACGAGGCGCTGCTCGAGGCGAGCGCCGAGCTGGTGCGGCTGCGCGAGGAGATCGACCCGGCCGCGGAGAGTCCGTGGCTCCCTCTCCCGTCGTTCGACGCCGCCGCGGCCGTCCGGGCCGACGCGCCGGCGGCGCGCGAGGCCCTGGCCGGGCGCGTGGAGTCGGCGGATGTCCCGCGGAAAAGGGACGGCAGCGCGGACGGCCGGTTCGTCACCGCCCGGGCGAAGCTGGCCGCGACGATCCGGGCGGGCGCTTGGGACGCGCTGCCTGACGACGGGTTCGCGAAGGCGCGTCTCCACGGGACCGGGACGTACTACGGCAAGGAGCTTACCGTCTCGCTGGACCGCGCCGTCGACGAGGCCATCGCGGCGGCCCGCCACGTGCTCGGCGCCCGCATCAACGGCCGCGTCCGCGCCATGGAGCGGCTGGCGGGCGAGGTCGCGGAGGCCGTGGCGCGGCGCCGCCGCAGGCACGGCGCGTTCCGGTTCGACGACCTCACGCGCGCCCTGACCGGCCCGGGGGCGATCCCGAAGCGGGCCGATCTCTGGTATCGCCTCGACCGCCGCGTCGAGCACCTGCTGCTCGACGAGTTCCAGGACACGTCGCTGGCGCAGTGGGAAGCGCTGCGCCCCCTGGCGACGCGGGTGCTGGACGGCGGCGACCCACCACGCCACGCCCTGATCGTCGCCGATCCCAAGCAGTCGATCTACGGGTGGCGCGGCGCCTCGCCCGATCTCGTCCAGCGGGCGGCCGAGGAGTTCGGCCTCCCAGAGCGGACCCTGGCGCGGTCGTGGCGCTCGTCCTCGGTCGTCCTCGACTTCGTCAACGCGCTGTTCGAGCGACTCCCCGGAAACCCGGCCCTGCCGGACGACCCGAACGTCGCGGCGACGGTCGCGGACTGGTCCACCGCCTTCACGACCCACGAACCGGCCCGCGACCTGCCGGGGCACGTCCGCGTATCGGCGGGGCCTCTCGACCCGGGAAGGGGCACGGACCGGCCGCAGATGATGGCCCACGCCGCCCGCCGCGTCGCCGACCTCGCGGCCGGCGCGCCCGGCCGCTCCATCGGCGTCCTGGTGCGCCACGTCATCGCGGCGGCCCGCCTGACGCGGGAGCTGCGCGAGCTCGGTATCGACGCCTCGAAGGAGAGCGGGTCCCGGATCGACGACGCGCCCATCGTAGAGGCCGTGCTGTCGCTGCTCCGTGTGGCCGACCACCCGGGCGACACGCTCAGCCGCTACATCGTCGCCCGGTCCCCCCTCGGCCCTCTCGTCGGCCTGGCGGAGCCCCGCGACGGCCCCGGTGCGGCGCGGCTGGCTGCCGGCCTTCGGGCCCGCCTCCTCGCCGACGGCTACGGCCCGGTGATCGAGCGCTGGACGGAGGCCCTCGCCGGCGCCGGGCGTCTCGACGCCGGGGGGCGCCGCCGCCTCGCGCAGCTCGCCGAGATCGGCCACCGCTGGGACGCCGGGGCGACCCTCCGGCCCTCGGACTTCGTGCGCCACGCCCTGGCCGAGCGCCCCGGCGAGTCGGCGCCCGCCCCCGTGCGCGTGATGACCGTCCACCAGGCGAAGGGCCTGGAGTTCGACATCGTCGTGCTGCCCGAGCTGGACGTGAAGCTGCGCAAGGGAAGGGCCGGGTCGCGTCTCGCCCTTCCCGAGCGGGACCCGGCGACCGGCCGGATCGTGCGCGTGTTCCCGGGACTGGACGCGGCGCTCCGGGATCTCTTCCCCGAGGCGGGCGAAGCCCTGCGCCAGTGGCGGGCGGCGGAGCTGCGCGACAGCCTCGGCATCCTGTACGTGGCGGTCACCCGGGCCCGGCACGCCCTGCACCTCCTGCTCGCCGCCGACGAACCCGGCAAGAGGGCGAAGCGCGGCGGACGCGGTCAGAGCGAGCCTACCTTCGCGGACCTGGTCCGCGGCGCGCTGGAGCCGGACGGAGAGCCGCTCGCCGAGGGCGACGTGCTGTACGAGAGCGGCGACTCGGACTGGGCCGGCTCCCCCCGCGCCCTGGCGGCCGACCGCGGCACCGCGGAGGGCCCGGCCACCGCGGTCGTTCCCCGCGTGCGATCCCGCGGGGCCCGGCGGCGTCTGCTCTCCCACACGTCCCCCTCCGCCCTGGAAGGCTCGGGTGCCGTGGACCTCGCATGGCTGCTGCGCCTGGGAGGGGACCTGGCGCGCCGGCGGGGAACGATCGCGCACGCCTGGCTGGAACGGATCCGGTGGATGGAAGACGGCCTGCCGACCGAGTCCGAGCTACGGGAGGTCGTCCACGCCGCCTGGCCCAATGCGCCGGCGACGGAGGTGGAGCGCCTGCGGGCCGACTTCGACCGCTGGCTCGCCGCGCCCGCCGTCCGGGACGTCCTGTCGCGCCGCGCCTACGCGTCCGACGCCCGCGTAGAGACCGAGCTGCCGTTCGTGCACCGGACGGGCGACCGGATGTTGCACGGAATCCTGGACCGGCTCGTGCTTCTCGGGCCAGGAGAAGGGGTCAGGGAAGCGGAGGTCATCGACTTCAAGACCGACGCCGTCGGCCCGGACGAAGCGGAGCTGGAACGACGCGCTGCCTGGTACGCGCCCCAGCTCGAGGCCTACCGAGCCGCCGTGGCCGATGCCTTCGGCCTCGCGCCCGGACAGGTGCGCGGGCGCCTCGTCTTCCTGGACGCCGGCCGGACCTGGACGCCGGCCCGCTAGCCGGTCGCCGGGCCGCGGACGGCGCGGTCGTGCCCGCGCGCGTCGCCCCGTCACACGTCGCCGTCTTCATCCCGGCCGATCGGCACGCCGTTCGAAGGCCCCCGCAGGGGCTGGAGGAGCAGGCGGTCCAGCCAGAGGTCCCGCCGCGTGCGGAACAGCTCGATACCGATCGTCATCCGCTCGTGACCGTCCCGCGGCTGTGGCCGGTACGTGCCGAGAATCCGGTCCCACCACGGCAGATTGAAGCCGAAGTTGCTGTTCGTCTCCGCCGGGTGAACCGAGTGATGGACGCGGTGCATGTCGGGCGTGACGAGGATCCAGCGAAGGACGCGGTCGATGCTGCCGGGAATCCGCACGTTCGCGTGATTGAACATCGACGTCGCGTTCAGGAGCACCTCGAACACGAGGACGGCCGCCGCGGGCGGGCCGAGCGCCGCGACGACGGCCAGCTTGATCCCCATGGACAGAAGGATCTCGACCGGGTGGAAGCGCAGGCCGGTCGAGACGTCGAATTCCACGTCCGCGTGGTGAACGCGGTGCAGCCGCCAGAGAGCCGGCACGGCATGGAACATCACGTGCTGCAGATAGATGGCCAGGTCGAGGAGCAGGATCGCGGCGGCGAACGCGATCCAGTCCGGCACTCCGAGGGCCGGGAACAGCCCCCAGCCGCGTTCCGCCGCGCGCAGCGCGACACCCACGGCCAGGACCGGGAAGACGAGCCGGACGAGGACCGTGTCGACGGCGACCAGGGCGAGGTTGTTGCTCCAGCGCAGCAGCCGCGGAATCTCGCGGCGGCGGCGCGGCGCCGCGACTTCCCACGCCGCCATCACGGCGAGCACGCCGAGGAACGCGGCGAGGCGGATGCCCGGCTCCTGCGCTGCGAAAGGATCGGTCATGGTCCCGACATGATCGCGCCCCACGGCCCGGCGCGCCAACAGGACGCACCGGCGGCCGGCGGGCGCGGACCCAGCGGGGTGGCCAGCCTCCCGCCGGTCGCGTTATCTTTCCGGCACCTCGGCTCACCGCCCATCCGGAGCGAAGCGGGGCGACCGGGGCCGCGGGCCCCCGCGCCCTCCCGGGCGAATCGCCGCGAGCGGACGCAGTGCCTGGTGTGCCGGAGTCGGGGCGGGTCCCAACGGGCCCGCCTCGTCAGTTGTGGCCGCCGCATCCGGCGCGCGGCCGCCCCGCCGCGAGGATCCGCCGCGAGGTCGATGCCATGCCCCGCTCTCCCGACGACGACCCCGACGTGCCGGGCGACGACGCTCCTGCCACGGCGGACGCCGCCGCCCCCGACGCGCCGGACGCCGCCGTACCGATCCCCGAGGATGACGACGCCCTCCTCGCGGAGTGCCGCGTGGAGACGTTCCGCGCCGGCGGGCCCGGCGGGCAGCACCAGAACAAGACGGAGTCCGCCGTGCGCCTGACGCACCGGCCCACGGGCATCGTGGTCGTGGCGCGCGACTCGCGCAGCCAGCACCGCAACCGGGCGGCCGCGCTGCAGAGGCTTCGCGCAGAGCTCGAGGAGCGAGCCCGTCCCGGGGTGCCCCGCCTGCCGACCCGGGTACCCCCGGCGCAGAAGCGGAAGCGGCTCGCCGACAAGCGGCGCCGGTCCGAGGTGAAGCGCCGCCGCCGGCCACCGGAGCCCGATGAGTGAAGTCCACACCCGACGAGTGAGACCGGCGGTTCCGGGGCGGGACAACGCGTCCCGTCCGCCGCCGGACTCTCCCTCCCCGCGGTCTCGAAATGACTTTATTTGTTATCTGTAACCTACCGTATTTGATGTCGTTCTGAGGAACCACCCGCCTCGTCCGCCGCGGGAACGCTTGTTGCGGTACGTGCCGCGGAAGCCGGGACGGCGCGGGGTGCGCGTCCCCGGCCCGAACCCGTGGCGAGGAGACGGGCATGAGCGGCAGCGACCCGGACCGGATTTCTTCCCCGGCGGACCCCTCCCGCCGCGACTTTCTCAAGGTGGCCGGCGCCGCGAGCGCCGTGGCGGGCGGCGCGGGCCTCGGCCTGTTCGGCTACGCGGCCGGGAAGGACCCAGCCACGCACCTCGGGTGGCAGAACGAAGAAGGGGCGAGCCAGATCGTCGACCGGACCCGCTACGCCGTCGATCGGCCGACCTACGAGCGCACGGGCCCGACGAGCCGCCCGGACGCGCGCGTCGAAAACATCTTCGGGCGCCGTGGCCGCTTCGTGCGCCAGCTCCCGCAGGTCGCCGGCGGCGGCGAGTTCGAGGAGCCCCTGAAGAGCTACTACGAGGCGCACCCGCAGGACCTCGAGCTCGACCGGTTCGCCTACGAGGAAATCCTCCCGAAACTGCGCGCGGACCAGGAGCGCTACGGCCACGCCTACATCCTGGCCGAGGCGTGGTCCGACGCCATGGCGGCGGTCGGCCCGGAAGGGATCACGACGCCGCCCGAGGAGAACGACTTCCCGCGCCGCCGCGACGGCACGCCCGTCGCGCCCCTGAAGATGAGGGACCCCGAGAAGACGTCCCGCCTCGTCAAGAAGGTGGCCCTGCAACTCGGGTCCACGCTCGTCGGGATCACGGAGCTGAATCCGGACTGGGTGTACCGGCACCCGCTGGATGGACGCGGCTTCGCCGACCCGGACGAGCCGCTCGAGGTGCCGGCCCACTGGCGGTACGCCGTCGTGGTGGGCACGCCGATGTCCTGGGACCCGATGTACGCGAACCCGACCTACGGCACGTCCGACGACGCCTACTCCCGCTCGCGGATCGTCGCCGCCCGGCTCGCCGCGTTCATCCACCGGCTGGGCTACGCGGCCCGCACCCACGTCCCCGGGAACAGCTACGACCTGATGGTGCCGCCCGTCGCCATCGACGCGGGCCTGGGCGAGCAGGGCCGGCACGGCGTGCTCATCACGCCGGAGGTCGGCTGCAACCTGCGCCCCGCGGTCGTGACGACGGACCTGCCGCTAGCGGTGGACCGGCCCATCGATTTCGGCGTGCAGGACTTCTGCGCCCACTGCAAGATCTGCGCGGAGGCCTGCCCGAGCGGCGCGATCCCGTTCGGCGGCAAGGAGGAGGTGCGCGGCTACCGGCGCTACCGGATCGACACGGCGAAGTGCCTGAACATGTGGATGTCGAACCTCGGGAACATGGGGTGCCGGATCTGCATCGCCGTCTGCCCCTATACGCGCAAGGCGAACTGGCTGCACCGGACAGCCATGCGGGTGACGGCCGAGGACCCGACCGGCCTGTCCGAGCGGGCCCTCACGGCGCTCCAGAAGGGGTTCTATCCCGGTCCCGATCCGCAGGGCTACTACATCCCGTCGCTCGGCGGCGACAACGCCTCCTACCGCGAGCCCCCCTGGTGGCTGCGGGCGGAGGACTTCATCGATCACGGGTGAGGCGTGTGATGCAGATCTTCGCCAGCGGTGGATTCTGGTTTTTGGAGGGAATCCTGTTCGTGGTCGTGGTCCTGGCGTTCCGGGCGTGGATGCATGACCGCGGCGTTCCGCTGCCCGCCTGGAAGTGGGCCGTGTTCCTCCTCTGGCTGGGGTTCGCCGCGTTCACCATCGCATTCGTCGGCACGAGCTTCGGAGAGGGCGAGCCGACGGCCGCGACGCGGGGCGGGCTCCTGTTCGGGACGGCCGCGGTGATCGGCGGCGCCGCGGCGTGGCGCCTCCTGATGCGGGGCCGGGAGCCGGGTGGGCGCCATACCGCCGGCTGAGCAGGGACGGCCGGGCGCCCGGTGCCGTCCACGCGCCCGGCGGCGCGGCGCCCGGCGGCCCGCCGTCACCCTCGCGGCCCTCCTCCTGCTGGCCGCCGCGCTCGCCTGGGGCCGCACGCGGCCCGGCCCCGCCGTCGAGCCGCACGTGCGGGCGATCTTTCCCGCCGCCCGGACCGTGGCGCCGCGCGCCGGGGTGTGGCACGCGTGGAACGCCGACGGCGTCACCCTGGGCTGGGCAGCGCCGGGCCGGGCCGGAGGATACGGCGGGCCGCTGGCCCTCGTGGTGGGCGTCGACACGCTGGGACGCATCGCCGGGGCGCGCGTGGTCGAGCAGCGAGAGACCCCCACGTTCTGGCGCCTGGCCCGCATCCCCGAGCGTCTCGAGGGGCTGGCCGGCGCCTCGCTGGAGGAAGTGGGGCGCGGCGACCGCGGGCTGGCGGCCGTGTCGGGTGCCACCCTGTCGACCCGGGCGGTCGAGCGGAGCGTTCGCGACGCCGTGACCCTGGTGGCCGGCGAGCAGTTCGACCTGCGCCTCCCCGCCCCGCCGCGCCCGTTCGAGTTCGGGCTGCTGGAGGTCACCGTGCTCGCCCTGTTCGCCGCCGGCCTGGCCGCCGGCCGTCTGCGCGCCCCGGCGCGGCGGCGGCTCCGCTGGGCCGCCCAGCTCACGGGCCTCGTGGTGCTGGGCTTCTGGAAGGACTCGCCGATCACCCTGGCGAAGCTCGCCGGCCTGTTCTCCGGCTTCCTTCCCGACGTGCGCACTGGCCTGGCCGTGTGGCTCCTGCTGGCGGGATTCCTCGTCACCTCCGCCCTGCGCGACCGGAACCTCTACTGCCTGTACGCCTGTCCGTTCGGGGCAGCGCAGCGTGTGGTGGGTCTCGTCGGGATCCGGCGCGTGCGCGTGCCGCCGTCGGCCGCCCGCCTGCTGGAGGCGACCCGAGACATTATCGTCCTCGGTCTCCTGCTCGCGGCCCTCGTCACCCTGCAGCCCGCCCTCGCCGTGTACGAGCCGTTCGCCCCGCTGTTCTCGCTGCGCGGCGAGACGTTCCAGTGGGTGCTGCTGTCGGTCGTCCTCGTCGCTTCCCTGGCGATCCCCGCCCCCTGGTGCGCTTTCCTCTGTCCGATGCGGACGATCGAGCGCGGGATCGGCGACCTGCGGCGGGCGGTCCGGCAGCGGGCGGTCCGGCGACGGGCGGTCCGGCGACGGAGGCGGCGGGGCGGCGTCCCCGCGGCGGCCGGCGGGTCACTGGCCGCGACCGCCCCGGCACCGCATCGTGACGCGGGCCGGCCGCCACCGCGCCGGCCCGGGGAGACGCCATGCTGACCGACACCGCGGGCTACGCGCTCCGCGCCGTCCTGTACATCGCCCGGCACGACGCCGAGGGGCTCGTGCCGGCGCGCGTGGTGGCCGAGGCCCTGCGGGTCCCGGCGAACTACCTCTCGAAGATCCTGCACGAGCTGGCGAAGCGGGGCGTGCTGGCCTCGTCGCGCGGCGCCCGCGGCGGGTTCCGGCTCGGCGTGCGGCCCGACGAGCTGCGGATCCTCGCCGTGGTGGAGCCGTTCGAGGAGATGGAGCCCGAGCGCGTCTGCCTGCTGGGGCGGCCGGAGTGCTCCGAGGCGGATCCGTGTCCGGCGCACCACGCGTGGCGGGACGTCCTCGAGCACAAGCGGGAGTTCCTGCGGACGACGACCGTCGCCGCCCTGCTCAGCGGGGAGGCGTCGGCTCGCTGACCCGCGCCAGCAGGTCCGCCAGGACCCCGGGGCCGGAGGTCGTGGCGAAGGCGATCCGGCCGTCCCCGTCGAGGACGTAGACGAGCGGCGGGTGCGCCACGTCGCCGGTCAGCGGGTCCCGCGCGCGGCCCACGTTCCACGCATCGAGCACTGCCTCCACCTCTTCGACCGTGCCTCCCAGCAGGTGGTCGCCCGGGCCGAGCTCCCAGCGGCGGGCGATGTCCGGCAGGCGGGCCGGCGTGTCGCGCCACGGGTCCAGCGTGACCACCACGAGCGGGACCGGCGCGTCGTCCGCGCCGCCCTCCGCAGCGCGCGGCTCCTTCCCGGCCGTCGCCGCGGCGCGTGCCGCCGCGTCGCGCGCTCCGCGGGCGCCCCGGACGAGCGGCGCGCAGATGTCCGTGCAGTGCCCGAAGGCGAAGGTCACGAGCGCGGGCCGGCCGGCCAGGTCCGCGAGGCGCAGCACCGCGCCGTCCTGGTCCGCCAGGCCGAGCTGCGGCGCGGGGCGGCCCAGGTGCGGGTGATCGGCCGCCGAGAGGATGGCCGGCCCGCCCGCGGCGGCGGGCCCGGCGGTCGCCTCCGCGACCCGCCACGAGGCGCCGAACACGCCCGCCAGCAGGAGCGTCCCCGCCGCCCCGAGCAGGCCGCGGCCGGCGGGACGGGCGGCGAGCCGGGCCAGGCCTCCGGCCAGCTCCGCGGGCCACACGATCGCCAGGAAGCCGACCATACCGAGCGGCTGGCCGATCAGCAGCATCCAGCCCGAGACGTCCGGCATCCCGTCCGGGCCGGCATTGAAGCACACGGCCCGGGTCCGGGCCAGCCAGGCCGGGTCGCCCGGCGCGGGCCACAGGGCCAGCGCCCACCACCCGGCCGTCACGAGGCCCACGGCCGCCAGCGCGAGCAGCGCCCACCGCTGGCCGGGCTCCAGCCCCAGTACTCCCCCGCCATCCGTCCCCCGGACCGCGCCGCGGGCCGCGCCTCCGACCGTACCGGCCGGGTCCCGTTCCGGCACCCGCATCCCGCTATCCGACCTTCCAGACGAAGGACAGCAGGGCCCAGTTCGCGAAGTAGTAGGTCACGAACGCGAGCAGGAACACGCCCACCAGGATCACCGTGCCGGGGACCGGCCCCAGGCGCCCCGGCGCCTCCGGCTCGACGTCCGTGTCGGGGATCTGCGTCCACGGCCGCACGATCAGTCCCTGCGGGATGCTGTCGGCGTACTTCTCCTCTTCGCCGGCCGGCAGCGGCTTGCCGAAGAACACCGACCACACCGTCACGAGGATGTAGATCCCGCCGCCCGCGATCGCGATCAGGCCGCCGATCGCCATCACGGCGACCACGATGTCGACCGTCGGCGAGTACTGCACGTCGAACGGCGCGCCCGTGAAGCTGGCGTCCCAGTGGCGGCGCGGCACGCCGAACGTCCCCGCGAACGTCATCGCCAGGCTGAACAGGAGCATCCCGCCCGCGAACAGCCACGGCTGGATCCTCGCCAGCGGGTAGAAGGCGATCCGCTTCCGGAAGATGAGCGGGATCACGTAGTAGGTGACCCCCATGAACGCCATCGCCGTGCCGCTCACCACCGTGGCGTGGAAGTGGCCCGGGATCCGGAGCGTGTTGTGGGCGATGATGTTGATCTGCTCGGTGCCGAACGTCACGCCCGTGATCCCCCCCACGAACCCGAACACCACCACGCTGAACACCATCGCGCTGAAGCCCGGGTCGCCCCACGGCGCCCGGCGCAGCCAGCCGAACATGCCCCGGGTGAAGCCCCGCAGCCGCTGGCCGAGCTCGATCCCGGCCGGGACCGTGAACCCGTGGATCATGCTCGCCAGGACCGCCATGTACATGAAGTAGGAGGTGTTCCAGACCTTCCAGGCCGCGCCCATGCCCGGGTCCACCAGCAGGTGGTGCGCCGAGGCCATCGAGATGAACAGGATATAGAGGACGAACGCCGTGCGGCTGATCTTCTGGTTCAGCACCACGCCGCCCACCGTCAGGGTGGCCAGCAGGTACCAGATCGACACCATCGCGGCCACGTTGATCTGCTGCGACGAGTGCCCCAGCCCCCACCACACGAGCCGGTAGATCTGCGGGTCGACGTGCATCAGGCCCATCGACCACAGCCAGGTGGGGATGTAGATCGCGGCGCCGTGGAGGAGCGTGATCACCGCGATGATCGCCGCCGTGAGCGCCCCGAACGTGACGAGCGGCACGGATCCCTCGTACGTCCGCTCCCGTCGGGCCACCACCAGCGAGGCGAAGAAGATCCCCGTCGTCACCAGCGCGCCGACGGCGAACAGGATCACCCCGAGGTAGAAGTTCGGCTCCGCCCGCAGCGGCACGTAGCTGGTGAACAGGACATCCGCCTTGCCCCGCCACATCTCCCACTCCACGAGCACGGCGCCGGCCGTCATCAGCCCGAACCCCGCCCAGGCGGTGCGCGGCGCCGGGACGCGGCAGTTCAGCAGCACCGGCCCCGCGAAGATCAGAACCGCCATCTCGAAGAAGATTATGAAGAAGATGAGCATGCTCATCCCGTGCACCGTGAGGATCCGGTAGAACCAGACCGGGTCCAGCAGGTGCACGACCTGCCAGCGGGTGAGCAGCACGAGCAGCGCCGCGATCCCGCCCACCAGCAGCGACACCGTGGCCGCCACCGCGTGCGCCTTGATCAGGCGGTCGGCCGTGCGGTGGACCGCGAGGCCCGTCGTCGGGCAGGTGCGGAAGTCCGCCGCGAACCGGCCCGCCGACACCGGGGCGCCCGCCGCGCCGGGGCCGCTCACCGGTCACCTCCCGCCGCCGCTACGGCGTCGCCGTCGGCGGGCAGCACCTCGATGCGCCCCACCATCACGTGGTGGCCCACCCCGCAGAACTCGTTGCACACGATCCGGTAGTCTCCGGCCTCGGTGGGCGTCACGTCGAGCGCGTAGTCGTAGCCCGGCACGACCTGGAAGTTGATGTTGAACGGGTAGAGGTTGAACCCGTGGTTCACGTCGATGCTGGAGAGATGGATCCGGTACTGGACGCCTTCGCGCAGCCGCAGCACCGGCGTCCACTGCCACATCTTCCCCAGCAGGTAGACGTCGGCGCCCGGCGGGGGCTCGACGACGGGGATTCCCGCCTCCTCGCCCACCTGGTAGTCGGCGATGAACTGGTTCGTGCGGGCCTCGAAGTCGGCCGGCTCCACGCGGTGCCGGATGCCCGTCGTGTTCTGGCCGCCCTTGAGATGCCAGAGAGGCATCATGGCGAACAGGATCAGGCACCAGACGAAGGCCACGGCGATCCAGATCTTCTCGGTCCGGTGCGCGGGCTTCCACCAGATGCCGCGTGCGGGGGTGATGCCGCTGTCGAACATTCCGGCTCTCCCGGTGCGGGGTGCGTGGGACGGCGGACCGTCAGGGCAGCGGAGCGGGCGGGAGGGTCAGCACCTCCCACAGGCCCCAACCGGTGAAGCAGACCGCCATCACGAGGATGCCGAGGATCAGCAGGAGGAACGGGCGGTCGAACAGCCGCTGGCCCCAGGGAACCTCGTCCCCGGACGCCGGGCCGTGCGGTGCGGAATCGGGCATCTCGGCCTCCTGGCCTGTCGGGAGCGCGCCGGTGTCCGCTGGCCGGCCGGCGCCTTTTGAATCGCACCCCTATGTGATAAATAGCGGAGGGGCCGTTGTCCAGAGGTCCGGATCGGCACGGGAAGACGAGGAACAGGGTGCGATGAGCGCGGAGGACATCACGGCAGGCGAGCGGACGGGCCCGCCCCGCGGCGGTGCGGCGGGCGGACGGGCCGGCGTTTCGGGCGGACGGGCCGGGGAGGCGGGCGGGCCGGACGGACACGCCCGGGCGCCCGGACCCCTCGCACGGACACTGGCCCGCGTCGACGCGGCGCTGGACCGCCTCTACGGGTCACGGTACAACCCGCTGCTCCAGAGCGGCCCCATCGCCGTGGCGCTGCTGCTCGTCCTGCTCGTGACGGGGATCTACCTGCTCCTGTTCTACCGGATCGGCGACCCGCACGGCTCCACGGCCCGCATCGCCGGGCAGGCGTGGACGGGAAGCTGGATCCGTTCCCTGCACCGCTTCTCGTCCGACGCCGCGCTCGTCGCGGTGGCCGTGCACGCGCTCCGCATGTTCGCGCGCCGGCGCACCTGGGGGGCGCGGGCGCTCGCGTGGCTGTCCGGGCTCGCCCTGGTCGGCCTGTTCGGGCTCATCGCCGTGACCGGATTCGTGATGGCGTGGGACGTCCAGGGCCAGGTCCTGGCGGAGGAGGGAGCCCGCCTGCTCGATGCCCTGCCGGTATTCGCCGAGCCCGTGGGGCGCACGTTCATCGGCGAGCGCCCGCTGCCCGGGGCCTTCTTCTTCCTGAACTACTTCCTCCACATCGCCGTCCCGCTCGGCGTCGGCGCCCTGCTCTACGTCCACGTGAGCCGCGTCGCGCGGCCCGTGCTGCTGCCGCCCCGGGGGCTCGGGTGGGGGCTCGTCGGCCTCCTCGTGCTCCTCGCCGTCGCGTGGCCCGCCCCACTCGGCCCGGCGGCCGACCCGGCCCGACTCGTGACCTCCGCGCCGTTCGACTGGTTCTTCGGAGCGTGGCTCCCGGTGTCGCGCGCCCTTCCCGCGTGGGCCGTGTGGGCGGCGGGCGGCGCTGCGGTCCTGGCGGCCGTCGCGGTCCCGGTACTCACGCGGCCCGCGCCCGCCGCGCGTCCCGCCCCGTCCCGCGTGGACCCCGCGACCTGTACGGGCTGCGAGCAGTGCGTGATCGACTGCCCCTGGGAGGCGATCGCCCTCGTCGCCCGGGCCCCCGGAGATCCCCGCCCCGGCCCGGTGGCCCGCGTCGACCCGGCCGCCTGCGTGAGCTGCGGGATCTGTGCCGGCTCCTGCGCCCCCATGGGCGTGGGACCGCCGGGGCGGACCGGGCGGGACCAGGTGGCCCGGGTGCGCGAGTTCCTCGCCGCCCGGGCGCCCGGACCGCGCGACGTGGTGCTCGTGGCCTGTTCCTCGGGCCCGGGCGGGCTGGAGCGCCTCGGCGCGGCGGGCGGCGCGGCCGCGGCCGGCGACGCGGTGGCGCGGGGCGGCACGATCCCGTGGCCCGTCTCCTGCGCCGGGAGCCTTCACACCTCGGTCGTCGAGCTGCTGCTGCGGGGCGGTGCCGGGGGGGTCGTGATCGCCGCCTGTCCGGCCCGGGACTGCTGGAACCGGGAAGGGACGAAGTGGGCCGAACAGCGCCTGTTCCACGACCGGGAGGCAGAGCTCCAGGCCCGCGTGGAGCGTCGCCGGGTGCGCTGGGTGGAGGCGGGCGCCGGCCGGCCCGAAGTCGTGGCCGCGGCGGTGGCGGAGCTGCGGGCGGAGATCGCCACCCTTCCCGGCCCCGCCGCGGAGCGTGCGCCCGAGCCGGACCTCGCCTGCGAGACGGCCGCGGACCGGTCCGTGGAGACGGTCGGGTGAGCGCCGCGCGGCGCGTGGCCGCGGCGATCGTGGCCCTGGCGGCGGTGGCGGGCCTCGGCTTCCTGTCGCGCGCTCCCCTGCCTGCGGCGGACCCGGGGGAAGCGGCTCTGCGCCTGAGCTGGCGCCTGCGGGGCGAGGAGGCCGGCGAGTGCCGCTTCCCCACCGCGGCGGAGCTCGAGGACCTGCCGCCCCACATGCGCAACCCCGACGCCTGCGCGGTGGTCGTGCCCCCCTACCGGCTCACCGCCGAGGTGGACGGTCGGCCGCTGGTCGACGCCCGCGTCGAGGCGCGCGGGGCGCACGGCGACCGGCCGCTGTTCGTGTACCGGGACCTTCGCCTGCCCGCCGGGACGCACGCGGTACGCATCCGCTTCGCCCCGGACGGCGGGCCGGATGGCGGGCCGGACGAGGGTGACGCGGACGGCCGGTCCGGCGACGAGGAGGATACCGCTCCCCTCGTCCTGCACATCGAAGAGACGCTGACCCTCGGGCCGGGCGACGTGCTCCTCGTCACCCGTCATCCCGACACGGGTGCGCTCGAGGTGCGGAGGCCCCGTGGCTGAGGCGGCCCGGCGTCCCGCGCGCGTCCGCTCCGCGGCGCGGCCGTCCCCGGCCCGCCTGGGGGCCTGGGTGGAGCTCACCAAGCCCGGCATCGCGCTGTACATGACGCTGACCGCCGGGGCCGCCGCGTTCGTCGCGCTGAACGGGCGTCCGGGCGCGGGCCTCGTCCTGCACGTGCTGCTGGGCACGGCCCTCGGCAGCGGCGGGGCGCTGGCCCTGAACCAGGTCGCGGAGCGGGACCTCGACGCCCGCATGCAGCGGACGCGGGGACGCCCCATCCCGTCCGGCCGGCTCGGCCCGGCCGGGGCCCGCGCGTTCGGCCTCCTGCTCCTCGCGGCCGGCACCGCCTGGCTCTTCTTCACGGTGGGCCCGACCGCGGCGGCGCTCGGCCTCGCCTCCGCCGCCACCTACCACTGGCTGTACCGTCCCCTCAAGCGGCGATCGTGGCTGTCGGTGCCGGCCGGTGCGGTGCCCGGGGCCATGCCCGTCCTCATCGGCTGGAGCGCCGCCACGGGACGCGTGGACGCCGCCGCCCTGTCGCTCTTCCTCGTCGCCTGGCTGTGGCAGCATCCGCACGTGCTGGGGCTCGCCTGGATGCTGCGCGAGGACCACGCGCGCGTCGGGTTCCGCATGGCGCCGCCGGGGCCGCGGCCGGCCGCCCGGATCGGCCGCTGGGCCGTCGCCGCGTGCGCCCTGCTCGTGCCGGCGGGCCTGCTGCCGTGGATCCTGGGCGCCGCCGGGCCCCTGTACGCCGCCGGCATGACCCTGCTCGGCGCCGCGTTCCTCGGGCGGGCCGTGGTCTCGGCGCGGGCCCTGGCGCTCGGCGCCACTCCCGGCACCCGGCCGGCCCGCGACCTCTTCCTCGCGTCCCTCGCCTGGCACCCGGCGTTCCTCCTCCTGCTCGTGGTGGACGTGCTGGCG
Source organism: Gemmatimonadota bacterium (assembly GCA_032251515.1). Taxonomy (GTDB): domain Bacteria; phylum Gemmatimonadota; class Gemmatimonadetes; order Palauibacterales; family Palauibacteraceae; genus Carthagonibacter. The sequence goes on from JAVVDU010000015.1 coordinate 42,055, forward strand.
CGCTGACGGTCGCCCCCCTCCGTCCGGCCCGGACCTTGACATCAACGGTCGATTTGCCGTTCCTCGGTCGTCCCGGGCGCCCCGACTGCCGCGCGTGGGGCTCGCTCCGGGCGCGCTTCGAGGCACGCGCCGGACCTTTCCTCACAGCGCCGGAGCCAGAGCCCCGTGCTCTTCAACTCGTTGACCTTCCTGGTCTTCTTCGCGCTCGTGCTGGCGCTCCACAACGCGCCGCTGCCGTGGAAGGTGAAGAAGACGAACCTGCTCCTGGCGAGCTACGCCTTTTACGCCGCGTGGAACCCGCCCTTCGTGCTTCTCCTGTGGCTCTCCACGGTCGTGGACTGGGTCGTGGCGAAGGCGATCTTCCGGGAGGACCGCCTCTCCCGGCGCCGCCTGCTGCTTGGCGTGAGCATCGCCGTGAACCTCGGCATGCTCGGGACATTCAAGTACGGCGGCTTCCTGCTGGAGAACTGGCAGGCCCTCGCGGCCGCGTTCGGCCTGGACTGGACGGCGCCCGGGTGGGACATCGTCCTGCCCGTCGGGATCTCGTTCTACACCTTCCAGACGATGGCCTACACGCTGGACGTCTATCTCCGGCGCTCCGAGCCGGCCGGCTCCCTGCTCGACTTCGCCCTGTTCGTCACCTTCTTCCCGCAGCTCGTGGCGGGCCCGATCATCCGGCCCACCCAGCTCATCCCGCAGTTCGAAACGCCCGTGCGCGCCACCCGCCCGCAGTTCCTGTGGGGGCTCGGGCTCCTGACGCTCGGGCTGTTCCAGAAGGTGGTGATCGCCGACGGGGCCCTCGCGCCGGCCGCCGACGCGGTGTACGGGGCGGCGGCGCCGGTACCGTTCAGCGACGCGTGGCTCGGGACCCTCGCGTTCGCCGGGCAGATCTTCTCCGACTTCGCCGGCTACTCGACGGCCGCGATCGGGATCGCCCTGTGCCTCGGCCTCTCGCTCACCGACAACTTCCGCTTCCCCTACGCGGCGATCGGCTTCTCGGACTTCTGGCGGCGCTGGCACATCTCGCTGTCCACGTGGCTGCGCGACTACCTCTACATCCCGCTCGGCGGCAACCGGAAGGGCTGGCACCGCACCCAGCTGAACCTGATGGTCACCATGCTGCTCGGCGGGCTGTGGCACGGCGCGGCGTGGACGTTCGTGGTGTGGGGCGGCCTGCACGGCCTCTACCTGGGGATCGAGCGCCTCCTGCGGGAGCGCCTCGGGCACCTCCGGATCGCCCGCGCCTTCGCGTTCCGGCTGTTCCTGGGCCTGCTGACCTACTTCCTCGTGAACCTCACCTGGGTGTTCTTCCGGGCGCAGGAGTTCGGCACGGCGTGGAACCTGATCCGGGCGATGCTCGGCTTCGCGCCCGCGGGAGCCGCGCTCGTCCTCGGCTCGCACCTCGCCCTGCGCGTCGTCGTCGTGACCGCCGGCATCCTCGCCGTGCACTGGGCGATGCGGAACCGGCGCCTCGAAGAGGTCGTCGCGCGGGCCCCCTGGTGGCTGACCGGCCTCGCGTGGGCCGGCATGCTCGTCCTCATCGTGATCACCCAAGGATCCGGCGATGCGTTCATCTACTTCCAGTTCTGAGTCCGGGGCGGTGTCCGGCCCCGCGTCCGCGCCCGCGTCGCCCCCCCCGTCCGGGCCCGTGGCGGAGCCGGTCTTCCAGCGGCGCATTCCCGAAGTCCCGTGGGGAGCCGTGGCGCTCCTCGCGCTGGTGCTCGCGGTCGCGGGCATCGCCGGCTGGGAGGCGTACTGGCGGGTCGCACAGGGCGTCGTGCCCTCCTATCGGAACGGCGACGGGCAGTGGGCGGAAGCCCGGCGCCGCGTGGACCGGTCGGAGCCGCGGGCCACGGTGATCCTCGGCTCGTCCCGCCTGCAGTTCGACATCGACCTCGACGCCTGGGAGGAGGAGACGGGCGTCCGCCCCGTGCAGCTCGCGCTCGAGGGATCGAATCCGCTCCCCCTCCTGACCGACCTCGCCGACGACCCCGACTTCCGGGGGCTCCTCGTCGTCGGGGTGACGCCGCCCCTCGTCCTGCAGCCGGGAATCGGCTACCGGGCCGAGGCCGTAGGGCGCTATCGCGACGAGACGCCGGCACAGCGGCTGGGCACCCTCCTCTCCTACCCGCTCGAGGTGCGGCTCGCCTTCTACAGCATCGACTTCGCCCTGTTCGCCGTGCTGGACCGCCAGCCCTGGTGGCCGGCGCGGGACGGCCTGGCGCCCGCTCCGCCCGAGGTGCGCAAGATCGAGATCATGACGCGGGAGCGGGAATCCGACCTGTGGGACCGGGTCGAGACCGACCCGGCCTACAACCGGATCGTCACATCCACCTGGCGGGCGATCCTCGAGAGCGTGCCGCCGCCGCCGTCCGAGGAGGAGGCGCGGCGCGCCTTCGAGGAGCTCCTGGCGGGCGTGCGGCGGGACGTGGCGAAGATCCGCGCGCGGGGCGGCGAGGTCGTGTTCGTGCGCGCCCCGTCGTCCGACTGGTTCCGGGAGTTCGAGCGGCAGGCGACGCCCCGCGACAGGGTGTGGGACCCGATCGTCGCGGCCGGCGGCGCCGTGGGCGTGCACTTCGAGGACCATCCCGAGCTGGCCGACGTGCGGACGCCCGAGTGGTCCCACATCAGCGCCCGTGACAAGACGCGGTGGACGCGCTCTCTCATCGCTATATTGCAGGATCGGCTGGCGGAGCGCGGGATCACCCGACCGGAGCTGGAATTGTGAGCCTTCTCGTCGCCCTGGACTTTTCGGACGTCACCGACGCGCAGCTGGAGATCGTCTCCCGGCTGGCCCGCCCGAAACGCGAGATCGTCCTCTTCCACGTCGCCGAGCCCGACCCGAGCTTCATCGGGATGGAGGCGGGCCCCGAAGCGGTGCGAGACCAGGTCGCCCGCCAGTTCCGGGAGGAGCACGAGCGGCTCCAGGCCATGGCCGACCGGCTGCGCGAGGCGGGCCACGACGCCCGGGCGCTTCTCGTCCGCGGGCCCACGATCCGCACGATCCTCGAGCAGGCCGACGAGGCCGGCGCCGAGGTGATCGTGGTCGGCTCGCACGGCCACGGGAAGCTGTTCGACCTGGTGGTCGGCAGCGTGTCGGCCGGCGTCATCCGGAAGGCGAAGGTCCCGGTGCTGGTGGTGCCGTCGCGGACGGGCTGACCAGGCGCCCCAGCAGCCGCAGCCACTCGCTGACCTGCCGGAACACGAGAAACT